>NZ_JBIAJE010000001.1:216408-958524 GCF_042871785.1 Streptomyces sp. NPDC005551 | reverse complement strand
CACAAGGTGTTCGTCCAGGGCGCGGTCTGGAACATCGACTCCTTCGACCAGTGGGGCGTCGAGCTCGGCAAGGTCCTCGCCAAGCGCGTCGAACCCGCCCTCACCGACGGCACCGACGTGCCCGGTCTCGACCCCTCCACCGCTGCCCTCGTGGCCGCTTACCGCACTCTCCGGAAGAAGTGAACTGACATGACCACGATGCAGCTCGGTCTCATCGGCCTCGGCAGGATGGGCGGCAACATGCGCGAGCGGATACGCCGCGCGGGCCACACCGTCATCGGCTACGACCGCAATCCCGACGTCTCCGACGTGAGCAGCCTCGGCGAACTCGTCGAGAAGCTCGAAGGTCCCCGCGTGGTGTGGGTGATGGTCCCCGCGGGCGGCCCGACCCAGTCCGTCATCGACGAGCTCGGCGACCTGCTGGAGCCCGGCGACACCATCGTGGACGGCGGCAACTCCCGCTGGACCGACGACGAGAAGCACGCGGGAGAGCTGGCGGCCAAGGGCATCGGCTTCGTCGACGCGGGTGTCTCGGGCGGCGTCTGGGGCCTGGAGAACGGCTACGCCCTGATGGTCGGCGGCGACGCGGAGAACGTGGCGAAGGTGCAGCCGGTCTTCGACGCCCTCAAGCCCGAGGGCGACTTCGGCTTCGTGCACGCGGGCAAGGTCGGCGCCGGCCACTTCTCCAAGATGGTCCACAACGGCATCGAGTACGCGATGATGCAGGCCTACGCCGAGGGCTGGGAACTGCTGGAGAAGGTCGACTCCGTCACCGACGTGCGCGAGGTCTTCCGGTCCTGGCAGGAGGGCACGGTCATCCGTTCCTGGCTGCTCGACCTCGCCGTCAACGCCCTGGACGACGACGAGCACCTCGGCAAGCTGCGCGGCTACGCCGAGGACTCCGGCGAGGGCCGCTGGACCGTCGAGGCGGCCATCGACAACGCGGTGCCGCTGCCGGCGATCACCGCGTCGCTCTTCGCCCGCTTCGCGTCCCGGCAGGACGACTCCCCGCAGATGAAGATGATCGCGGCACTGCGCAACCAGTTCGGCGGCCACGCCGTCGAATCGGCGAAGTAGGCGTCATGGGCGACCTCCTGCTGGTCCGTCACGGCGAGACGGAGTGGAGCGCCTCGGGACAGCACACCAGCTGGACCGACCTGCCCCTTACCCGGCGGGGTGAGGAGCAGGCCAGGTCGCTCGCCCCGCTGCTCGCCGGCCGCACCTTCGCCCTGGTGCTCACCAGCCCCCTGGCCCGCGCGGTCCGCACCGCGGAGATCGCGGGCCTGGCCGGTGCCGTACGGGAGCCCGATCTGCGCGAGTGGGACTACGGCGCGTACGAGGGCGTCACGACCGTCGACATCCACCGGACCCGGCCCGACTGGTTCCTGTGGGACGACGGGGTGCCCGCCGGACCGGACGGCCATCCGGGCGAGTCCCCGGACGAGGTGGGACGGCGCGCCGACCGTGTGCTGTCCCGGGTGGCGCCGGCGCTCGACGGCGGGGACGTGGTCCTGGTCGCGCACGGGCACTTCCTGCGCGCGCTGACCGCCCGCTACCTGGGCCTGTCCGCGGCGGAGGGCCGGCTGTTCCAGCTCGCGACCGGAACGGTGGGCCGGCTCTCCACCGAGCATGAGCGTCCGGTGATCGCCGAGTGGAACAGCCCGGCAACCGCTGTGCCGGTCCACTAGCTTCCGCATCGCCGCGGAAGCTGCTGCGGAAGTCGCGCAGAAGTCGCCGTAGAAGTCGCCGCACCCCCAAAGAGGTTCCGCTCCGCCCGCCCGGGCGGAGCGGAACCTCTCCGGCGTACGCAGTCGGCCGCCGTCCTGCCGTGCGCTCAGCCGTCGGCACCCGTACGCGCCGCGGACGACCGCGGACCACTTCCGGCCGGCCGCCGACCCAATCCGCCGGAACGGGTCCGGCCAGTCACCCGGACGCTCCGTCGGCGCCGTGAGGCGGAGCCCCGGGCCGGTCGGGCGACGGTGCCGGGCGGACATCGTGCGCCCGGCACCGTAGAGTTCGACTTCACGCACACCGGCCGGGTTCAGGGACGGCCGGTGTGCGCGAAGTCCGTCGCGCACCCGGGCGGGCGCCGCCGGGGGTCCTCGGCCGCGCCCGCCCGGGCCGGCGTCCCGGCGCCCGGAACTCCCGCCTCGCGTGCGGCTTCCGGGTCAGCCGGCGCGGTCGGCGGCGGCGTCCAGGAGCGGGCCCAGTTCACGGGCCACGGTCGTCAGAGCGCGTACGTCCCGTTCGGTCCTGGCGATCAGGAGCGCGCCCTCCAGGGCACTGATCATGAGCGTCGCGAGGGGTTCGGCACGTTCGGGCGGGACGCCCATGTCCGTCAACGCCCGTGCCACCGGCCGGTTCCAGCAGGCGAACGCGGCGGCGGCAGCGGCCCGGGTGGACTCGGTGGACTCCGCGCAGTCCACCGTCGCGGCGGCGACCGGGCAGCCCGACGCGAACCCGAGCGAGCCGTACTCGTCGGTCCACTGCCGCACCATCGCGGTGAACAGTCCGCTCGGCCTCGGCTCGTCCAGTTCGGCGAGGAAGCGGGCCACGCGCCTGCCCGCGTAACGGCCGGCCCAGTCCACCGCCTCGTTGACCAACTGCTCCTTGCCGCCGGGGAAGTAGTGCTGGAGCGAACCACGGGGCGCCCCCGCGTGCACGGCGACGTCGCGCATGCCGGTCGCGGCGACCCCCTGGCGCCGGATCAACTGCGCGGCGCTGAAGACCATCCGCTCGCGCGGCCCCCGCCCCGCAGCCGCCCCCCTCCCCGATCTCGCGCTCCGCCCGGAATCCGCTGCCCCCTCGGGATCCGCTGCCCGCTCGGGATCTGCCATGTCCGACTCCCGTCCTGCCCGCGTCGCCCCGACCGGAGGGGCCGGGCGGCTCATGCACGCACCCGCCGCGGACCGCGCCGCGGCGGCCGCGGGGAGGGCCCGCCCCTCCACTATGACAGCCGTCATGGCGCGGAGTACTATGACAGCCGTCATAGTCAGTGAGCGGCGGGGCCCACCGGTGCGCGGGCCAGGGACGGCGGTGCGTCGTGTACGTGGGTTTCCTCGGCCTCGGAGTCATGGGGCAGCCGATGGCGCTGAATCTGGCCCGGGCCGGCACTCCCCTGATCGTCTGGAACCGCACCGCCGCACGGACCGAACCACTGCGGGCCGCCGGCGCCGACGTCGCCGCCACAGCCGCCGAGGTCCTCGCCCGCGCCCGGGTGACGTTCCTGATGCTGGCCGACGAGGCGGCCACCGACGCGGTCCTCGGCCGCGGCACCCCCGACTTCGCGGTCCGCGTCGCGGGGCGCACCCTCGTGCACATGGGCACGACGTCGCCCGAGTACTCACGGGACCTCGGGGCCGACGTCCGGGCGGCGGGCGGGCGCTACGCGGAGGCGCCGGTGTCGGGTTCCCGGGGGCCGGCGCAGGACGGACGGCTCGTGGCGATGCTGGCCGGGGACGACGCGGTCGCGGCGGCCGTACGCCCCCTCCTCGCCCCGATGTGCCACGAGACGTTCGACTGCGGTCCGGTCCCGAACGCGCTGCTGATGAAGCTCTCGGTGAACCTGTTCCTGATCACGCTCGTGACCGGGCTCGGCGAGGCCTTCCACTTCGCGGACCGGCACGGCCTCGACCACCGGCTGTTCCTTGACGTGCTGGACGCGGGACCGATGGCCAGCGGGGTCTCGCGCATGAAGGCGCCCAAGCTGCTGACCGAGGACTTCACGGTGCAGGCGGCGGCACTGGACGTCCTGAAGAACAACCGGCTGATCGCCGGAGCCGCGCGGCGGGCGGGCCTCGCGTCGCCCCTTCTGGACGTCTGCCACGCCCTGTTCGAGGAGACGGTGTCGCTCGGGCACGGCGGATCGGACATGGTGGCCGTCCTGCGCGCCATCGAGGCCAGGACCGGCGAGGGCCACGAGACGTCCGCGAACGGCCGGCCGAGCCCCCTCGCCGACGGGTCAGCGCCCGCGCGGGATGCCGTACGCGCGCTCCACCCGGAGCCGTAGGACGAGGCGGCGGTCGCGGACCATGGCGGCGCGGTAGTCGTCCCAGTCCGGGTGTTCGCCCCGGACGTCGCGGTAGAGCCGGACCAGTTCCTCGACGGTCTCGTCGTGCGGGTCGCGGGCGACCGGCGTGAGATCGGCCGTGCCCTCGGCGACCGTGTACGCCCATCGGTCGTCGCTGGTCACGTGGTACGACGCGCGGGGATCCCGGCGCAGGTTGCGGGTCTTGGCTCGGTCGTCCGTGAGCGAGACGCGGACGGTCCGCTCCTCGGGGCAGTAGGCGTGGTTCACGTTCGACAGCTGGGGGCGGCCGTCGCGTTTGAGGGTGACCAGCACTCCCCCGTCGCACTCCGAGAGCAGGGTGAGCAGTGCGTCCTGCGCCTCCCGGGCCCGCCCGCTCTCCTCGGCCTGGTGCGCGCCGTCCGCGCCGGTCCCGTCGTTCGCCTCGCGAGTCATGCCGTCGTCAACGCTACGGCCCGCCGGGGGCATTCCGCGCGTGGCCCTTTCCGCGATCCGGGAGCGGTCCGCGTAGACACTGTCTACTACGCCTGGTAGACAGGGTCCATGCATGAGCCGGAACCAGGGCTGCGCGCCCGTCTGATCCAGGTCGGCGTCGACCTGGTCACCGCCGAAGGGGCGCAGGCGCTGTCCCTGCGCGAGATCGCCCGGCGCGCGGGGGTCTCCCACGGCGCCCCGCGCCGCCATTTCCCGACGCACCTCACCCTGCTGTCCGCGATCGCGCGGCGGGGCTTCACCGACCTCGGAGCGCGGGCCGTGGAGGCGCTCGACGAAGCGGCCGACCCGCGCGACAGCCTCCTGACACTGGGCCGCGTCTATCTGGACTTCGCCCTCGCCAACCCCGGCATGTACGAACTGATGTTCCGTCACGACTTGCTGCGCAGCGACGAGTTGGGGCTGCGCGAGACGAGCCTGCCCCTCTTCGGCGTCCTGGTGGACCTGGTCGGACGGGTGCGCCCGGAGGCCGACGCGCCGCTCGTCGCGGGCGCCCTGTGGGCGAACCTGCACGGCATCGCCCAGCTGTGGAGCTGGGGCAGCCTGCAACTCGCCACGGGCACCGCCGACGTCGTACCCCTGCTGCGTACGGCGGTCGACGCGCACCTCGGGACGGCGGGCCGATGACACCGCACCGCCTGCTCACCCTGACGAGCAGCGTCGCCGGCGCCGCGATCGTCGCCCTGGACGGCACCGTGCTGTCCGTCGCCCAGCCCACGCTCCGCCGGGAGTTGCACGCCTCCTTCGCCCAGGTCCAGTGGACGAGCACCGGCTATCTCATCGCGGTGGCCTCCCTGCTGGTGTTCTCGGGCCGGCTCGGCGACCGCTACGGCCACCAGCGGGTCTTCGCCACCGGAGTGCTGGGCTTCGGCGCGGCCTCGGCGGGGATCGGCCTGTCCTCGGGCATCGGCTGGGTGATCGGGCTGCGGGTGGCGCAGGGAGTCTTCGGGGCGCTGCTCCAGCCGGCCACCCTCGGGATGCTGCGTGCCGCGTTCCCGCCCGACCGCCTCGGCATGCCGGTCGCGCTGCGCACCAGCGCCGTCGGAGTGGCGGCGGCGGCCGGCCCCGTCGTCGGCGGGGTGCTGGTCACCCAACTGGGCTGGCGCGCCGTGTTCTTCCTCAACGTCGTACCCGCGCTGGTGCTGGGCGCGCTGGCGCTCGTCGTCCGCGACCCCGCCCGGGCACCCGTTTTCGCGGCCGGGGTCGGCGCTTCCGTGGGCGAGAAGGGGACGGCCACGGCCCTCGGCCCCTCCCCGGCACGCACTCCGCTCGACGTGCCCGGCGCCTGTCTGCTCGCCGCCGCACTCGCCTGCCTGGTGCACACGCTCGTCGGCACGTCCGCGGCGAACGGACCCGAGGGCACCGTCCTGGGGCTGCTGGCCGTCCTGGTCCTGGGAACCGTCTTCGTGCGCCACGAACGGCGCACCGCGAGCCCGCTGTTGCCCGCCGCGATCCGCGGCTCGGCGACCATCGGCGCGGCGGTCGGCATGCTGGTCACCGCGTCGGCGGCGATGCTGGGAACCCTGTTCGTCGGCACGTACTTCCTTCAGGACGTCCTCGGCCTGACCCCGTTGCAGAGCAGCCTGCGGGCGCTTCCCGGACCCGTGATGATGATCCTCGGCGCGCCCCTCTCCGCGATGCTGATGCGGCGCTTCGGATCCCGGCGGACGGCGGTCACCGGAATGACGCTGCTCACCCTCGGCATCCTCGTGCTGTCCCGGCTCGGCCAGGGGGCGACCGCGGCGCACATCGGTGCCGGTTTCCTGCTGCTGGGCGCCGGGTTCGGGGCGGTGATGGTGACCGCGACGGCTGTCGTCGTCCGCCAAGCGCCCGAAGGCTCGGCCGGTGTGGCGGGCGGACTCCAGCAGACGGCGATGAACGTCGGACCGACCGTCGGAGTGGCGGTCGCTACCACGATGATCACGCACACGGGCGTCGAGACGGGCCCCGCCCTGGCCGTCCTCGCCTGTGTCTCGGCGCTCGGGATGCTGCTCGGCCGTGCCCTGCCGGGACGGCCGGACGCGACCGCCGGCGCCGTGGCCGCCGTCGCCCCCTCGCGTCCCCTGCCCGGGTCCGGGGAATTACCGCACCAGGGGGAAGCCCCGTAGACGCGCCGGCCGCCGGGTACGAGACCATGGAGGTGAGCCGGTCCCTCGGGCCGCCGCCGGGAGGAGAGCCATGGGAACCCTGGAGCAGGAGGTCGAGCCGGGCGAGGCCGGGCTCGATCCCAAGGCGCTCGTCCGGCTGGACGAGCACTTCGCGCGCCTGGTCGACGCGGGCCGGCTCCCCGGCTACCTCGTCTCCGTGTCCCGGCACGGCCGCGTCGCCCACCTGACGGCGTACGGGCACCGCGACCTGGCGGCGCACCTCCCGGTCACCGCCGACACGTTGTGGCGGATGTACTCGATGACCAAGCCCGTCACCTCGGTCGCCGCCCTGATGCTCCTCGAAGAGGGACGCATCGGCCTCGACGACCCCGTCGCCCGCCATCTCCCCGCCTTCGCCGACCCGCAGGTCTACGTGGCGGGTTCGGGAGCCGACGTCAGGACCCGGCCGGCCGCGCGACCTCTGCTGATCCGGCACCTGTTGACCCACACCGCGGGTCTGACCTTCGGCTTCTACCACCGGCATCCCGTCGACGCGCTGTACCGGCAGGCCGGTCTGGAGTCGTCCGTGCCGGCGGGCGCCGACCTCGCCACGGCCTGTGAGGTGTACGCGCGTCTGCCCCTGCAGTTCGAGCCGGGCACACGGTGGAACTACTCGGTCGCCACGAACGTCCTCGGCCGGGTCGTCGAGGTGGTGTCGGGCCGGGATCTCGACGTCTTCCTCGCCGAGCGGATCTTCGGACCGCTCGGGATGACGGACGCCGGGTTCCACGTCACGCGGGAGCAGTCCGGCCGGCTCGCCGAGCTGTACGGCGAGGACGGCGAGGGCGGCATCACCCCGATCGCCGGGCTGCCCCTGCACGGCCGTCCGCGGCTGCTGTCCGGCAGCGGCGGACTGGTCGCCACCGCCCACGACTACCACCGCTTCATGGAGTTCCTGCGCCGCCGCGGCGAACTCGACGGCGTCCGGCTGCTGGCCCCGCAGACCGTGGACCTGATGGCCTCCAACCAGCTCCCCGGCGGCGTCGACATCCGCACCCACGGCAGCCCCGGGCACGACGAACCGGGCAACGCGGGGCTCGGTTTCGGCCTCGGCGTCTCGGTCGTGATCGACCCGGCCGTGACCGCGGCTCCGGCCGTCCTCGGCTCGTACGGCTGGAGCGGAGTGGCCAGTACGACGTTCTGGGTCGACCCGCGCCGGGACCTGACCGTGCAGTTCCTCACCCAGCTGCGGCCGACGGGCTCGCACACGGTCTTCCCCGACGTACGGCGACTGGCGCACGAGGCGGTCGTGGACTGAGGCGCGCCCGGGGGCGGCCGGGGCCCGCCCGGCGGCGGGCCTCCGTCGTCCCGTCTCACTCCTCGGTGCCGGCGCTCTTCACCGAACCGCAGAAGACCGCCTCCGCCGGGACCTTGTCCAGGTGCGGCAGGTCGTGATCGAGGCGCTCGCGCTTGGTGAGCAGGTAGCCGAGGTTCTCCTCGCAGGGCTCGATCAGCAGCGGGACCTGCTCGGCGACCTTGATGCCGTTGCGCAGCAGGGCCTCGCGTTTGCGCGGGTTGTTCGACAGGAGCCGCACCGAACGCACACCGAGGTCGTGCAGCATGTCCGCCGCCACCCGGTAGTCGCGGGCGTCCACCGGAAGACCGAGCGCGAGGTTCGCCTCGACCGTGTCCAGCCCCTCCGACTGGAGCTTCATCGCCCGCAGCTTGCCCAGCAGGCCTATTCCCCGGCCCTCGTGCCCCCGGAGGTAGACGAGAACACCGCGCCCCTCGGCGACGATCTCCCGCAGTGCCCTGACGAGTTGGGGGCCGCACTCGCAGTGCGTGGACCCGAACGCGTCACCCGTCAGGCACTCCGAATGCAGCCGGGTGAGTACCTGCTCCTCCCCGATGTCCCCGTGCACCAGGACCATCTGTTCCTCCCCGCTGCGGTGATCCAGGTATCCGACGGCCTGGAAATCGCCGTACACGGTGGGCAACGGGGCGGTCACGACTCGGGTGACACCCGTGGACCGGGCCTGTCCGCCGAGCACGCCGACGTTCTCTGTCATGATCTGGTTCCTATCTGCTAAAGCGCCAGCGCTGGCGGTACGAGACGAAAGGCCGGGACGACATGAGCACTTCGGGCATCGAGCCGACGGGGGCCGGGACGGCGCCGACGGACATTTCGCCGACGGACATTTCCGCGACGCCCCCCGGAAATCCGCCGTCCCAGGTGCGCGAGTTCCCGGCAATGGTGCGCAACTCCCTCGCTCCGGCGGACACGTCGCAGGACGTACGCGACCGCATGGACGGTGCCGCACGCCAGGTCGCCGTTCTGCCGGTCGGCAGTTTCGAGCAGCACGGCGCGTATCTTCCGCTGGCCACGGACACGTTGGTGGCCTGCGCCATAGCGCGCGGGATAGCCGAGGCCCATCCCGTGCACCTCCTTCCTCCGGTGACCATTTCCTGCTCCCACGAGCACGCCGCCTGGCCGGGGACCGTCAGCATCTCCTCCGTGACCCTGCACGCGGTAGTGCGGGACATCGCCGAATCGCTGCGGCGTTCGGGCGTCGACGCCCTGGTCCTGGTCAACGGACACGGCGGGAATTACGTCCTGGGAAACGTCGTTCAGGAATCCGTCGGCAGCGGCACACGAATGGCGCTTTTCCCCGCGGCGGAGGACTGGGAGGCGGCGCGTGTGGGGGCGGGTGTGCAGACCTCCCTCCTCAGCGACATGCACGCCGGGGAAATAGAGACCTCCATCCTTCTGCACACGCATCCGGAGTCGGTACGACCCGGTTACGAGACCACCGATTTCCTCGCCGACGACCGCAGGCATCTGCTGACCGTCGGCATGTCCGCCTATACCGAGTCCGGGGTCGTCGGGCGGCCGTCACTGGCTTCCGCGGAGAAAGGGAAAGCCATGCTGGCGGAGCTGGTCGAATCCTTCGGCACGTATTTCTCCCTGCTCACCTCGGCGGCGGAACTCCCGGGGGACGCGGCCGCCGGCCGTCGCCGGCCGTGACGCGCCGCGCTCGCCGGCCGCGCGGGAGGTGAGCGCGGAAAGGGCGCCGGAGTGACGTGGTGGCCGCGGAGGGGACCCGCACCGGGCGCGGGGGCCGGGGCGGCACCGTGCGGGACGGCACGCGCGGGGGCCGGTGCCGGTACGACGACGCGGCGCGGGCGTGCCGTGCCGGAGGCCCGGGCGGGTACGACGAGGGGGTGCGGAGCGGCGGGGGCGGACGCGGGGGACGTGCTGGTGGGAGCCGTCCCGGCAAGGTCCGACGCCGGGGACGTGACGGTGGGAGCCGTCCCGGCAAGGTCCGACGCCGGGGACGTGCCCGAGGAAACCGCCCCCGCAACGTCCGACGCCGGGGACGTGCCCGAGGAAACCGCCCCCGCAGGCACCGTGTTCGCGCGGGAGCGCCGGGCCCCGCCGTACCACCGGGCGATCAGCACGAGGACACCCGGCAGCGCCGCCGCGAAGCTGAGCACGCCGTAGACGACGGCGACGCCCAGTCCCGTACTGGCACCGAGCCCCGCCGCGCCGAAGGCCCAGGCCGTGACACCCTCCCTGGGACCCCAGCCGCCGACGTTCAGCGGCAGGCCCATGGCCAGCAGGGCCAGCAGGGCCAGAGGCAGCAACTCGGCGGCGGACGCGGTCGATCCGGCGACCCGGGCGGCGAGCAGGAACATCGCGAGATGACCGGCCAGCACCGCGGTCGAGGAGACCAGCACGCCGGGCCAGCTGCCTCGGGCGAGCAGCGCCCGACGTGCCTCGGCGAGAGCGGCGCGCACGGCGCGACGGCGGGACGAGGAGCCCGGCGCCCGGCCCATCCGGACCGCGGTCACGACCGCCAGGGCGCCCAGCGCGGCGAGCGCGAGCAGCCCGGTGAGGTGACGGGCCTGCGCCAGGACCGGCGAGGGCTGCGTGAGCAGGACCCCCGCGCCGGCGACAAGAAGGACCGCCTGACCCGCCGTCCGTTCCAGGACGACCGCGCGGACACCGCGGCCGATGTCACCCGTGCTCTGTCCGTGCCGCACCGCCCGGTGCACGTCACCGAGGACGCCGCCGGGCAGCGCCGCGTTCAGGAACAGGGCGCGGTAGTAGTCCGCGACGGCCGCGCCGAGCGGCAGCCGGATGCCCAGGCCCCGGGCCACCAGGCACCAGCGCCAGGCGCTGAACACGGTGGTGAGCAGGCCCAGGCCGAGCCCCAGGAGCAGGGCCGTCCCGTCGATGCGTCGCAGCCCGTCCAGGAAGACACCGGTGCCCAGCCGCCACAGCAGCACGCCGAGGATGAGGGATCCGGCGACCGAGCCGACGCGGGTCCGCGCCGCCGGGGATCCGGCACGGAGCAGCAGGGCCCGGGCACGGTCGCGCCTCCGGGCGGCTCCTGGCGCCGGCCGCGTCCCGGAGCGGGCGTCCGCGCCGGGGCCCGGCTCCGCCTCGGCCGCCGCGGCCGAGGACCACCACGCGGCCCGCGCGCCGGTGACCCGGCCGCCCGTCACCGCTCCCCGCCCGTTCACGACGAGCCGCCCGCCGGGCCCGGCAGTGCCAGCAGGTCGCTGTGCTCGACCACCACCCGCAGTTCGCCCGCCTCGCACTCGGCGAGCCGGCGGCGCAGAAACGCTTCGGCGGCGGTGGCCAGCCCGGGGCGCTGTTCGACGGCCGCCGCGACCCAGCCGCGCAGCCACTCCGCGGTCAGCTCGGCATGCGCGGCACCGAGCCGCCACGGGCTGGAGCGCACGTGTACGGTCGCGCCCAGCCGGGTGAAGGCCTCGCGGGCCGCGGTGACCGCGTCGGGGCCGAGCAACTCCCCCCGGCGCTGGTGTGCGTTGAAGGCGTCGGCGATCTCGTCGTCCAGCGGGTCGGCCGGGGTCAGCCGCACGCTTCCGGCGACGGAGAGCGTGAGCAGCGCCGGGCAGCCGGCGCCGGCGCAGGCCGCGGCGAGCACGTCCACCTCGTCGCGGGTGAGTACGTCCAGCAGGGCGGACGCCGTCACCAGGGACGCGCCGGCCAGGCCGTCCGCGGTCAGCCGCCCGATGTCGCCGCGCTGCGTGGTGACCGTGATCCGGCTGCCGTCGGCGGAGGCGCGGGGCGCCCCCACGGTGGCGAAGTGCAGCAGGTAGGGGTCGCGGTCGTGCAGGACCCAGTGCTGGGGGCCGTCGAGGAGGGGCGCGAGCCAGCGGCCCATGGATCCGGTTCCGCAGCCCAGGTCGTGGACGACCGTGCCGTTGCCGCGCCGCGACAGGTTGGCGAGCCGGATGCGCAGCGGGTCGAGCAGGTCGTGCGCGCGGGCGTCGGCGTCCGCGCCTTCGCGCAACTGGAGCCAGCGGGGCGCGAATCGGGGCACCTCGACGGATCCCGCGCCCGCGACGACCTCGTCCTTCGCGGGTTCGCCGGACGCCGTCGTGTGTTCCGGTGTTCCGGACGGAGTCGTCGTCGCGTTCATGCGGCCCTCCCCGGTTCCTGCCGGAGCCGCCCGAGAACACCCGCGAGGCTCCGGGCGGTCGTCGCCCAGCCGCCGAGGGCGGCCCGGCGCCCGCGGGCGGCGGACTTCAGCCTGCGGCGCACGTCGGCCTCGCCGAACCAGGCGCGCAGCTCCCTGGCCAGGGCCGCCGGGTCCTCCGGCGGTACGAGGATGCCGGGCACCCCGCCGTCCGGCGCGCGCCCCACCGCCTCGGGCAGGCCGCCGACGTCGGTGGCCAGTACGGGGATTCCGCGGGCGAGCGCCTCGGTCACCGCCATGCCGTACGTCTCGGCGTACGAGGCGAGGACCATGAGGTCGGCGGCGGCGTAGCTCGCGTCGAGTTCCGCGCCGGCCTGCGGACCCGTCAGACGCAGCCGGTCCCCGAGCCCGAACTCGTCGATGGAACGGCGGAGTCGGGCGACGTACTCCGGGTCCTGTGCGAACCCGCCGACGAAGGTGCAGCTCCAGGGCAGGTCGGTGACGGTCGCCAGGGCCTCGACCAGCCGGTGCTGTCCCTTGCGGGGGGTCACGGCGGCGACGCAGAGCAGTCGCGAGACGCCGTCGGTGCCGGGGGCGAGGGGGGCGATGTCGGCGCCGGGGACGGCGACATGGACGCGCTCGGGGGCGAGTCCGTGGTGGGCCACGAGCCGGCGGACCGCCCATTCGCTGGTGGCCACGACGGCCGGCACGGCACGCAGCGTCGTGCGTTCCAGCGCGTCCAGCTCCGCCGCGACGGCGGGGGCGAGGCCCCGCTCGTCGCCGAGGGGCAGGTGCACCAGGACGGCCAGGCGCAGCCGCCGGGCCTGCGGGACGACGACCTCGGGGACGCCGCAGGCGACGAGTCCGTCCAGCAGGACGACGGTGCCGTCGGGCAACTCGGCGAGTGTGCGGGCGAGTTCGGCGCGCGCGGCGGGCTCGGGCCGGGGCCAGTCACCGGCGACGGTGTGGCGGCGGACCTGCCAGCCGAAGCCGGGCAGGTCGAGGCAGACCCGCCGGTCGTAGGCGTTGCCGCCGCTCGGTGCGGTCGAGTCGTCGACCCCGCCGGGCATGACGAAGTGCACGGAGCTGAGGGACATGGGGATGATCTCGGCGTTCTTGAGGGCCGCGTGCTGCACGGGCACGTAGTCCAGGGCGGGCCCGGCGGCCACCTGTTCCAGGGTCACGTCGGTCACAGGGCACGCTCGTAACTCGCCCAGGCGATGTGGGACTCGTGCAGGGTGACGGTGATGCCGGCGAGACCGCGGGCTCCTTCGCCCAGCGCGCCGGCGTGCACCCGGTCGGCGAGGCGGTCGGCGATCACCTTGGCGAGGAACTCCGTCGAGGTGTTGGTGCCGGCGAAGTCGGGCTCGTTGTCGAGGTTGCGGTAGTTCAGGTCGTTCACCACGGCGCCGAGCTCCTGTGTGGCCAGTCCGATGTCGACGACGATGTTGTCGTCGTCCAGCTCGGCGCGGCGGAAGGTGGCGTCCACGAGGAACGTCGCTCCGTGCAGGCGCTGTGCGGGTCCGAAGACCTCGCCGCGGAAGCTGTGGGCGATCATGAGGTGATCGCGGACGGTGATACTGAACAACGGACGACCCTCCAGGTGCGGTGCGTCTGATCCCCTTGCCGGGGGCCATGCCGAGTAGTACGGCTGCCCCGTACGCGTTGTTCAGCCGCCGGTTCCCCTTCTTTCGGGGGCCCTTGCGGGGTTCCCCGCGAGGTCAGGCGGCTGCCCGGGGGTTCAGCCGGCTGGGTAGCGGACTCGGTGGCAGAGCCCCGGGATCTCACCGGAGGCGAGCCGGGGCAGGACGTCGGGCAGTTCCTCGAAGGCGCACTCGCCGGTGATCAGCGCGTCGAAGGCGGGATCGGCGAGGAGTTCGAGGGCGAGGGCGAGCCGGTCGCCGTAGTCGCGGCTGCCGCGCCGGGCCGGGGAGACGGAGCCGACCTGGCTGCTGCGCAGGACGAGGCGCCGGGAGTGGAAGGCCTCGCCGAGCGGCACCGCGACCTTCCGGTCCCCGTACCAGCTCAGTTCGAGCACGGTTCCCTCCGTGGCGGCCAGTTCCAGTGAGCGTGCCAGTCCGGCGTCGGTGGCACTGGCGTGGACGACGAGGTCGCAGTCGCCCGCGGCCTCCCCGGGCAGCGCGAAGGCGGCCCCGACCGCCCGTGCGACCTCGGCGCGTGCGGGGTCGGCGTCGACCAACTGGAGGCGAACTCCGGGGAACCGGGCGAGCAGTGCCGCGACGGACGAGCCGACCATGCCGCCGCCGACCACGGCGATCCGGTCGCCGATCAGCGGGGCGGCGTCCCAGAGTGCGTTCACCGCGGTCTCCACGGTCCCGGCGAGGATCGCCCGCCGCGCAGGGACGTCGTCCGGGACGACGGTGACGGCGCTCACGGGGACGACGTACCGGGTCTGGTGGGGTGCCAGACAGAAGACGGTCCTGCCGACCAGATCGGCCGGGCCCTCCTCGACCTGTCCGACGCTGAGGTAGCCGTACTTCACCGGGCCGGGGAAGTCGCCTTCCTGGAACGGCGCCCGCATCGCGCGGTACTGGCTCTCCGGCACACCGCCGCGGAAGACGAGGGTCTCGGTGCCGCGGCTCACTCCGGAGTACAGCGACCGCACCAGGACCTCGTCCCCGGCGGGCGCGGGCAGCTCGGACTCCCTGATCTCACCGTGCCCCGGGGAGCGCAACCAGAAGGCGCGGGCTGTGGGTTGCATGTGCGTCCTCCTGAACGATCGGCCGACTCCCCACGTACGCAGCGATGAGAAGTCGCGCACAACGTACGCGGCGTTGATCGAATCTGTCACTCGGCCGGAGGGTGAACGGTGGCCCTGAACCACACGTACGACGCAAGGCTCGCCCAGCAGGAGACGGCGGTGGGAGCGGGTGCGCAGCTGCTGCTCCTCGCCCTCCTGGGGACGGCGATCGGGATGGGACCCGCGGGCTGGCTCACGGGCCTGGCCTTCGGGATCGCCACCTGGGCCGTCCTCAACCGAGCCCTGCGCCGTTCGCAGCCCCTTGCCTTCGGGCCCGCGAACCGTGTCACGCTGGGACGGGCGATCCTGGTCGGCGGTGTCACTGCGCTGGTCGCGGACTCGTTCGAGAGCTCGCCCCCGCTGACGCTGTTCGTCGGTCTGACGGCGGTGGCGCTGATCCTGGACGGCGTGGACGGCAAGGTCGCCCGCCGCACGGGCACGTCGTCGGCGCTGGGCGCCCGCTTCGACATGGAGGTCGACGCGTTCCTCATCCTGGTGCTGAGTGTGTACGTCGCCATGTCGCTGGGACCGTGGGTGCTGCTGATCGGCACGATGCGGTACGTGTTCGTGGCGGCGGCACGGGCGCTGCCGTGGCTGAACGGGCCGCTGGCGCCGAGCATGGCGCGCAAGACGGTGGCGGCGCTCCAGGGGATCGTGCTCCTGGTCGCCGGGGCGGGGGTGCTGCCCCGGCCGCTGGCCTTCGCGCTGGTCCTGCTGGCGCTGGCGCTGCTGAGCTGGTCCTTCGGGCGGGACATCGCGTCGTTGTGGCGGACGGCCGACCGGGAGCCGCTGCCGGCCTGGCCGGCGGGATACGGACCCGACGTGCCGTCGGGCGTCCGCCCGGCCGCGGTCGGCGGTGCCGGGCGGGCGAGGCCCTGACCGCCGGCGAGGAGAGACGCACCACCCGACCACCGGGTGGGCCCGGGCGCCTCTTGCCGCGGTCCTGATCCTCCCCGTGCCGTGCGCCGCGTTCCTCCCGGCGTACGCGATCAAGAAGGACCTGTCGGCCGCTGCCGACATCTGAGTCACCGCCCCGCACGACGTCGCGAAGCCCCGGCCCCGGATCCCGCCTGGACGCCTCTCGCCGCGGTCCCTGTCCTCCCCGTGCCGTGCGCCGCGTTCCTCCCGGCGTGCGCGATCTGTGCCGAGACGGCGGGTCGCTCCCTTCCGGGGGTCTCCGCGGTTCGGCGCCGGTGGTCGCCCGGTGAAGCCGTCCGCCCGGTCCGTCACGCATTCCTCACTGGCTGCGATATTTCCCCCTCGCCGCATACATCCCTTTTGTCGGCGTGGGTACTCCGGGATCACTCGGCCGCACCGACCGGAGCGGCCGTCCCGCAGGGAGGCAACCGGTGAAGACCCTCGTGGACCCCACACCCACGACACTGCGGGCCGCTCGCCGGCAGCGCCGCATCCGCGTCGCGTCCGTGCCGGCCGGGCACGTCTACGTGGCGCATCTGCAGCCCCCGGACGGGGACGGCACCGTGGATCTGCTGCCGGACCCGCGCCCGAACGGCGCTCCCAGCACCTCCCAGCGCTGGTGGCCGCCGGTGATGCTCGACCCGGCCTGGGTCGAGGCGCACCATCGGGACTTCGACGTCTTCCATCTGCACTTCGGCTTCGACGCGCAGTCACCGGCCGAGCTGAGCGCCCTGGTGGCGGCACTGCGCCGGCACGGCAAGCCGCTGGTCCAGACGGTGCACGACCTGCGCAATCCGCACCAGCCCGATCCACGCCCCCACCGGGCCGCGCTCGACGTCCTCGTCCCGGCCGCCGACCGCCTGATCACGCTCACCCGGGGCGCGGCCGACCGGATCGAACTGCTGTGGGGACGTACCGCGCGGGTGCTGCCCCACCCCCATGTCGTCGCGGAACCCGAACTGTCGGCGCCCCGGCCGTCGCACCCCGGTTTCGTGATCGGCGTACACGCCAAGAGCATCCGCCCCAACATGCGGCCCCTGCCGGTGATCCGCGCGCTCACCGACCTGGTGGCGGACCTGCCCGGGGCGCGGCTGCGTGTCGACATCCACACGGAGACCGCCGACCCCCGCGCCCACGCCCACGCGCCCGAGACGCTGGCCGCCCTGCGGTCCCTGGCCGACGCCGGCCGTATCGACCTGCGCGTCCACGACTACTTCGACGACGCGGAGCTGTGGCGCTACCTGCGTTCCCTGGACCTCTCGGTGCTGCCGTACGCCTTCGGCACGCACTCGGGATGGCTCGAGGCCTGCTACGACCTGGGCACGGCCGTGGCCGTCCCCGACTGCGGCCACTACGCCGAGCAGCGCCCCTGCCACCTCTACCGCATGAGCGACGACGGGCCCGACCCCGCCTCCCTGCGTGCCGCGGTCGAGGCCGCCCACGCCGGGCGTCCGGCGCCCCGGGCCGACCCGGCTCGGCGGGCCGCGGAACGGCGTGCCGTGGCCGCCGCGCACCGGGCGCTCTACGAGGACCTGCTGCGATGAGCAGGCGCCTGCAGGTCGCGCTGATCGCCTCCGCGCGCTACCCCATCAAAGAGCCCTTCGCGGGCGGACTCGAGGCCCACACGTGGTCCCTGGCCCGGGAACTGGGCCGCCGGGGCCACCACGTCACGCTGTTCGCCGGAGCGGGCTCGGATCCCGCCCTCGGCGTGCGCGAACTACCGGTCCACCGGGCCGCGTTCAGTGAGGCGGCGCGGGCGGACCTGTCCATGACGGACCCCTCGTCGCTCGCCGAGCACCACGCCTACCTGCGGCTGATGGTCGACCTGGCCCAGGACGACGGCCCCTACGACATCATCCACAACAACAGCCTCCACTACCTGCCCGTGGCCATGGCACCGGCGCTGCGGATCCCGGTGGTGACCACGCTCCACACGCCGCCCACGCCGTGGCTGGAGTCGGCCGTCCAGACCAGCCCGGGGCACTGCGGACACTTCACCGCGGTCAGTGATCACACGGCGCGGGCCTGGTCGCCGCTGATCCCCTCGGCGCGCGTCATCCTCAACGGGGTCGACACCCGGCGCTGGCGTCCGGGACCCGGCGGCACGGAGCTGGTGTGGTCCGGCCGGCTCGTGCCGGAGAAGGGCCCGCACCTGGCGATCGAGGCGGCACGCAAGGCGGGCCTGCCGCTGCGGCTGGCCGGCCCGACGCCGGACCGCGACTACTTCGACCGCCGGATCGCCCCCGGGCTGGGCGACGGCATCTCCTACGAGGGGCACCTGACCCGGGACGAGCTGGTGACCCTGGTCGGCCGGGCAGGGGCGGCCCTGGCCACGCCCTGCTGGGACGAGCCCTACGGACTGGTGGTGGCGGAGGCGCTGGCCTGCGGCACCCCGGTCGCCGGCTTCGACCGGGGCGCGCTGCGGGAGATCCTCACCCCCGACTGCGGCCGGCTGGCGCCCTGGCCGGACACGACGGCGCTGGCCGAGGCGATCGGGGAGACCATGACGCTCGGCCGGGCCGCCTGCCGGGAGCGCGCGGTGCGCCACTGCTCGCTGGACGCCATGGCCGACCAGTACGAGCTGCTCTACGAGGAGCTGATGGCCTCATGATCGGCTACTACGTCCATCACCACGGGCGCGGTCATCTGCACCGGGCCGTGTGCATCGCCCGGCACACCGGGCGGCCGGTCACCGGACTGTCCAGCCTGCCCCGCCCCGCGGACTGGCTGGGCCCCTGGGTGCGCCTGCCGCTGGACATCGGCGGTCCGCTCACGGACGTCACCGCCAACGGACGGCTGCACTGGGCGCCCGTGGGCCACGACGGCTACCGCGAGCGCATGCGGCTGGTCGCCGACTGGATCACGCGTGCCCGGCCCTCGCTGCTGGTCAGCGACGTGTCCGTGGAGGTCGCCGGGCTCGGCCGGCTGCTCGGCGTGCCCGTCGTCGTCGCCGCGATGCGCGGTGACCGCAGGGATCCCGCCCACACCTTCGCCTACGACCTGGCGCGCGGCCTGCTCGCCCCGTGGCCCGCGGAACTTCCGGAACCGGGCTGGCCGGAACACTGGTACGCCAAGACGCTGCACGCGGGTGCCTTCTCCCGCCACGACGACCGGCCGCGCACCGCCGGGACGGCGCCGTCCGGCGGCAGGCGCCGCGTCCTGGTGATGCTGGGCGCCGGGGGCGGTGACATCGACGACACCCTGCTCGCACCGGCCCGCCGCGCCACCCCCGACTGGGAGTGGACGGTCCTGGGCGGCGGCGGGACCTGGGCCGCCGACCCCTGGCCGCCGCTCTGCGCCGCGGACGTCGTGGTCACCCACGGCGGCCAGAACGCCCTGGCCGAGTGCGCGGCGGCGCGCCGGCCCGCGGTGGTGATCCCGCAGGACCGGCCGTTCGGTGAGCAGAGCGCCACCGGCCGGGCCCTGGCACAGGGCGGCATCGCGCTCGTCCGGGCGTCCTGGCCCACCGCCCGGGAGTGGCCTGACATCCTGTCCGGCGCCGTCCGGCTCGGCGGGGCCGGCTGGGCCCGGTGGTCGTACGGGGACGGCGCCCGGCGGGCGGCCTCCTTCCTGGACCGGCTCGCGGGGTCGTCGGCCGAGGAGGCGTCGTGGGTCGCGTAGCAGTGATCACCCCGGTCGCCGGACGGCACGACCACCTCGCCCTCCAGCAGCGGGCGCTGGCCGCCGGCACCCTGCGCCCCGACCACTACGTGGTGGTCACGATGGACGACGCGGAGGCGGGGCGGCTGGTGACCCGCGGCGATCCGGCCGGTGACCCCGTCGCCGTGGAGCGGCCGCCCGGTGCGCGCGGACTGCCCCTGGCGGCGGCCCGCAACGCCGGAGCCCGGCGCGCCCTCGCGGCGGGGGCCGACTGCCTCGTCTTCCTCGACGTGGACTGCGTGCCGGGTCCGCGGACGGTCGCCCGCTACGCCGCGCTGGCCGACGACACCCGCATTCTCTGCGGCACCGTCGGCTACCTGCCCCCGCCGCCGCCCGGCGGGTACCGGCTCGACGACCTGCCCGCCCTGGCCGAGCCGCACCCCGCCCGGCCGGTGCCCGGACCGGACGAGATCGTCGACGCGGCGGACCCGGCCCTCTTCTGGTCGCTGTCCTTCGCCACGACGGCGGCGGCCTGGGAACGCATCGGCGGCTTCTACGAGGCGTACACCGGCTACGGGGGCGAGGACACCGACTTCGCGCTGCTGGCCGCGGAGGCGGGCGTCGGCATCGCCTGGCTCGGCGGCGCCCCGGCCTACCACCAGCACCACGAGGTGAGTCGGCCCCCCGTCGAGCACCTGGACGACATCCTGCGCAACGGCGCCCTGTTCAACCGGCGCTGGGGCCACTGGCCCATGCAAGGCTGGCTGGAGGACTTCGCCCGCCTCGGACTCGTACGGCACGACCCGCACAACGACAGCTGGATCAGGACGGCGCAAGCGCCGCCGCCCGGCGGTCCCGCGCCCGGGACATGACCCCGTACGCCCGCGTGCGCCGCCCGCCCGTGCGCCCGCCGTCGGTGCGGGCGCCCCGCGGGCCACCGTGTCGAAACGGGCGAGCCGGGTACCGGAGGGGGTACCCGAGAGGTCAGAACGGGCCCGGGACACGGAAACGGAGCAGCAATGACGCAGAACGCGGACGACGCCGCTCTCGACCAGCGGCAGATCTCTCCTGAGCTGCGCCTGGCGGCGGTGCACCCCCAGGAGGCCGGCCGGCTCGACCCGCACGAGCTGAGCCTGCCCCGCGACCGCAACCAGGCGATTCTGGAGGCGGCCAAACAGGTCGGCTCGACCCTGAAGAAGAACGAGTACGACTTCGCCCTGGCCGGCAGCGTCGCCGTGTACGCCCACGGCGGCACGGGCAACCTCCAGCACGACGCCGACTTCTGCATCAAGCCCGAGGACGCCGACCGGGTCGCGTCCACACTGCGCTCGGCCGGCCTCGAGGTCTACGCCCCGCCGGAGGACTGGCTGCTGAAGGCCAAGTGCCTCGGACAGGACATCGACCTCATCTTCGAGCTGGCGCACCAGCCGGTCGACACCGCCCTGCTGAGCAGGTCCGACATGCTGTCCGTCGACTCGGTGCAGATGCCGGTGCTCGCGCCGACCGACCTGATGCGCAGTCTGCTGGCCGCGTTCTCCGAACACCACTGCGACTTCGGCGCGGTCCTGCCCATCGCGCGGGCACTGCGCGAGAAGGTCGACTGGGAGCAGGTGCGCGTGACCGCCGGGGACGCGCCCATGCCGAACGCCTTCCTCTACCTGCTGGAACGCATGGAAGTCATCGAACCGCAGGAGGGTGGACGATGAGCGGGCACACCGAGGCCGGCGCGGGCGGCGCCGGCGAACGACCCGTCGAATACCGGGTGGCGCACCTGCGTGACCGGTGGGCGGCCGAGGACCTGGGCGAGCTGGGCGTACGGGCCGAGGTCCGCTCGGGGGCGGTCGTGCTCACGGGCACCGTCCCCTCGGCGCACTGCCGGGACGAGATCCTGCGGACCGCGCAGGACGAGCTGGCGGGGCTGACGGTGCACTGCGACATCGTGGTCGCCGACGCCACCGCCCCCGACCACACGGAGGAACTGGCATGATCCGGGTCGCAGCCGTCGGAGACATCCACATGGGGCCCGACAGTCGGGGCCTGCTCAGGCCTGCCTTCGACGCCCTTCCCGCCTGCGCGGACCTCCTGCTGCTCGCCGGTGACCTCACCCGGCACGGCACTCCCGAGGAGGCGCGGGTGGTCGCCGACGAGGTCAGGGGGCTCGGCGTGCCCGTCGTGGCCGTCCTCGGCAACCACGACCACCACGACGAGCGCCCGGACGAGGTCACCGCGATCCTCCGGGAGGCGGGCGTCGAGGTCCTGGAGGGGGACGCGTGCGTCGTGCGGGCCGGCCCGGTGCGGGTCGGTGTCGCCGGCACCAAGGGGTTCGGCGGCGGGTTCGTGGGCCGCAACGCCGGGGAGTTCGGCGAACCGCTGATGAAGGAGTTCGTCCGGTACTCCCGTCGCTGCGCGGACGGTCTGCGGACCGCGCTGGAGAAGCTGGCCCGGGAGGACTGCGACGTGCGGATCGCCCTGACCCACTTCTCCCCCGTGCCGGACACGCTCGCCGGTGAGCCGCCGGAGATCTACCCGTTCCTCGGCAGCTACCTGCTCGCCGAGGCGATCGACACGGCCGGCGCGGACCTCGCCGTCCACGGGCACGCGCACGCGGGCACCGAGCACGGGATGACCAGCGGAGGCGTCCGGGTGCGCAATGTGGCGCAGCCCGTGATCCGGCGCGCCTTCAGCGTGTACGAACTGCACGCACGCAACCGGGCCGGGGAGACCGTCCCGACGGGGACGTCCGCCTGACCCCACGGCCCCGCAGCGCCTCCGGATGCCCTCTTCCGTACGGCGTGCAGGGGCTCCGTCCGCGCGATGGCACCGCCCGGTGACCGGGCGGTGCCGGGAGTCCTGACCGCCAGTCGCAGAAAAGGTGCGCCGGCCAAGTGAGAATTGCGGGCACGGAGACACGCCGTCGCGCTGGAAATCGTACTTGCCGCGCCTTCCGGCGGACACCGTGCTAGGCTCAATCTCAGTTGCAGTTGTGGTTCCCGTAAACTTCAAGTGCCTTGGACGACCTATCGTCGTCGGGCACTTTTGTATTTCCGGTGCTGTTTTCCGGACGGGGTTCCTCACGGCGACGCCGGGGTCCACACAGTGCGGGCCCCAGGGCACAGCCCCGAAGGAGAATTAGACATGGCTACTGGCACCGTTAAGTGGTTCAACGCGGAAAAGGGCTTCGGCTTCATCGAGCAGGAGGGTGGCGGCCCGGACGTCTTCGCCCACTACTCGAACATCGCCGCCCAGGGCTTCCGCGAGCTCCAGGAAGGCCAGAAGGTGAACTTCGACGTCACGCAGGGCCAGAAGGGCCCCCAGGCGGAGAACATCACTCCCGCCTGACGCTGACAGCGCCTGAGACAGCTGGGGCCCACACCTCGCGGTGGGGCCCCAGCTTGTTGCGTTCCGCGGGCGGTCCTTCCGACGCCCGCCGACGACCGGGCCGGGTCCCTCCGGTCCCTGACGGGGCCGGCGACCGGGGCCCGTCACCCATTCCAGTGGATTTCCGGCCCTCGGCGGCCCGGGTCCCCTGACAACCGCGCCGGGCGACCGGCCGGACTTTGTCTTGCATTCGGCTCGTTCTTGCAATTCGTTCGGCCCACCGTTGCCGGGAATTCCTCGATACGTGCCATATCGGTGCCATATCGAGGAAGGTTCTCCATGAACCGTTCAGCTCGCACGAACGACCGTTACTCCAGGAACCGCAACGACGGTTCCGCTACCGACCGGGGTGCCCGCTTCCGCTCGCAGGGCCAGGGCCGCGCCGTCACCCGTTCGGACGGCCCCGGGCGACGTCCGTCCGCGCCGCAGGGTGAGTTCACCCTGCCCGTCACCGTCACCCCGGCCCTCCCCGCCGTGACGGCTTTCGCGGAGCTGGACCTCCCCGCCGAGCTGCTGGAGACCCTCACCGGTCTCGGCATGCACGAGCCGTTCCCGATCCAGGCCGCCACCCTGCCGAACTCCCTCGCGGGCCGTGACGTCCTCGGCCGCGGGCGTACCGGATCCGGCAAGACGCTCGCCTTCGGGCTGGCGCTCCTCGCACGCACCGCCGGACAGCGCGCCGAGGCGCGCAAACCGCTCGCCCTGGTGCTCGTCCCCACGCGCGAGCTGGCCCAGCAGGTCACCGACGCACTCACCCCGTTCGCCCGGCTCCTGAAGCTGCGGCTGGCCACCGTGGTCGGCGGCATGTCGATCGGGCGGCAGGCGAGCGCGCTGCGCTCCGGGGCCGAGGTCGTCGTCGCGACCCCCGGCCGCCTCTCGGACCTCATCGAGCGCAAGGACTGCCGGCTGGACCGGGTGAACATCACCGTCCTCGACGAGGCGGACCAGATGGCCGACATGGGCTTCATGCCCCAGGTCACCGAACTGCTCGACCAGGTACGCCCGGACGGCCAGCGCATGCTGTTCTCGGCCACGCTGGACCGCAACATCGACCTGCTCGTCCGCCGCTACCTCCACGACCCGGTGGTCCACTCCGTCGACCCGTCCGCGGGCTCGGTCACCACCATGGAACACCACGTGCTGCACGTGCACGGCGCCGACAAGTACGCCGCCGCCACCGAGATCGCGGCCCGCGACGGACGCGTGCTGATGTTCCTGGACACCAAGCACGCGGTCGACCAGTTCACCAAGCACCTGCGGAGCAGCGGGGTGAAGGCCGCGGCGCTGCACGGCGGCAAGTCGCAGCCCCAACGCACCCGCACGCTCGCCCAGTTCAAGTCCGGCGGTGTCTCGGTGCTGGTGGCGACCAACGTCGCGGCGCGCGGCATCCACATCGACGACCTCGACCTCGTCGTCAACGTCGACCCGCCGGCCGACCACAAGGACTACCTGCACCGCGGGGGCCGTACCGCCCGCGCCGGCGAGTCCGGCAGTGTCGTCACCCTCGTCCTGCCCAACCAGCGCCGTGACATGACGCGCCTGATGTCGGTGGCGGGCATCAGGCCCCGGATCACCCAAGTGCGTTCCGGCGAAGCCGAGTTGAGCCGTATCACCGGCGCCCAGGCTCCGTCCGGTGTGCCCGTCGCGGGCAGCACGCCGGTCACGGAGCGCCCCAAGCGCGGTGGCGCCCCGTTCCGCGGCATGGGCACCCGTCCCGGCCGCACCGGCGGCGAGTCCCGCCGGGCCACGGAGGCCCGCCTGACCGCCGAGGCCCGCAAGGCCGCCCGGATCCGCCGCGGGGTGTGAGCCGGGGCCGGGCCCGGCGCACTCGGTTTGCCCGACGGCTGACCGTCTTCAATCGCCCTCGCCGGGCCCGGCCATCGCGTCGGCTTCAGAAAGGGAATTCCGGCTGGAGCGCGGTGGCCTCGCGGAACCGTCAGTTTCCCAGCACCTTGGCCCTGCGCTCCGTCGTGTAGCCGAGACCGTGCCGGTAGATCTCAGGAACTGAGTAGCGCCCGTCGGACCCCCGGCCAAGCACGCCGAAGGCGATCAGGGTGTCGGCTTCCTCGCTGTCAAGACCCACATCGTCCAGGTTGAAGGGCACTGAGACACCTTTCGCCTGCGCCAGCTTGTCCAGCAGTTCCCCCACCTCCTGGTTCTCGGCAGCTGTAGCTTCGATCTTGTTGTTGCTGCAGGCCAGGAGCGCTTTGCGCATGGCGACGGGTGCGAGCACCCGGTCCTCCCAGCCATCCTGCCCCAGCGACAGTTTGGCTGCCTCCGCGAGGAAGACGACTACGTCGCGAGCCTGGACCTGACCCTGGTAGTCGCCGAGCGCGGCAGGCACCCACAGGTGCGAGCGTGCTTCCCGAGACTTCTCCGAACCGACCTTCCAACCCCACACCTGGATCAGATTCTGTACCAAGTCGTCGTACCCCATGTCCCTGATCGCGTGGGCGGGCACCGGCTCCGGCAACGCCCCGGCTTGCCCGCACACCCAGAGGGCGAGACGGAGCGCCTCTTCGTCGTCCCAGCTCAGGGCGTAACGGTCGTAACGTGCGAGCAGTTGGCCGCTGTTCTGTCGTACGGCCCGTGTGACCAAGTCCTTGCGGACGAAGACGACCAGCCCGTACGGCCTTCCTCGCAATGCACGGAGCCATCCCAGGACGTCGACGAGCAGGACGCGCAAGGCCGTCTTCTTGGTCTCGGTGTCGAGATTCTGCAGCAGGTCCTCGAGCCCGTCGATCACAAAGAGCGCGGGGGCCCCGGGACTCCAGAACACGAGTGCGTCCTCGGCGCTCTGACCACTGTTCTCGTCCCACATCCCAGCGGCCAGGGCCAGGCATTCCAGCCAGAGTCTGCGCCAGGCAAGGTCATCGTCGCCACGCAGGTCGGCGAGACCACTCCGCAGACGGTCGCGTACCGCCTGGCCGCTGCTGGGCGCGATGGTGGAGCCGACCTTGGTGTGCTCCTCTGCGAAGTTGTCCCGCAGCGTCTGCGGGTCGGCCAGTCCGGGTTCAAGGTTCGCCGATTCGAGTACGGGCACCACTGGCAGCGTCAGCTGGACGCCGTCGACGCCTGCGGTCTCGGCGAATCGCTCCCACCGTCCGGCCGCACACGCCTTGGCGAAGAGGAAGGTCTTGCCGGCTCCCTTGGCTCCGACGACGAGGGCGATCGGCGGCTCCGTACGGTGATCACTGAGAAGTTTGCGCAGTGGGTCGGTGACCAGGAAACCGTCGACGGACGCGAGGCCCTCGCCCTCGGCGTACACCAAGCCCTTGGCCGTCCTGGCCAGGCTGTCCCGGAGTCGGTGGATGTCCGCCTCGCGCGCCGCCCCCGCAGCCTCGTGCCCACTCGGCCCGCGCACCGGAAGCAACGGCCTGAGCACATCGCTGATGCCGCAACCGTTGATCACCTCCAGGACGCTGTCCCACTGCGAGGGCAGCCCGAGCAGCTCCTCCCGGAACCGACTGAGCACGGGCCGGACCAGCACGTCGATGTCTGCTTCGACGACGACCTCGCCCGTCCCGTCATTGGTTCGACCGTCACCATGGTGCGCAGCTCTGCCGAGGGCAGCGGTCAGAGCTGCTGTGAGCCGCTCCCGGGCCTCCTCTGCCTGAGCAGTGTGGGAATCCTCCCGGTATTGCGTAACGATCACGGCCCCAGCCGGATCCACACCTTGCACAGTGGGTGCCTTCTGTCCGAGCTGGCGGATCAGCTGTTCCGTACCAGCCAGCGACTGGTGGCTGATGGTCGTGACGAAGATCCGCTGCACTCGGGGGTCGAGCAGCACCGGCGCGGCGAGTTCGGACGCGCCGGCCCGCAGATCGATCACGACGACGTCGGCACCGAGGCGCTCGCCCAGCGCCGCGAGCGCCTCGGTCAGGAAGTAGGTGGAACGGCTGGGCGTCAGCAGATCAGCGGGTTCGATCCGGGCCGGCCACAAGGTGTCCCGGCGACTGGTGGGCACGAGCGTGAGCCGGCCGCCTCCTGGGTAGCGGCCCGCCTGCTGATTGGGGAGGTAGCGAGCTGCGATGTCAACGGCCGCCGTCCAGTCGTCGTCCTGCGAACCTTGCAGCAGTGCCAGGAAGTCCTCGTAGGCGAAGTCGCACTGACCGCCCTGCGCACGATGCATCCAGGTGATGCCCGGTGCTTCCAGGTCAGCGTCGACCAGAAGCACGTTCCGCCCTTCCCGGGCCATGGCATCAGCAGCCGCCACGGCGTGCACGGTGCGGCCGACCCCTCCCTTGAAGGAGTGGAAAGCCATGAGCTGTACGTCCCCCGCGAACCGGTCGTCGTCCGGTCGGCGGAGTCGGTCGGCGAGGCCGCGGGTGATGTGCTTCTCCCGCAACAGAGGGAGCCTCCGCCCGGTGACGCCTTCCGTCGAAGGTTCGATGTGGACCTGCAGACCGACCAGTTCCCTCGCACGCGGATCGTCGAGCCTCAGCAGCAGGGAGCCGTCGATCTCGACTGCGGATCCGCCTCCGAACGTCTCGTTCAGCCAGGCCCGTACTGTGTCGGGTCGAACACCCGGTTCGGTGATCAGCTCCAGACTCTCCCACCAGCCGTCAGCAGCGATCAGCCAGGCCGGCCACTCTCCGCGCATGGCGAGTCTGGTCAGGTGCTCGTCCACGTCGACCCAGGTGAAAAGATGCTCGGGCGCCGTCAGTCCGCCGAGGCTGTCGAGTCCGTCCAGGCTGTTCGGTACGGCCATCGTGCTGCGGTGTCCTCTCGGTCCTCTTCGATTCTCTGTCCTGCACGCCCACCGTGTCCGCGCCACGCGTCGCGTCGCGGGCTCCTGCCCCATGAGCGGCCGGTCAGCTTCGCGCGTCGTTCTCGCACCAGTCGATGAGACCACGCAGCAGTTCCTGCGCCTTCTTCTCGTCCTCCGCATGGAGTCTCGCACCATAACGCCACGCCTGATGGAGCTCGGAGAGTGCGAGGGTGCCCGCGTCGGGGCCGCCCAGTCGGCAGCTCTGCAGGCGGTTCAGGACGACGTCGATTGCCCGGGGCAAGTTCAGTTCCTTGGCCAGCGCCCGGAGGTCGTGCGTGGGCTCGAGCGCGGTGGTGTCCCGCTGCCCGCGTCGCACCAACAGCCGCTCTTTCAACCCGCATTCTGCGGCGTAGAACAGGAGCAGTCCGCAGGACGCGCCGTCCCCCCGCCCCGACACCGCGTCCGCGCTCGCCCTCAGCTCCGCGCGCCGCTTACGCAAGGCGTGCACGCCCACCGGAAGAACCATGCGGCTGATGTTCGCACACGGCGGACCGGACCAGAGGCCCGCTCTGGAAGCCTGCACATCCCCCACCCCGGCCACTAGTTCAATCGCTGAGACCCATGCCCGTCACGCGCGCGTTCGCCCCACTGCCCCGGAGACACGACAGTGCGGGCCGAGATCCATCTCGACCCGCACAAAAACGTCAAAATCCCCAGGGTTCGAAACCATGGGGATTTGGCTGGTGTCCGAGGGGGGACTTGAACCCCCACGCCCGATAAAGGGCACTAGCACCTCAAGCTAGCGCGTCTGCCATTCCGCCACCCGGACCAGGTGTCTGCCACTGAGCGGAGGTGTTCCCCGCTCGGCGACATGGACAACAATACCAAGCTTTCAGGGTGCGTTTCACCTGCGTATCCGTGCCCTCGGAGCGGTGCCGGGAGGCCGGGCGCGGGTGCGCCTACAGTCTCACCATGGGTGACTGGATGACTACCGGGGACGGGCGGAGGGGGCGCCCCCCTCGGGCGCTGTCGCCGCTGCGGGAGCACGTACGGGACACGTTCTGGTTCGCGCCGACCGCGGCGATGCTGCTCGTCCTCGTCGTGTGGGGGGCGGCGTCGGAGCTCGACTCCAGGATCGTCGAGTCGCTGCGGGACTCGCACGACTACGACGCGCTGGCGGAGCTTCTCAAGATCGCCGACGACGCGCGGGTCGTGGTGACCACGGTCAGCTCGGCGATGATGACCTTCATCGGTGTGGTGTTCAGCATCTCGCTCGTCGCGTTGCAGATGGCGAGCGGCCAGTTCAGCCCCCGGATCGTGCGGATCTTCGTACGGAGCCGGATCACCAAGGCCACCTTCGCCGTCTTCCTCGCGACGTTCGTGCTGTCGCTCCTCGTGCTGACCGGCTTCGACGGTGAGCGCGATCCTAGGCTCGTCGTGTCCGTGCCCCTGGTGCAGTCCGTCCTGACCCTGCTCATGGTCGGGCTGAGTCTGCTCCTCTTCGTGATGTACGTGAACGCGATGCTGCGGCTCATGCGGGTCGGCCATGTCATCGACCGGATCACCCGGGAGTCGTTCGGGGTGATCGCGCGCACCACCGTCCTCGCGGGCCGGCGCGAGGGCACGGCGGCGGACGACCAGGCGGAGCTGGGCCCCGAGACCGCGCTGATCACCCACCAGGGGCGCGCCGGGGTGCTGCGGGACGTGCACGTCGCCCATCTGGTCCGGGCCGCGCGGCAGCATGGCGTCGTGCTGCGGCTCATCCCGCGGATCGGTGATTTCGTCGTGCCGGGCACCCCGGTACTGGCCGTGCACGGCGGGCCCGCGCCCGCCCGGGGGTTCCTGCGCCACACCGTCTCCGTCGGGGTCGAGCGCACGTTCCACCAGGATCTCGGGTTCGGGCTGCGGCAGCTGTCCGACATCGCGTTGCGCGCGCTGTCCTCCGCCGTGAACGACCCGACCACCGCCGTGCAGGCGCTGGACCGCATCGTGCAGTTCCTGGCCGCCGTGTCCGGCCTGCGGCTCGACGCCGCACTGCATCGCGACCGGCAGGGGGACGTGCGGCTGGTGCAGCCCGTGCCGGGCTGGCCGGAGCTGGTGGATCTCGGGTTCGCCGAGATCCGGGGGTGCGCCGTCGGCACCCCCCAGGTGACGCGGCGGCTGGTGGCCGGACTCGACGATCTGCTGCGGATCACGCCCCCGGAGCGGCGCGGGCCCCTGCGGCGGCACCGCGAGCTGCTGGAGCGGGCCGTGGAGCGAGCGGTTCCGGAGGCCGCCGACCGGGCCTTCGCGCTCGCACCCGACCGGCAGGGCATCGGATAGCGGCGAGCGCGGCGGGCGGCGCCCGCCGTCACCCCACGGCATCAGCCCGCCATCACCCCGCGGCGTCAGGCGGTAGGCGGGGAGGTTCCCCGGTCGTTGCCGCCGAACGCCGCGTCGAAGGAGGCCGACGGCGGATCGAAGTCGTACGCCTTCAGGCGGGCCAGCGCTTCGGGTGCGCCCTGGAGCCGGTCCATGCCGGCGTCCTCCCACTCGACGGAGACGGGCCCCGTGTAGCCGATGGAGCGCAGCATCCGGAAGACGTCCTCCCAGGGGACGTCGCCGTGGCCCGCGGAGACGAAGTCCCAGCCGCGCCGCGGGTCGCCCCAGGGCAGGTGCGAGCCGAGGCGGCCGTTGCGGCCGTCGAGCCGTTTGCGGGCTTCCTTGCAGTCGACGTGGTAGATGCGGTCGCGGAAGTCGTAGAGGAAGCCGACGGGGTCGAGGTCCTGCCACACGAAGTGGCTCGGGTCGAAGTTGAGACCGAAGGCGGGACGGCGGCCGACGGCTTCCATGGCACGCCGGGTGGTCCAGTAGTCGTAGGCGATCTCGCCGGGGTGGACCTCGTGCGCGAACCGCACGCCCTGGGCGTCGAAGACGTCGAGGACCGGGTTCCAGCGGGTGGCGAAGTCCTCGTAGCCGCGTTCGATCATCGTCTCGGGGGCGGGCGGGAACATGGCGACCAGGTGCCAGATCGCCGAGCCGGTGAAGCCGATGACGGTGTCGACGCCGAGGGCGGCCGCGGCGCGCGCGGTGTCGGCCATCTCGGCGGCGGCCCGGCGGCGTACGCCCTCGGCTTCACCGTCGCCCCAGATGCGGGCGGGCAGGATGGCCCGGTGGCGTTCGTCGATGATGGCGTCGCAGACGGCCTGGCCGACCAGGTGGTTGGAGATCGCCCGGCAGGTGAGGCCGTACTTGTCGAGAAGCCGGTGGCGCGACTCGACGTACGCGGGGTCGGCGAGCGCCTTGTCGACCTCGAAATGGTCCCCCCAGCAGGCGAGTTCGAGTCCGTCGTAGCCGAAGTCGCGGGCGAGCCCGCAGACCTCCTCGAGCGGCAGGTCGGCCCACTGACCGGTGAAGAGTGTGAAGGTGCGGGGCATGCTCTGGTGCCTCCTCGGGCCGGGTGGGGCCTCAGGCCGGGACGGGTGTGTAGACGGAGTTCTTCGCGGCGCTCTCCTCGACGGCGGCCAGTACGCGCTGCACCTGGAGCCCGTCGGCGAAGGACGGCAGGGGCGGCCGGTCGGCGGCGATCGCCAGCACGAGGTCGCGGGCCTGGTGGGTGAAGGTGTGCTCGTAGCCGAGGCCGTGACCGGGCGGCCACCAGGCGTCCAGGTAGGGGTGGCCGGGTTCGGTGACAAGGATGCGGCGGAAGCCCGCGTAGGCGCCCGGTTCGGTGTGGTCGTGGTAGGAGAGTTCGTTGAGGCGTTCCAGGTCGAAGGCCAGCGACCCGCGCTCGCCGTTGAGTTCGATCCGCAGCGCGTTCTTGCGGCCGGTCGCGAACCGGGTGGCCTCGAAGGAGGCGAGGGCGCCGGAGGCGAAGCGTCCGGTGAAGAGGGCGGCGTCGTCGACGGTGACCGTTCCTAGCGCGGCCGGCGGGTCGTCGGCGCCGTCGTCCGGCACTCCGGCCGCCGACAGACCGCTGGACGCGCCGACGGGCAGCGGCCGCTCCCGTACGAACGTCTCGGTGAGGGCGGACACCCCCGTGACGGGCTCCCCCGCCAGGAACTGCGCGAGGTCGACTATGTGCGCGCCGAGGTCGCCGAGGGCGCCGGAACCGGCCAGCTCCCTGCGCAGTCGCCAGGTCAGGGGGAACTCCCGGTCCACCAACCAGTCCTGACAGTACGTCACCCGCACGTGCCGCAGGGCTCCGAGACGTCCTTCGGCGACCATGGACCGGGCGAGCGAGGTGGCGGGCACCCGCCGGTAGTTGAAGCCGACCATCGACATCTGGCCGCGCCGGGCGGCGTCCTCGGCGGCCCGGGTCATCGCCTCCGCCTCCGCGACCGAGTTCGCCAGAGGTTTCTCGCACAGCACGTGCTTGCCCGCGGCCAGTGCTGCGAGGGCGATCTCGGCGTGGCTGTCGCCGGGTGTGCAGATGTCGACGAGGTCGACGTCGTCGCGGGCGATGAGGGCTCGCCAGTCGGTCTCGGCCGCCGCCCAGCCGTGCCGGTCGGCCATCGCCCGCACGGCCTGCCCGTCCCGGCCGCAGACGGCGGCGAGCACCGGGCGGAGCGGCAGGTCGAAGACGTGGCCGACGGTGCGCCAGCCCTGGGAGTGGGCGGCGCCCATGAACGCGTAGCCGATCAGGCCCACGCCCAGGGGCGGCTTCCCCGCCTCGGCCCCGGCTTCCTCGCGCTGGTGCGGCTGTCCCATGCCGATGTCCTCCTCTTCTTGGTGGCGCGGTGGGAGTCGGGCCCGGCGCGGCGGACCGGCGCCGGGCGGGGTCCCGTCACTTGAAGCCGGTGGGCATGTAGCGGTCGACGTTCTCCTTGTCGACGACGGCCGAGTAGAGCGTGAGCGAGGCCGGGATCTCGAACTCGGCGAGACCGCTGACCCCCTTGCTCTGGCCGAGGGCGCGGGCGAGGTCGATCGCGGACGCGGCCATGGTCGGCGGGTAGAGGACGGTGGCCTTGAGGACGCTGTCGCCGGCCTCGATGGCCTGGAAGGCGGAGAGCGCGCCGGCGCCGCCGACCATCAGGAAGTCGTCGCGTCCGGCCTGCTCGATGGCTCGCAGCGCGCCCACGCCCTGGTCGTCGTCGTGGTTCCACAGGGCGTCGAACCTGGGTTGTGCCTGGAGGAGTTGGGCCATCTTGGACTGCCCGGACTCGACGGTGAACTCGGCGGCCTGGCGGGCCACCTTCCGGATGTTCGGGTAGTTCTTGAGGGCGGCGTCGAAGCCGTCGGTGCGCTGTTTGGTGAGTTCCAGGTTGTCCAGACCGGCGAGTTCGACGACGCGGGCGTTCTTCGTGTCCTTGAGCTTCTCGCCGATGTAGTGGCCGGCGCTGAGGCCCATGCCGTAGTTGTCGCCGCCGATCCAGCAGCGGTACGCCTGCGCGGAGTTGAAGATCCGGTCCAGGTTGACGACCGGGATGCCCGCGCGCATGGCCTTCAGGCCGACCTGTGTGAGGGCCTTGCCGTCGGCCGGCAGCACCACCAGGACGTCGACCTTCTTGTTGATCAGCGTCTCGATCTGGCCGATCTGCGCGGCCGTATCGTTGGAGCCCTCGGTGATCTCCAGGGTGACGTCCTGGTACTTCTTCGCGCGGTTCTTCGCGTTGTCGTTGATCGCGTTGAGCCAGCCGTGGTCGGCCTGCGGTCCGGCGAAGCCGATGGTGACCTGCTTGCCCGGCTTGTCGTCGGCGGCCGGCCGGTCGTTCGCGGCGGGCTTGTCGTCCTTGGACTCGTTGCTGGTGCAGCCGGTGAGGAAGGCTCCGGCCGAGACTGCGGCGGTCCCGAAGAGCAGTCCTCTGCGGCTCGTGCGGCTCGTGCGTTCTGGCATGGCGGTGGGCCCTTCCGTACGGTGCGGCTCAGGTGGTGTACGCGGTGCGGCGCTGGACGAGCACGGCGGCGACGATGATCGCGCCCTTGGCGATCTGCTGGACGTCGGTCTGCAGGTTGTTGAGCGCGAAGATGTTGGTGATCGTCGTGAAGATCAGGACGCCGAGCACCGAGCCGGTGATGGTGCCGCGGCCGCCGCTGAGCAGCGTGCCGCCGATGATCGCGGCTGCGATGGCGTCGAGTTCGTACAGGTTGCCGTTGGTGTTCTGGCCCGAGCCGGACAGGACGATCAGCAGGAACGCGGCGATGCCGCAGCACAGTCCGGAGAGCAGGTACAGGTACAGGCGCTGCCGCCGTACGTCGATGCCCGCGAGCCGTGCCGCCTCGGCGTTGCCGCCGACGGCGAGCGTGCGGCGCCCGAACGTGGTGCGGTTGAGGAGCAGCCAGCCGACGACGGTGACGACGGCGAAGACGAGGACGAGCGGTGGAACGCCCAGCACGTACGCGTCGCGTTCGCCGAGTCTCAGCACGCCGTCCACGGTGACGATCTGCGTCCTGCCGTCGGTGAGCTGGAGGGCGAGACCGCGGGCGGAGGCCAGCATGGCGAGCGTGGCGATGAACGGGACCAGCGCCCCGTAGGCGATGAGGAGGCCGTTGACCAGGCCGCAGCCGGCTCCGACGATCACCGCGGTGAAGAGGATGCCGGCGAAGCCGTACTCCTGGGTGGCGACCGTCGTCGCCCACACCGAGGCGAGCGCGACGATCGCGCCGACCGACAGGTCGATGCCGCCGGAGGTGATGACGAGGGTCATGCCGACCGTGACGACACCGATCACCGAGGCCTGCGTGAGGACGAGTTGGAGGTTGCGGGTGTCGAGGAACTCGTCGGGCCTGGTGATGCCTCCGATGACGATCAGCGCGGCGAGGACCCCGAGGAGCGAGAGGGTGCGCAGGTCGACCCTGGCCGTGAACGTCCGCCACGGCGGGTGTTCCTCGGCCGGCGCCGCTGTGCGGGTGTCCCCCCTGGGCGGGGATACGGGCTGCGTCATGACACCGGGCTCCCTTCACCGGCCACCGGCCCGCCTTCCATGACGAGGTCCAGGACACGGTGTTCGTCGAGTTCGCGGGCGGGTGCCGTGTGGACGACCCGGCCTTCGCGCAGTACGAGTACACGGTCGGCGAGCCCGAGCACCTCGGGCACTTCGCTGGAGACCAGCAGGACGGCGAGGCCCTCGTCGGCGAGCCGGCGGACGACCGCGTACAGCTCGGCGCGCGCTCCGACGTCGACGCCGCGGGTGGGCTCGTCGAGCAGCAGCACCCGGCAGCCGTGCAGCAGCCAGCGCGCGAGGACGGCCTTCTGCTGGTTGCCGCCGGAGAGGGTACGCACCGGCACGGAGGGGTTGTCGGGGCGCAGCGACAACTCCCGGGTGGCGGCGCGTGCCGCGCCGAGTTCCGCCCGCCGGTCGACCCAGCCTCCGCGGGAGAAGCGGGACATGGAGGAGACGGACACGTTGCGGGTGACGGACTCCAGCATCAGCAGGGCCTGGGCCTTGCGTTCCTCGGGGGCGAGCCCGAGTCCGGCGCGGACGGCGGCGCGTACGCTGCCGGGCCGCAAGGGGCGTCCGTCCACGAGGACGCGGCCGGCGCTCGGCTTCCGCGCTCCGTAGACGGTCTCCAGGATCTCGGTGCGGCCGGACCCGACGAGTCCCGCGAGGCCGACGATCTCGCCGGGGCGCAGCTCCAGGTCGAGCGGCGCGAACTCGCCGTCCCTGGCGAGGCCTTGGACGGTCAGTACCGGGTCTCCCGACGGTTGCCGCGCGGGCCGGTCCGGGAAGACGTACTCGACGTCGCGTCCCGTCATCAGCGCCACCACCTCGCGCGTCGGCGTGGACTTCGCGGGGAGTCCGACCGCGACCGCGCGTCCGTCCTTGAGCACGGTCACGCGGTCCCCGACCCGGCGGATCTCCTCCAGACGGTGGGAGATGTGGACGACGGCGACTCCGTCAGCGGTGAGGTCGCCGACGATGCGGAAGAGGTTGTCCACCTCGTCGGGGTCGAGGGCGGCGGACGGTTCGTCCATGACGATGAGGCGTACGTCGTGGGAGAGTGCCCGGGCCATGGAGACGATCTGCTGCTGGGCCGCCGACAGGTCACCGACCAGCCGTGCGGGGTCGATCTCCGGATGCCCGAGACGGCGCAGCAGTGCGGTGGTCGAGTCCCGGGCCGCCTTGCCTCGTACGACGAATCCGGCGGCCGTGGGTTCGTGCCCGAGGTGGACGTTCTCGGCCACCGACAGGCCTTCCACCAGATCGAGTTCCTGGTAGATGGTGGCGATGCCCAGACGCATGGCGGCGATCGGCGACCGGAGCACGACCCTTTCGCCGCGCCAGCCGATCGTGCCGCCGTCGGGCTGGTGCGCGCCGGCCAGGATCTTGATGAGGGTGGACTTGCCGGCCCCGTTCTGGCCCAGCAGGCAGTGCACTTCGCCGGCCTGGACTTCGAGGTCGACGCCGTCCAGGGCGCGGACTCCGGGGAACGACTTGGTGATGCCGGACATGGTGAGCAGCGGTGGTTCTGGTGCCATGACGTTCCCCTAGGCGGGCGTGCGGGCCGGTTGCAGGGCAGGGCGCTTGCGCCGAAGTCGGTTTCGGGGCAGGCGTGTTCAGGGCAGGGCGAAGCAGCGGGGCGTGCGGGTGAGGTGTTCCGGGGCCTCGCGGCCCCGGGTCTACGCGGGTGAGAAGAGGTGGTCGCTGATGAGCCGGGCCGCGCCGATCACTCCGGCGGTGGGTCCCAACTCGCCCAGCACGATGGGGAGGTTGCCGGTCGCCAGGGGCAGCGACTGGCGGTAGACCTGGGTGCGGATCGCGGCGAGCAGGGTGTGGCCGAGGCCGGTCACTCCGCCGCCGATCACCACCAGACCCGGGTTGAAGAAGCTGACCAGGGTGGCGAGGACCTGGCCGGTCCGGTTGCCGCCCTCACGGATGAGGTCGAGGGACGTCGCGTCGCCCGCGGCGGCCGCCGCGGCGACGTCGACGGCGCTGAGCGCGCCCGCAGCGTCCAGTCGCGCCGCGAGCTCGTGCGACAGTCCCTGCCGCGCCGCCTCCGTCGCGTCGCGGGCGAGCGCGGCGCCGCTGAAGTGGGCCTCCAGGCAGCCGCGGTTCCCGCACGCGCACGGGCGGCCGTCGGGGACGGCCTGGATGTGCCCGATGTCCCCCGCGCTGCCCGTGGTACCGCGGTACACCTCGCCGCCGACGACGATCCCGCAGCCGATGCCGGTACCGATCTTGACGCAGAGGAAGTCGCCCACGGAGCGTGCGACGCCCGCGTGCTGTTCCCCCATGGCCATCAGGTTCACGTCGTTGTCGACCATGACCGGGCAGCCGAGGTCCTGGCTGAGCGCCTCGCGGACCGGGAAGCCGTCCCAGCCGGGCATGATCGGCGGGGCGACGGGGACGCCCTCGGGGAAGCGGACCGGCCCCGGCACTCCGATGCCGGCGCCGTCGAAGCCCTCCGCGAGTCCGGACGTCCTCAACTTGGCCGCCATGGCGAGGACTTGCTCGAAGACCGCGACGGGGCCCTCGCGTACGTCCATGGGCTGGTTGATGTGTCCGAGGACCTCCAGCTCGGCGTTGGTGACGGCCACGTCGATCGAGGTCGCCCCGATGTCGACACCGAGGAAGCGCAGTGCGGGTGCGAGCCGGATGTTGTGGGAGCGGCGGCCGCCGCGGGACGCCGCGAGTCCGTCGGCGACCACGAGCCCGGTCTCCAGGAGCCGTTCCACCTCGACGGCCAGCTTCGACCGGGAGAGGTCGATCTGGTCGCCCAGCTGCGCACGGGAGTTGGGGCCGCCGTCCCGCAGCAGGCGCAGCAGCCGCGCCTGGTGCGCGTTCGCGGGTCGAGCCGTCATGCGTCTCACATGCCCCTCCCCGCCTCAACCGGCCCTGTCCGTCGGGCTTTCGAGGTGAACGTAGCAGCGGGTGCCGGGAGTGGGAAGAAGTCATGCACGAATTGCCACAGACTTTCGCCACTCACAGGACAAAGATGTGCGGGGCGCTGCGGTTCGGCGGCTACCTCGGGCCTGTCGACCGGGGGCCGGCTGTGACCGGCGGTTCGTCCTGACGGGCCCACCTGGACCGGGGCGCGGACCCCGCCCGGGCCCACCTGGACCGGGGCGCGGACCCCGCGGTCCACCGCTCGCGCTCGTGGTACGTCCTGCGCGTGTGTCCCGCGTGGGCGCGGGACACCGTCGCGGCGCGCTGTTCGTCGTGGTCCGCGATCGCGGCGATCAGCTCGCGGTGCTCCCGCCGGGACTGGTGACCGCGCTGCCGGGCGACCGGGGTGCAGTACCAGCGGACGCGCCGCTCGACCCGCGCGGCGAGTTCCGCGAGGACCGTGTTGCCGGCGAGTTCCGTCACCGTGGCTTCTGGAGGCCGAGGCGGCCCGGCTCGCCGCCACGGCGGCGGGCGCCGCGGGCATCGCCGATCGAGGAGCTGTGCGCGGAGGGCGAGCGGGCGGTCGCCGCGGACGACATGGACGCCGCCGTCGCCCTGAACGCCCGCTTCCACACCTACGGCCTTCGGCGCACCGTCGCCGGAAGAGACGGGGGCGCGTTCGTCACACCGCTCCGACGAAGGCTTCCCCGGGGCCCTCACGGGCAGCGGACGACCTGCCCCGCGTACGAGAGGTTCCCGCCGAAGCCGAACAGCAGCACGGGGTCACCCGTGGAGATCTCCCCGCGTTCCACGAGCTTGGAGAAGGCGAGCGGGATGCTGGCCGCCGAGGTGTTCCCGGAGTGGACGACGTCACGGGCGACCACCGCGTTCACCGCACCGATCTTCGCGGCCAGCGGCTCGATGATCCGCAGGTTCGCCTGGTGCAGGACGACCGCGGCGAGGTCCTCCGGGGTGAGCCCGGCGCGTTCGACGGCCCGGCGGGCGATCGCCGGGAGCTTGGTGGTCGCCCACCGGTACACGCTCTGCCCCTCCTGGGCGAACCGCGCCGGCGTGCCCTCGATGCGGACGGCGTGCCCCATCTCCGGGACCGACCCCCACAGCACCGGGCCGACGCCGGGGTCGTCGGACGCTTCGAGCACGACGGCCCCCGCCCCGTCGCCGACCAGGACGGACGTCGTGCGGTCGGTCCAGTCCGTCACCTCGGACATCTTGTCGGCGCCGATGACCAGGGCCCGGGTGGCCGCCCCGGCCCGCACCGAGTGGTCGGCGGTGGCCAGGGCGTGCGTGAACCCGGCGCAGACGACGTTGAGGTCCAGCACCGCCGGGGACGGGATGCCGAGGCGGGCGGCGACCCGCGCGGCCATGTTCGGGGAGCGGTCGATGGCCGTGGAGGTGGCGACGAGCACCAGGTCGATGTCGGCGGGGGTGAGACCCGCCGCGGCGAGCGCCTTGGCGGCGGCGTGGCCGGCCAGCTCGTCGACCGGCTCGTCGGGCCCGGCGATGTGGCGGGTGCGGATGCCGACGCGGCTCCTGATCCACTCGTCGCTCGTGTCGACCAGGCCTGCCAGGTCCTCGTTGGTGAGAACCCGGGCGGGCTGGTAGTGACCGACGGCGGTGATCCGTGAGCCGTTCATGGGTGGTCCCCCTCGTTGCCTTGGGTAGCGGGATCCACCAGTCTGATCAGTGACTCACGGGTACGACGGCAGGTGATGCCACAGGAATGGGGCGCCAGGCTTGTCGGCTTCTGTCAGGCCGCCGGACGGCCGGACCCCTTACACACGCAGGCCCGGCCCTCACCCGGTGAACGGCGCCCGGCCCTCGGTACGAGCTCGTGGAGACCGTGGCGGAGCGGTGCTCACGCCCGGATCCCGGCCCGGGGCGACGATCCGCCGGCGGTCAGGCGCACTGCTCGCCGCGAGCGGCGGCCGCACAGTCGAAGTGCGGTCGCGACCGGCCTTCCCCGGCGGGGTGCCGGGGCGGCGGGCCGTCGCGCGTTCGGTGCGGTGGTGGGTGACCATGAGGAAGGGGCGAAGGGTTGCCGTCCACCCCGCTGGAGTGATGCACCGTGCCTGACGAGCTCCCCTCCGTGGCCGAAGTCCTGGCCCGGGAACCGGCCGTCCTGGTGCTGGATGCCAGGGGAGCGGTCCTCACCTGCACACCCCCCGCTCTGCGGCTGTTCGAGGGATCCGTCGACGAGATCCGCGGCATGGAGATCTCGGCCCTCTTCGACGATCCATCCGTGTGGGCCGAGCTCGTCGGCGGCGCTCTGGGCGGGATCATGCTGAGCGCGCGGGCCGGCCTGCACACCGTCCGCGGTGCTCCTTTCGCGGCGGTGGCGGCGGTGTCGGTGCTCGCGGAGGGAGCGGAGGGCCGTTTCCTCATGCGGCTGATCCGGGCGGAGTCCCCGGACTCCGGGCCGCAGACGGTACGACGTCCGGTGCCCACCGCGGAACAGGTGCTGGCCACGGATCCACGCGCACTCGAACGGCTGGAGCTGCTCCATGACGCGGCGACCCGCATCGGCGGCTCCCTGGACATCACCCGCAATGCCGAGCAGTTGCTGGACGTCCTCGTCCCGGCCTTCGCCGACCTGGGGGCGGTGGACCTGACCGAGAGCGTGTTGCTCGGCGAGGAGCCCCTGTCCTTCCCTGCCGGCACGCCGATGCGACGGATCGCGGCGGCGGCGGCCGGTGGACGCTGGCCTCCGGAGAGCCACGCTGTCGGCGCGAATTTCCGGATCGGCCCCGAAGAAGCCGAGCACCTGCGCAAGGGCACCCCGGGCGTGCTGCCGGATCTGCGCCTGGCCCGGGCGGCGCTCAAGGACGACGCGGAAAGAACGGCGCTGATGCTGCCCCCGGGTGCCACGTCGCTCATGGTGCTGCCGCTCCTGGTCCGGGGAGGGGTACTGGGGGCGGTGGGACTCTGGCGAACCGGGGAACGGGGCCCCTTCGACCCGGCGGACGTGACTCTCGCGGACGAGATCGGCACCCGGGCCTCGCTGAGCCTCGACAACGCTCGGCGCTACAGCCTCGAACGCCGCACCGCGGAAGCACTGCAGCGGGGTCTGCTGCCACGGCCGGTGGTGGAGGTCGAGGCTGCGAAGACGTTCGGTGCCCACCTGCCCGCGCGTGCGGTGACGGGTGTCGGCGGCAGCTGGTACGACGTCATCGCCCTGTCCTCGAGCCGGGTGGGCTTCGTCGTGGGCAATGCGGGCGGGCAGGGGATGAACGCCACGGCGGCGATGGGCCGGCTGCGGGCGGCGGTGCAGACCCTGACGGACCTTGATCTCAGTCCCGACGAATTGCTGTCCCACCTGAACGACCTGGTGATCCGGTTCGCCGAGGACGAGGAGCACCGAGAGGTCGTCCCTGTCGGCAGCGTGCACGGCGCGACGTGCCTGTACGCCGTGTACGACCCGGTCACCTGCCAGTGCGTACTGGCCAGTGCGGGGCATCCGGGGCCGGTGCTGGCCGCGCGAGGCGGAGCCGGGGCCGACCAGGTGCCTCTGCGTCCGGGGCTGCCCCTGGGCAAGGGGGCGGAGCCCTTCGAGACCACCGAGCTGCAACTGGGCTCCGGTGACGTGCTGTCCTTCTACACCGGCGCGCCGGCGCGCGATCCGTTCCACACCCGGCGCGGGCTGGCTCTGGTGCGGGAGGGCACGCGTGAGGGCACCGAAGGCGGCCGCCCGGTCACCGAGATCGGGGGCCGCATCCTGGAGGAACTCCTCCAGGAGCCCCTGGACGACGACCTGGCACTCCTGGTGGCCCGGGTGCGCCGGCTCCCCGAAGACGCCACCGCCACCTGGGAGCTGGCCGCGGACCCCAGCGCGGTCGCCGGCGTGCGCCGCCGGGTCGCCGACCAGCTGGCTTCCTGGGGGCTGGAACATCTCGTGTTCACCACGGAGCTGATCGTCAGCGAGCTGGTCACCAACGCCATCCGCTACGGCGGCGCCCCGGTGGGCCTGCGGCTGATCCGGGATCACCGGCTGATCTGCGAGGTCTCCGATCCCAGCCAGACGCAGCCGCACCTGCGACGGGCCCGGTGGACGGACGAAGGCGGCCGTGGTCTGTTCCTGGTGGCGCAACTGACCCATCGCTGGGGCAGCCGGTACACCGTCGCGGGCAAGACCATCTGGACCGAACAGCTGCTGGAAGAGGTGCCCTGACCTGGCCCGGCCGGCCGGCGCGGGGCGGGCGCTCCAGGAGTGTCACGGAGCCGGGAGGCTCCCCCGTCGGGTGGGTGGCTTCACGGCGTATCGGAACGGCGCTGCTGTTCGTCGGGGGCGGTGTACTGGCGCAGCCTGGCTCGGCCGGCTTCTCCGCGTCCGGTGCCGCGCACCGGCTCGTCGACGCCCGGCGACGCCTCCCCACGGCTGTCGGAGTCGGCGGAGACGGTGCCCTCCTCGTGCTCATTGCCGCTGCGGGCGATGCCCGACGCGGTGGTGTTGTCGTAATCGCTCTGCGAGGTGGCGAGGTCCGGGCGCTCCTCGCCGCTCCGGGCGATGCCGGAAGCGGTCGTGTCCTCGTAGCGGCTCTCCGGGGTGCCGGTCGCGGCGGTGTCGGGAGACTCCGTGGCTCCGGCGCGAGCCCAGCCGCCTTCACCTGCCGGGCCGGTCTGCTGCCAGGCGGCGTCCCAGGCAATGCCGTAGTACTCGTACAGCTGGTGTTCCTCCGGTACGGACAGGTGACCACCCGCGCCGACGTCGACATGGGGCGCGTCCTTGACCATGTCCTTGGGATACGGCACTTCCAGGTGCCCCGCGACCATCGAGGCGTCCTGGACGGGCACGAAGGACTCGCTGGTGCCGAACAGGCCCGTCTTGACGCTCACCCACTCCGGCCGACCGGTCGCATCGTCGAGGAAGATGTGCTTGGCGTCGCCGATCTTGTTGCCCTCGACGTCGTGGACCGGATGATCCAGCACCGCCGGGATCTGCTCTCGCGTGATCATCTCCGCCCTCCACTTCACTGTGCGGTTACCGGTTACCTATCCGGCATAACGTCATAAAAAACTCTAAGTGCACCGGATCGTCCCGCGCCCCGCGAGCGCGGCCGAGCGGGCCGCCGGGGCGTCCGCCCGTGCCCGACAATGAGACGGTGAAGTCACCTGTCCGTACGACGACCGGTGACCGCGGCTACTCCGCAGCAAGGGCCGTTCCCGGCCGCCAGCACGTACAGAACCGGGGCTGATCAGGACATGGGACGAGTCACGGAACGACGCAAGGTGATCCGTATCCGGGACGGGGCCGTCAGCACCCGCCCCGACACGCTCGTCGCCGAGGAGCCCCTGGAGATCCGGCTCAACGGCAAGCCGCTCGCCATCACCATGCGCACCCCCGGCGACGACTTCGCGCTGGCGGCCGGGTTCCTCGTCAGCGAGGGGGTGCTGGGCGCCGCCGACGAGCTCCAGAGCATCGTCTACTGCGCCGGCGCGACCGTGGACGGCTCGAACACGTACAACGTCGTCGACGTGCGGACCGCTCCCGGCGTGGCGATCCCGGACATCACACTGGAACGCAACGTGTACACGACGTCCTCGTGCGGTCTGTGCGGCAAGGCGAGCCTGGACGCGGTGCGTACGACGGCCCGCTGGACGATCGACGACATTCCCCCGGTGCGGCTGACGCCCGAGCTGCTCGCGGGCCTCCCCGACCGGCTCCGCGAGGCGCAGCGGGTCTTCGACCGGACCGGGGGCCTGCACGCGGCGGCGCTGTTCGACGAGAGCGGCGAACTCCTCGACGTCCGGGAGGACGTGGGCCGGCACAACGCCGTCGACAAGCTGGTGGGACGGGCCCTTCAGGACGGCTCGCTGCCGCTGTCCCGCTCCGTACTGCTGGTCTCCGGCCGGGCCTCCTTCGAACTGGCGCAGAAGGCGGTGATGGCCGGCATCCCCGTACTGGCGGCGGTCTCGGCGCCCTCGTCCCTGGCGGTGGACCTCGCCGCCGAGACGGGACTGACGCTGGTGGGATTCCTGCGCGGCGCCTCCATGAACGTGTACGCGGGCGAGCACCGTATCGCCCTGCGGGCCGCGGCCGCCCAGGGCTGACCGGCGCCCCCGCGACCCGGCGGCGGTCCCCCGGCCGGCGGGGAACGCCCCCCGCGCCGCAGGGGCCCGCCTCCGCCCGCCCGCCGGCCTGGCGGGGAACGCGGGCTCAGCGTGCGGTGAAATGCACCTCGGAGGAGTGCACGACCGTGCCCAGGCGCGGGAAGTCCAAGGTGACCGAGGCCGCGTGCTCGGGGCCCGTGAGAGCGGCCATGGCGTCCTCGACGAAGACCAGGTCGTAGCCGAGGTCACCGGCCGCACGGGCCGTGGACTCGACCCCGAGGTTGGTGGCGACGCCGCCGAACACCACGGTGCTGACGCCGCGCTCGCGCAGCCGCTCGTCCAGTCCCGTGCCCTGGAATCCGCCGATCGTCCGCTTCACGATCTCGATGTCTCCGTCGACGGCGAGCCCGGTGACCAGACCGCTGCCGGGCGGTGCTCGGGAACGCCCGGCCGTTCGACCCGGACGAGCACGACCGGCGCGCCGACGGCCCGGAAGGCGTCGGCCACCCGCCGGGCCGCGGAGAGGACTTCGGGGCCCTTGCGGGGCTCCAGGGGCAGGCCGACGATCCGGTCCATCAGGTCGACGAGCACCAGCGCGGTGCGTGCGGGGTCGAGGGCGAGCCGGGGCTCGGCTTCAGGTGCGGTCATGACGGAACGTTAGCCCGCCCCCGCGGTCCGTACCGGAAATCGGGATCGACGGGCGCGTGAACTGATCCCGTTCGGCGGCGGCCGTCCGGGCGTGGTCCACGGCGCTCCCGCTCCGCGGTGCCGGGTGCGCCGCCCGGCCCCGGGGGGCCGCGAATCGGTCGCGGCGCGGCCCCACGCCGCGCCGATCGCCCGCCGCACGGTCCTTGTGGGGCGTACGAGCGCCCAAGTAGCGTCGATGCCGCGAACGTTGGACGTGGGATGTCCAGATTGTCCAGACGCCTGAAGGGCAGGGCCGCACCATGCCGTCAAGTCTCCGCGCACGTCTGAGATCCACCCTGACAGCCGTCCTCACAGCCGCCGCGCTGCTGGCGTTACCGGCTCCCGCCGGGGCCGAACCGCTCCCCCCGGCACATGAGTTCGAGCAGCAGGTCCTCTTCAGGGCCTCCCAGGATCCCGGCTACGCCTGCTTCCGCATCCCGGCCGTCGTGCGGACGACCGAGGGCACCCTGCTGGCCTTCGCCGAGGGGCGGGTCCTCAACTGCGGCGACGCGGCCGACATAGACATCGTGGTCAAGCGCTCCACGGACGGCGGACGCACCTGGGGCCCGCTGCGCGTGGTCAACGACGGCGGCGGCGACACGCACGGCAACCCGGCCCCCGTCGTGGACCGCGAGAGCGGACGCATCCTCCTGGCGGAGACGTACAACACGGGCCGCACCGACAGCGGGAGCTGTTCCGTGCCCTGCGACCGGACCCCGCACCTCCAGTACAGCGACGACGACGGCCTCACCTGGTCGCAGCCGCGTGACCTGAGCGACGAGATCCTGCCCGCCGACTGGAACTCCTGGTACGCCACCGGACCCGTGCACGGCATCCAGCTCTCCCGGGGCAGGCACGCCGGGCGCCTGGTGTTCACCGTCAACACCGAGACGTGGAACGGCGGCCGGGTCACCGCCAACCACGCCGCGCTGATCACCAGCGACGACGGCGGCGACCACTGGGACATCGGCGCGAGGGACTCGTGGCCGGTCGCGGGCGACGGCACCTTCCGCCAGAAGCCCTCGGAGATGACGCTCACCGAGCGGGCCGACGGATCCCTCCTCGTCAGCGGGCGCGAACAGGACGGCACCGACCTCGGCCACCGCACCCAGACCGTCAGCCGGGACGGCGGCGACAGCTTCGTGACACCCTTCCGCGACCTCCCGGACCTCTACACCCCGCAGGTCCAGGGCTCCGTGCTGCGCGTCGGCGACCGGCTGCTGCTGGCCTGCCCCGGCGACCCGGACCGCCGGCGCACGATGATGATCCGCTCCTCGTACGACGGCGGACGCACCTGGGAGAGCGTGGACCGCGGCACGGTCGTCACCACCGACTGGTCCGGGTACTCCGACCTGGTGCGCGTCGGCCGCGACGGCGTGGGGCTGCTGTACGAGGGCGGAGCGGTCGACGCCCGCGACGAGATCCGCTTCGCGCGTTTCACCACGGACTGGCTGACCCCGCGCCGCGGCCCCGACCCCACGACGGCCGACCGCGCCCCGCACGCGAGGCGGGCCCTGGTCCTCGGCGGCGCGCGGACGACGACCGGCGCGTTCGGCGGGGCGCTCGCGTTCGACGGCGCCGACGACGCCGTACGCCTGCCCCACCAGGACCGGCTGCCCCTCGGGACGAAGGACTTCACGGCGTCCCTCTGGTTCCGTTACACGGCCACGACCGGTGAGCAGCCGCTGCTGTGGATGGGCGGGATCGGCACCTCGCAGCCGCAGGTGTGGCTGCGCGGCGAACCGGCGTCCCACCGGATCATCGGCCTGATCACCGCCCGGAACGGCGCGGCACCGCCGGCCTCCGCCTCGGTGCGGACCACGGACGCCTACAACGACGGCGGGTGGCACCACGTCGCGCTGCGCCGCGGTGGCGGGCGGCTCACGCTCACCGTGGACGGCGCGTCGCTCGGCACGGCGGACGTCCCGGGATCGGTGAGCCGCAACTCGCCGTTCGGAGTCCACGTAGGGCAACGGACGGACGGCCGCGCCCACTTCACCGGTGCGATCGACGAGGTCAGGGTCTACGACCGGGCGTTGAGCGACGAGGAGCTGGCCGCCGTGCGCGCGGGCAAGCCGGCTGTGACCCGGGACACCGTCGTACGGCTGCCCATGGACCGGGTGAGCGGCGGCCACTAACGTCCCGTCCGTGTCCGACGACGCACGAGCACGACGGCGCAGGGGAACCGGCCTCGGTGTCCTGCTGGCCCTCGTCTGCGCGGCCGTGCTGCTGACCGCCCTCCCGGACCGCGACCGGGAGGGCGGCGGGGCATGCACGGCACGCGCGGTCACGTCCTGGCAGGCCGACCGGGGACTGACGGACGAGTTCGCCCGGTACGGGAACGACCCGGTGCGCACCGACGACTGGACGGGCGGTGACGGAACCCATTCGCTGCGGCTGCCGGACGGCCGGGTGCTGTGGCTGTTCTCGGACACCTATCTCGGCCCGGTGCACGGACCGCCCAATCCCGTCGGCGAGTCCTCCAGCTGGCGCGACGCCTCGGCGCCGATGGTGCGCAACTCGGCCGTGGTGATGGCCGCGTCGGGCCGGTTGCGGCGCACGCTGCCCGCCCCGCTGTTCCCCGACCCCGGGGCGGGACAGTGGCGCTGGCCGGTGGCGGCCCGGGTCGAGCCCCGCTCCCCCGGCTCGGCGGAGCGCGTCGTGCGGGTCCTGCTGTGGACCCGTACGGCGGGCCGGGCCCCGTGGATCTACGGGGTGCCCACCGCCACCGAGGTCGCCACGCTCTCGCTGCCCGGCCTGCGGCTCGAGGGCGTCCGGACGGTCCTGGACCAGCGCGGCCTCGCGGACGCCGCCCGGCGCGTGCTGTTCGGGACCTCGACGCTGGACGCCGGTGACTGGACGTACGTCTTCGGCGGCAACGACGCTCAGGCCGCCGGGCGCCGGGTCTCGACGGCGTACGTCGCCCGCGTACCGCGCGGCGGGCTGGGCGAACCGGGGGCCTGGGAGTACTGGGACGGCTCGCGGTGGGCGGCGCGGGCCCGCCCGGCGCCGGTGCTCGGGGACGGGACGCGCAGGGGCGTGGGCAGCGCGTTCACGGTGGTGCGCGACGGCGGCACGTACGTCCTGTTCACGATGGCCGCCGGCACACGGGGCCTGACGACTCTCACGTCGTACTGGGCGTGCTCGCCGACGGGACCCTGGCACGGGCCCCTGCGCGGCCTCAGCCCGTCGCTGCCCGCGGGCGACGTGGCCGCGTACAACCCGCAGGCGCATCCGGCACTGAGCGGCGGCGGCCGGCTGGTCCTCAGCTACGACGTCAACTGGCTGGACGCGACGGGGGCTTCGGCGCAGGCGAACCTGAGCCGGAACGTGTCCCTGTACCGGCCGCGATTCGTGACGCTGCGGCTGGGACCGCCTCCGTGACCGCCTCGGGGTCGCGGGAGCGGCGCTTGGCGATCACCGCGCAGACCATGAGCTGCATCTGGTGGAAGAGCATCAGCGGCAGTACGGCGAGAGAGGCGTGCGCCCCGAAGAGGACGCTCGCCATGGGCAGTCCCGAGGCGAGGGACTTCTTGGAACCGGCGAACTGGATCGCGATCCGGTCCTCGCGGCTGAAGCGCAGCGCCCTCGCTCCGTACCAGGTGAGCGCCAGCATCAGGGCGAGCAGGACGGCCTCGACGACCAGGAGTCCGGCGAGCCGGACGGCGCTGACCCGGTGCCAGACGCCCTGGACCATGCCCTCGCTGAACGCGGTGTAGACGACGAGGAGGATCGAGGCGCGGTCGACGTACCCGAGAACCTTCTTGTGACGCGTGACGAACCCGCCGATCCAGCGGCGCAGCAGCTGTCCGGCGAGGAACGGGACGAGCAGCTGGAGCACGATCGCGACGAGGGAGTCCGCGGAGAACCCGCCGCCGCCACTGCCGAGCAGCGCCGCCGCGAGCAGCGGGGTGACCACGATGCCCGCGAGCGAGGAGAAGGAGCCCGCGCAGATGGCGGCGGGCACGTTGCCGCGCGCGATGGACGTGAAGGCGATCGACGACTGGACGGTCGACGGGACGAGGGTGAGGAAGAGGAGGCCCTGGTACAGGGGGTCGGTCAGCAGCACCGGGACGAGGCCGCGGGCGGCCGTGCCGAACAGCGGGAACACGACGAAGGTGCAGACCAGCACGGTGACGTGCAGGCGCCAGTGGCGCAGGCCGTCCATCGCCTCGCGGGTGGACAGCCGCGCCCCGTAGAGGAAGAAGAGGAAGGCGATCGCGGCGGTGGACGCACCCGACGCCACGTCGGCCGCCGTACCCCGCGCCGGGAACAGGGCCGCGAGCCCCACCGTCCCGAGCAGCATGAGGAGGTACGGGTCGATCGGCATCCAGCTCGGCCACTGCAGGCGTTTCACGGTGCTCCACTGCTTCGTTCGGTGCGTCGTCCGTCCTGGTCGGGGCGTGCCCTCTCCATCGTCCTCCCCCGGTAAGTGATCGGGAATCCGTCATACCACTCTGACTGTGATCGCGTCCTGCGATAACGTGGGGGCCGTGTACGACCCCTCCCAGCTGCGTACCTTCCTGGCCGTGGCGCAGACGCTGAGTTTCACCCGGGCCGCCCGGCGGCTCGGGCTGCGGCAGTCGACCGTGAGCCAGCACGTGCGCCGTCTGGAGGACGCCGCGGGACGCCGTCTCTTCTCGCGGGACACCCACTCGGTGGAGCTGACGGAGGACGGCGAGGCGATGCTGGGCTTCGCGCGGCGGATCCTGGAGGTGCACGAGCAGGCGTCCGCGTTCTTCACGGGGACGCGGCTGCGCGGGCGGCTGCGGTTCGGGGCCTCGGAGGACTTCGTGCTGACCCGGCTGCCGGAGATCCTCGAGGGCTTCCGGCACGACCATCCCGAGGTCGACCTGGAACTGACGGTGGAGCTGTCGGGGACCCTGCACGAGCGGCTGGCGGCGGGGAAGCTCGACCTGGTGCTGGCGAAGTGCCGGCCCGAGGACCCACGCGGCGAGCTGGTCTGGCACGACGAGCTGGTCTGGATCGGCGCGGAGCGGCTGCGGCTGCGGCTGGAACCCGACCGGCCGGTCCCGCTCATCGTGTACCCGCCGCCCGGCATCACGCGCGCCCTCGCCCTGGAGGCGCTGGAACGCCAGGGCCGCCCCTGGCGCGTCGTCTGCACGAGCGGCAGCCTGAGCGGCCTCATCGCGGCGGCCCGCGCGGGCCTCGGCGTGATGGCCCACTCCCGGGGGCTGGTCCCGCCCGGCCTGGTCCCGATGTCCGAGCGGGCGGGACTTCCGGAGCTGGGCGCGGTCGACTTCGTCGTCGTCCACGGACGGCGCCGCCCCGCGGCCCAGGACGCGGCGGACGCACTGGCGGCGGCGATCCTGGGGGGCGGCGACCGGCTGCACCGGGGACGCGGGTAACGCCGGCGCGGCCCGCGCCGGTCGCGCCGGCGCAGCGGCCGACCCGTGGCATTCGGAGGGGCAGGAGCCGGGGATTCCGCCTCGGTGACGCCAGGCGCCCGGCACCCGGAGGGGGGTCGTACAGATTCCGTGGAGATTACGGCACCGAAACTTACCGAACCGTAAGTAATCTGTCCGGCCCTTCCCCATGTGCGCGCATTTCCCCGAACCGGCCGGGGCGGACGCCGCGCCGCCCGGTGCCTTCGCCCCCTCCCGTCCGATCCGTCCGTGAGGTAGCTTTCACGGCGCTGTGCCGAGCGCCACAAGGAGCGGGTTTGCGCGAGTTCACCAACCCTCCGACGGCGTCGCCGCCGCCGGTGGGCGGACTGGCCGACGTCGTGTTCGACCATGCCCTGGAGGACCCGCTGCGCGTCGCCCTCGGCCGCAAGGACGACCAGGGGCAGTGGCGTGACGTGACCGCCGCCGAGTTCCGCGACGAGGTGCTCGCCCTGTCCAAGGGGCTCCTCGCCCAAGGCGTCCGGTTCGGCGACCGGGTCGCGATCATGTGCCGCACCCGGTACGAGTGGACCCTCTTCGACTACGCGCTGTGGACGATCGGCGCCCAGGTGGTGCCCGTCTACCCGACGTCGTCCGCCGAGCAGGTCTTCTGGATGCTGCACGACGCGCAGGTCGCGGCCGTCATGGTCGAGCACGAGGACCACGCGATGACGATCGCCACCGTCGTCGACCGGCTGCCGCGACTGCACAAGCTGTGGCAGCTCGACGCGGGCGCGGTGCAGGAGCTGTACGAGGCGGGGGCGCACCTCGACGACGAGGTGGTGCACCGGCACCGGCGCGCGGTCACCCCCGACTCGGTCGCCACGATCATCTACACCTCCGGCACCACCGGGCGCCCCAAGGGCTGCGTGCTCACGCACGCCAACTTCATGTTCGAGACGGACGCCGTCATCGAGCGCTGGGAGCCGGTCTTCCACTCCCGGCGCGGGGACGAGGCGGCCACGCTGCTCTTCCTGCCGCTCGCGCACGTCTTCGGGCGGATGGTGCAGGTCGCCGCGATCCGAGGCCGGGTCCGGTTCGGCCACCAGCCGCAGCTCAACGCGGCGGCCCTGCTGCCCGACCTGGCCGCCTTCCGGCCGACCTTCTTCCTCGCCGTGCCGTACATCTTCGAGAAGGTCTTCAACGCGGCCCGCCGCAAGGCGGAGAAGGAAGGCAGAGCCGGGGCCTTCGAGAAGGCCGTCGACGTCGCCGTGCGCTACGCCGACGCGATCGAGGACAAGGCCTGGGGCGTGGGCCCCGGCCCGTCGGCCGCCCTGCGCATGCAGCACCAGGTCTTCGACAAGCTCGTCTACGCCAAGGTGCGCGCGGCGATGGGCGGCCGGGTGAAGCACGCGATGTCGGGCGGCTCGGGCATGGACCGCCGGCTCGGTCTGTTCTTCGCGGGCGCCGGGGTCACCATCTACGAGGGGTACGGCCTCACCGAGTCCACGGCCGCGGCGACCGCGAACCCGCCCGAGCGCACCCGGTTCGGCACCGTCGGCCAGGCCATTCCGGGCACCACCGTGCACATCGCGGACGACGGGGAGATCTGGCTGCACGGCGGCAACGTCTTCCAGGGCTACCTGAACGACACCAAGGCCACGGACGCCGCGCTGCACGACGGCTGGCTGGCCACCGGCGACCTCGGCTCACTCGACGAGGACGGCTATCTCACGATCACCGGCCGCAAGAAGGAGATCCTGGTGACCTCCGGCGGCAAGAGCGTCTCGCCGGGCGTCCTGGAGGAGCGGGTGCGCGACCATCCGCTGGTCGCGCAGTGCGTCGTCGTAGGCAACGACCGGCCGTACATCGCCGCCCTCGTCACCCTCGACTCGGAGGCCGTCGACCACTGGCTCCAGATGCGCGGCAAACAGCGGATGACCCCGTCCGAGCTGGTCCGCGACGCCGACCTGGAGGCCGAGGTGCGGCGCGCGGTGGTCGCCGCGAACACGCTGGTCTCGCAGACCGAGTCGATCCGCACGTTCCGGATCCTGGCCCATCAGTTCACCGAGGAACACGGACTGCTCACGCCTTCGCTGAAGCTGAAGCGCAAGGCGATCGAGAAGGCGTACGCCGCCGAGGTCGAGGCCCTGTACCGCGCCTGAGGGCCGTCGGCCGGCCATCGTCCGGCCGGCCCACCGTCCGGCCGGCCCATCGTCCGGCGGGTTTCCGGCTCGTCCCGGAGGCCGGGGGAGACATCGCGGCCGTCGCGGAGATCCGTGCGCGTCCCGTCACCCGTCCTCCTGCGCCAGGGCCATTTTCGGCCAATATCCGGTTCCCCTCGCCCATCCCCGAGCGAATTGGGCACTCAGGAATGCATCACGCGCTGTGATCGTTGACGATGGAGTACCACCCGACGAACTGAAGGATCGAGAGCTAGTGAGCAAGGTCCCCCCGATCATCCTGAACAACGGCGTCGAGATGCCGCAGCTGGGTTTCGGCGTCTGGCAGGTCCCGGACGACGAGGCGGAGCAGGCCGTCGCCACCGCACTGGAGGCCGGGTACCGCAGCATCGACACCGCGGCGATCTACGGCAACGAGGAGGGCACGGGCAAGGCCATCGCCTCCGCCGGCGTCCCGCGTTCGGACCTCTTCGTCACCACCAAGCTCTGGAACAGCGACCAGGGGTACGACTCCACCCTCCGTGCCTTCGACACGTCGCTGGAGAAGCTCGGCCTGGATTACGTGGACCTGTACCTGATCCACTGGCCGCTGCCGTCCCGGGGCACGTCCACCGACACGTACAAGGCCTTCGAGAAGATCCACGCGGACGGCCGCGCCAAGTCCATCGGCGTCTCCAACTTCCTCCCGGAGCACCTGGACGAGCTGCTCGGGGCGACGTCGGTCGTCCCGGCCGTCAACCAGATCGAGCTGCACCCGCACCTCCAGCAGGGCGGGGCGCGGGAGTACCACGCGAAGCACGCCATCGCCACGGAGGCCTGGTCCCCGCTCGGCCAGGGCAAGGGCCTGCTGGAGGTCCCGGCGATCGTGGCCATCGCCCGCAAGCACGAGCGCACGGCGGCGCAGATCGTGCTGCGCTGGCACATCCAGCTCGGCAACGTCGTGATCCCCAAGTCCGTGACGCCGTCGCGGATCAAGGAGAACATCGAGGTCTTCGACTTCGAACTGGACGCCGAGGACATGGCGGCGATCAGCGCGCTCGACGAGAACCGCCGACTGGGTCCCGACCCGGCCACCTTCGACGTGGTCTGAGGGACGGCACCTCCCTGACCTCCCCGACGGAGGTCGGGCTTCTCCTGCGGCACCACCGCGGGACACCTCGGGCGGGCGCCCCGGCCAGAGCTTCACCGCCGGGGCGCCCGCCCGCGCCCGGGGCCGGCTACTCCCCCTTCACCCCGACGTACACCGTGTGGGCCAGCAGGACGAACGTGTCCGGGCGGTGGTGGACGCTCGCCTTGTCGTCCGGGTCGAGGAGCCGGTCGAGGGCGGCCAGGTCGTCGGCGTCGAGGCTGTGCGCGAGGCCCTCGCGGCGCCGGGTCAGGATCGTGACGACGAAGGCGCGGGCCTCCTCGGACAGCGGGGCGGGCAGGTCGAGCAGGAACGTGCGGGTGGCGACGTGCCGCAGACCCGCCGCGGTCAGCAGGGCGGGCCAGTCCTCCGTCTCGGCCACCGCGCCGGGCAGCCCCGCGCGCATCTCGGTGAACCAGTGCTCGTGGACCGCGTCGATCCGGGACTCCAGGCCGGGGCGGCCGATGCCGGTGTCGCGCGGCAGGAAGCGCGGGGACAGGCCGCCCTCCAGTAGCGCGAGCGTACCGCCGGGCGCGAGGCTCCGTGCGAAACCGGCGAGCGCGGCCCGCTGGTCGCCGACGTGGTGCAGGGACCTGCTGGCCCACAGCAGGTCGGCCGGGTACTCCAGCTCGTCGAGCCCGTCGCCGAGTTCGGCGCACAGGGTGCTGAAGCGGTCGGCGACGCCGCGGCTCCCGGCGCGGGCGCGGGCCCGCTCCAGGAGCGGCTCCGCACCGTCGACGGCCACGACACGCGCCTGCGGGAAGGTGTCGGCGAGCAGACAGGAGATGACGCCGGGGCCGCTGCCCGCGTCCACGATCAGACCGGGTTCGGGCCGCAGCTCCCGCAGCCAGGCCGCCGCGCTCGTGTAGAGGGGCGTGAACAGCTCGGCCTCCTGCTCCAGCAGGGGGAGCATCTCGGCGAAGTCCATGTGGGTGTGGTCGTGGCCCGCGTGGGCGGGGCCCGTGTGGGCGTGGCCGACGTGGTCGTGAGCGTGTGCCATGGTTCCGGACCTCTCGTTCGGGATGCGGACAGCGTGCTCCGCCACTCCCGGAAACAGCCAGTCGTGTTGCGCGAACGGCAAAACGTGTCGGCGTCGAGGAGGCAGGTCCGTAGGGGGCCGGGACGGGCGCGCCGCCGGGGACCGGCGGCGCGCCCGGCGCCGCCGGCCCCCGACGGGCTCGCTCATCCGGTCGTCACAGCGCCGGGTACGCGTTCTTCAGGAGCTCCTGGAACTGTGCCGAGAACCAGTGTCCGGCCAGCGGCGCGTTGGCCAGCGCCCCCGACATGCTGTTCCCGTTGCGGGCGTTGCCGGTGTACGTCGGGTCGCACATCCGGTCGAAGCCCTTGCCCTCGTCGTTGTCGACGACGGAGCTGGCGCCGTCCGACTCACCCGGAGGCTTCACCCACACGTAGGCGTCGATACCGGCGGCCGGGGCCGCGGTCGGCCGGGCGCCGAGGCCCGCACCGCTCTGGTTGCACCAGTTGCCGGCGTGGATGCGGCGGTCGACGCGACCACCGTTCACGTAGGCGTCCACCGAGGTCAGCGGACCGGCGCCGGTGGGCCGGGCGGAGCCGCCCCAGCCGTTGCGGGAGGTGTCGACCAGCATGCCGATACCGGAATTGAAACCGGCCGCGACGAGCTTGTCACGCAGTGCCTGGGCGTAGGACTGCTCGTCCACGTACTGGTTCCAGTCCACCCACTTCGACTGACGTACCGTCTGCCCGTTGACGCTGTCGGTGACCTTGTAGTTCGGCTCCGTGGTCGGGCTGTAGTTGGCGGTGTTGACGATGAAGCCGGCCACGTCGCTCACGCTCGCGCCGTTGGTCGTGGCGACCCGGTAGAACTGCTGGACGGAGGGAGCGAGGTTGGTGTCCCAGCCCAGCCAGCCGTGGTGCGCGGCGTCGATGTAGTTGTAGACGTTCGGGATGGCGCCCAGTTTGTCCAGGGCGTAGCTCACACCCTTCTCGTAGTTGCCGTTGCTCTTCATGGTGACGCAGGCGTCGGTGGTGGTGTTGGTGCCGCCCGCGTTGGTGATCAGGTTGGGCAGGGAGTCGGGCTCGATGACGGTGCTGATCCGCAGACCGGCGTAGGCCGGGTCGGCCAGGATCGCCGCGATCGGGTCGATGTACTCGGTCTTGTACCTGCCGATGTCCGTGGGGCCCAGTTCTCCGTTGGAGGCGAGAGCCGCGCAGTCACGTCCCGGCAGATCGTAGATGACCAGCTGGACGACCAGCTCGCCCGAGCCCTTCTGCTTGAGCGCCGCGTCCAGGTGGGCGCGCAGACCCATGCCGCCGTTCACGCCCTTGATGGCGGCGATGCGGTCGAGCCAGACGGCGGTGGGCTGGTTGGAGATCTTCGTGCCGCCCGGTTCGGCCGCGGCCTTCGCGGACCATTCGGGGTTCACGTACACCTTGGCACCGGTGTACGGGTTGTCCGCCTTGCCGCCGGACGGCGGCGGGGTGGTCGGTGGCGGAGTCGTCGGGGGATCCGTCGGATCGGTGCCTCCGCCGCCGTCGACGTTGCAGGCCACACCGTCGAGGGTGAAGGTGGCGGGCAGCGCGTTCGTCCCGCTGTACGTGCCGTTGAAGCCGAAGCTGACCGAACCGCCGTTCGCCAGTGAGCCGTTGTAGCTCTCGTTGGCGGCGGTGACGGTGGCGCCGCTCTGGCTGAGCTTCGCGTTCCAGCCGGAGGTGACCTTCTGGTTCCCGGCGTACGACCACTTCAGCGACCACGAGGACTTGGCGGCGCTGTGGTTGGTGACGGTCACGGCCGTGGTGAAGCCGGAGTCCCACTGGTTCTGCACTTTGTAGTCGACGGTGCAGGGGACGGCCGCGGGGCCGACGTCCCCGGCGACGGCCGCGAATGCGGTGCCCGTACCACCGGCCAGCAGGGCAAGTGCCGCCAGTAGGGCTGTTCTTGTACGGCTCATGTGCGGGGTTCCTATCCGTTGAGGGAGCGCAGGTGGTAGCGCAGCCCGGTGCCGTAGGACATGGGGGTTCCGTGGTGCTCGCCGATCAGGGAGGGGCCGTTGACATGCCAGGCGGCGGCGACCCTGCCCGCCGGATCGCCGGGTGGGTTCGCCGGCCACTGGCCGAGATCGTGCGGGTACACGGGGCCGCCGGCCGGAATCAGATTCCTGGCCTGGGTGCCGACGGCGCGGTTGACGCCGAGCAGCCTTCCGGCTCTGCCGTCGGCGTCGAGGCAGACCTCGGCGCCGACCACGGGAAATGCCGGACGCGGGGGGTGTTGCATGAGCGACTCCTTGCAGTTCAGGCGTGTCGTGTCCGACACGTCGACTGATGGAACCGCTCCCACTGGTGCCGATGAAGCTAGCGCCAAGTGCCGCCAAAGAACAGAGGAGATGCACTGTCGATCAATCGAATCATTTCGACTCTTCAAGCACCTTGACCCCTCACAGCCCTCTCCCCATCATGGGAGCGCTCCCACTGGTTCAAGGCTTGTTGCTCCTCCCCCATTTCTCCGAGCCGCAAGGAGGAACCAGCACATGCACTCCAGACGCAGACGCCGTACCGCGCGACGGATGTGGACCGCCGTCGCGGCGGCCCTGGCGCTGCCGCTCACCATGCTGAGCACCAGCTCAACTCCCGCGCAGGCAGCGGCAGTTCAGTGCAGCGTCGACTACAAGGCCAACGACTGGGGCTCCGGTTTCACGGCGGATCTGACGATCACCAACCGCGGCTCCGAAGCCATCAGCGGATGGACCCTGACGTACGCCTACACCGGAAACCAGTCCCTCACCAACGGGTGGAACGGCACCTGGTCCCAGGCCGGCAAGACGGTCACCGCGAAGAACGCGTCCTGGAACGGGACGATCGCCGCCGGGGCCGCCGTCACCACCGGCGCGCAGTTCACCTACAGCGGCACCAACGCCGCTCCCACCTCCTTCGCCGTCAACGGCACGACCTGCGCCGGCGCGCACCAGCCGCCGGTCACCGTGCTGACGTCGCCCACCGCGGGCGCCGTGTACACGCAGGGCGATCCGGTCCCGCTGGCCGCCACCGCCGCGGCGGCAGACAACGCGACCATCAGCAAGGTCGAGTTCTACGACGACACGACCCTGCTGGGCACGGACACCAGCTCGCCGTACACGCTCTCCACGAGTTCGCTCGCGGCCGGAAGCCACTCGCTGGTCGCGAAGGCGTACGACAGCCTCGGGGCCTCGGCCGACTCCACACCGGTCGGGATCACGGTCGCGTCGGGACCGGCCGTGGTCGCGTCGCCGTCCCAACTCGGGGTCCAGCAGAACAAGTCGGGTACGTTCGAGGTCAAGCTGTCGACGAAGCCGAGCGCGAACGTCACGGTCGCCGTGGCACGCACCGGCGGCAACACGGGCCTGTCCGTGACCGGCGGCTCCTCGCTCACCTTCACGCCGTCCAACTGGAACACGGCGCAGAAGGTGACCGTCACGGCCGACGCGTCGGGCACCGGTGCGGCCACCTTCACGGCCTCGGCGACCGGTCACACCAAGGCGACCGTCACCGTGACGCAGCTGGCCGCGTCGAAGGCGTACGACGCCCGGTTCCTGGAGCTGTACGGGAAGATCACCGACCCGGCGAACGGCTACTTCTCCCCCGAGGGCATCCCCTACCACTCGGTGGAGACGCTGATCGTCGAGGCTCCGGACCACGGGCACGAGACGACGTCGGAGGCGTACAGCTATCTGATCTGGCTGCAGGCCATGTACGGGAAGGTCACCGGCGACTGGTCCAGGTTCAACGCCGCGTGGAAGACCATGGAAACGTACATGATCCCCACGCACGCCGACCAGCCGACGAACTCCTTCTACAACGCATCCAAGCCGGCCACGTACGCGCCCGAGCACGACACTCCGAACGAGTACCCGGCCAAGCTCGACGGTGGGGTTTCGGTCGGTCCCGACCCGATCGCCGCCGAGCTGAAGAGCGCGTACGGCACGGACGACATCTACGGAATGCACTGGCTGCAGGACGTGGACAACGTCTACGGCTACGGCAACGAGCCCGGCAAGTGCGAGGCGGGGCCGACGGCCACCGGTCCCTCGTACATCAACACCTTCCAGCGCGGCCCGCAGGAGTCCGTCTTCGAGACGATCCCCCAGCCGACCTGTGACGCCTTCAAGTACGGCGGCCCCAACGGCTATCTGGATCTGTTCACCGGCGACGCCTCCTACGCCAAGCAGTGGAAGTTCACCAACGCCCCCGACGCCGACGCCCGTGCCGTGCAGGCCGCCTACTGGGCCGACGTCTGGGCCAAGGAGCAGGGCAAGAGCGCGGACGTGTCGACGACCCTCGGCAAGGCCGCGAAGATGGGCGACTACCTGCGCTACTCCATGTACGACAAGTACTTCAAGAAGATCGGCAACTGCGTGGGACCGTCGGCGTGCCCGGCCGGCACCGGCAAGGACGCCTCGCACTACCTGATGTCCTGGTACTACGCCTGGGGCGGCGCCACCGACACCTCGGCGGGCTGGGCCTGGCGCATCGGTTCCAGCCACACGCACGGCGGCTACCAGAACCCCCTGGCCGCCTACGCCCTCAGCCAGAACGCCGACCTGAAGCCCAAGTCGACGACGGGGCAGGCGGACTGGGCCAAGTCGCTCGACCGGCAGCTGGAGTTCTACCGCTGGCTCCAGTCGGACGAGGGCGCCATCGCGGGCGGCGCGACCAACAGCTGGGGAGGCCGTTACGCGACCCCGCCGGCCGGGACGCCCACCTTCTACGGCATGTACTACGACGAGAAGCCCGTCTACCACGACCCGCCGTCCAACCAGTGGTTCGGCTTCCAGGCGTGGTCCATGGAACGGGTCGCCGAGTACTACCAGCAGACGGGGGACGCGGACGCCAAGGCCGTGCTCGACAAGTGGGTCGACTGGGCCCTGTCCAAGACGACCGTCAACCCGGACGGCACCTTCCAGGTCCCGTCCACGCTCAAGTGGTCCGGCAAGCCCGACACCTGGAACGCTTCGAGTCCGGGCGCCAACAGCTCCCTGCACGTCACCGTCGCCGACTACACGAACGACGTGGGTGTGGCCGCCGCGTATGCCAAGACCCTGACGTACTACGCCGACCGGTCCGGTGACACGGAGGCGAAGACGACGGCGAAGGCGCTGCTCGACGGCATGTGGGAGCACAACCAGGACGCGCTCGGCATCGCCGTCCCGGAGACCCGCGCCGACTACAACCGCTTCGACGACGGCGTGTACGTCCCGAGCGGCTGGACCGGCAAGATGCCGAACGGCGACACGGTCAACTCCTCGTCGACGTTCCTCTCGATGCGGTCCTTCTACAAGAACGACCCGGCGTGGTCGAAGATCGAGAGCTATCTCGCGGGCGGCGCCGCGCCCACGTTCACGTACCACCGGTTCTGGGCCCAGGCGGACATAGCCCTCGCCATGGGCTCGTACGCGGAGCTCCTCGAATAGTCCCCGCTCGCTCCGCGTACCGAGGCCCCGCCGCCCGTCCCACGGACGGCGGGGCCGTGGCCGGGCGGTCCCTCGCCGCACCGAGGGACCGCCCGGCCTTCGCGTCTTTCCACGCCCCTCGTCCCCCCGGAGAGGACCCCACCGTGCGAAGAACCCGCATCCTCACGGCCGTGCTGGCAGTGGCGGCCGGTCTGCTGGCCGGCACCCCGCCCGCACTGGCCGCCGAAGCCCCGGCGAGGGCGGCCGGGAAGGCCGCCGTCGCCGCCGACACCTACACCTGGAAGAACGCGCGCGTCGACGGCGGCGGCTTCGTGCCCGGCATCGTCTTCAACCGCTCCGAGAAGAACCTCGCCTACGCCCGCACCGACATCGGCGGCGCCTACCGGTGGGTGCAGTCGTCGAAGACCTGGACGCCGCTGCTCGACTCGGTCGGCTGGGCCGACTGGGGGCACACCGGGGTCGTCAGCCTCGCCTCCGACTCCGCCGACCCGGACAAGGTCTACGCCGCCGTCGGCACCTACACCAACGGCTGGGACCCGACGAACGGCGCCGTGCTGCGCTCCGCCGACCGCGGCGCGAGCTGGCAGAAGGCCGATCTGCCGTTCAAGCTCGGCGGCAACATGCCCGGCCGCGGGATGGGCGAGCGCCTCGCCGTCGACCCGAACAAGAACAGCGTGCTGTACCTGGGGGCGCCCAGCGGCAAGGGCCTGTGGCGCTCGACGGACTCCGGCGCGAGCTGGTCGCAGGTCACGAACTTCCCGAACGCCGGCACCTACGCCCAGGACCCGACCGACACGAGCGGGTACGCCAGTGACAACCAGGGCATCGTCTGGGTCACCTTCGACGAGTCCACGGGATCGTCCGGGCACGCCACGCAGACCGTGTACGTCGGGGTCGCCGACAAGGACAACGCCGTCTACCGCTCGACGGACGGCGGCGCCAGCTGGTCCCGCCTGCCCGGCCAGCCCACCGGATACCTCGCGCACAAGGGTGTTCTCGACGCCGTGAACGGCTACCTCTACCTCGCCTACAGCGACACCGGCGGCCCGTACGACGGCGGCAAGGGCCGGCTGTGGCGATACGCGACCGGGACGGGGACCTGGAAGGACATCAGCCCCGCCGCGGAGGCCGACACGTACTACGGGTTCAGCGGGCTGACAGTCGACCGGCAGCACCCCGGCACCGTGATGGCCACGGCGTACAGCTCCTGGTGGCCCGACACGCAGATCTTCCGCTCGACCGACCGCGGGGGCACCTGGACGAAGGCCTGGGACTACACCTCGTACCCGGACCGGTCGAACCGCTACACGATGGACGTCTCGTCCGTGCCGTGGCTGTCCTGGGGAGCCAATCCCTCGCCGCCCGAACAGGCCCCGAAACTGGGGTGGATGACCGAGGCGCTGGAGATCGACCCGTTCGACTCCGACCGGATGATGTACGGGACGGGCGCGACGGTCTACGGCACGGAGAACCTGACGAACTGGGACGGCGGCAACAAGTTCACCATCACGCCGATGGTGCGGGGACTGGAGGAGACGGCCGTCAACGACCTCGCCGCTCCCCCCTCCGGCGGCGCCCAACTCCTCAGCGCGCTCGGTGACATCGGCGGGTTCCGGCACACGGACCTCGGCAAGGTGCCGCCGATGATGTACACCTCGCCGAACTTCACCTCGACCACGAGCCTCGACTTCGCCGAGAGCGACCCGGGGACGGTGGTGCGCGTCGGCAATCTCGACTCCGGTCCCCACGTGGCCTTCTCCACCGACAACGGGGCCAACTGGTTCGCGGGCACCGACCCGGCGGGGGTGAGCGGCGGCGGCACGGTGGCCGCCGCCGCCGACGGCAGCCGCTTCGTGTGGAGCCCGGAGGGCACCGGGGTGAAGCACGCGAGTGGGTTCGGCACCTCGTGGTCCGCGTCGAGCGGCATCCCGTCCGGGGCGGTCGTCGAGTCCGACCGGGTGGATCCCAAGACCTTCTACGGCTTCAAGTCCGGCAAGTTCTACGTCAGTTCCGACGGCGGCGCCACGTTCACGGCGTCGCAGGCGGCCGGCCTGCCGAGCGGGGACAGCGTGCGCTTCAAGGCGCTGCCCGGCACGAAGGGGGACGTCTGGCTGGCGGGCGGCGCGAGTGACGGCGCGTACGGGCTGTGGCACTCCACGGACGGCGGCGCGACCTTCACGAAGGTGCCGGGCGTCGACCAGGCCGACACCGTCGGCTTCGGCAGGGCGGCGCCCGGCGCCTCGTACCAGACGCTGTTCACGAGCGCGAAGATCGGCGGCGTACGCGGCATCTTCCGCTCCACGGACAAGGGTGCCACCTGGACGCGCATCAACGACGACGCCCATCAGTGGGGCTGGACCGGCGCGGCCATCACCGGTGACCCGCGGGTGTACGGGCGCGTGTACGTGTCGACCAACGGGCGCGGGATCGTCTACGGGGACACCGCCGGCACCGGGGACGGCGGGGGCGGTACGGATCCGGTGCCGACGGGCACCTGCGCGGTGACGTACAAGGTCACCAACCAGTGGTCGGGCGGCTTCCAGGCGGACGTGTCCCTCGTCAACACGGGCTCCGCCGCGTGGACCGGCTGGTCGCTCGACTGGACCTTCCCGGACGGCCAGAAGGTCACCCAGATGTGGAACGCCGACCCCACGCAGTCCGGTCCGGCGGTCACCGCGAAGAACCTCGGCTGGAACGCCCGGGTGGCGGCCGGCTCCTCGGTGAGCTTCGGCTTCACGGGGAGCTGGTCGGGCTCGAACGCCAAACCGACGTCGTTCAGACTGGGCGACCGGACCTGCACGGTGTCCTGACGCGGCCGGTGGCTCCCGAGGCACGCCGTCGTCCGCCTCCGCCGAGCGCGCCGTGTCCGCACAGCCGGGCGCACGGCGCGGTCCCCGCCCCCGGGAGGGGCGGGGACCGCGTCCCCGAGATACCGGCACGCTGATCAACTAGAGTTGCCCGATGTTCGAAGGAAACCTGGTAAGACTGCGCGCGCTGCGCTCCGCGGACGCGGAGCACCATCTCCGGTGGCGTAACGACCCGGAGGTGGTGCGCTGGGCCGCAGCCGGTGACCCGTGTTTCGGCCCGGTCACGGCGGAAGCGGTCGGGCTCGGCTTCGACGCCATGCTGCGACTGAGCCCGAGGGAGTCGGCCGTGTTCACGGTCGAGGACCTGGCAGGCGGCACGGTGATAGGCATGGTGGACTACCGGGACCTCGACCCCTACGTCGGGGTGGCCACGCTGGGAGTCACCATCGGGGAGCGCGAGTTCTGGGGGCGCGGCCACGGCAGTGACGCGTTGCGGCTGCTGGTCCGCCACCTGTTCGGTGCCTACTGCCTGAACCGGCTGGAGCTGGACACCTGGAGCGGAAACGAGCGCGCCGTGCGCGCCTTCACCTCATTGGGCTTCCGCGAGGAAGGCCGTCGCCGGTCGGCTGTTCTGGTGGACGGACGGCACCACGACCGCGTGCTCTTCGGGATGCTCCGCGAGGAGTGGACGAATCCCGTGTGAGGCCGTGGAGCCCGTCCGTGAGTGGCGGCGGGCAGGACCGAGGGCACCCAGGGCCGTAGTACGACGAGCGACCCGGGCACCCTCGCGGCAGCACCGGGTGCGCTCACCCACCGCCTGTGCCGCCGGACCCCTGGATCGGCCGGCTAGGGCGTGTAGACGGCCGGCCGGGGTGCTGTCCGCATTCCGCCGCCCAGGTGGTAGCTCGGGTGCGGGGGCTGGTTGTAGGCGGTGTTCTGCCAGGCCAGGCCCGTGCGGTACATGGTGTCGTGGAGGAGTGTCGTGATCCTCGTGGTGGTCTCCGCCGGGGTCGAGTAGATGCGCAGGGCCCTGTTGTCCGAGGTGGGCCAGACGACCTCCTCGCGCCAGTCGCCGAAGATGTCCCCGGACAGGGACGGGGTCGCCTTGGTGCCGTTGTTGGAGTGGACCGAGGAGCCCGTCAGGAGGCGGGTGTCGGACGACGTGCCGTACTTGTCGATGTGGGTGCCGTCCAAGAGTTCGCGGCTGGTGTCACCGTCCCACCAGGAGAGGAAGTTGACGGAGGACGGTTCGCGGCCCTTGGTGGCGCCGGACTCGTCACGGACCGACGTGTCCGCGGCGGACCACACCTCGGCTCCGTCGTTCCCCGCCCAGATGTCGGCCGCGACACCGCGTCCGTTGTCGCAGCAGGCCGCGAGGCTCCAGTCGACGTGCCCGCTGGCGGGGTCGATGTACAGCTCGGCGGGCTGGGACGTGGACTCCGAGACCTTGAAGTACTCCAGGCCGGGGTGCGAGGGATCGAGGTCGCCCAGGTGCTGGGCGTCGCCGTGCCCGGTCCTCGTGGTCCACAGGCCGTTGCCGTTGTCGTCGACGGCCATCGCCCCGTAGACGATCTCGTCCTTGCCGTCGTTGTCGACGTCCCCGACGGACAGGCTGTGCGAGCCCTGGCCGTCGTACCCCTTGCCGCTGTTGGTCGAGGAGCTGGAGTCGAAGGTCCAGCGCCGGGTGAACGCCCCGTTGCGCCAGTCCCAGGCGGCGATGACGCTGCGGGTGTAGTAGCCCCGCGCCATGATCAGTGAGGGCCGGGCCCCGTCCAGGTACGCGGTACCGGCGAGGAACCGGTCCACCCGGTTGCCGTACGAGTCGCCCCAGGAGGAGACCGTACCGCGGCCCGGGACGTAGTCGACGGTGCCCATCGCCGCGCCGGTCTGCCCGTTGAACATGGTCAGGTACTCGGGTCCGGACAGCACGTACCCGCTGGAGTTGCGGTGGTCGGCGGAGGCGCTGCCGATGACCCTGCCCTGGCCGTCGGTGGTCGCGTCGGCCGTCTTCATGGCGACCTCGGCCCTTCCGTCGCCGTCGTAGTCGTACACCTGGAACTGGGTGTAGTGCGCGCCCGAGCGGATGTTCCTGCCGAGGTCGACGCGCCAGAGCCGGGTGCCGTCGAGTCTGATGCCGTCGACGATCGTGTTGCCGGTGTACCCGGACTGGGAGTTGTCCTTGGCGTTGGTCGGCTGCCACTTGAGGACGAAGTCAAGCGCGCCGTCGCCGTCCAGGTCGCCGACGGAGGCGTCGTTGGCCTCGTAGGTGTACGCGACTCCGTCGGGGGTCGTACCGCCCGCGGGCGGGGTCAGCGGCACGTCCTTGTATCCCGTGCGGAACTGGATCGCGTGCACCGAGTCGGCCTGCTCGACGCCGTTCACGATCGCGCGGACGGTGTAGTCGGCGGAGTTCGGCGCCCCGGAGTGGAAGTAGTTCGTGGAGCCGGTGACGGGGGTGGAGTTGACCTTCGTACCGCCGCGGTAGACGTTGAAGGACACGTTGTCCGGGTCGGTGCCGAGCCAGCGCCAGCCGACCAGGTTGCCGTTGTCGGTGTGGACGCTGACCACACCCCGGTCGAGCTTCTCCACCTGGCGGGCGGTCGCGGCGGACGCCGTGCCGGCGGTCAGTGCGGTGAGTCCGGCGGCGGCGAGAGCGCCGCAGACGGCGGTGGACAGGAGCATGCGGGGGCGGGAGACCTTGCGTCTGCGGTGACTGTGCGAGTGCGGGTACTGCACGGTGGACACCTCCTGGGAGGAACAGACGAGCTCTGTGCCTCTCAGTCGCCGCCGTACGCGCGGGAGTTGCCGCACCGGGCGGCCGAAGTTCCGCCGGTGTGGACGAAGCGGGCGGCGCGGCTCGGCGGGTTCCAGTGCTCGCCCGACCTGGACGCCCGCTTCGTCGACTCGCTCCCCGGCCGCCTCGGCGAGACGCCGGTGCCCGGCGGAGCCGTACCGGACGGGCGCCGCACCGCTTTCTGAGCGGTGGGCGGCGCGTGCGGGAGCTGTGTGAACCGGCCTCGCCGCAGGTCCGCCACCGAGCCGCGGGGACTGCGCCCCTGGCCGCGCCCCGTGAAACGCGCCTGCCCGGCGGGAGCGAGACCGCGCGCGAGGGCGTACGTCTCGACGCGCTCTCAGCTCGCATCGTGCGCCGCGGCCAGTTCCTCCACCCGGCGGGCGAGTCCGAAGTCGAGGGCGGTGACCGCACCGCCGACGCTGTGCGTGTTCACGGTCAGGGAGACCGTGTCGTAGCCCAGTGTGAGGTCGGAGTGGTGGTCGAGTTCCTCCTGCACCTGGGCGATGTGCACGACCATCGCCGTCGCCGCGAAGTGCGAGCCGAGCCGGTAGGAGCGGGCGATCCGGTCTCCCTCCAGCGACCAGCCCGGCAGCTCCGCCAGACGGTCCTCGATCTCTTTCGGCGACAACGGCTCGACGGCCATGACCTCGGTCCTTCCGTACGGCGGGCACCCGCTGGGGTGTTTCCCCGAGCCTGCCACAGGAGTGCGGCCGGCCGCGGGATCGCGCGGCGCACGAGTCGTTCGCGCGCATCCCTCGACTACGGTCCTCCCATGACCCGAGTCACGTCCGACGCCGCCGTGCCCCCGACCACCGCTCCGCAAGGAGGCGTCGGCCCGCTGCTGCGGGGCTGGCGGGAGCAACGGCGGGTGAGCCAGCTGGAGCTGGCCCTGCGGGCGGGGTCCTCGGCCCGGCACATCAGCTTCGTCGAGACAGGGCGTTCCAGGCCCAGCGAGGAGCTGGTGCTCAGGCTGGCGGAGCATCTGGACGTGCCCGTGCGGGAACGCAACGCACTGCTGCTGGCGGCCGGTTACGCGCCCCACTACCCGCAGACCCCGCTGGACGACCCGGCCCTGGACGCGCTGCGCGAGGGCATGGAGCGCCTCATCCAGGGCTACGAGCCCTACCCGGCGCTCGTGGTGGACGCGATGTACAACGTCGTCGCGGCGAACCGGGGCGTCATGATGCTGCTCGGCGACATCCCCGAGTCACTGCTGACACAACCGCTGAACGCGCTGCGGCTGACCCTGCACCCGGAGGGCCTGGCCCCACGCATCCGCAACCTCCGCGAGTGGCGCGGGCACCTGCTCGCCCAGGCGGGACGGCAGGTCGCCCTGCACCGCTCGCGGCCGCTGCGGGAGCTGTACGAGGAGGTCGCGGCCTACCCGGTGCCCGCGTCCGAGGACACCGACGTGGTCGAACCGGCCGAGCCGGTGCCGTACTTCGCGCTGCCGATGCGGATCGAGCACGAGGGCCGGACGCTGTCCTTCATCTCCTCCATCTCCACCTTCAACACCCCCATGGACGTGACCGTCTCCGAGCTGGCCATCGAGACGCTGCTCCCGGCCGACCCCGCCACGGTCAAGTACCTGCGCACGCTCGTGCCCTGACGTGCCGTCGGCGCGGGGTGCTGGAACAGCGCGAAGCCGGCCGCGACAACGGGCGCGGTGGGGGTGTGCGGTGGGGGTGTGACAGGGAAGGCTCCGTGAGCGCTGAGAGTGGCAGCGGAACATGGCACACTGCATCCGGGCTTCGACGCGTAGGGGAGGCGTGGCGTTGAGTGAGCGGCGTCCTGCGCCCACCGTGGGTCAGGTGGTGCTCGGCAGGCGGCTCCAGGAACTGCGGGAGGCGGCCGGCCTGAAACGCGAGGAGGCGGCGCGCGTGCTGCGCGTGGCCCCGGCGACCGTACGGCGCATGGAGACGGCCGAGGTCGCGCTCAAAATCCCGTACCTCCAGGTGCTGTTGGCGACGTACGGCGTGCCGGAGGCCGAGGTGGCGGGCTTCGTCGCGCTGGCCGAGGAGGCGAACCGGGCGGGGTGGTGGCAGCGGTTCCACGACGTGCTGCCGGACTGGTTCAGCATGCACATCAGCCTGGAGGGCGCCGCCCGGATGATCCGGTCGTACGAGCCGCACTTCGTGCCCGGGCTGCTCCAGACCGAGGACTACGCGCGCGCCGTCATGGAGGCCGGGACCGTCGGACAGAGTGACCCCGCGGCCGTCGAGCGGTATGTCACCCTGCGCATGACCCGCCAGAAGCTGCTCACCCGCGAACAGCCGCCCCGCTTCTGGGTGATCATGGACGAGACGGTGCTGCGGCGTCCCGTGAGCACCCGCGGCGAGGTCATGCGCGACCAGATCGACCGGCTTGTCGAGGCGACCGAGAACGACGAGATCACGCTCCAGATCGCCGAGTACGCGGCCGGCCCGCATCCGGGGACCTACACGTCCTTCACGCTGTTCCGTTTCGCGGAGCCCGAGCTGCCCGACATGGTCTACAGCGAGTACCTGACCGGTGCCCTCTATCTCGACTCGCGCCAGGAGGTGGCCCATCATCTGGAGGTGCTGGACCACATGTCGGCGCGGGCGGCCTCCGCCGAGCGGACCAAGGCGCTGCTGCGGACGTATCGCGAGCGCTACTGAGCCGCCCGGCGGCGCCCGGATCACGCCCGGTTCAGCCCCGGGCCGTGCCTTCCCCGCCGCCCCTGCCGTCGTCGCCGTTCCCCTCCGATCCGTTCCCGCCGTCGTCGTCGACGATCTCGGCGTCCACCACGCCGTCCTCGTCCGCGGGCGCTGGCTCACCGGTCTGCTCCTGCGGCTGCTGGGACGGTGACTGCCGCGACGGTGACTGCTGCTGGGCCTGCGCGTACATGGCCTGGCCCATCTGCCGGCTGACCGAGGCCAGCTTCTCCACGCCGACCCGCAGCGCGTTCGTGTCGGCCGAACCGGACAGCAGATCCTTGAGTCCGGCGACCGCCGAGCCGACCTCCGCCTTCGTGGCGGCGGGTACGCGTTCCTCGTTGTCCCGGACGAACTTCTCGGTCCGGTACACGAGTTGCTCGGCCTGGTTGCGGGTCTCGGCCCCCTCGCGGCGCCTGCGGTCCTCGTCCGCGTACTGCTCGGCCTCGCGCATCATGCGGTCGATGTCGTCCTTGGGCAGCGCCGATCCCCCGGTCACCGTCATCCTCTGCTCGCGTCCCGTGGCGAGGTCCTTCGCGGAGACGTGCATGATGCCGTTGGCGTCGATGTCGAAGGCGACCTCGATCTGCGGAACCCCGCGCGGCGCGGGCGGCAGCCCGGTCAGGTCGAACACGCCGAGCTTCTTGTTGTACGCCGCGATCTCGCGCTCGCCCTGGAACACCTGGATCCCCACCGAGGGCTGGCTGTCGGCGGCCGTCGTGAAGATCTCCGAACGCCGGGTGGGAATGGTCGTGTTGCGCTCGATCAGTGTGGTCATGATGCCGCCCTTGGTCTCGATGCCGAGGGACAGCGGGGTGACGTCGAGCAGCAGGACGTCCTTGACGTCACCGCGGATGACACCGGCCTGGAGTGCCGCGCCGGCGGCCACGACCTCGTCCGGGTTGACGCCCTTGTGCGGGTCCTTGCCGGTGAGCTCCCTCACCAGGTCGGTCACGGCGGGCATCCGGGTGGAGCCGCCGACCAGGATGACGTGGTCGACCGCGGACAGCTCCACCCCCGCGTCCGTGACCGCCTGGTGGAAGGGGGTGCGGCAGCGGTCGAGCAGATCGGCCGTCAGCTCCTGGAACCGCGCGCGCGTCAGCTTCTCGTCCAGGTGCAGCGGGCCTTGGTCGGAGGCCGTGACGTAGGGCAGGCTGACGGTGGTCTCGGAGGAACCGGACAGCTCGATCTTGGCCTTCTCGGCGCCCTCGCGCAGGCGTTGCAGCGCCATCTTGTCCAGGGCGAGATCGACGCCGTACGAGTTCTTGAAACGCGTGACCAGGTGGTCGACGATCCGCTGGTCCCAGTCGTCGCCGCCGAGCCGGGTGTCGCCGTTGGTGGCCTTGACCTCGATGACGCCGTCACCGATCTCCAGGAGCGAGACGTCGAAGGTGCCGCCGCCCAGGTCGAACACCAGGACGGTCTGCGCCTCGCCCCGGTCCAGCCCGTACGCGAGGGCCGCGGCCGTCGGCTCGTTGACGATCCGCAGCACCGTGAGGCCCGCGATCTCACCGGCCTCCTTGGTGGCCTGGCGCTGGGCGTCGTCGAAGTACGCGGGCACGGTGATCACGGCGTCGGTGACGTCCTCGCCCAGGTAGGACTCCGCGTCCCGCTTCAGCTTCTGCAGGACGCGCGCCGACAGCTCCTGTGCCCGGTAGCGGGTGCCGTCGATGTCTCCCCGGTCCGGAAAACGCCAGGCGGTGTCGCCCATGTACCGCTTCACCGAGCGCGCGGTGCGCTCCACGTTCGTGACCGTCTGCCGCTTGGCGACCTCACCGACGAGCACCTCGCCGTTCTTCGCGAAGGCCACCACGGAGGGCGTGGTGCGCTGGCCCTCGGCGTTGGCGACGACGGTGGCATCACCGCCCTCCAGGACGGCCACCACCGAGTTCGTGGTACCTAAATCGATCCCGACCGCACGTGCCATGTCCGTCCCCTTCCGCCCCGGCCCTTCCCCTCTGCAGCTCAGAACTCGAGTGCGGATCTGTCAATGCCGCGTACCCGGACACGACGATGCCGCGCCCCGTGCGAGGGACGCGGCATCTCGTGCGTGCGGGGATCAGGCGAGCTTGGCGGACACCGTGATCGTCGTGCCGGTGAGCGCCTGGCTGACCGGGCAGTTGACCTTGGCGTCCTCGGCGGCGGCGACGAAGGCCGCCTCGTCGATGCCCGGCACGGTGCCCTCGACCGTGAGGTGGATGCCGGTGATGCCCTCGCCGGGCTGGAAGGAGACGTCGGCGGAGGTGACCAGCCTGGTCGGGGGCGTGCCGGCCTTGTCGAGGATGTTCGAGAAGGCCATGGAGAAGCAGCTGGAGTGGGCGGCGGCGATCAGCTCCTCGGGGCTGGTCTTGCCGTTCGCCTCCTCGGCGCGCGACGCCCAGGACACCGGCTGCTCCCCGATGCTGCCGGAGGAGTCGAAGGTGACGACGCCGTTGCCCTTGAACAGGCTGCCTTCCCACACGGTGTGTGCGGAGCGCGTGGTTGCCACGGTGAGTCCTTTCGGGTGGGGTCCCGTTCCCGGGTTTGCGTGACCCCTATCCGATCACACTCCGGCTCGGGTGACGAGAAAGACCGGCCGCACGGTCGCGAGACTGAGCGGCAACTCCGGTATCCGGGCGGGAACGACGGTGAACGCCGGGTTGCACGCGGGGCTTCCGGGGAGGCACTGCGTGACGCGCCCCCGGCGAAGTGGCCAGGCAGCGCGCCGTCACACGGCCCGCCGGTCCTTCCGCCGGGCCGCCCGCGGCACCCGGGGACCGTCGGACTCCCGCAGCCACCGCCGCAGTACGCGGTGGACCTGCTCGGCGCCGACCAGCTCGCCGCCGTCCTCGACCGGCGCGGAGAGCGTCACCGGCGACATCAGGAAAGGACGCCCCTGGTCCCCGCCGAGCCCGCCGTGCGAACCGATCTGCTCCTCGAAGGCGAGGACTTCGCCCTCCTGCGGGTCGTACCAGGAGTTGACCATGATGTCGGCAGCGTGCGGGAACGCGTGCGTGCGCCGCACGGCTGCGGCGGCGCCCGGCCCGAAGTCGACGAGCGGACCGGGGTGTGCGTCGCTCAGCTCGTCCACGGGCGCCTCGGCGCCGTGCGCCCCGAGGACGAGGCCGCCGTGCTCCTCGCTCCGGACGAGCACGAAGCCGATGCCGGGATGGTTGGCGAGCGTGGACAGCAGCGCGGGGTGACGGCGGTCGATCTCCTCCCGGCTCATCCGGTGCGGCACGTCCGGGAAGGAGACGAGCCCGAGGTTCCCGGACGCCAGCACGAGGGGCTCCGCGCGGCGGTACGAGGGACGGTACTGCTCCGCGTCCTCCTCGACCGGCCTGCGCAGCGCGGCCCGCACGGCGGACCGCGCCTCGGCGCCGCTGTGGGTGCGCCGTGCCCGGCGCGGCACGGGCAGGCCGCAGCCGGCCCGCACCAGACTGCCGAGGGTCAGCCCGTACCGGGTCAGGAAGGTCTCCCCCGGGCTCTGGCCGTGGTCGGAGAGCAGCACGATCCGGTACGGCCGCGGTGCGTGCTCGGCCACCTTGGCGATCAGCGCGAGCGAACGGTCGAGCCGCTCCAGGACCCGCTCGGCGTCACGGCTGCGCGGCCCGGAGTGGTGCGCCACCTCGTCGTAGGCCACCAGGTCCGCGTAGACCGCGGCACGGCCGGCGAGCATGTCGCCGATGACGGCCGCGACCACGACGTCCCGCTCGACGACGGTCGCGAAGGCCCGGATGAACGGGTACAGCCCGCCGCGCTTGACGCGGGGCCTGCGCTTGCGGACGCGGGCCCGCGTGGACTGGCCGACCTCCCGGAAGACCTCGGCGACGAACGAGATGGCGGTCCGCACGGCGTTGGCCGGGTCGCTGAAGTACGCGAAGTAGCCCGCCCGGGAGCGGTTGCCGCGGCCTCGCCTGGCCGCCATGGACAGCACCAGCGCGAGCTGTTCGGCGCCGCCGCTGAAGAGGTTGCCCCGGCTGGCGCCGTCGAAGGCGAGCAGGCCCGCGTCACCGGTGTGCTCGACCGCCCGGCGCTGCAGTTCGGCGGCGCTGGAGGGGCGGTTGCACACCATCACCTCGCCGCGGTCCTTCTCGTACCAGCGGAAGGCGGGGACGTCGTGGTTGGTGCCGTGCAGGATGCCGAGCTGGCTGGCGCCGGTCTGGCTGGACCAGTCGGTGCGCCAGGCGGTGAGCCGGTGGGTGGGTCCGCGGCCGGCTCGCGGCGGGATCCTGCGCGCGGCGGCCGGGCGCGCGCCGAGCCACTCGGCCACGGCAGGCATGACGCCCTTGCGCACAGCCTCCTCCAGCACGTCGTGGCCGACGCCGTCGAGCTGGAGGAGGACGGTGCCGGGAGTGGAGGGGCCCGTCCGGCCGGACGCCCGCCGCCGCCGGTCCGCGAGGCGGTAGAGCCTGCGCCGGTACGCGTCGTCGTCCCGTACGACGAGGGCGGCGCCGGTGGCCGAGGCGACGGCCGACATCACGGCGGCGACCACCACGGCGGTCTCGGGGGCCGCCTCGCCCCGTCCCGAGGGGTTGATCCGCAGGGCGATCAGCAGCAGGGAACCGTTGAGGAAGAAGACCAGCAGTCCGAGCACGAGGGCGGGCACGAGGAGCAGCGCCCGGACGAGCAGCGGCCAGACCAGCGACGACAGCAGTCCGAAGACCCCGGCGCCGGCCGCCGCGGTGAGCGCGATCCGGGTCGCGCTGTCCCCGGTGTCCGACTGGAGCTGGAAGTCGGGCAGCGCCCCGGCGAGCACGAGCATCGTGACCGTGGACGCGGCCCAGACGGTGACGCTCCGCCACACCCCGCTCAGCACGCTCCGCCAACGCCCGCCGCCCACGCCCAGCCACCTTTGCGTCCCGACCCGCCGGAACGCGAGCCCTCACGGCCCGCCCGGTGCGCGGGCCGCCTCGCCTCCCAGCCTGTCACAACGCCCGGAGCGGCCCGGATGTCACCCGTGGAGCGGTCCCGGGCGGGGGCCCCGGTACCGGCGGCGCGGCTCAGCGGCGCCGGTACCGGCGGCGCGGCTCAGCGGCCGTCGTAGCCCGCCGTCGGCATCGACAGGCGGCGGTGCACGCTGGCCTTCATCCGGGCGTCGTAGGAGGGTTCGGCGCGGCCGACCGTCTCGACCCGCACCCCGCGCCTCGCGCACTCGGCGGCGAACTCGTCGGCGGAGGCGAGGGCGCGCTCCAGGACGCGGCGGCTGGGCGCGACGAACAGGTCGACGAGGCCCGCCTCGACGTCGTCCCACAGCGCGCAGTGGTCGGAGCGCAGTCCGCCGACGAGGAGTTCGCGGGTGACGACGTAGCCGCGCTCCGCGGCCCAGCGGGCGCACATCGCGTGCTGGCTGCGGGAGTCGACGAGGAACGGATCCGCGTCCAGCTCCTCCAGCGGCGTCAGACTGGCGATCGCCGTGACACGCACCAAGGGGCTCCCCCCTGCTCGAACGAAGCGGAGGACGTGGGCCGCGGCACGCGCGCGTCTCCCCTCACCTCCGGGTTTCGCCGCCGACCCTACTCCTGCCCGTAGGCTCGGGGGGAGTCGCGCGAAGGAGGCAAAGGGAGTGCCGGTGGAGATCACCTGGTGGGGTCACGCCACCTGCACGGTGGAGGACTCGGGAACACGCGTGCTCACGGACCCGCTGTTCGCGCGCAGGCTCGCGCATCTGCGGCGCCGCGCCGGGGCGCCGCCCCCGGCGGAGGCCGCGGTCGCGGACGCCGTCCTGATCTCGCACCTGCACGCCGACCACCTGCACGTTCCCTCGCTGGCACGCCTGGAGCCGGGGACGCGGGTGCTGGTGCCGCGCGGGGCGCCGCGGGTGGTTTCGGGACTGCGCGGGCTTCGTCACCTCCGCCTCACCGAAGTCGCGCCGGGAGACCGGGTCCGGCTGGACGGACTGCACGTCCGGGTGGTGCACGCGGCGCACGACGGGCGGCGGCTGCCGGTCGGGCCGCACCGGGCGCCCGCGCTCGGTTTCGTGATCGAGGGCGAGGCGCGGACGTACTTCGCGGGGGACACCGATCTGTTCGACTCGATGGCAGCGGACGTCGGCGCGGTCGACGTGGCGTTGCTGCCGGTCGGCGGCTGGGGGCCGTTCCTCGGCGAGGGGCACATGAATCCCGCGCGCGCCGCCCGGGCGCTGGCGGAGCTGGCGCCGCGCACCGCGGTGCCGGTGCACTACGGCACGTACTGGCCGATCGGGATGGACGCTGTGCGCCCCCACGAATTCCACACGCCGGGTGAGGAGTTCGTGCGCCGGGCGGCGGAGTGCGCGCCGGGGGTCGCGGTGCACCGGCTCGGGCACGGCGAGAGCATACGGCCGGAGGTCGCCCGGTGATCCTCCGGTCCGCGGTCGTCCTGTCCGCGGCGGGCACGGCCGGTGCGACGGTCCCGCCCGAGTCCACGCAGCAGGCGCTCGGCTATCCGTCGCTGTTCCTGCTGGTGCTGATCGGCGCGCTGGTGCCGGTCGTGCCGACGGGGGCGCTGGTCAGCTCCGCGGCGGTGGTGGCCTTCCACCAGACGTCGCCGTTCTCGCTGGCGCTGGTCTTCGGAGTGGCGTCGCTCGCGGCGTTCCTCGGCGACATCTCGCTGTACTGGCTCGGCAGGCGGGGCACGTACTCGAAGAACGGCTCGCGCTGGCTGGCGGCCCTTCGCGACCGTGCCCCCGAGGAGCGCCTCGCGCAGGCCCAGCGGAAGCTGGACGACCACGGCGTCGCCGTCCTGGTGCTGTCCCGGCTGGTCCCGGCCGGCCGTATCCCGGTGATGCTCGCCTGCCTGATGGCGAAGATGCCCCTGCGCACCTTCGCCCGCGGTGACCTCCCGGCCTGTCTCGCCTGGACGGTCACCTACCAGCTCATCGGCATCCTGGGCGGTTCCCTCTTCGAGGAGCCCTGGGAGGGCGTGGTGGCGGCCGTCGTCCTGACGGTGCTGGTGGGCGCGGCACCCGCACTGTGGCGCCGGGTCCGCGGGGCGAACTAGTCTCCCGTGCCTCCCGTGCCTCCCGTGCCTCCCGTGCCTGCCGTGCGCGTCGGGCCGGTTCGCGGGGCGTCCGGGACCGGTGGTTCCGTCAGTACGCGTGAGCCGCCCACCGGCAGGTCCCACAGGTCGTCCCGGTCCAGGCCCGCCTTCTCCCAGGCCGCCCGCACCCGGGTGAGCGGTTCGAGCACGGGTTCCGCCGAGAGGACGAAGGTGCCCCAGTGCATGGGCGCCATGCGGCGCGCGCCGAGGTCGACGGCGGCCCGCACCGCCTCCTCCGGGTCGCAGTGGACGTCGCGGAGCCACCAGCGGGGCTCGTACGCGCCGATGGGCAGCAGCGCGAGGTCGATGCCGGGGTGACGCCGGCCGATGCGGGAGAACCAGTGGCCGTAGCCGGTGTCGCCCGCGAAGTACACGCGCTGTCCGTCGCCGTCCGTCAGGACCCAGCCGCCCCACAGGGTGCGGCAGGTGTCGGTCAGGCTGCGCTTGGACCAGTGGTGGGAGGGGACGAAGTCGAAGCGGACGCCGTCCAGTTCGGCCGCCTCCCACCAGTCCAGCTCGGTGACCGCGGTGAACCGGCGGCGCCTGAACCAGCGGGCGAGCCCGGCCGGCACGAACACGGGTGTGTCGCGCGGCAGCCGGCGCAGCGTCGGGGCGTCCAGGTGGTCGTAGTGGTTGTGGCTGATGACGACCGCGTCGACGCGGGGCAGCGCGCTCCAGGGCACTCCGACGGGCGTGACGCGGGCCGGGGTCCCGAGGATCCTGCGGGACCAGACGGGGTCGGTGAGGACGGTGAGCCCGCCTATCCGGATCACCCAACTCGCGTGCCCCGCCCAGGAGACGGCGACCGTGCGGGCGTCCACCCGGGGCAGCGGGCCCGGTGCGTACGGCAGCCGGGGGACGTCGGCGAGGCCGTCGGCGTCGGGACGCAGCGCGCCCTCGCGGGCGAAGCGCGCGAAGGCACGCAGTCCGGGCAGCGGCGCGGTGAGCCGGTCGGCGAAGGACCGCGGCCAGGACCGCCGTTCGCCGAGCGGACGCGGCTCGGCGGGCGGCGCGGGTGTCTCGCGCCTCCCGTGCAGGACGAGGACTTCGTGGGGGGCGAGGGATTCGAGAGCCTCGTGGGGGGTGAGCGCGGGCGGCGGCCCGGCGGCCGGGCGCGGCGCGGAGGCCGAACCTTCGGTGTCCTGCGGGGTCGTCGTGGTCGATTCGGACTGCTGCGTCATCGAGGAGGCTCCCATCGCTGAGCGTCGTCGCGTAGTTCGTCGAAGGCCACACCCAGGTGGGTCAACGCGCGTTGCACGTGCGGCAGTTCCAACGGCGAGGGTGACGTGAGGCATTCCTCGCGCTCCTGTGCCGTCGTACCGAGCAGTGGACCGGTGGACAGTCGCACCCGGAGCGCCGCCAGGTCGTCACCGAAACGGTGGCCGCCCGGCGCGGGGTGACCGAGGCGGGCGGTGAGATGGTCCTCCAGCTCCTGGGCGTCGCCGACACCCCGGCCGGCGAGCGGGTCGCGCAGCGGGCCGAGGTCCACGTAGAGGTGCCGGCCGGCCCGCGGCGGCCTGGCGAGGGCGCCCGCGTCGACCACGGCCCGGTGCACGGCGCCCGCCACGGCCGCGTGCAGTCGGGCCGCCGCGGTGAGCCGTTCGGTGACCTTGCCGGGTTCCGCGAGCGCGTACGCCGCCGCCGCGGCGATGGGGTCGGCGAGCCGGGCGCCGAGCGCGGTCAGCACGTCGAGGACGCGGGCGCGCAGCGCGGAGCCGTACGGGGTGCCGGGGAGGCGGGCGACCGCGGCGGGCCAGCCGAGCGGCAGGAAGGGCCCGGAGAGGTCGGTGAGGACGGTGACCTCGTCCGGCAGCATCTCGGCGGGGCTGAGGAACACGGTGTCGAGGGGCTGGTGCAGGGTGTCGCGCCAGGTCTCGTCGCTGATCACGTGCAGGCCCTCGCCGACGGCGGCCTCCACGGCCTCGTGGACGGTCTCGGGCGGCGCGACCGTGGCCGTGGGGTCGTCGGCGACGGAGAGTACGAGCAGCCGCGGGTCGCCGCCCTCGGCGCGGACTCTGCGCACGGTCTCCAGGAGCGCGTACGGGTCCGGGACGCCGCCGCACTCCGCGGGGGTCGCCACATGGAACGCGGATCTCCCCAGGAGCCGGGTCTGCGGGGTCCACCAGGCGGCGCACGGCCGCGGCAGCAGGACGTCGCCGCCGACCGCAGCGGTCAGCGCGAGCAGCAGGGAGGGGGCGCCGGGCGAGGCGGCCACCCGGTCGGGACCGGCGGGCAGTCCGCGCCGGTCCCAGTAGCCGCAGGCGGCGTCGAGCAGCGCGGGACCGCCGCCCGCGGGTTCGGCGCCTGCCCGGCCGGCGGACGCGGCGAGCACGTCGGAGAGTCCGGGCAGCAGGGGCAGACCCTGACCGGGCAGGGGCGGGCCGTAGCGAACGGGACCGTGCCCCTCCGGGTACGTCCGCCGCATACGTGCCTCCGCGCAGTCCGTGGTGCCGTGCCCTGTCCTCGCCCGTGGCCGGTGACCGGTCCCGTACGTTCGTCGCCCTGGGCATCTCCCTACCCCGGGACCCCAGGGGCCATGGGTGACCGTCCGGTCGCGCCCGTCACAGGTTCAGCGGCGGCGGCCGGCGGGGCCCCCGCTCCGCAGCCGGTAGGCGGCGGCGCCGACCGCGCCGGCGATCAGGACGCCGCCGGCGATCAGCGCCGGGAGCGAGTCGGTGAAGGCGCCGCCCTCTCCGGCGCGCACGCCGCGCCGGGAGCCGACGGCGGGGTCCTCGCCGGGACTGCGGGAGGCGGTGCCGTCGCGGGTGCCGCTGTCCTGGGTGGCGCCGTCGCGGGCCGCGCCGTCGCGGGAGGGCTGGCGCTCGTCGGGCGCGGGACTGCGGCCCTCGGGCCCCACCCCCTCGGGTACGGAGTCCGGCCCGACCGCGTCCGGTCCCACACCGCCGAGGTCGCCGACGCCGGGGCCGACGTCCTCGGGCCGCACGGCGTCCGGCCCCACGGCGTCCGGCCCGACGTCGCCGGGGCCCACCTCGTCCGCGCCGCCGCTCGCGGTTCCCGCTTCCGCGGCGTCCGGGCCCACGGCCCGCGGATTCACGTCCGCGACGGGCGGGGGCGCGGCCGGGCCGAATGCGGGGGCCGGTCCCCCCTCGTCGGCGGCTACCGGGTACGGCCCGGCCCGGCGGTCCTCGTAGCCCTCCGGGCCCGCGTCGATGGGTGGGGGTGCGCTCGCGGCGGTTTCCTCGCGGGCCACGGGGGCGGTGACCGCGCCCGGGGCGACGGTACGGGGACCGCCCTCCGCGGCCGGGTCCGCGAACGCGGCCGAGGCGAATGCACCCAGGGCGGCACTGGCCAGGGCGGTGGCGGACAGGACACGGGCGGTACGGCGCATGGGAAGGGCTCCTTCAGCCGGTCTCCGGTGAGGGCACGGCCGTCGTGCCCCCAGACCCATGACAGCCCCGCCGACGCCGCCCCGCTCGCCACCGGGACCATTCGCGCTACCCGAGCCACCGGACGGGGGACACGGGGCCCTCGCCGAGACCGCGGAAGCGGTCCGGAACCCGCCGCACCGACAGGGGTGCGCGGCGACCGGTACACCGGAAGGCGAGCGACCCGGCGGCGCCGACTCACCCACCGGGCGACGACACCCTGACAGCCACACGAGGGCGACCCACCCGCGCCTCGCCAGCGACGGCCTGCGGCGGGCTCCCGACGCGGGCGCGCGGGCGGACGCGGACGGCGCCGGCCGGAAGGCGGGGCGCGGGTCCCGTCCGCGGAGCGAGGGTCAGGGGTGCAGGTTTGTTCGCCCTCGCGGTGTCCGGCTGGTTGCCGCCTTCGTTCAGGTGCGGCCGGCTTCAGGCCGGCCCAGCGCCCGCGTGGGTGCGGCCCGCTTCAGGTCGGTCCCGTGCCCGCGTGGGTGGCACGCGAGAGCGAGGCGCGGCACACCCGCGCCTCGCCACCCGGTCGGCCCGGCGGATCGCTAAGCGGCGTCGCGCATGATCTGCTCCCGCAGCCGGCTGCAGCAGCGGCTGATCAGCCGCGACACGTGCATCTGCGAGATGCCGAGCTCGTCGGCGATGCGGCTCTGTGTCATGTCGTTGAAGAACCGCATGTAGAGGATGGCGCGCTCCCGCTCCGGCAGCGCCTGCAGGCGGGGCTTGACGGCCTCCCGGTCGATGACCGTGTCCAGCGCCGGGTCGGGCGAGCCGAGGGCGTCGCTGAGCGAGTAGCCGTCCTCGCCGCCCGACAGCTCGGCGTCGAGGGAGAGCGCCGTGAAGCTTTCCAGCGCCTCGAGGCCGGTCAGCGCCTCCTCCTCGCTCATCCGGGCGTGCTCGGCGATCTCGGCGACGGTGGGCCTGCGGCCGGTGATGGTCTGCGAGAGGTCCTGGCCGGCGAACCGCACACGGTTGCGCAGATCCTGGACGCGGCGCGGCACGTGCAGGGTCCACATGTGATCGCGGAAGTGCCGCTTGATCTCGCCGGTGATGGTGGGAACGGCGTAGCTCTCGAAGGCGTTGCCGAGATCGGGGTCGTACCGGTCGACGGCCTTGACGAGTCCGAGTGCCGCGACCTGGCGCAGGTCCTCGTAGCTCTCGCCGCGACTGCGGAACCGCCCCGCCAGCCGTTCGGCCATCGGCAGCCAGGCTTCGACGATCCGGTCCCTGAGTGCGTCACGCTGCCGGCCCGCGGGGAGCGCGGCGAGTCTGCGGAATGCCTCGGCGGTGTCGGGTGCGTCGTCGTGCGGGTGGTGCTTCACGCTCGCTTGGCTTCGCATGGTGTGTCGCAACTCCCTTGAGGGGTGCCTGAGATGGACAGTCACCGTGGGAGCGCGCCCGTGCGCCGGACGGAAACACCCGGGGCGCGGTTCGTTCGCTCCCACGGACGTGCCTCCTGTCCGAAGCACTGAGACGCGCCTGCCCCGAGTCCTGCGCGGCAAACACCCGCAGGTTTTCGCGGGTGAGGGGTGGTGACTCGGTAGGCGGTACGTCTGTACCCCTTTTCTTCGGGAGGTCCGGTCATGAGCAAGAAGGTCGCCGATCACGTCCTCGAGCGTTTGCGCGAGTGGGGCGTGGAACAGGTCTTCGGCTATCCCGGGGACGGCATCAACGGCCTGCTGGCGGCCTGGGGCAGGGCGGAGGACCAGCCGCGGTTCGTCCAGTCGCGGCACGAGGAGATGTCCGCGTTCCAGGCGGTGGGATACGCCAAGTTCAGCGGCCGGCTGGGCGTGTGCGCGGCCACGTCCGGGCCGGGTGCGATCCATCTGCTGAACGGGCTGTACGACGCCAAGCTCGACCATGTCCCGGTGCTGGCGATCGTCGGCCAGACCCACCGCAGCGCGATGGGCGGCTCGTACCAGCAGGAGGTCGACCTCCACACGCTCTTCAAGGACGTCGCGTCGGACTTCGTGGAGACGGTGACCGTCCCCGAGCAGCTGCCGAACGTCCTGGACCGCGCGATCCGCACCGCCTACGCGCGCCGCGCCCCCACCGCCGTGATCATCCCCGGTGACGTGCAGGAGCTCGACTACGCGCCGCCCACGCACGAGTTCAAGATGGTCCCCTCCAGCCTGGACTTCGGTTCGTGGTCCACGGTCCCCTCGCAGGAGTCCCTGGAGCGGGCCGCCGAGGTCCTCAACTCCGGTGAGAGGACGGCGATCCTGATCGGCCAGGGCGCGGCGGGGGCGCGCGCGGAGGTGGAGCGGGTCGCCGAGCTGCTCGGCGCCGGAGTCGCCAAGGCCCTGCTCGGCAAGGACGCGCTGAGCGACGAACTCCCCTATGTCACCGGGTCGATCGGCCTGCTCGGCACGCGCCCCTCGTACGAGTTGATGCGCGACTGCGACACCTTGCTGACCATCGGGTCGTCCTTCCCGTACTCGCAGTTCCTGCCGGAGTTCGGCAAGGCGCGAGCCGTGCAGATCGAGCTCGACCCGCACATGATCGGGATGCGTTATCCGTACGAGGTGAATCTGGTCGGCGACGCGAAGGCGACACTGGAGCGGCTCATCCCGCTGCTGAACCCGGGCCGGGGCCGCGAGTGGTACGACACGGTCTGCGCGAACGTCACGCGCTGGCGTGAGGTGATGCGGCGCCGGGCCGAGCAGTCGGCCGACCCGATCAACCCGGAGTACGTCGCACGGGCCCTGGACCCGCTGCTGCCCGACAACGCGATCGTCACGTCCGACTCCGGGTCGACGTCCAACTGGTACGCCCGTCATCTCACGATGCGGTCCGGTATGCGTTCGTCCCTCTCCGGCACCCTGGCGACGATGGGCTGCGCTGTGCCGTACGCGATCGGCGCGAAGTTCGCCCACCCGGACCGGCCCGTGGTCGCGCTCGTCGGGGACGGGGCGATGCAGATGAACGGGCTGGCCGAGCTGATCACGGCCGCGAAGTACCGGGACCGCTGGCAGGACCCGCGGCTGGTCGTGGGCGTGTGGAACAACCGCGACCTGAACCAGGTCACCTGGGAACTGCGGGCCATGGGCGGAGCCCCCTCGTTCCTGCCCTCGCAGGAGCTGCCCGACGTGCAGTACGCCTCCTTCGCCCGCTCCCTGGGGCTGACCGGTATCCGGGTGGAGAAGCCGGAGGACGTCGAGGCGGCCTGGCGCGCGGGACTGGAGGCGGACGGCCCGGCGGTGATCGAGTTCCTCACCGACCCCGCGGTGCCGCCCATTCCGCCGCACGCCACCTGGGAGCAGATGGAGTCCACCGCGGCCGCCGTCCTGAAGGGCGACGCCGACCGCGGCGCCATGATCCGCCAGGGCCTCAAGGCCAAGGTCCAGGAATTCCTGCCGGGCCACGGCAAGCGCGGGGAGTGATCATCCGGGCCGCCGCCGGCGGATGTGTCGTCCCCGGACGGACGGGTACGCGACGAGGCGGTTGTGCACACCGGGCCGCCGCGGCGGCCCGGGACCGACGAGGAAGCACCGCGCCGCCCGCGGGCGGCGGACACCGGCTGACGGTGCGGGCCGCGCACGCGGTCCGCCCCCGGGCCGGGAAAGGAGACCGAACACCATGCGCATCGCGTTCCTGGTGGCGCCGGAGGGCGTCGAGCAGATCGAACTGACCGACCCCTGGCAGGCGGTGACCGACGCGGGTCACGAGCCCGTCCTGGTCTCGACGGAGCCGGGCGAGATCCAGGCCTTCAACCACCTCGACAAGGCGGACACCTTCCCCGTGGACGAGGTCGTCGGCGACGTGTCCGCCGACTCCTTCGACGGACTGGTCCTGCCGGGCGGCGTGGCCAACCCGGACGCCCTGCGGATGGAGGAGCGGGCGGTGTCCTTCGTACGCGACTTCTTCGACTCGGGCCGCCCGGTCGCCGCGATCTGCCACGCGCCGTGGACCCTGGTCGAGGCGGACGTCGTCTCCGGACGTGTGCTGACCTCGTGGCCCAGCCTGCGCACGGACATCACCAACGCGGGCGGCACCTGGGTCGACGAGCAGGTGCAGATCTGCGACCACGGGCCGAACACCCTGGTCACCAGCCGCAAGCCGGACGATCTCAAGGCCTTCGACGAGGCTTTCCTCGCCGAGTTCGCGAAGGGGCCGCGGAAGACCGCCTGAGACTCCCCCGACGTGCCGCGACCCGTGGCCGGGCCCCGCGAAGGGCCCGGCCACGGGTCGCGTCGCACGTGTCAGCGCGTCGCCATACGGGTCGGCACGGTCACGAAGCCGGTGCCCCGGCGTGCGGGTCGGCGGCGACACGCGTCTCAGCACGTGGGCGCGGTTCAGCGCTCCCGGGCGCCCTCCCGGGTGCGGCCGGGCGTGATCGGGCGACGCGGGTGGCGGCGCAGGTACTCGCCCTCGAGTTGCGCCATGCGCTCGTTGTGGATCCGCAGTGCGTCGTTGGAACCGTGCAGGAGCGTGTCGTGGCGCGTGCGGTGGATCGTCTCCAGCTCTCTCATCAGCTGCTGGTCGTCCAGCCGGCCCGGGTCGACTCCGGTCATCGCGGTACCCCGATCGTCGTCGTGATCCTCCGGTGCGGTCCGGGTGCCCGCCCGGCCGGCACCACCCCGAGCGGCCTGTGGGAGGGAGCCGTGGAACTCACCTGTCCTCTCCACTCTACGAAGATCCCGGGCCCACGGCCTCCGTGGAGCTACCGGGCCCGCTCCACCCGGCGCTCGTCCCACACCGGCTCGGCCGTCTCCCGTACCCGGCCGTCCGACCCGAAGACGAGATAGCGGTCGAAGGACCGGGCGAACCAGCGGTCGTGGGTGACCGACAGCACCGTCCCGTCGTACGCCTCGAGACCCTCCTGAAGAGCCTCCGCCGACTCGAGGTCGAGGTTGTCGGTGGGCTCGTCAAGGAGCAGCGCCGTGGAGCCCTCCAGTTCCAGGAGCAGGATCTGGAAACGGGCCTGCTGCCCGCCGGACAGCTTCTCGAAGCGCTGCTCGGCCTGGGCGGTCAGCTCGTAGCGGCGCAGCCTGGACATGGCGGCACCCCGGTCCTGCGCGTGCTCGGTCCACAGGATGTCGAGCAGGGGGCGGCCCGCCAGCTCGGGGTGGGCGTGCGTCTGCGCGAAGTGGCCCGGTACGACGCGGGCGCCGAGCTTCCACTCGCCCGTGTGCGCCACGTCCCCGCCGGCGAGCAGGCGCAGGAAGTGCGACTTGCCCGAGCCGTTGGATCCCAGCACCGCGACCCGTTCCCCGTAGAAGATCTCCAGGTCGAAGGGCTTCATCAGGCCGGTCAGTTCGAGTCCCTTGCAGGTGACGGCCCGGACGCCGGTCCGGCCGCCGTGCAGCCTCATCCTGATGTCCTGCTCGCGCGGCGGCTCCGGCGGCGGGCCGGCCTCCTCGAACTTCCGCAGCCGGGTCTGCGCCGCCGCGTACCGGGACGCCAACTCGTGGCTGATGGAAGCCGCCTGACGCAGGTTCAGCACGAGCTTCTTCAGCTGGGCGTGCTTCTCGTCCCAGCGGCGCCGCAGTTCCTCGAAGCGGGCGAAGCGCTCCCGGCGTGCCTCGTGGTACGTCGCGAAACCGCCGCCGTGCACCCAGGCGTCCGCACCGGTGGGGCTGGGCTCGACGCTCACGATCTTCTCGGCGGCGCGGGCGAGCAGTTCACGGTCGTGGGAGACGAAGAGGACCGTCTTGCGGGTCTCCTTGAGCCGCTCCTCCAGCCAGCGCTTGCCGGGGACGTCGAGGTAGTTGTCCGGCTCGTCGAGGAGCAGTACCTCGTCGGTGCCGCGCAGCAGCGCCTCCAGCACGAGCCGCTTCTGCTCGCCTCCGGACAGCGTCCGCACCTGACGCCACTGCGCCTTCTCGTAGGGCACGCCGAGCGCCGCCATGGTGCAGATGTCCCAGAGCGTCTCGGACTCGTACCCGCGGACCTCGGCCCAGTCGGAGAGGGCCTGCGCGTACTTCAGCTGGGCGGCCTCGTCGTCGACGGTCATGATCCCGTGCTCGGCGACGTCGACCGCCCGGGCGGCCTCGCGGATGCGCGGCGGCGCCACGGACACCAGCAGTTCACGGACGGTCGTCTCGTCCCGCACCGAGCCGACGAACTGGCGCATCACACCGAGGCCGCCGGTCACGGTGACCGTCCCGCCGTGCGGTTTCAGCTCTCCGGAGATCAGGCGCAGCAGGGTCGTCTTCCCCGCGCCGTTCGGGCCGACGAGGGCCACGACGGAGCCTTCCCCCACCCGGAACGACACATCGCCGAGCAGCGGCCTCCCGTCGGGGAGGTAGTACTCAAGATGTGCGGCTTCGAGGTGTCCCATGGTCAGGCATTGTCCGGGGCGCCGGGCCCGCCGGGCAAACGCATATCCGCAGGGTGCCCGCGTGACCCGGTCCCGGGCCTCCCGCACCCGGTGCCGGCGCCCGGGCAGGAATCGTCCGCCCCTGGGTACCAGGATCCCCATGACTGCGACCCCAGACGTCGACCTCACCGTCCGCCCTCCGGGCCACCACGTTCTCCGGGACCGGCTCCTGGCGGCCGACTGCCGTCTCTTCGAGGGGGTCGCGGCACGGCACTGGCCGGGCTGCGACCGCCTGCTGCCGCGGCTGAGCCGGAGCGCGAACCACGGCGTGCTCTGGTTCGCGACGGCGGCAGCGCTCGCCGCGACCCGCAGCCCCCGGGCCCGCCGCGCCGCCGCCCGCGGTCTCGCCTCGCTCACCCTGGCGTCCGCCACCATCAACACCGTCGGCAAGCGCTCGGTGCGCCGTACCCGGCCCGCGCTGGACCCCGTCCCGCTGGTCCGGCGGCTGAAACGGCAGCCCATCACGACGTCGTTCCCCTCCGGGCACTCCGCGTCGGCCGCGGCCTTCGCGACGGGCGTGGCCATGGAGTCCCGCGGCTGGGGAGCCGCGGTGGCACCTGTGGCGACTGCGGTGGCCCTCTCCCGCGTGTACACCGGTGTCCACTTCCCGAGCGACGTGCTCGTCGGCGCCGCCCTCGGGGTGGGGGCCGCGTACGCGGTGCGCGGACTCGTTCCGACCGAGGACCGGGACCGGACGCCTCCCCGGGCCGGGCGCCCGGCAAGGCCTGGGGCCCTGCCGGGTCCTCCGACCGACCGTCCCGGTCCGACGACTCAACAGACCGCATAGTGAGATTGACATCTCACCATGCGGCACGACGGCGTACGGTGGCGCCCATCGCCCCGCGGAGCAGCGCCTCCGCGGGCCCGTACGCCGACGAGGGGAACGGTCATGCCGAAGCCGCAGGAGAGCGCCGTCTACACACACGGCCACCACGAGTCCGTACTGCGCTCCCACACCTGGCGCACCGCCGCCAACTCGGCCGGTTACCTCCTCGGCTCCCTGAAGCCGCACATGAAGGTGCTGGACATCGGCTGCGGCCCGGGCACGATCACCGCCGACCTGGCTGCCCTGGTCCCCGAGGGCCGGGTCACGGGCGTCGACAGCGCTCCGGGGGTCCTGGACCAGGCGCGCGCCATGGCGGCGGAGCGCGGTCTCCGGAACGTGGACTTCGCGGTCGCCGACGTCCACGCGCTGGACCACCCGGACGACACGTTCTGCGTGGTGCACGCCCACCAGGTCCTCCAGCACGTCGGCGACCCGGTGCGGGCGCTGCGCGAGATGCACCGGGTCACCCGGCCGGGCGGACTCGTCGCGGTCCGGGACTCGGACTACTCGGCGATGACCTGGTATCCGCTGTCCGCGGGCATGGACGACTGGCTGGACCTGTATCTGCGGGTGGCCCGCGCCAACGGCGGGGAGCCGGACGCGGGCCGCCGGCTCAGGTCCTGGGCGCTGCGGGCCGGGTTCACCGACGTCACGGCCACCTCGAGCACCTGGACCTTCGCCACCGCGGACGAGCGCCGGTGGTGGAGCGGTCTGTGGGCCGACCGCACCCTCGCCTCGACGTACGCGGACCGGGCCATCGAGGGGGGTCACGCGACCCGGGAGCAGTTGCGGGCGGTGTCCGGGGCGTGGCGCGCCTGGGGCGAGCGGGAGGACGGCTGGTTCGCCGTCCTGCACGGGGAAATCCTCTGCCGCAAAGACGCTTGATTCGGGCATATCGGGAAACCCGCCCGGCAGGAGGTTCACATCATGGTTCCCATCCTGCTGGTACTGCTTCTGGTGCTGATTCTCTTCGGTGCCGGATTCGCGCTGAAAATTCTCTGGTGGATCGCCCTGGTGGTGCTGGTGCTGTGGCTCCTGGGGTTCCTGGTACGCGGCACGAACGCTTCGGGAGGCCGGGGCCGCTGGTATCGCTGGTAGCCCCGTTCCCGACGCAGGTCCCGGACCGCTGCCGCTCGCGGAGAGCTACTCCCTGGGCAGCAGCGGTCCCAGCGGCCCGAGGTCCAGATTCAGGTCCTCGGGCTTCAGCCCGTAGCGGTCGCGCAGTTCGGCCATCCGCTCGTCGAGCAGCATCAGCGTGAGCCCGATGCGCTCCTCCTGGTCCTCGGACAGGTCACCCGTGTCGAACCGCCGCACGGCCTGCCGCTCCATGAGCTGGCGCAGCAGCTCCACGACGGTCAGCACGAGCTTGATGAGGTCGCGCTCGACGGTGTCCGGTTCGAGTTCCACCCGGTTGCGCCCGGCGGGCTTCCTTCCGGCCGGGGCCTGCTCCTCCCCCGACGCGAGCTGTTCCTCCCCGGACGTGACCGTCTCGTCCTCCGGCGGCGACGATGCCGCCGGCCCGCTCACGGGCGCCTGCTCGTCGGCAGGCGTCGGGCCGGTCACGGCGAGTCCCGGAAGGGCGAGGGGACCTGCTCGTTCACCGAGCTGATGAGGGCGTTCAGGTCGATGCGGACGAGGTCGACATCGGCGATCCGCAGGGTGATGTCCCCGGTGATGACGACCCCGCCCGCGAGCAGCCGGTCGAGCAGGTCGACCAGCGCGACCTCACGTCGTTCCACGACGGTCACGGCCCCGCCTCCCCGGGACCGTTCGCCTCGTCCTCCAGGCCGGCGAAGGAGTACGCGGCCCAGGGCCCGGTGAGTTCCACGCGCAGCCCCGGCTCGTCGTCCTTCGTGCGGTCCACGAGTTCGACGAAGGCCTCCGACTCCGCACGGGAGACGAGATAGGCCGCGTTGAGCACATTGCGGCCCGACTCCCGGGAGATCGCGGCGTTCTGCGGGGCGTGCAGCCGCGCGTCCTCCGCGTGGGCGGAGAGGCTGTCGTGCAGCCGGCGCGAGAAACTCTCGGCCTTCTCCCACATCGCGTCCTGCGACTTGGAGCGCATACGGCGCTGCCGCAGGTAGTCCCGCCCCGTCACGGGCTTCGCCGCCTGGGCCGCCTCGGCGGACTCCGCCTCGGCGTAGACCTTGACGCCCCACTCCACGCGGCCGTCGAGCCGGTCGAGGGTCCGGCGCAGAGCGTCCTCGCGCGCCTCGATCATGGTGCGCACACCGCTGTCGTCCCGGAACACCGTGGCGAGCCGCAGCGGCAGCGGCGTCGTCACGGCGGTGAGCGCGTCGATCACGCTCTGGTGGGCCCGCGCGGTGTCGCTCAGCCAGTCGAGGTCCTCCAGATGCCGCCGCAGCGGTGCCTCGGCGAAGTCCGCCTCGGGCACCGTGCTGACGACGGCGACCAGGCCGTGGTGCGTCAGCCGGCCGGGGGGCGCGCCCGCCACCCCCGTCACATCGGCCTGGAGAGCCGCGTCGAAGGGGCGGCAGACGGCGTAGACGTACCGCAGTCCGCTCATGGTGCTTCTTCCTCCTCGCGCTCCGCGCGTCCCCGCTCCAGCTGTTCCATCTCGGCGAGATGGGCGCGCAACTCGGCGTTCTCGCGGGCGAGCTGGTTGTGGTGCGCGCGAGAGGACAGCGCCGGGTCGTCCTCCCACCAGTCGATCCCCATCTCCTTCGCCTTGTCGACGGAGGCGACGATGAGCCGGAGCTTGATGGTGAGCAGCTCGATGTCGAGCAGGTTGATCCGGATGTCTCCCGCGATCACGATGCCCTTGTCGAGAACGCGCTCCAGGATGTCGGCGAGGTTCGCGCCACCGCCCTGTCCGTACGGCTCGGGAATCCGACCCGGCGTCGTCATCGGCGACTCCCGCCGACGGCCGGCTCGTCCTCTTCCTCGTACTCCGCTTCCTCGGCGTCCGCGGGCTCGGCCCCGGCGTCCTCGGTTTCGGCGTACTCACCCTCGGGGTCGTCCTCTTCGGCGTACTCGGCCTCGGGGTCGTCCTCGTCGGCGTACTCGGCCTCGGGCTCGCCCTCGGGGTCCTCCTCGTCGACGTACTCGCCCTCGGGGTCGTCCTCGTAGGACTCCTCCGGCTCGTCCGCCTCCGCGTCCGCCGACTCCTGGTCCGTCTCCTCCTCGTCGCCCTCGTACTCGTCCTCGGGGGCGTCCTCGGACTCGGCGGCGCTCTGCTCCTCCTCGATCGCGTCCTCGTGGCTGCGGACGACCTCGCCGTCGCGGATCTCACCGCGCCAGCCGTCCTCCGCCTCGCCCTTGAGCGTGATGAAGCGGGCGTAGTTCTTCAGGTCGAGCCGGGCCCTGCGGCCCTGGGCGCGCCAGATGTTGCCGGTCTTCTCGAACAGCCCCTTGGGGTAGTACTCGATGACCAGCAGGACACGGGTGAGGTTCTCCGCCAGCTCGTGGAAGGTGACGACACCCTTGGTCGTGCCCTTGGCGCCCTCGGACGTCCAGGAGATCCGCTGGTCCGGCACCTGCTCGGTGGTGTGCGCCTTCCAGCTGCGGCTGGACCAGAAGACCTTCATCTGCCAGTCGGAGGTGGTGTCGTCGGCGCGGTTCGCGCTCTTGACGCCCTTCGCGAAGGTGCTGAAGTCCTGGAACTGGGTCCACTGGTCGTACGCGGTGCGCAGCGGCACGCCGACGTCGATGAACTCCAGGATGACCGTGGGCTTCTGGCCCGCGCCGCCCTTGCGCCTGCCCTTGCCGCCGACCAGGTTCTTGAAGGCGCCGACCACACCGTCCTTGGCGCGCCCGGCGCCGACCTCCACGGCGGACCGCAGCGGACTCTTGCCCTCCGCCAGCTTGCGGCCGCCGTCGAGGGCGAGCTTGGCGAAGCCGGGGCTGTTGCCCTCCGCTATGTCGTTCAGCTTGACGGTGGTCTGGCCGAGCTTCTGCCCGACGCCGACCAGCAACCGCTGTGCCTGCGCGGACAGATAGTCCTGGACCTCCGACTTCAAGCGGTCGGCGGCCTCGCTCTGCACGACGGACGTGAGCGGGTTGTCCTTGGCCTTCTTGGTCGCGGATCCGAGAGCGTCAGCCATCGTCGCGGCCTCCCTCCGACTGCCGGGACCGCGGGACGCGGCGTGCGGCGGTCTTCTTGGCGGCCGTCTTCCCGGCGGACGTCTTCCTGTCCCCCGCGGCGGTCTTCCTGGCCGGGGCCTTCTTGGCGGCGCCCTGCTTCTGCGCCGTCTTGGCCGGGGCCTTCTTCGCGGGGGCCTTCTTCCGCGGACGCTCCTCCTCGGCGGACTCCCGCCCGGGAGTCTCGTCCCGGTCGTCGTCCTGCTCCTCGGGCTCGTCCTCGTACCGGTCGTCCGGCTCGTCGTCCTCGTCCTCGTCGTGCCCGGCCGCGTCCGGGCTCACGCCGGAGAGCTGGTTGCGCACGTCCGCGGTACGGCCGTGCAGCCGCTTGGCGAGACCCTCGATCTGCCGCTCGACCAGGGCGCCGGAGGCGGCCTTGCCGACTCCGCGCAGGTCGTTGCGGAGCTGGTCGTTGAGCTCCTTGAACGCCGGGTTGTTCGCCAGCTGCCCGGACACCAGGTCCGCGAGCGCCTTCGGACTCAGCTGCATCCGCTTGCCCGCCACCATGGTGCCGACCGCGAAGGCCAGCTTCATCTTCTTGGTACGTCCGAGGACGTACCCGGCCCCTACGGCGAGGCCCAGTCCTAGTCTGTTCATCCTGTCGTCCCGTTCTCGGGGCCGGCGCCGCCTGTGCGCAGGCTGGCTTCGAGCCGGTCCAGCAGGACGTCCTCCTGCTGGTCGAACTCCTCGTCGGTGATCTCTCCGGCCTCCAGCTTCGCTTCGAGCTGGGCGAGTTCGGCGCGGATGGCGGAGGGGTCGTAGTACTGGCGCTCGGCCTCGGACACCACCTGCTTCATCGCCCAGAGGCTGCCGCGCACAGGTGCGAACGGCAGCATCAGGACCTCGCCGATGAGCCCCATGGGTCTACTCGCCGCCCGCCCGGGCGCCCTGCTTGATGCCGGTGTCCGGCGCGGAGGGGCCGGGCTCGACGAAGCTGTAGGGCGGGAGCGGTCCGTTGACGCGCAGTTCCAGGTGCGGCTGGCCGCCCCGGATCCGGTCGACGGTGGCGAGGAAGGTGTCGGCCGACGTGCGGTCCACCAGGAACGACAGGTTGGCCAGCCAGCCGGTGGACTCGGGGCCCTCGCTCACGGCGTCGGCGGCCGGTTCGAGCGTGCGCCTGAGCCCCGCGGCGTCCTCGGCCTCGCGGGCCTGCAGCGCGGCCACGACCATCTCGCCGAGTCGCATCTTGTCCTCGTGCGAGCCGCCGCCCGCCTGCCGGTTGGCCTCGGTCAGCGCGCGGATGTCGGGGTTCTCGCCCATCACGCGGTGCAGGACGGCCTCTTCGTCGTGGCTGGCCTTGACGTTGTACTCGACCTTGCCCGCCAGCGCCTCGATGCGCTCCCGGTAGTGCTCCGCGCGCTCGGCCAGCACGGAGACGACCGCCTGGTCGTCGGCAGCGACGCTGCCGAAGCGCATGGGCAGCACCGTGCCGCCCTCCCCCGCCTCGCTCAGGACGTTCTGGTGGGCGAGCAGGTCCCTGCGCTTGGGGCGCAGCCCTTCGGGGGCGTCGCTGACGATGGCCGCCAGGTCGCCCTCCTTGAGAATGCGTACCGGACGTGCCGGCGCACCGACTCCGTCGATGCCGTCGGGAAGCGAGGGGTGCGTTCCCTCGGCGATGCCGTAGACGTACGTGCTCACTCCTGCTCCTCCTTCCGGCGCGAGGCCGCGGTCTTACGGGTACGGGGGCGGGACTCGGACTGGCCGTCCTCGCGGGCCTGCTTGAACGCGTCCGATATGGTCTCGGCGGCGCCGGAGAGGGCGCCCTTGGACTTGCCGCGCGCACCGGACTCGGTGAGTTCGCCCATCAGATCGGGCAGTCCGGGATTCTTGTGCGGCCCCGCTTCCAGGTCGAGGCGGTTGCACGCCTCGGCGAAACGCAGATACGTGTCGACGCTCGCGATGACGACGCGCACGTCGATCTTCAGGATCTCGATACCTACGAGGGAGACACGTACGAACGCGTCGATGACGATTCCTCGGTCGAGGACGAGCTCCAGGACGTCGTAGAGGCCGCTCGTGCCTCCAGATCCGCCACCTTGCTGTGCCGGGACAACGGTCATACCGTCCGGTCCTCCTAGTCTGTGAGTGTCTGCGCGGGAAAGAGGCGATCGCCTATCGGCCGCCGGGCCTGCGTTCGGCCCTCCCGCGTTCGTAGCGGCGGACCCGGCGGTACCCGGTGAGCTCTCCGTCCTGGTCGAGCTCCACCTGATAGGTCGCCAGCAGGCTCATCGTGTCCGGGATCTTGGCCAGTTCCAGGACCTCGACCTCCAACGCCCATCCGTCCTCGGTGCGTTCGAAGGACGAAACGGACTCGGCCGCCATACCCGTCAGCTCCTGGAGCTGGTCGCGCGCGTGGCGCAGGACCTCCATCGGCTTGGGCTGGCTGTCCGCCGCGCTGTTCTCCTTGCTGTTCCCCTTGTTCTGGGAAGAGTTCTGTGAACTCTGTGATCTGGATGTGTTCGATGTGTTCGTCATGGCCACCTCGAACATCGGGTGCTCGCTCGTTCCCCGGCCAAACCTCGGGGGCGGCGAGACTCAGCCACGCAGCGCGTCGAGGCGGCGCCGGGCCGGGCCGAGCGCGCGCCCGTGGTTCAGCAGGCCCGCCCACGGAGTGGTGCGGGCCTGGTCGACGGCGTCGGCGATCGTCCAGCGGCGGGCGTGCAGTCGCGGGTCGTCGAGCTGCCCCCAGGAGACGGGGACGGCGACCGGGGCACCGGGTTTCGCGCGCACGCTGAAGGGAGCGACGGCGGTCTGCGCGTAGCCGTTGCGCTGGACGTCGAGGTAGAGCCGGTCGCCGCGCTCCTTCTTGCGGGCCGCCGTGGTGAAGCGGTCCGGATGCCGGTCGGCGAGCGCGTCGGCTGCGTCCCTGGCGAACGCGCGCACCTCGTCGAAACCGTGACGCCCGTTCAGGGGCACCACGATGTGAAGGCCCCGGGAGCCGGTGGTCATCAGGGCGGACGGAAGTTTCAGCTCGTCCAGCAACTCACCCATGAGGTGGGCGGCTTCACGCACCACGGCGAAGTCGTCCGTACCGGGGTCCAGGTCGAAGACCATCCGGTCGGGGCGGTCGGGCGCGTCGGCCCGGGACAGCCAGCGGTGCAGCGTGATGCCGGCCTGGTCGGCGAGGAAGACGAGGGTCGCGGCGTCGTCGCAGACGGGGTGCAGGACCGTGCCGCCCTCCTTGGACACCTCGGCCCGCCGGATCCACTCCGGGTAGTGGTCCGGGGTGTTCTTCTGCATGAACGCGGGGCCCGCGAGCCCGTCGGGGTGCCGCTCCAGCATCAGCGGCCGGCCCCGCAGATGGGGCAGCATGAAGGGGGCGACGGACCGGTAGTACGCGACCAGGTCGTCCTTCGTGTACTCCTTGCCGCCCCCGTCCGCCGGGAAGAGCACCTTGTCCGGGCGGTGGATCTCCACGGTGCGGCGGCCGGCCCGCACGGTCCGTGCGCTGCTCATGGGGAATTCCTCTCCGGCCGTGAGGCCCTCGGTGTCCTCAGCGCGCGACGGCGCTCTCACGGTTGCTCGTAGGGCCTATCGCGTCCCCCTGGCCGGGGCGGCCAAACGTGGCGGGCCTCCCCACCGAGATGCTGCCGCGGCACGGCGGCCGGCCGCGCGGGACGGGAGCGGGATCCGGGGGAACCGATCTCGCTCCCGGTCCGCCCCGACTAGGCTCGGACGCATGGAGATTCTGGGAGCCACGCTGCGTGTCTGCGTCGACGACCTGGAGGCTTCGGTCCCCTTCTACGAGAGACTCGCGGGCGGCCGTGCCCTGCGCTTCGAGCGCGGCGGCGTCTCGGTCGCCGCGGTCGGCTGCTTCCTGCTGATGAGCGGGCCGGAGGCCGAGCTGGAGATCCTGCGCAAGGTGGCCGCCACCATCGCCGTCACGGACGTCGACGAGGCGAGCCGGGTGCTCAGCGACTCCGGCGCCCGTGTCCTCGCGGGGCCGGTCGCGACCCCGGTCGGCCGCAACCTGATCGCGATGCATCCGGACGGCACGGTCTACGAGTACGTGGACCGGCACGGCGACTGACCGGCCGGAACCCGCGGAAGACGGGTGCTCCCGGCACAGGTCGCCGCAGGCCTCCGTGTACCGGTCGGCGACGCGAGGGCGCCCGCCCGCCGGGTCACCCGCGCGGGGGCGTCCCGTCTGTCATCTCCGCGGTGAGCGCCCACCGTTCGTGGTCGCGCCAGGCGCCGTCGATGTACAGGAAGTCCGGTGAGAAGCCCTCCAGCCGGAAGCCTCGGCGTCGGGCGAGCGCGATGGACGCGGTGTTCCCCGGCTGCACGTTGATCTCCAGCCGGTGCAGTCCCATGGGCCCGAACGCGTGGGAGACGACGAGGGCGAGTCCCTCGCTCATCAGCCCCCGCCCGGCGGCGTGCGCGAACGCGCCGTAGCCGAGCGCCGCGCTGAGGAAGGCGCCCTCGACGATGTTGTTGATGTTGATGAACCCGGCGATGGCCCCGGTGTCCCGCTCGCAGACCAGGAACCCGGCTCTGGCGGGGTCCCCGGTCAGCCGCCGGACGTAGGCGGCATACCCCTCGGCGCTGGTCGGCGGGAACAGCCACGGGTGGTGCAGGTCCTTGCTCTCCCGCGCCCGCGCGGTGAACTCGGCGCCGTCGTCCGCGGTGCAGTGCCGGATGCCCACCCGGGCGCCCTCGGCAAGGTGGCCGGTGTTCTCAGGCATCCGGACACAGTACGCGAGCGGACGGATCCTCAGGCCAGGGCGGGCTCCTCCAGCGTCAGCGTGCCCGCCCCCGCGTCCAGTTCGGCGGCCGCGCCGAAGGGGATCGTCAGCGCGCCCTCGCCGTGCCCGAAGCCGAACCCGTCCACCACCGGCACCCCGAGACCGCCGAGCCCGTCGGCCAGCAGGGGCCGCACCTCGGAGGCCGGCGAGCAGTCCGCCCACGAGCCGAGCAGGAAACCGGCGACGCCGTCGAACCACCCGGCGCGCAGCAGCTGGGTCAGACACCGGTCCAGCCGGTACGTCTCCTCGCCCACGTCCTCCAGGCACACCAGGCCGCCGCGTGCCGACGGCCGGGCGTACGGGGTGCCGAGGCCCGCGGCGAGCAGGCTCAGGCAGCCGCCGAGCAGGACGCCCTCGGCCCGCCCCGGGACGAGGGCGGCGCCCCGGCCCGGTGCGGCGATGGTGCGGACCGTCTCCGGCTCGAAGAGCGTCGCCCGCAGATGCTCCTGCGCCCGCGCGTTCTTGAGGAAGTCCACAGCGGCGACCATGGGGCCGTGCAGGGTGGCGAGACCCATGCGGGCCGCGAAGGCCTCGTGGAGGGCGGTGATGTCGCTGAACCCGAGGAAGACCTTGGGGCCGGCCGCCGCGATCGCCGTCCAGTCGAGGAGGTCGGCCATGCGCTGGGCGCCGTACCCGCCGCGTGCGCACAGCACGGCGTCCACGCCGGGGTCGCACCAGGCGGCCTGGAAGTCGGCGGCCCGGTCGGCGTCCGTACCCGCGAGGTAGCCGAACTCGGCGTGCCGGTCCAGGGCGTGGGGGGCGACGACGGGGTCGAGGCCCCAGCCCCGCAGCAGGTCGAGGCCCGCCTCCAGGCGCTCCTCGGGGACCGGGCCGCTGGGCGCGACGACGGCCACCCGGGCCCCGGGGGCGAGGCGGGCGGGACGGATCAGGGGCTTCACGTGATGAGCTCCAGGGTGGGGACACCCGGTGGGTTCAGGCCGAAGACCTGGGCGTACAGGGACAGTTCGGACTCCAGGACCCGCACCGTCGTGGCCGCTCGCCGGAAGCCGTGCCCCTCGCCCTCGAAGGCGATGTAGGCGTGGGCGACACGTCGGCCCGCTTCCTGGATTCTGGCGAGGAACCGCTCGCACTGGGCGGGCGGACAGATGACGTCGTCCAGTCCCTGGAGCAGCAGGAAAGGCGCGGTGACGCGGTCGGCGTGCTCGGCGGGCGAGCGCTGCGCGTACCGGCCGGGCACCTCGGCGAGCGGCCCGACCAGCGTTTCCAGGTACTGCGATTCGAAGTCGTGGGTCTCCCCCGACCCCCAGCCCGCGAGGTCGAGGATCGGGTAGAGGATCGTGCCGCAGGCGTAGATGTCGGTGGCGGCGAGCGAGACGGCGGCGGTCCAGCCGCCCGCGCTGCCGCCGCGGACGGCCAGCCGGTCGCGGTCCGCGGTCCCCTCCTCGGCGAGCGCGACAGCGACGGCCGCGCAGTCCTCGACGTCGACCACGCCCCACTGCTCGCGCAGCCGGTTGCGGTACTCCCGGCCGTGACCGGTCGATCCTCCGTAGTTGACCTCGGCGACCCCGATGCCGCGCGAGGTGAAGTAGGCGATCTCCAGGTCCAGGACCAGGGGTGCGCGGCTGGTCGGACCGCCGTGCACCCACACCACGTACGGCGGCAGCTCCTCGCCAGGTGCGACGTGGCCGGGGTGGTGGGGAGGATAGATGTGCGCGTGGATCTCGCGGCCCGCGGGACCGGTGAAGGTGCGGATCTGCGGCTCGGGGTAGTACGCCGGGTCGACCGGATCGTCGTGCGGGGCGCCGATCACCCGGGCGCGGCCGGTACGGGCGTCCAGCTCGACGACCTCGTAGGCGCTGCGCGGGCTGGCCCCGACGCCGACGACCCGGGTGCCGTGCGCGGCGAGCATCGGCGCGAACTCGGTCCAGGGGCCCGCCGCGTCGACCACCTCGCCGGTCTCCGGGTCGAGTATGCCGAGGGCGGTGGCGCCCCGGCCGTGCACGACGGCGATCAGCCCGCCCTCCAGCGGCGCGAACCAGCGCTGCCCGATGCGCCACAGCGGCCCGCCGAACTCCTCCTCGCGGGGGCAGAGCGCCTTTTCCTCGCCGGTGGGTGCGACCCGGTACAGGTTCCACCAGCCGGTGCGGTCGCTGGAGTACAGCAGGCTGCCGTCGCCGGCCCAGTCGGCCTGGGCGACGGACTCCTCGGGGCCGCCGGCCACGGCCCGTGCCCCGGACAGCGTCCCGTCGTCGGTGACGTCCGCGACGAGCAGCTCCGTCCCGTCCCAGGGCATGCGCGGGTGGTCCCAGGCGAGCCAGGCCGCGCGCCGTCCGTCCGGCGACAGGCGGGGGCCGGTGACGAACCGGTGCTCGTCACCGGTCAGTTCGCGTACCGCGTCGCGGTCCCGGGCGGCCGAGCCGTCCAGCGGCACCGCGGCCGGCACGCGCCGCACGTCCGTGGGCGATTCCCCGGTGAACTCCTCCAGGACGCACCAGACCTCGCCCCGCTCGGGCCGCACCTGCGGGTCGACCCAGCGCAGTCCGCCGCCCACGGACGACACGGGCGTCAGCGGAACCGGCTCACCGCCCGGGGTGTCCGGCTCGTAGCGGTACAACCGCTGGTCGGCGAAGTCGACGAAGACGACCAGCGGCCCCTCGGGGCGCCCGAGCCCGGTCCAGGGCAGGCCGCCGTACTCGATGACGCGGCTGCGCACGTTCCACGGGGCGGGCAGCACGGACTGCTCCGTGCCGTCCGCCGTGCGGCGGACGAGCGTGCGCCGGCCGCCCTCGGCGGGGCGCGGTTCGGTCCACCAGGCCTCCTCGCCGACGAAGCCCACGAACTCGGGCCGTCCGTCGTGCGCGGCGGCGAGCGCCGCGTCGATGGGCGACGGCCACGCTCCGTACGCCAGGGTCTGCACCATGTCCCCCACTTCGTCAGGCCGTTCGCAGAAAGCGGTCGAGGACGCGGACGCCGAAGTGCAGCGCCTCCACCGGGACGCGCTCGTCGACGCCGTGGAAGAGGGCCTGGTAGTCGAACCCCTCCGGCAGCTTCAGCGGCGTGAACCCGTATCCCGTGATGCCCAGGCGCGAGAACTGCTTGGCGTCCGTGCCCCCGGACATGCAGTACGGCACCACATGTCCTTCGGGCGCGAACTCCTCGACGGCGGCCCGCATCCGCGCGTACGTCGCCGAGTCCACCGGCGCCTGGAGGGCCACCTCGCGATGGTGGAACTCCCACTCCACGTCGGGTCCGGTGAGCCGGTCAAGGGTGCTGCGGAACTCTTCCTCGCCGCCCGGCAGGAAGCGGCCGTCCACATGGGCCACCGCCTCCCCCGGGATGACGTTGACCTTGTAGCCGGCGGACAGCATCGTCGGGTTGGCGCTGTTGCGGACGGTGGCCTCGACGAGGGCGGCGGCCGGGCCCAGCTTCTCCAGCAGGGTGTCGACGTTCTCCAGGTCGCTGTCGACGCCGTACAGGGCCGCGAGCTCGGTCAGGGAGGCGCGCACGGTCGGCGTGAGCCGCGGCGGCCACTCGTGGGCCCCGATGCGGGTGATCGCGGCGGCGAGCCGCGTGATGGCGTTGCTGTCGTTCACCTTGGAGCCGTGGCCGGCCCGGCCGCGCGCGGTCAGTCTGAGCCATCCGGTGCCACGCTCGCCCGCGGCGATCGGGTAGAGCTGCCGGCCGCCGCCGTCGTGGAAGGTGAACGCCCCCGACTCGCTGATGCCCTCGGTGCAGCCCTCGAAGAGTCCGGGGTGCCGGTCGGCGAGGAACCCGGAGCCGTCCTCGGCGCTCGCCTCCTCGTCGGCGGTGAACGCGACCACCACGTCGCGCCGGGGCCGCACCCCGTGCCTGGCCCACTGCCGGACGACGGCGAGGATCATCGCGTCCATGTTCTTCATGTCGACCGCGCCCCGGCCCCAGACGACCCCGTCCCGGATCTCGCCGGAGAAGGGGTGCACGCTCCAGTCCTCGGCCTGCGCGGGCACCACGTCCAGATGACCGTGCACCAGCAGCGCGTCGGCGGAGGGGTCGGTGCCCTCGATGCGGGCGACCACGTTCGTACGGCCCTCGGTGCGCTCCAGGAGGGCGGGCTCGAGACCCGCCTCGGCGAGCAGCGCGGCGGCGTACTCGGCGGCGGGGCGCTCCCGGCAGTCACCGCCGCCCCGGTTGGTGGTGTCGATGCGGATGAGATCGGAGGTGAAGCTGACGACCTCGTCGAGCGCACGCCCGTCGACCTGCCCGGCGCACTCCGCGCCGGCTCCTCCTGACAGCCGCTCAGCCATACTGCTCCTCCACCGCGGCGGAGACGATCGTGGTGACCGCCTTGAACGTGCGGATGCCCTCGTACATCGTCCCGCTGGTGTACTCCGCCTTCCGCTCGCCGGTGCGCGCCACGCCGGGCACGACGGTGGCGGCCATCGCCAGGTGCTCGGCGTCGAACTCCAGCGCCACGGTGAACGGCTCACCGACGACGGGTTCGTGCCGCACGGCCAGGGCCGCCGCCTCCTTGGCCGCCGCGCGGATGTCGGCCGCCGTGCGGGCCGGGGTGCGGCACACCGCCGCGTACCGCGACACGTGGTCCTTGACGGCGACCTTCAGCGCCCCCGGCGCGTACCCGAGGGCGTCTTCGCAGGCCACGTCGTCGCCGGTGACCAGGACGACCGGCACCCCGTACTCGGCGACGACGTGGGCGTTGAGCAGGCCCTCGCTGGCCCGGACGCCGTTCACCCACACCCCGGTGATCGAGTTGGCGAGGTAGGTGTGCGCGAGGACGCCTTCCATCCCGGCACCGGCGTGATAGCCGACGAAGGCGATGCCGTCCACGTCGCCGTGCTGCACCCCCTCGACCATGGACAGCGACTTGTGCCGGCCGGTGAGCATCTGCGCCCGCTCGTCCAGCCGCTCCAGGAGCAGATTCCGCATCGTCCAGTGGGCCTCGTTGACCAGCACCTCGTCGGCGCCGCCGTCGAAGAAGCCGAGGACGGCGGCGTTCACGTCCGAGGTGAACATCGCGCGGCAGCGCTCCCACTGCGGGGTGCCCGGCAGCACGTCGGCCGGCCAGGTCACTCCCGTGGCGCCCTCCATGTCGGCGCTGATGAGGATCTTCATGCCTCGAAACCGTACGCGCATCCGCCGAGCGGCGGACAGGCCTGTGGACAACTCCTCACTCGTCCGCGCCACGCCCCGCCAGCACGAACCAGCGCGCGGGGAGGTCGATGCGGGTGCCGTCCGCCATGTATTCCGTCTGCGGCAGCGTCGTGTCGCCGTCGGCGAGGATCTCCAGTCCGGCCTCCCGCAGCAGCCGCGGGACCTCGTCGTCCGACGCGTCGGCCGGCTTCAGTCCGTGGTGGAAGACCCGGCGCAGCTTGGGCGGGGGCCCGTCCGGGGCGGACGCGGCCTGCTGGAGCACCTGCCGGGAGGCCGCGGTGAGCTCCACGACGAAGGCCCGCCCCTCGGTGCCTATGAGCTCGGCGACGGCGGCGGCCACCGCCGCCCGGGCCCCGGGTTCGCTCTGGTGGATGACGGCGCGCATGTAGGCGTGCGTGTCGCCGAGCCGGGCGTGCAGGGCGCGTACCGCGTCGGTGTCCGTCAGGTCGAGCTGCTGGAATTCGACGCCGGTGCCGTCGCCCTCGCCGGCGCGCCGGGCGTGGTCGACGGCGGCGTGGGACAGGTCGACGCCGACGGCGCGCGCGAACCGGGTGGCGAGGTAGCGCGTCTGCGTGCCGTTGCCGCAGCCGAGATCGACGATGGTGCGCCCGGTGTCCGCGTGCGGCAGGAGCAGCTCGCTGTGCGGGACGGAGGTCAGTGCCGGGGCGGAGTCCCAGATCGCCTCACCGGGCGCATCCGATGTCTCCCGCCAGTAACTCTCCCAGGCGTTGCGGTAGTTCTCCGACACGTTCATGCGCGCTCCCCAGGGTCGACGTCATGATCGGAGTATCGCGGCGACCGGGTGCGGGGCAAGGGGGTGCTTGTTTCCTTCACCGTAAATTTCGGGCCCGCGCACGCCGGACGGGCTCCCGGAGGCCCGGCGCCCCGGGGTGTCAGCGGTGACGCGGCCCGGACGTCAGAGCCTGCTCGAACCAGACCGTCTTGCGGTGCCCGGAGGCGCTCGCGCCCCACTCCCGGGCCAGGCGGCTGACCACCCGCAGGCCCCGGCCGGCCTCGTCCTCGAGACCCGCGGTCATGAAGTCGGGCAGGGTCGGCTCGTCATCGGTGACCTCGCACAGCAGCGCGTCGGTGCGGACCAGCCGCAATCCGATCGCGTCGCCCGCGCCGTGCCGTACGGCGTTGGTGACGACCTCGCTGACCAGCAGCTCAGCGGTTTCCACCGCGTCGGCGAGTCCCCAGGCGGTCAGTCGGCCGCGGACCAGCCGCCGGGCACTGGCCACCTCGCGGGGGCCGCGCGGCAGCTGCCATTCTGCGACGTCATCGTCCAGGATGCCGTTGAGCCGGGCCATGAGCAGTGCCACGTCGTCCTTGCGTTCACCGTGGGTGTTCAGCGCGCGGATGATCGTGTCGCAGGCGTCGTCCATCGAGGCGGCCGGGTGGGCCGCGGACTCGCAGAGCGCGGCGAGACCCTCGCCGATGTCGGCGCCCCGCACCTCCACCAGACCGTCGGTGCACAGCACGAGCCGGTCGCCGGGCGAGACGCGGACGACCGCGGTCTCGAAGGGGACCCCGCCCACCCCCACGGGCGCGCCGGTCGGCAGGTCGAGCAGTTCGCTGCGGCCGTTCGCGGCGCGCACCACGACGGGCGGGATGTGACCGGCGTTGGAGAGCTGCAGTTCGCCGCGGATCGGGTCGTAGACCGCGTACAGGCAGGTCGCGAGGTAGTTCTCGCCGAGCCGCCGGGCCAGGTCGTCGAGGCCGCGCAGCAGTTGGGCGGGCGGCGTCCCCATCGTGGCCATGGTCTGCACGGCGGTGCGCAACTGGCCCATCATCGCTGCCGAGTTGAGTCCGTGGCCCATGACGTCGCCGACCACCAGCGCGGTGCGTGAGCCGGGGAGTTTGATGGTGTCGAACCAGTCGCCGCCGACCCGGCCGAGACGGGTTCCGGGCAGATAGCGCGTCGCGATGTCGCAGCCCGCCATGCGCGGCGCGACCTGCGGCAGCATGCTGTCCTGGAGCGTGTCGGCGACGTTCTCCTGGTAGGTGTACATGCGCGCGTTGTCGAGCACGAGGCCGGCCCGGGCGGCGAGTTCGGCGCCCGTCGTGCGGTCCATGTCGTCGAACGCCTCACGGTCCGCGCGCCGCATCAGCACCATGAAGCCGAGTACCACGTTGCGTGCCTTGAGCGGGACGATGAGCAGGGAGCGGCCGGTGATGAGGGGCCGCAGGTCCCGCTTCTCGAACTCCCCCGCGATGCGGTTCCCCAGCTGCTCGTCGATGCGCGGGATGAGCACGGGTTCCCCGGTGACCATGCACCGGAAGAACGGGGTGTGTTCGGGGAACGCGATGGCCTCGCCGACCGGCACGGTGTCGTCCCAGCGCCCGGGCTCGTCGTTGTGCTCGACCCAGACGCGGTGCCACACGGTCGTCACGTCGGGCGGGCCGTCCGGGAATCCCTCACCCGCCAGGACGGCCGCGCGCAGGTGTGTGCCGGCGAAGTCCGCGAAGCGGGGCACGGCGGCGCTGGTGACCTCGCGGATGGTCTCGCCGAGGTCGAGCGAGGAGCCGATGCCGGTGCTGACCTCGTTCAGGAATTCCAGCCGCTCGCGAACGGCGGCGTACTCCAGGTCGTGCTCTGCTCCGGACGGCACGGAACGGGACACGGTGATCCCGGTCCCGGCCGTGGCCCGTTGCCTGCCCGCCCGGCGCGGCACACCCCAGTCGGGAGTCACCGGCACCCGCTCGTACTGGCTGAACTCCAGCACTGGATAGCCGAGTTCGAGGATCTGCGCCACGATCCGGCCGCTCAGCTCGGGTCCCATGTTCGGCAGGACCTCGGGCAGCCGCTTGGCGAGGTCGTCCGGTGCGGGGAGCTCGGTGTACGGGGCGAAGCCGGGGGCGATGCGCTCGACGACCTCGTCGTCGTAGCCGCGCTCGGCCTGGAGGCGTTGCGCGTCCGCCGCGAGCACCAGGAGCCGGGCGGGGCCCGGGCCGACCAGCGGGTAGCCCCACCAGAGGATGTCGAGCCGCTCCCCGGCCGGTCCGGGGAGCCGGGCGCGGCCCGCCGCCGGGTAGGAGCTGCGGCCGCCGAGCGAGGTCTCCAGGTCGGGGCCCAGCCCGTCGTAGACCTCGTACGGTCCGTACGCGTCGGTCAGCGGTTCGGGGTCGAGGACGTCGGGGAGGGCGCCGGAGACGGGCAGCAGGTCGGCGGCGGGGCGCCCGAGCGCGTCCTCCCGGGTGGCGCCGAACAGGCGCCGCGCGCCCGTGCTCCAGTGGGAGACCAGGCCGTCGCGGTCGACGACGACCACGGCCAGCGGGATGCGCCCCGCGGCGGCGTACCCCGCCGCGGGATCCTCCCCGGTTCCCGCTCCGGGATGTGCGCCCACTTCCGTGCCACGGTCCATGGCCAGGCCCTTTCTCCCCACGGATCCGCAAGATCTGCGTCGTCGTCACCACGGTACGGCGGCGGCCGCTCGCGATGTGCGCCAACGCTCGAATTGACATCATCGGGGGCGGCTCCGGCGCGGACAAGCCGGAGCGGACCGCCAACGGGTCAGTCCTCGTGGCCCAGTTGGAGGTCGCGTTCCGTCCTGCCGCCCCCGGCCATCCGGAGCACGGTGGCGACCGGCGGATACCCGGCCGCGATCACGGTGTACTCGCCCGAGGACAGGTCGACGAACCTGAACGTGCCGTCGCCGCCGGTGGTGAGCGTGTCCACGACGTTGCCGGCGGCGTCGAGGAGCGTCACGCGCGCGTCCTCCACGGGGCGCCCGCCGCCGGCCCGCACGGTTCCGCGCAGGACGGCTCCGCCCGCGAGTTCGACGTCCTGGCGGGTCTCGCGCGCGGCCTGCACGGTGACGGGGAGCGCGGCCGGCCGGAACGCGGGCGCACTGGCGGCCAGCGTGTACTCCCCGGCGACCAGCTCGGCGATGACGTAGCCGCCCTCGGGTCCGCTGCGGGTGGTGGCCACCACCTCCCCCTGGACGTTCGTGAGCGTGACGGTGGCGTCGCGCACCGGCGTGCCGTCCGCGGTGAGCACGCCGCCGGCCAGCCGTCCGGCGCCGCCGAGCACCACGTCCAGTTCCACCGGGCGTTCACCGACGGTCACCGAGACCGCCTGCGGCTGGTGGCCGCCGGCCGCGGCGATCAGGACGTACGACCCGGTGCCCGGCGTGGACAGCGCGTACCGCCCGTCCTCGCCGCTGGCACCCCGTCCGATCTGCCGCCCCGCGACGTCGATGAGGGTGAGCGCGGCCCGCGGCACGACGGTGCCGTCGTGGTGCTGCACCGTGCCGCACACCGGGACCCCGGCGGCGTGCGTCCGCGACTGCGGGACCTGGGCGAGCGGGGAGGCGGGGGCGTTGTGGGACACCAGCGGTTTCTCCTTGAGGAAGAAGGCGATCAGCAGGCCTAGGACGAGCACCGGCACCAGGTAGAGGAAGATCCGGGGCATCGCGTCGGCGTACGCCCGGATGTAGTCGTCGCGCAGCGCGGCGGGCATCGCGTGGACGAGCCGGGGGGTGATGGACTCGGGGTCCGGGCCGCCGGCCGGCGCGGGAAGGCGTTCGGCCAGCGCGTCGGCGAGCCGGTTCGCGAAGAGGGTGCCGAACACGGCGGCGCCGACGCTGCCGCCGATCTGCCGGAAGTAGTTGTTGGCGCTGGTGGCGGTGCCGAGGTCGGCGGGGCGCACGGAGTTCTGCACGGCGAGGATCAGGACCGGCATCACCATGCCGATGCCGGTGCCGAGGACGGCCATCCAGATGCTGTAGTGCAGCCGGGGCGTGTCGGTCTCCAGCCGCGACAGGAGCCACATGCCGACGGCGGACAGGGCGCTGCCGAGCACGGGGTAGATCCGGTAGCGGCCGGTGCGGCTGATGAGCTGGCCGGAGATCACCGAGGCGCCGACGATGCCGCCCATCATGGGGAGCATGAGCAGACCCGACCCGGTCGCGGAGGCGCCTTCGACCATCTGCAGGTACGTCGGCAGGTAGCTGGCCGCGCCGAACAGCGCGATGCCGATGACCAGTCCCACGACGGCGGTGACGTTGAAGACGCCGTCCCTGAACAGCCGCAGCGGGATGAGGGGTTCGGGCGCGAAGTGCTCGGTGACCAGGAAGAGCGCCGTCGCGGCGAGGGCTCCGGCACCGAGCCCGAGGACGACCCGGGAGTCCCAGGCGTATTCGGTGCCGCCCCAGCTGGTCAGCAGGACCAGGCAGGTCGAGGCGGCGGCGAGCAGCAGGGTCCCGAGGACGTCGAGACGCGCCCTGGCCGCGGGCTTCGGGAGCCTCAGCACGACGGTGACGACGGCGAGGGTCAGCAGGCCGAAGGGCACGTTGATGTAGAAGCACCAACGCCAGGACAGGTGGTCCGTGAAGTAGCCGCCCAGCAGGGGCCCGGCGACCGAGGCGAGGCCGAACGCGGCGCCGATCAGCCCCATGTAACGGCCGCGTTCGCGGGGCGGCACGATGTCCGCGATGATCGCCTGCACGCCGATCAGGAGACCGCCCGCACCGATGCCCTGGACGGCGCGGAAGGCGATCAGCTGGTCCATGCTCTGTGCCCGGCCGGCCAGCGCGGAACCGACGACGAAGACGACGATGGCGAACTGGAAGACACCCTTGCGACCGAAGAGATCACCGAGTTTGCCGTAGACGGGCAGCCCGACGGTCGAGGTGAGGAGGTACGCGGTGATGGCCCAGGACATCTTGTCCAGACCGTGCAGCTCGCCGACGATCCTGGGGAGCGCGGTGGCGACGATCATCTGCTCCAGCGCCGCGAGGAGCAGCGCGAGCATGAGCCCGACGAACACCATGCGGATCCGGCGGGGGCTGAGGCCCGTCGTGCCGGGGGCGGGCGCCCGGGGCGGCGCGTCGACGACAGGAGCCGCCACCCGCTCGGTCTCCACCAGCGTCGTCCCGCCCACGTACCGCTCCCCTCGTCGCGTCTGCGCGGCCCATTTCTCGCATTACGCGACAACCGGGAGCAAGTACGACGAGTCGCCTCTCAAACGGCCCGAAAGGGCGTAACCGCCGGTCGGAGCCCTGCGGCGGACGGGGAAGCCGTGCGGAAAACCACTCGAAACGGTGACTGCGAGCGGGGCCCGGAGGATCAACTCCGGGCCCCGCAGCAGCAGTTCCGAGTCGCCGCTCGGCTACTTCTCGACCTCGGCGGCGAGGTTGGCGAGTTCCGCGTCGTAGATCCGGGCGAGGCCCTTGGGCGCGAAGGTCCTCTCGAAGAAGCCGCCGATGCCCCCGGCGCCGTTCCAGACGGTGGTGACGACGACGCGCGCCCTGCCCTCGCCGGCCGGCGTGACGCGCCAGGTGGTGACCATGGAGGAGTTGCGGTCCTTCTCGACGAGCTCACCGTCGGCCGGCTCGCTGACCTCGAGCAGGCAGTCGCGCACCCGCTTGCTGGTGGCCTGGAGCTTCCAGTGCACGAGGGTGCCCTCGCCGTCGCCGCCCTCGCGCACCTCGTACTCGCTGAAGTGCTCGGGCAGCACCTTCGCGCGTGTGCCGCTGTAGTCGGCCAGGGCATCGAAGACCGTCTCGGCATCCGCCGCGATGACCCGTTCCGTGGTGGCCTCGACCTGCGCCATTGACTTCCTCCAGCAGTTGGTTTTCCGGGGTGTGCGGCAAGCCAACCACCCGGCGCCCGGGCGGCCCAAATCGGGGTCCCGCGGGGGCCCGGAAACCGGTTCGCACGATCAAGGGAACGTATGTTCTATTCTGGAGCCAGTGCTACCTAGGAGGACTCATGCGCTGGGAGAACCTCACGGCCGACCCCGACGGGGACCGCGCCCGGGACGCCGCGCTGTTCGACGCGGACGCGGTGACCACCCGCACCTTCGACAGCCCGGAGTTCCGCGGGATCACCTTTCACGAGATCCGGGCCCGCTCGATCGTGAACCGGGTGCCGGGCGCCTCGCGCATGCCCTTCGAGTGGACCGTCAACCCGTACCGGGGCTGCACGCACGCGTGTGTGTACTGCTTCGCCCGCAAGACGCACAGCTACCTGGACCTCGACACCGGCCTCGGCTTCGACTCCCAGATCGTGGTCAAGGTCAACGCGCCCGAGCTGCTGCGCCGCCGGCTCGCCTCGGACCGCTGGCACGGCGAGCACATCGCGATGGGCACCAACGTCGACTGCTACCAGCGGGCGGAGGGCCGCTACCGGCTGATGCCCGGCATCATCGGCGCCCTGCGCGACCACGCGAACCCCTTCTCCATCCTGACGAAGGGCACGCTGATCCTGCGCGACCTCGACCTGCTCAAGCAGGCGGCCGAGGTCACCGACGTGGGCATCTCCGTGTCGGTGGGCTTCACCGACCCCGAGCTGTGGCGCACCGTGGAACCCGGCACCCCCGCCCCGGAGCGGCGTCTGGACGCGGTCCGCACACTGAGTGAACACGGCATCGCGTGCGGGGTCCTGATGGCGCCGGTGATCCCCTTCCTCGGCGACCGCCCGGACCAACTCCGCGCCACGGTACGGGCGATCGCGGCTTCCGGGGCCACCTCGGTCACTCCGCTCGTGCTGCACCTGCGGCCGGGGGCCCGGGAGTGGTTCATGGCCTGGCTGGGTCACCACCACCCGCACCTGGTGTGCCGCTACGAGCGGCTCTACGCGGAGGGCGCCTACGCACCCCGGTGGTACCAGCGCCACATCACCCGTCAGGTCCACGAACTGGCGCAGGAGTACGGCATCGGACCCGCGCGCGCCGGAGCGGCTCGCAGGATCGCCGCACCCGAGCCGGCCCCGGCACCACCGGAGCCGACCCAGCTCACGCTGCTCTGAGGCGGCGCGGTCGGGCCCGGGCTCCGCGTGCCCGGAGCCGCCCCGGCGGCATCCGAGCGCATCCCGCCGCTCAATCGGGTCAAGCCCGTCCAGAACGAGTTCTTCCGGACCCCCCTTCCGGGACGATACGGCGGAGGCCGTGAGGTGCACGGCTCAGCTCCTCCGTCCTGGGAGGCCCAATGAAGAAACGCGCAGCCGCTCTGTGCGCCGCCGCCGTGGTGGCCGCGACGCTCGCGCCGGTCCCGGCCGGGGCCGACGCCGGTGCCGCGTCCGTGACGCCGGGCGCCGCGACCGCCGCCCCGAAGCCCGCGTGGAAGAAGTGCGGCACGACCGCCTACCCGACGCTTCAGTGCGCGTCCCTGAAGGTGCTTCTGGACCACACGAACCCCCACGGGCAGCGGATCACCCTCGCGCTGTCCCGCGTCCCGCACACCGCGAAGACGTACCAGGGGCCCCTGCTGGTGAACCCGGGCGGGCCCGGCGGCAGCGGGCGCACCCTCGCCGGGTTCGTCGCCTCCGCGCTGCCGAGGAAGGTGGCGGCGCAGTACGACGTCGTCGGCTTCGACCCGCGCGGAGTCGGTGCGAGCAGACCGGCTCTGAACTGCCGGCCGAAGCACTTCGCTCCCGTGCGGCCCGACTCCGTTCCGATCACCCAGGCGGTGGAGAGGGCCGGCCTCGGCCGCGCCAAGGCCTTCGCCGAGGCCTGTGGTGCCACGTACGCGGACGTGCTGCCCCACATCGACACGGTCAGCACGGCCCGGGACATGGACGCGATCCGGCGGGCACTGGGCGCCGGGCGGATCAACTACCTCGGGTACTCGTACGGCACCTACCTGGGCGCCGTGTACGCGAAGCTGTACCCGGAGCGGGTGCGCCGGCTGGTGCTGGACTCCGTCGTCGACCCCACGGGGGTCTGGTACGACGACAACATCCAGCAGGACCGCGCCTTCAACGACCGGCACCTGGCGTTCATGGCCTGGGTCGCGAAGCACGACAGGACGTACGGACTCGGCAAAGATCCGGCCGGGGTCGAGGCGAAGTGGTACGGCATGCGCGCGGCGCTCGCGAAGAAGCCCGCGCGGAAGAAGGTCGGCCCCTCCGAACTGGAGGACACCTTTCTCCCCGGCGGGTACTACAACGGCTACTGGCCCCACCTGGCCGGGGCGTTCGCGGCCTACGTGAACGACAAGGACGCCGGCCCGCTCACCGAGGCGTACCGGAAGTTCGGCGCGGTGGACTCGGCGGGGGACAACGGCTACAGCGTCTACGCGTCGGTCCAGTGCCGTGACGCGTCCTGGCCCCGGGACTGGGAGCAGTGGCGCAAGGACAACTGGGCGGTGCACGAGGAGGCGCCGTTCATGACCTGGAGCAACGCCTGGTACAACGCGCCCTGCGCCTTCTGGCCCGTCGAGCCGCTCCGGCCGGTCGACGTCTCCAACGACGCGGTGCCCCCGGCGCTGCTCTTCCAGGCGACGGACGACGCGGCGACGCCCTACCCGGGCGCCGTCGCCGTCCACCAGCAACTGCGGGGATCCAGCCTGGTGGTGGAGGAGCACGGCGGGAACCACGGCGTCACACTGAGCGGGAACGCCTGCCTGGACAAGCACCTGGCGGCGTATCTCGACAGCGGTCGGGTGCCGCGCGGTGACGGCGAGGCGGACGCGGTCTGCGAGGCGCTGCCCGACCCGAAGCCGCTGAGCGCGAAGAGGACGGCCGCCGCCTCGCGCGGCTCGGCGCTGCACGGGCTGCTCGGCTTCCGCGGCTGATCCGCGGCAGTCCGGCGGCGACTTGGCCGGCGGTTCTGGCCGGAACCGCCGGCCGCGCGGGCGGAGCCCGACGGCCGTGGCCGCCGGGGCCGCTGTCCGACCGGTGGTCCACCATGGACGCATGAGTGAGCTGACCCGCATTCCCGCCCCCGACGGGGTCGCCCCCGCCGCCGCGTACTCGCATGTCGTCACGGGTACCGGGCGCTTCGTCGCCGTCTCCGGCCAACTCGCCCTCGACGAGGACGGGGAGGTCGTCGGCGAGGGCGACCCCGAGGCGCAGGCCCGCCAGGTCTTCGAGAACCTGCGCCGCTGCCTCGCCGCGGCCGGCGCCACGTTCGACGACGTCGTCAAACTCACCTTCTTCGTCACGGACATGTCCTGCATGCCCGCCGTCCGCGCGGCCCGCGACGCCCACATACCGGCGGACCGCCTCCCGGCCGCGTCGGCGGTCCAGGTCGCCGCGCTGGTCCGCCCGGAGTTCCTGATGGAGATCGAGGCGTACGCGGTGATCGGCGGGTGAGCGGGCTCGCCCTGCGCGCCATGACGCGCGCCGACTGTCACCGGGTGGCCGAGATCCGTGTCCGCGGCTGGCAGAGCGCCTACCGGGGGCTCGTGCCGCAGCCGTACCTGGACGCTCTCGACGTGGCGGAGGAGGTCGCGCGGCGGCGGATGTTCTTCGACCGGGGCGGCGACGGCGTGGTGAACGTCGTCGCCGAGTGGGACGGGGAGGTGGTCGGCTGGGCCTGCCACGGCCCCTGCCGGGACGGTGAAACCCCGACCGGGGACGCCGAGTTGTACGCGCTCTACGTCCACCCCGACCGGTTCGGCGGCGGCGCGGGCCGGGCGCTGCTCGGTGCCTCGGTCGCGCGGTGCGCCGCCGCCGGCCACCCGCGCATGCTCCTGTCGGTGCTGCGGGAGAACCACCGCGCCCGGCGTTTCTACGAGCGGTCGGGATTCGCCGCCGACGGCACCGAGGAGCCGTTCGAGGTGGACGGCGTCGCGGTCCCCGAGGTGCGCTACGTGCGCGTGCTCGACGGCACGGGGCCCCGCTGAGTCACGGCATCGGCGGCTGCCACGGCGTCAACGGCCGTCACGGCCGCGGCAGTCGGCCCAGGGCCCGGACGGCCGCTTCCGCGAGTGCCGGGTGCGCGAGGCACTCGGTCAGGACGGGGCGGGCGCGGGCGTCGCCCAGCGCGCCCAGCCCCTCCACGCACGCGAGGGCGACCCCGCGGTACGGATCGTGCGGCCGCAGTCTGCGTTCCAGCGTGGTGACGAGCGCGGGCACGGACTCCGGTGCGCGCAGCTCCGCCAGGAGGCGTACCGGGTGCAGCGCGTAGGCGACCCGCAGTTCGTTGGTGGCGAGCGCGGCGGCGGCGCGGGCCGTGCGCGGGTCGCCCAGCGCGGCGAGTGCGTGCGCGGCGGACGCGCAGCGCTGCGGATCGCGGTGGTTGAGCAGCAGGACGAGGGCCTCGAAGGCCCGCCGGTCACCGGCGGTGCCGAGCCGGAAGGCGACCAGCTCCCGGGCCCAGAGCGGCTGTCCGGGCTCGGTCAGCGCGGCCGCGAGTTCGTCGGGGTTCCCGGTCGCCACGAGCCGGTCGTACGTCGCGGAAGCCCCGGCTTCGGTGCGCAGGCGCGTGAGTGTTCGCAACTCCTCGTCCATACGCCGAGCCTAGAGCGGCACCCGGGGTGCGGGGACCTACATCACAAACTGGGGGCTGGCGCGCTCGTTACCGGCCGGTTAAGCTCAGACGAGCGAGTTACCCACTCGCGTTCTGCTTGCGGTGGCCTGGTGACGCAGCCGCCGCGAGTGCCAGTCGGTTCGGTACCTCAGGTACCTCAGTGCGACACGGCTCCGGGACAGGGCCGGTCGGTCTTCACCGCTCCAGGGGCGGCTGTGCTTCCACCTCCTGGACGGCTCCGGGCGTGTGCGCTCGTCAGCCCGGCAACACCCGCATCCCACGCACCGTGTGCGCCCCTTCGGCGCACCCGTGTGCTCCTCAGTCGTCACCCTCTTCCTGGAGTCCCGCGATGGCCACTCCCCTGTCCGACACCCCTCTGTCCCCGCTGAAGACCGTCGCCGTCGTCGGCCTCGGCACGATGGGCACCGGCATCGCCGAGGTCCTCGCCCGGGCCGGCCGCGAAGTCGTCGGCATCGACGTCAGCGAGGCCGCGGCCGCCCAGGCCGTCACCGCGGTCGAAGCCTCCACCGCCCGCGCCGTGCAGCGCGGGCGCCTCACGGAGCAGGAGCGCGGCGACGTCCTCGCCCGCTTCCGCACCTTCACCGATCTTCAGGCGGCGGCCGACGCCGACCTGGTCATCGAGGTGACCCCGGAGTCGTACGAGATCAAGCAGCAGGTGTTCCGCGCGCTCGACGAGGTCGTGCGCCCGGAGACGATCCTCGCGACCGGCACCAACGCCCTCTCGGTGACGCGGCTGGCGGCCGACTCGGCCCGTCCGGAGCGGGTGCTCGGACTGCACTTCTTCAACCCGGCCCCGGCGATGAAGCTGGTCGAGGTGGTCTCCTCGGTGCTCACCTCGCCGCAGGCCGTCGCCGCGGTCACGGACCTCGCCGTCCAGCTCGGCAAGGAGCCCGTCGCGGTCGGCGACCGTCCCGGATTCGTCGCGGACGGGCTGCTGTTCGGCTACCTCAACCAGGCGGCCTCGATGTACGAGGCCCGGTACGCCTCCCGCGAGGACATCGACGCGGCGATGAGGCTCGGCTGCGGTCTGCCCATGGGTCCGCTCGCGCTGCTCGACCTGATCGGCATCGACACGGCCCGCACGGTGCTGGAGGCCATGTACGCGGAGTCCCACGACCGGCTGCACGCGCCCGCCCCCATCCTCAAGCAGCTCACCGAGGCGGGTCTGACCGGCCGCAAGGCGGGGCGCGGCTTCTACTCGTACGAGGCTCCCGGCAGCGACACGGTGGTCGGGGACGCGCTGACGCCGGCCGCCGGCGCGTCCGGCACGCCGGGACGGGACGTGCGCTCCGTCGGCGTCGCGGGCTCCGGCACGATGGCCTCCGGGATCGCCGAGGTCTTCGCCAAGGCCGGTTACGACGTCGTCCTCGCCGCCCGCAGCGAGGAGAAGGCGGCGGTCGCCAAGGCCCGGATCGGCAAGTCGCTCTCGCGCTCCGTCGACAAGGGCCGGCTGACCGCCGAGGCCGCCGCGCAGACCCTGGACCGGATCACCCCGGCCGGCTCGTACGACGCCTTCTCCGACGTCGACCTGGCCGTCGAGGCCGTCGCCGAGGACCTGGAGGTCAAGCGGCAGCTGTTCGCCGCCTTCGACAAGGTCTGCAAGCCGGGTGCGGTGCTGGCCACCACCACCTCCTCGCTGCCCGTCGTCGCCTGTGCCCGCGCCACCTCGCGCCCGCAGGACGTGATCGGCATGCACTTCTTCAATCCGGCGCCCGCCATGAAGCTCGTCGAGGTGGTCCGCACCGTGCTGACCGCGGACGACGTGCACGCCACGGTCCGCGAGGTGTGCGCGAAGATCCGCAAGCACCCGGTGGACTGCGGCGACCGGGCCGGTTTCATCGTGAACGCGCTGCTCTTCCCGTACCTGAACAACGCGATCAAGATGGTCCAGGAGCACTACGCGACCCTCGACGACATCGACGCCGCGATGAAGCTCGGCGGCGGCTACCCGATGGGCCCGTTCGAGCTGCTGGACGTGGTCGGCCTCGATGTGTCGCTGGCCATCGAGAAGGTCCTGCACAGCGAGTTCCGCGACCCGGGCCTGGCCCCGGCGCCGCTGCTGGAGCACCTGGTGGCCGCGGGCTGCCTCGGCCGCAAGACGGGCCGCGGCTTCCGCGAATATGCCCGGCGCTGAGGCGCGCGAGGACCGGCACGGGGAGTCCGCCGACTGGGGCGGGCTCCTCGGCCCGGCCGGCGGCCCCCCGCCCGGGGAGGGCGGGGGGATCTGCGCATCCGCGCACTCCGCTGCGCGGATGCAGTACGTTCGGGTCATGTCCCAGCCCGCCAAGTCCTCCCGTACCTCAGCCACGCCCGACGCGCCGGAAAGTGCCGCGGGCAGTCGCGCCGCCGCGCAGCGGCTCAAGATGCGCCGAGAGCTGGCGGCAGCGGCCATGGAGCTGTTCGCCACCAAGGGGTACGAGGCGACGACCGTCGACGAGATCGCGGCGCAGGCCGGAGTGGCACGGCGTACGTTCTTCCGCCACTTCCGCTCCAAGGAAGAGGCGATCTTCCCCGACCACGACGACACCCTGATCCGGGCGGAGGCGGTGCTCAACGCGGCGCCCGCGCACGAGCACCCGCTGGACACGGTGTGCCGTGGCATCAAGGAAGTCATGCGGATGTACGCCGCGCGCCCCGAGATCTCCGTGTCGCGCTACAAGCTCACGCGCGAGGTGCCGACGCTGCGCGAGGCGGAGATCGCCTCCGTGGCCCGTTACGAGCGGCTGTTCACCCGGTACCTGCTCGGCCACTTCGACGAGCACGCGCACGACGACGACGCCAACGACGATCCGCTGCTGGCGGAGGTCGCGGCGTCGGCCGTGGTCACCGCGCACAACCACGTGCTGCGGCGCTGGCTGCGGGCGGGCGGGCAGGGGGACGTCGAGGCCCAGCTGGATCACGCCTTCTCGATCGTGCGGAAGACGTTCGGCTCCGGCATCGGCGCCGGCCGTGACGTCGCCCCGCAGACGGCGCCGGCCTCCTCCGCCTTCACGGAAGGGGACGTCCTGGTGACCGTCGCCCGGGTCGACGCCCCGCTGGACCAGGTGATGCGCACCATCGAGCAGGCGCTCAAGGAACGGTCGTAGCGCCCTCGCCCCCGACTCGCGGCCCCTGCCGCACCTCAGCGCCGGACGGGCTCTCTTTGAGCCCGTTCGGCGTTTTCGTACCCATTTTTCAGGGCGACTTGATCGATCATCGCTCACGTGTTACGTAAAGATTTCACCTGAGCGGGATTTCTGGCACTGCGTGCCTTGTCAGGTGACACGGCGTGCCATACGTTGAAGGCGTCCGGGCGGCCGGCGTGCAGAGACCTCACGTACGCCGGCTGTCCCCGCAAGCCTCCCTCGGGCACCGCCCGCGGGTACCCCGGCAAGCGCGCCCGGACGCCTGCGTCACAGGCAACCTTCGCGCCACAAAGCGCCGCCAGCAGCAACTCCGCCGAACCGACGGCACCCTCACACCCAGCAGCACCGACGTGACCCCCAGCGTCTCCCCTCAAGACGCCATTCGCCGGAGGCAACACAGTGAAGGAAATCCTGGACGCGATCCAGTCGCCGGAGTCGACTTCCGCCGACTTCGCCGCCCTGCCGCTCCCCGAGTCGTACCGCGCGATCACCGTGCACAAGGACGAGACGGAGATGTTCTCCGGGCTCGCCACGCGCGACAAGGACCCCCGCAAGTCGATCCACCTGGACGACGTGCCGGTGCCGGAGCTCGGCCCCGGCGAGGCCCTGGTGGCCGTCATGGCCTCCTCCGTCAACTACAACTCGGTGTGGACCTCGATCTTCGAGCCGGTGTCCACCTTCAGCTTCCTGGAGCGCTACGGGCGCCTGTCGGAGCTCACCAAGCGCCACGACCTGCCGTACCACATCATCGGCTCCGACCTCGCGGGCGTCGTCCTGCGGACCGGCCCGGGCGTGAACTCCTGGAAGCCCGGTGACGAGGTCGTCGCGCACTGCCTCTCGGTGGAGCTGGAGTCCTCGGACGGCCACAACGACACGATGCTCGACCCCGAGCAGCGCATCTGGGGCTTCGAGACGAACTTCGGCGGCCTCGCCGAGATCGCGCTCGTCAAGTCCAACCAGCTGATGCCGAAGCCGGACCACCTCAGCTGGGAGGAGGCCGCCTCCCCCGGCCTGGTGAACTCCACCGCCTACCGGCAGCTGGTCTCCCGCAACGGCGCCGGCATGAAGCAGGGCGACAACGTCCTCATCTGGGGCGCGAGCGGCGGACTCGGCTCGTACGCCACCCAGTTCGCGCTCGCCGGCGGCGCCAACCCGATCTGCGTCGTCTCGTCGCCGCAGAAGGCGGACATCTGCCGCGCGATGGGCGCCGAGGCGATCATCGACCGCAACGCCGAGGACTACAAGTTCTGGAAGGACGAGCACACCCAGGACCCCAAGGAGTGGAAGCGCTTCGGCAAGCGCATCCGCGAGCTCACCGGCGGCGAGGACATCGACATCGTCTTCGAGCACCCCGGCCGCGAGACCTTCGGCGCGAGCGTGTACGTCACCCGCAAGGGCGGCACGATCACCACCTGTGCCTCGACCTCGGGTTACATGCACGAGTACGACAACCGCTACCTGTGGATGTCCCTGAAGCGCATCATCGGCTCGCACTTCGCGAACTACCGCGAGGCCTGGGAGGCCAACCGCCTCATCGCCAAGGGCAAGATCCACCCGACGCTGTCGAAGGTGTACTCGCTGGAGGACACCGGCCAGGCCGCGTACGACGTGCACCGCAACCTCCACCAGGGCAAGGTCGGTGTGCTCGCGCTCGCCCCCCGCGAGGGCATGGGCGTGCGCGACGAGGAGAAGCGCGCGAAGCACATCGACGCCATCAACCGCTTCCGGAACGTCTGAGGTCTCCTGATGACAGAGCGTCAGAAGGACCGGCCGTGGCTGATGCGCACGTATGCCGGTCACTCCACCGCCGAGGCGTCGAACGAGCTGTACCGGCGCAACCTCGCCAAGGGGCAGACGGGTCTGTCGGTCGCGTTCGACCTGCCGACCCAGACCGGCTACGACCCCGACCACGTCCTCGCCCGCGGCGAGGTCGGCCGGGTCGGGGTGCCGGTCTCGCACCTCGGTGACATGCGCCGGCTGTTCCAGGACATCCCCCTGGAGCAGATGAACACCTCGATGACCATCAACGCCACCGCCATGTGGCTGCTGGCGCTCTACCAGGTCGTCGCCGAGGAGCAGGGTGCGGACGTCACCAAGCTCCAGGGGACGACCCAGAACGACATCGTGAAGGAGTACCTCTCGCGCGGGACGCACGTCTTCCCGCCGGGTCCGTCGCTGCGGCTGACGACGGACATGATCACCTACACGGTGAACCACATCCCGAAGTGGAACCCGATCAACATCTGCAGCTACCACCTGCAGGAGGCGGGAGCCACTCCGGTCCAGGAGATCGCGTACGCGATGTCCACGGCGATCGCCGTGCTCGACGCGGTGTTCGCGTCGGGCCAGATCCCCGAGGAGCGCCGGGGTGACGTCGTCGCCCGCATCTCCTTCTTCGTGAACGCGGGCGTCCGCTTCATCGAGGAGATGTGCAAGATGCGGGCGTTCGGCCGGATCTGGGACCGGATCACCCGCGAGCGGTACGGCATCGAGGATGCCAAGCAGCGGCGCTTCCGGTACGGCGTCCAGGTCAACTCCCTCGGCCTGACCGAGGCCCAGCCGGAGAACAACGTCCAGCGGATCGTCCTGGAGATGCTGGCCGTGACGCTCTCCAAGGACGCCCGCGCGCGTGCCGTGCAGCTCCCCGCGTGGAACGAGGCGCTGGGGCTGCCCCGGCCCTGGGACCAGCAGTGGTCGCTGCGCATCCAGCAGGTGCTGGCCCACGAGAGCGACCTGCTGGAGTACGAGGACATCTTCGAGGGCTCGCACGTCATTGAGGCGAAGGTGGCGGAGCTGGTCGAGGAGTCGTTCGCGGAGATCGACCGCATCCAGGAGATGGGCGGCGCGATGGCCGCCGTCGAGTCCGGCTATCTGAAGTCGCAGCTCGTCTCCTCGCACGCCGAGCGGCGGGCCCGGATCGAGGGCGGCACCGAGAAGATCGTCGGCGTCAACGTCTTCCAGTCGACCGAGCCGAACCCGCTCACCGCCGACCTGGACGCGGCGATCATGACGGTCGACCCGACGGTGGAGGCCGGTGTGGTGGCCGCGCTCGGGAACTGGCGCGACAACCGCTACCAGCCGCCGTTCAACCACCCGCGCCCCTGCAAGGCGCTGGAGCGGCTGAAGGAGGCCGCCAAGGGCAGCGAGAACCTCATGGAGGCCACCCTGGAGTGCGCCCGCGCCGGCGTCACGACCGGCGAGTGGGCCGGGGCCCTGCGCGAGGTGTTCGGCGAGTTCCGCGCTCCCACCGGCGTCTCCTCCGCGCCTGTCGCGATCGCCGCCGCGGAGGGCACCGCGCTCGCCGCCGTCCGCCGCAAGGTGGAGCTGACGGCGCGGGACATGGGCGTCGGCAAGCTGCGCTTCCTGGTGGGCAAGCCGGGCCTGGACGGGCACTCCAACGGCGCGGAACAGATCGCCGTGCGGGCCCGCGACGCCGGGTTCGAGGTGGTCTACCAGGGCATCAGGCTCACGCCCGAGGAGATCGTCGCCGCGGCCCTCGCCGAGGACGTGCACGGCGTGGGTCTGTCCATCCTGTCCGGCTCGCACGCCCAGTTGGTGCCGGACGTGCTGGACCGGCTGCGCGTGGCGGGCGCGGCGGACATCCCGGTCATCGCTGGCGGGATCATCCCGAACGCGGACGCCGAACAGCTGCGCGCCGCGGGAGTGGCCGCCGTCTTCACCCCGAAGGACTTCGACATCACCGGAATCATCGGCCGTATCGTCGACGAGATCCGGAAAGCGAACAAGCTCGACCCCCTGGAGGTCCCCGCATGACCAGCCCTGCTCCCCAGGTCAACCGCCTGCGTCCGCGGCGCTCCTGCCTGGCCGTGCCCGGCTCGAACCCGCGCTTCCTGGAGAAGGCCCAGGGCCTCCCGGCCGACCAGGTCTTCCTCGACCTGGAGGACGCGTGCGCGCCGCTCGCCAAGCCGGAGGCGCGGCACACCATCGTCAAGTTCCTCAACGAGGGCGACTGGACCGGCAAGACGCGGGTCGTGCGCGTGAACGACTGGACGACCGAGTGGACGTACCGCGACGTCGTCACGGTCGTCGAGGGCGCGGGTCCCAACCTCGACTGCATCATGCTGCCGAAGGTCCAGGACGCGCAGCAGATCGTCGCGTTGGACCTGCTGCTGACGCAGATCGAGAAGACGATGGGCTTCGAGGTCGGCAAGATCGGCATCGAGGCGCAGATCGAGAACGCGCAGGGCCTGAACAACGTCAACGAGATCGCGCAGGCCTCCCCGCGCGTCGAGACGATCATCTTCGGCCCGGCCGACTTCATGGCGTCCATCAACATGAAGTCGCTCGTCGTCGGTGAGCAGCCGCCCGGCTACCCGGCGGACGCCTACCACTACATCCTGATGAAGATCCTGATGGCCGCCCGCGCCAACAACCTCCAGGCGATCGACGGCCCCTACCTCCAGATCCGCAACATCGACGGTTACCGTGCGGTCGCCCAGCGCGCCGCGGCGCTCGGCTTCGACGGCAAGTGGGTGCTGCACCCGGGACAGGTCGAGGCGTCCAACGAGATCTTCTCGCCCTCCCAGGAGGACTACGACCACGCCGAACTGATCCTGGACGCCTACGACTTCTACACGTCCGAGGCGGGCGGCAAGAAGGGCTCCGCGATGCTCGGCGACGAGATGATCGACGAGGCCAGCCGCAAGATGGCGCTCGTCATCTCGGGCAAGGGCCGGGCCGCCGGCATGCAGCGCACCAGCAAGTTCGAAGCCCCGGAGGCCTGAGCAGCATGCAGTTCGGACGCACCTACGAGGAGTTCGAGGTCGGCGCGGTCTACAAGCACTGGCCCGGGAAGACCGTCACGGAGTACGACGACCACCTCTTCTGTCTCCTGACGATGAACCACCACCCGCTCCACATGGACAGCAACTACGCGGAGCGGGCGACCGACTTCGGGAAGAACGTCGTCGTCGGGAACTACATCTACTCGCTGCTGCTCGGCATGTCGGTCCCCGACGTCTCGGGCAAGGCGATCGCCAACCTGGAGGTCGAGTCGCTCAAGCACGTGGCGCCGACCTTCCACGGCGACACCATCTACGGCGAGACCACGGTCCTCGACAAGACGCCGTCGCGGTCCAAGTCGGACCGCGGGATCGTGTACGTCGAGACCAAGGGCTACAAGCAGGACGGCACGCTGGTGTGCGTGTTCCGCCGCAAGGTGATGGTCCCCACCGAGACGTACATCAAGGAGCGCGGCGGCGAGCAGCCCGGCCGCCCGGAGCTGAAGGCACAGGAGAAGTAGCCATGGCGCGACTTGCCCAGACCGCCGGTCTCACCGACATCCAGCGGGAGATCCTCTCCACCGTCCGCGGGTTCGTGGACAAGGAGATCATCCCGGTCGCGACCGAGCTGGAGCACCGCGACGAGTACCCCCAGGCGATCGTCGACGGTCTCAAGGAGTTGGGCCTCTTCGGGCTCATGATCCCCGAGGAGTACGGGGGTCTGGGTGAGTCGCTGCTCACCTACGCGCTGTGCGTGGAGGAGATCGCGCGCGGCTGGATGTCGGTGTCCGGCATCATCAACACGCACTTCATCGTGGCGTACATGCTCAAGCAGCACGGCACGCAGGAGCAGAAGGACCACTTCCTGCCGCGCATGGCGGCCGGCGAGGTGCGCGGCGCGTTCTCCATGTCGGAGCCGGGCCTCGGCTCGGACGTGTCGGCCATCACGTCGAAGGCGGTGAAGGACGGCGACGAGTACGTCCTGAACGGCCAGAAGATGTGGCTGACGAACGGCGGCACGTCGACGCTGGTGGCCGTTCTCGTCCGGAGTGACGAAGGACACCCCGAGGGCACCGCCCCCCACAAGTCGATGACGACCTTCCTCGTGGAGAAGGAGCCCGGTTTCGGAGAGGTCCGCCCCGGCCTCACCATCCCCGGGAAGATCGACAAGATGGGTTACAAGGGCGTCGACACCACCGAGCTGATCATGGACGGACTGCGCATTCCGGCCGATCGGGTGCTCGGCGGGACCACCGGCCGCGGGTTTTACCAAATGATGGACGGCGTGGAGGTCGGCCGCGTGAACGTGGCGGCCCGCGGCTGCGGCGTCGCCCAGCGCGCCTTCGAGCTGGGGGTTTCCTACGCGCAGCAGCGGCACACCTTCGGCAAGCAGATCGCGCAGCACCAGGCGATCCAGTTCAAGCTCGCGGAGATGGCTACCAAGGTCGAGGCCGCGCATGCCATGATGGTGAACGCGGCACGCAAAAAGGACTCCGGGGAGCGAAACGACCTGGAAGCAGGGATGGCGAAGTACCTCGCCTCCGAATACTGCAAGGAAGTCGTGGAAGACGCCTTCAGGATCCACGGCGGCTACGGCTTCTCCAAGGAGTACGAGATCGAGCGTCTCTACCGCGAGGCGCCGATGCTGCTGATCGGCGAGGGTACCGCCGAAATCCAGAAAATGATCATCGGGCGCAGGCTGCTCGAAGAGTATCGGCTCCAGGGCTGATTGTCCGGGTACGGGGTGTTTTCTCCGAGAAGAAGATCACACCCCGTGAACGCTCTTCGGCCGTCGACTCGGCTTCCTGGCTTGCCCAGTTGCGGCCCGCGCCCGGTACGATTCCGGGAAAGCCGCCGTCCCCCGTTCAGCGCGGCATCATCCGCTACGAAGGTCATCCATGCCCCACAGCCAAACCTCTGCACCTCGCGACAGCCGAGTCGGCGTACGCCTCGCGCGCGGAGCATCGCCGTGGCTTCTCCCGACCGTCGCCACCGCAGCACTCAGCCTCGCCCGCGCGCGGCGCTCCGGCGCCGCCAAGGCCGTGGCTGTACCCGTCACCGCGCTCGCGGCGGGCATGCTGTGGTTCTTCCGCGACCCCGAGCGCGAGATCACCCAGGGCAGGGTCATCTCGCCGGCCGACGGCGTGGTGCAGAGCATCATGCCGTGGAAGGACGGGCGCACCCGCGTCGCGATCTTCATGAGCCCGCTGAACGTCCACGTCAACCGCGCGCCGCTGGCCGGCACGGTGACGTCGGTCGAGCACATCCCCGGTGGGTTCGTGCCGGCGTTCAACAAGGAGAGCGAGAACAACGAGCGCGTCGTCTGGCACTTCGACACCGAGCTCGGTGACATCGAGATGATCCAGATCGCCGGTGCGGTCGCCCGCCGCATCGTGCCCTACGTCCCGCAGGGGACCAAGGTCGAGCAGGGCGAGCGGATCGGCCTGATCCGCTTCGGTTCGCGTGTGGACATCTACCTGCCGGCGGGCGTCGAGGTGGACGTGGAGGTCGGTCAGAAGACCGTGGCAGGGGTGACTCGCATTGACCGTGGTTGATCCCGAGACACAGGCCGGCTGGGTGCCGGAGGCCGACGAGCTGAACGACGCGGAGGACATGCCGCTGTCCATGCGCCTGTCGATAGCGGACACGCTCACGCTCGGCAACGCCACGTGCGGCTTCATGGCGGTGTACTTCACCACCACCGGCATCCTGATCCCGCACCTCACGGGCAGCCAGGAGACCGGCATGGCGCGGCACAGCGCCGCCACGGCCGTCATCCTGATGCTCTGCGCGGCGGTCTTCGACCTGTTCGACGGCCTGGTCGCCCGCAAGCTGCGCTCGTCCCCGATGGGCGCGGAGCTGGACAACCTGTCCGACCTGATCAGCTTCGGCCTCGCGCCGGCGTACTTCGTGCTGGTCTACGGCATGGTCGCGGACGACGCGCACCAGCGGGTGGCCGCGGTCGGGGCCATCGTGGTCCTGCTGGCCGTCGTCCTCAGACTCGCGCGGTTCTCCTGCGTCACGGTCAAGGACGGCACGTTCCAGGGCATGCCGAGTCCCTTCGGGGCACTGACGGTGGTGTCGATCGTGCTCCTGGAGCTGCCCTTCGTGGCCACGCTCCTGGCGATCATCGGCACGGCCTGGCTGATGGTGAGCCGGGTCGAGTACCCGAAGCCGCGCGGTCCGCTGGCGGTGGCGATGCTCTCGTGGATCGTCGCGGCGATGGGTCTGCTGGCGGCCTGGGCGTTCGAGGCCCCGGGCGGGCAGCTCCTGCTCCAGACCGGCTGTGCGCTCCAGCTGGTGCTGGGCGCGGTGATCCCCCTCTTCGCCACGGCGCGGCGGGTGAACACCTTCCGCGACAACCGTCGCGAGGCGCGTGCGGCGCAGCCGTAGACGCCCCGCAGCACAGCCGAGGGGCCCCGAACCGGACGGTTCGGGGCCCCTCGGCTGTGCGCGGGATGTTTCCCGCCCGCCGTGCGGGCTGCTACGGCACCAAGGCCACTCCGGCCCACCGCGCGAGCCGTTCCCGCCGCACGAGCGGCCCCACGGCCTGGCTCCGGCCCGCTGCGAGCGGTTCCCGCCGTACGGGCGCCCACGGCCGCAGGACGCCTACGGCCCGCCGCGAGCCCGTCCCTCGCTCCGGCTTTGCGGCCGCCTCACGGGGTCGAGGGCCTCACTCGGCCCTGGAGGGCTTGGTCCCGCCGCCGTATCGGGTACGTGCCGCCCTACGGCGGTACAGGGCGTCCCCGGCCCTGAGGCCCCGTTCCTGCACGCCAACGCCGTACGGGCCGTACGGCGTTCACAGGCCGCAGCCCCCGGCGGGCCCGCCCCTCGCCCTACGGGCCGCCGCCCTCGACGTACGAGGTCCTGGCCCCGGGCGGGTGCCCGCCATGCGGACCGCCCACGGTGGGCTCTCCCCGGTGGAAGGGACGTGGCCGCACGCGGGCGCGACGGGTCGGCCGTACGGCCGAGGGGCCCCGAACCGCAGTGGTTCGGGGCCCCTCGGCGTCAGGAGCGGGTCACCCCCCGGGGGTGTAGCCCTCCGCCGCCGACGCCGCCTCGGGCTCGCGCACGACCTTCGTGCCGCCCACCGCGCTCTTGTCCGGCTGGATGATCACACTCTCCTTCGAGGACGGCGCCGCGGGGTCGGAGAAGTTCTGCGTGATTCCGAAGCCCGTGTCCATGCTGTCGAGGGTCAGCAGCGCCTTGCCGACGCCCTCCCGGGTCAGGTCCTTGCTCTTGCAGGCCGTCTTCAGCGCCTCTCCGAAGACGGAGGCCGCCGTCCAGCCGGCCACCACGCCGTTGTCGAGCGAGTCCTTCGGATACGCGGCCCTGTAGTCCTTCACCAGCTTCTTGGCGGTCGGAGTGTCGCCGCCGATGGGCAGGGCGGGCGAGGCCACGTAGTAGTTCTTCGCCAGCGCCGGCCCCGCCTGGGTGGCGAGCAGCTGCGGGGAGAAGGCCGAGTTGTTGCCGATCACCGGGACGTCGAAGCCGCCGGCGGCCGCGACCCCGACGAGCGAGGCCGCCTGCCGCGGACCCGCACTGACCACGACCGCCTTGACACCCGCCTTCTTCAGCGCGGCGACCTGCGCGGTCATGTCGTTGTCGGTCGGCTTGATCTTCTGCTCCACGATCTTGAGCCCCGACTCCTTCGCCATGTGCTTGGAGCCGGCCAGGGCGCTCTCGCCGTAGTCGCCCTCGAAGTACACGTGACCGATCTTGTCGCCCTTCTTGACGCCCTTCTCCTTCATCAGGAAGTCGATGGCGTTGATCGTCTCGACGTCGTAGGTGGAGCCGATGACCCGGATGTACGGGCTGCCGAGCAGGGAGCCGGACCACGCCTGCGGCAGCACCAGGCCCTTGTCCTGCCCGTCGATGCGCTTCTTGACGGCGGCGACGAACGGCGAGCCGATGAACTGGGCGAATCCCAGCACCTTCGGTTCCAGCTCGGTGTAGCCGGCCACGGCCTTCTGCGGGTCGTAGCCGTGGTCGCGGATGGTGAGGTCCACCTTGTAGCCGCAGACACCGCCGTCCGCGTTGAGCTGCTTCACGTACAGCTGCTGGGCCTGGGTCACGCTCTTGCCGAGCGTGGCGTAGACGCCGGTCATGTCGGTGAGGACGCCCAGCGTGATGGTCTTGCCGGAGATGCCCTCACCGGTCTTCACCCCGCCCGCGCTCGCCTTGTCCCCGTCGTCGTCCTTGGCCTTGGAGCTGCACCCGGACAGCACGATCAGCGCGGCCAGCGCGCCTGCGGCGGCCCGGGTCGCGTACACCCGTGATCTGCCAGTGGTACCCGTAGTCATCGTTCCTCCACAGAAGTCGTTCCTACGCGACGCCGCGCGGCCACCCTGACCAGGCCGCCCGGCAAGAAGAGCACCACCGCCACGACGGCGGCGCCGTACAGGTACCGGGACGCCTCGCCCGGTGTGATTCCGCCCATGCCCGGCGCGGACACGAGGGGCAGGGCGTCGCTGTACCGGGTCAGCAGCTGCGGCAGCAGCGAGACGAACGCCGCGCCGACCACCGCCCCGGAGACCGAGCCGAGACCGCCGATGACGATCATGGCGAGGTACTCCAGCGAGAGCGTGATGCCGAAGTAGTCCGGCACGGTCCGCTGGAAGATCAGCGCCAGCAGCACACCGGCGAGACCCGCGTACATCGAGGACAGGACGAAGACCGCGGCGCGGTAGCGGGCCACCGGGACGCCGATCACCCCGGCCGCGATCCGGTGGTCCCGGATCGCGTTCATGGCCCGGCCCGGCCGGCCCCGCAGCACCCCGCGGGCGAACAGCGCGCCGGCCAGCAGCATGACGAGACCGACGTACCAGAGCTTCTCGGCGGAGCCGAAGGGCACGGCCGCCACCATCGTCTCCCGGTCGTCGAAGGTGAGACCGAACAGGCTCAGGGCCGGCACGTCACGGCCGTTGAAACCGCCCGTGAGGTCCCGCGCGTTGAACAGCACGTGCTGCCCGATGAAGATCAGCGCGAGGGTGGCGATGCCGAGGTAGGCGCCGCGCAGCCGTCCGGCGATGGGGCTGAACAGTCCGCCCGCGGCTCCCGCCACCAGCACGGCGAGGATCACCGCGAGCCAGGTCGGCAGCCCGAGCCCGGTCAGGCCGTCGGAGCCGTCGCCGGCGAACACGCAGTAGCCGTACGCGCCGACCGCGAGGAAGAAGGCGTGTCCCATCGACAGCTGGCCGGTCGCGCCGGTCAGCAGGTTGATGCCGATGGCGCCGATCGCGGCGGCCATCGCGAACAGCCCGGCCTGGAGCCAGAAGCGGTCCAGGTAGAACGGGAAGGCCAGCAGCAGGGCCACCCCGGCGGCCAGGACGTAGGGCCGCGGGCGGGTGAGGCGGGCGGGCCGGCGGCGGACCGGGGCCGTTTCGGTGCGGGTGAGGACCTCAGACACGGGCCAGCTCCTTCGTGCCGAACAGTCCGGCGGGCCGGACGAGCAGGATCGCGACCATCACCAGGTAGGGGGCCAGGTCGCCGAGGCCCCGGCCGAGGAAGGTCAGATCGCTCTGGTAGCCGGTGGCCAGCGACTCGGTGATGCCGACGAGCAGGCCGCCTACCAGGGCACCCGTGGTCGAGTCCAGACCGCCGAGGATCGCCGCCGGGAAGGCCTTCAGCGCGGCCAGCGAGGTGGCCCGCTCCAGCCCCGGGGTGGGGAAGACGGTGAGGAAGAGCGCCGCCACCGCCGCGAGACCGCCGGCCACGGCCCAGGCGCCCAGGGACACCCGGCCCAGCCGTATGCCCATGAGCGCGGCGGTCTCCGAACTCTCGGCGGCCGCCCGCATCGCCACGCCCCAGGAGGTGTAGCGGAAGGCGAGCAGGAACACCGTGATGAGCAGGGCCGCGGCGACGAACGCGGCGATCCTGGTGTGGGCGAGCGAGATCGGTCCGATCCGGAGCACCGCGTCGCCCCACGGGTCGCCGGGTGACAGGACGTCGGTACCGATCCGGCGGGTCAGCTCGGTGGTGAGCAGGATGTCGACGCCGATGGTGACGATCGCCAGCACACTGTGGTCGGAGCCCCGGTAGCGGCGCATGACCAGGAACTCGACCGCCGCGCCGACCAGCGCGGCGCCCAGGATGCCCGCCAGCAGGGCGGGCCAGAAGCCGATGTCGTCGTGCAGGACGGCGGTGACGTACCCGCCGGCGAGCAGCAGCGAGGCGTGCGCGAAGTTGACGACCTCGGTGGCCCGGAAGATGACCACGAAGCCGAGTGCGATGAGCGCGTAGACGGAGCCCATCGAGACGCCGTTGAGCAGGAGTTCGGCGAAGGTGCTCATGAAGCGGTCTCCTCCCCAAGGTAGGCGCGGACCACGGCCGGGTCGTTCTGGACGTCCGCGGGGGCACCGTCCGCGATCCGGCGCCCGAAGTCGAGTACGGTCACCGCGTCCGCGAGCCGCATCACCACCCCCATGTCGTGTTCCACCAGGACGATCGAGATGCCGAGGCTGTCGCGGACGCCCGCGATCACCGCGGCGGTGCGGCGTCGTTCGTCGCCCGTCATGCCGGCGACCGGCTCGTCGAGGAGCAGCAGGCGCGGCTCCATGCACAGCGCCCGGGCCAGCTCGGCGAGCTTCTGCTGCCCGTACGGGAGGGAACCCGCCGGCCGGTCCAGACAGTCGCCGAGACCGACGAAGTCGGCGATCTCCCGGACGCGTTCGCGGTGCCGGCGGTCCTCGCGGGCCGCCGCGGGCAGCCGGAGCCCCGCTGCCACGAAACCGGCCCGGGTCAGCCGGTGACGGCCGAGCAGCAGGCTGTCCTCGACCGTGGCGAGCGGCGGCAGCGCGAGGTTCTGGAAGATGCGGGCCACTCCGAGCCCGGCGATGCGGTGCGGCGGCAGCCCGGTCAGTTCGTGCTCGCCGAAGCGGACGCTGCCCGCGGTGGCGCGGTAGACACCGGACAGCACGTTGAAGCAGGTCGACTTGCCGGCCCCGTTGGGGCCGATCAGCGCGTGCACGGTGCCCGGACGGACGGTGAAGCTCACGTCGTCCAGGGCCAGCAGCCCGGAGAAGCGGACCGTCAGCCCGCTCACCTCGAGGGCGGGGACGTCAGCGGTTCCGGTGCCGTCGGCAGCGGCGGTCTCGGTCTTCATACGGCGCGTCACCCCTTCCACCGGGACAGGGCGGGCAGCGCACCGCCGGTTCGTGCGGCGTCGGCGGCCGCGTCCTCGTCGACCACGCCCAGATAGCGGCGGCGCACCTCGTCGGAGGCGGCCAGCTCGTCGGCCGGGCCGGACAGCGTGACCTCGCCGACCTCCAGGACGTAGGCGCGGGAGGCGAGGCGCAGCGCGAGCGCCGCGTTCTGCTCGACGAGGAGCACCGAGGTGCCCTGGGCGTTGATCTCCCGCACGGTGTCGGCGATCCGGGCGGCCATCAGCGGGGCGAGACCGAGGGAGGGTTCGTCGAGGAGCAGCACGCCGGGCGCCGCCATCAGCGCGCGGCCGACGGCGAGCATCTGCTGCTCGCCGCCCGACAGCAGCCCCGCGCGCTGCTGGGCACGGTCGGCGAGCACCGGGAACAGTTCATGGACGCGGCGCAGGGCGGCGGCCCGGTCCGTGCGCCCGCCGCTCGCGCCGAGCGCTCCGGCCCGCAGGTTGTCCGCGACGGTCATCCGGGCGAACACCTGCCGTCCCTCGGGCACCTGGGACACCCCGGCGGCCACCACCCGGTCCGGCGCCACGCCGTCCAGGCGCCGCCCGCCGAGGGTCACCGTGCCCTCGGTCACCGCGCCTCCGTGGAACGCCAGCGTCCGGCACACCGCCCGCAACAGCGTCGACTTGCCCGCGCCGTTGCCGCCCAGCACCGTCACCACGGATCCCTCGGGCACCTCCAGGGACACCCTGCGCAGTGCGCGCACCGGGCCGTATCCGACCGACAGGTCCCGCACGACCAGACCGGAACCGTCCATGGCTTCTCCCTCCTGCTCGTCCTCGCTCGCCGACCTCGCTCGATGGCGCTCAGCCCAGCACCGCCAGAGGCGTTCGTCCACGGACGGGTGGCGAAACGCTGCGGGTGACCAGCGAGGGCGCCCGGCCGTTGTGCGCGCGCACAACACCGCGTGTCAGGGGCCTGCCGGGGGCGTCGCACCGGTGGCATGCTGCGGCCATGGGAGCGCGCAGAAGGCGTACCGGTCATGACTGGAAACTGCTCGCGGAAGCCTGTGCCGCGCTGTTGCGGCGGCTGCCGGAGCTGGTCGACGAGCACGTGCGGCAGCTGGCGGAGCACTCCCCCGTCTACGGGAAGGTGCTCGCGTACGACCAGCAGTGGCGGGAGGCGGAGGAGGCGATGCGGATCGGCATCGAGACGATCTCCGCGCCGCGGGACGCACCGCGCCGCGACCTGGCGCACGCGGAGGACGCCGGCCGGCGGCGGGCCCAGCAGGGGCTGCCGCTGGAACTGCTGGTGCACGCGTACCGCAGCGCGGGCTATCTGGTGTGGGACGCGCTGATGGAGGGAGCGGCCGGGAAGGAACCGGAGCGGCTCGGGGCGCTGATGCGCTCGGCGACGATGGTGTGGTCGGCGGTGGACGCCCAGGCCGCGGCGGCGTCGGAGGCGTACCGCGCGACGGAGCTGGAGCTGCGGCGGCGCACCGACGAGCAGTTGCAGGCCCTCCTCGACGCGCTCCTGGAGGGCCAGGAGGCTCCCGGGCTCGCGGCGCGGGCGGCGGCCGGGCTCGACCTTCCGGAGCGGGGGCCCTACGCCGTGGTGGTGCTGCGGGCGGAGCGGCGGGACGGCCGGGAGGCGTTCCACCGGCCGGTGCAGGGGGCGGGGTTCCGGTTCGTGTGGCGGATGCGGGCGGACTGCGAGGTCGGCGTGGTCGCGCTCGGGCCCGGCCAGGATCTGGACGGGGTGGCCCGGGTGCTCGCGGGGCGGTGCGTGGGGCCGGGCGGGATCAGTCCCGTGGTGGCGGGCCTCGCCGAACTGGGGCGGGCCCGGCGCCTCGCCGAGCTGGCGCTGCGCACGTGCCCGCCGGACGCGAGCGAGGTCGTACGGCTGGACCAGCGGATGCCGACGGCTCTCGTGGTCAGCCAGCCCGAGTTGGCCGGGCGGCTGGTGTCGGACATCTTCGGGGAACTGCTCGCGCTGGAGCCGGCGGACCGGGCGGTGCTGCTGGAGACGCTGGACGTGTGGCTGGCGTGCGAGGGCTCGGCGGGCCGGGCCGCGGGGCGGCTGTACTGCCACCGGAACACGGTCTTCAACCGGTTACGGCGGCTGGAGCAGCTGACCGCGCGGTCGCTGGCGCGGCCTCGGGACCTGATCGAGATGACGCTGGCGCTGGATGCGTACCGGTTGTCGGGGGCGCGGGGGTGACGCCGGATGCGTCGGTTCCCCACCGGGGGTGGGAGCGCTCTCGTGGTCCGGCGGGGGCGGGGTGTGCCGTCCGCGGTGTCCCGGGGTGGTGGGGCCCCCTTGGGGTCTTCGCCCCCTCCGCCCCTTCCCGTCCCGTCTTCGGGGGCTCCGCCCCCGGGCCCCCGAGTCGGCCTGGACGGCCTCGTCCTCAAACGCCGGACGGGCTGAAACAACCTGCCGGGCTGAATGATCGTCCGAGAAGCCTTTGCCTCCGGTTCTCCCGGGTCAGATCAGGAAGTCCCGTCCGATGTTCTCGGCGACCTGCTCCAGGAGGGGGCCGGCGTTCGCGATGCACTCGGCGAGGTCGGGTTCGACGTCGGTGAGGGCGTAGGCGCGGCGGATGCCGGCCTTGCCGAGGGCCTCGGGGGGAAGGGCCAGGCGGCCGCAGACCGCGACGACCTCCTTGCCCGCCGCGCGGGCCGCCGTGGCGACACCCGCCGGGGCCTTGCCGTGGAGGGTCTGCTCGTCGAGGGAGCCCTCGCCGGTGATCACCAGGGTGGCGCGCTCCACGGCGGGCGCGAAGCCGAGGACGTCGAGCATGACCTCGATGCCGGGGCGGAAGCGGGCGCCGAGGATCAGGGCGCCGTAGCCGATGCCGCCCGCCGCGCCGGCGCCGGGCGCCTGGGCGTACTCGGCGGCCTGTGAGCCGACGGCCTTCTCGAGCACCGTGGCGAAATGGGCGAGGGAGGCGTCCAGTGCCGCCACGTCGTCGGGGCTCGCGCCCTTCTGCGGGCCGTACACCGCGGGCGCCCCCTTGGGGCCCGTGAGCGGGTTGTCCACGTCGCTGGCGAGGACGAGGTCGATGCCGGGCAGTCGCGGGTCCAGGCCGGAGAGGTCGGCGGTGGCCAGGTCGCCCAGCGAGCCGCCGCCGGGAGCCACGGGCTCCCCGTCCGCGTCCAGGAAGCGTGCCCCGAGGGCGGACAGCAGGCCGGCGCCGCCGTCGGTCGTCGCGCTGCCGCCCACACCGAACACGATGGTCCGCGCCCCGGCGTCCAGCGCCGCGCGCAGCAGTTCCCCGGACCCGTACGTCGAGGCGGTGAGCGGCGCGAAGACCCCCGCGGGCAGCCGCTGGAGCCCGCTCGCCTCCGCCATCTCCACGACGGCGGTGTCGCCGCGCAGCGCGAACGCGGCGGTGACCTCGTCGCCCAGCGGCCCGGCGACCCGGACCTCGCGGCGCTCGAACCCGGCCGCGACCGCCGCGTCCACGGTGCCGTCCCCGCCGTCGGCGACGGGCAGCGCCTCGACCTCCGCGTGCGGGGCGACCCGGCGCAGCCCGGCCGTCACCCGCTCAGCGACCTGCACGGCCGTCAGTGATCCCTTGAACTTGTCCGCGGCGATGAGCACGCGCGCCGCCCGCGGAGTCCGATTCACAGCGTCCGCCACCTTGCATTCCCCTTGCTTTCGCGCCTTGCTCACGTCAAGGCAGTCGCGCCGCTGCGACCTTAACCGCAGGAGGGGTGCCCCGTCATGCCCCGTCCCGCGCCTCGAACCCGCGCGGAGCAGCCCGGAATCCGGTAGACCGGAGCCATGACCCCTGTGGGCACCGAGCTCGACGACCGCGTTCTCGGGGGCTGGCTGGGCCGGATCGCGGGCAACATGCTCGGCAAACCGGTCGAGCAGGGCGACCACTGGACGCGGGAACGCATCGACCGCTATCTGCGGCGGGCGGCGGCCCTGCCGCTCACCGACTACCTTCCCGAGCCCGTGGACGAGGCCGCCGGGGCGGCCCTGCGTCCCGAGTGGCGCCAGTGCGTCCGGGGCCGGATCCACGGCAGCTGCCGGGACGACGACGTGGACTACGCGATCCTCGGCCTCGACCTGCTGGAGACGCACGGCTTCGGGTTCAGCACCGAGCAGGTCGGTGACCTGTGGCTGCTCCGGCTGCCGTACCTGCAGACGTTCACCGCGGAGCGGGCCGCCTACCGCAACCTCGCCAACGGCATCAGGCCGCCGCTGACGGCGACGTAGACAATCCGTACCAGGAGTGGATCGGCGCCCTCATCCGTGCCGACGTCCACGGCTGGACCTCCCCCGGTGATCCGCGACGGGCGGCGGCCCAGGCGCGCCGGGACGCCGTCCTGTCGCACACGGGGAACGGCGTCTACGGGGCGATGTGGGCGGCCGCACTGATCGCGGCGGCGTTCACCGCGCCCGGTGTGCGGCACGCCCTGGACACGGCGCTGACGGTGATTCCGGCGAGCAGCCGCCTCGCCAGGACCGTACGCCGGGTGCTCACGCTGCACGAGGCGGGGCTGAGCTGGGAGGACACCCTCGGCACCCTCGCCGAGGAGACCGCGGGGCTGCACTGGATCCACACGGTCCCGAACGCCGCCGTCCTCACCGCCGGGCTGCTGTACGGCGACGGTGACTTCACCCGCAGCATCGCGCTGACCGTCCGCGGCGGTCTGGACACCGACTCGAACGGGGCGACCGCGGGCTCGGTCGCGGGGGTCATGTGCGGGGCCGCCGCGATCGGGCCCCAGTGGCGGGACCCGCTGGAGGACACCGTCCGCAGCGCGGTGTTCGGCTTCGACGGGGTGCGGATCAGCGAGCTGGCGGAGCGCACGGTGCGGCTGGCGGCGGCGGGCGGCGCCTTTACCCTTTCCGGATGACCACTTCACAGACCGCGGCCTTCGCCACGTACATCGCCGGTCTGCCCCGCGTCATCGCCGGGGCGGCCGCGCTCTTCAGCGACGCCGAGGGGCGCGTGCTGCTCGTCGAGCCGAACTACCGGGAGGGCTGGGCGCTGCCCGGCGGCACCGTCGAGTCGGACGACGGCGAGAGCCCGCGGCAGGGGGCGCGGCGGGAGACGGCCGAGGAGATCGGGCTCGACGTGGCCCTGGGGCGGCTGCTCGCGGTGGACTGGGTGCCGGGAGCGGACAGGCCGCCGCTGGTGGCGTACCTGTACGACGGCGGAGTCCTCGGCGCGGACGACTTCCAAGCGATCCGCCTGCAGGAGGAGGAACTGCTGTCGTGGCGGCTGGTGTCGCCGGAGGATCTCCCCGACCACCTGCCGGGCGCCCTGGGCCGCCGGGTGCTGGCCGCGCTGGACGTCCTCGCGGAGGGCTCGGGCACGGCGGAGCTGGAGAACGGCCACCGGGTGGGCTGAGCCGCGGGCGGGCGCCTCGGGGACAACGCCCGTGCGCGCGATATCCGTTGGCCGGGCCCGTGTTCCGGGTCCTACCCTCGGCGGTATGAACAAGCCCCTGGTCGCGATCCTCAGCGGTGCCGGGATCTCCACCGACTCCGGGATCCCGGACTACCGCGGCCCCCACGGCCTGTGGCGGCGGGACCCCGAGGCGGAGAAGCTCGTCACGTACGAGTACTACACGGGCGACCCGGAGATCCGGCGCCGCTCGTGGCGGATGCGGCGCGAAACCGGCGCGCTGCGGGCGGAGCCGAACGCGGCGCACCGGGCCGTGGCCGGGCTGGAGCGCTCCGGGGTGCCGGTGCGGGTGATCACGCAGAACGTGGACGGGCTGCACCAGCTGGCGGGCATGCCGGCCCGGAAGGTCCTCGAACTGCACGGCAGCGCACGGAGCGTGGTGTGCACGAAGTGTCACGTACGGGGGCCGATGGAGGACGCTCTCGCCCGGATCGACGCCGGTGAGGACGATCCGCCGTGTCTGGAGTGCGGCGGGATCCTGAAGCCGGCGACCGTCATGTTCGGCGAGCGGCTCGACCCGGTGGTGCTCGGCGAGGCGGTCGCGATCACCAAGGCCTGCCAGGTGTTCGTCGCCGTCGGCAGCACCCTCCAGGTCCAGCCGGCGGCCGGTCTCGCGGGTGTCGCCGCCGACCACGGGGCCCGCCTCGTCATCGTCAACGCGGAACCGACCCCGTACGACGACCGCGCCGACGAGATCGTACGGGAACCGATCGGCACGGCCCTGCCCGCGGTGCTGCACCGCCTGAGCGCCGGGAACGGTTCCTGAGCCCTCCCCCTTGGGGTCGGGTCAGTCGAAGAGGGCGGCTCCCCTTTCGAAGTCGAGGAGGCGGCGTTTGCGGTCGAGGCCGCCGCCGTATCCGGTGAGGCCGCCGTCGGCGCCCACCACGCGGTGGCAGGGCACGATGATGCCGACGGGGTTCCTTCCGTTGGCGAGGCCCACCGCGCGGGACGCGCCCGGTTTGCCCAGGAGTGCGGCCAGTTCACCGTACGAGCGGGTCTCGCCGTAGGGGATCAGGCGCAGTTGTTCCCAGACGCTGCGCTGGAACGGTGTGCCGTCGAGGTGCAGGGGGAGGTCGAAGTCCTTCGACTCGCCCGCGAAATAGGCGTCCAGCTGGGCGCGTGTCTCGGCGAACGGCGTGTCGTCGGGGTCGCCGAAGTGCTCCTCGGACGGGCGGTGGCGCTGACCGGCCATGTAGAGGCCGGACAGGACGCCGTCGGTGGCGACGAGGGTGAGCGGTCCGTACGGGCTGTCGATCACGGTGTGCTGTTTCACGGGCGGGGTCCTCGAAGTCGTCGTGTCGGCAAGTCGCTCATACGGGAAGGAAGTTGATGGGGTGGCTGTCGGTCGCCCACAGGTACTGGACGGCGTACGCCCGCCAGGGGCGCCAGGCCGCGGCGCGTGCGGTGAGCGCGGACGGGGTGGCGGGCAGGCCCAACTCCTCGGCTGCGCGCCGGATTCCGAGGTCGGTGGGCAGGAAGGCGTCGGGGTCGCCGAGGGCGCGCATCGCGATGACGTCGACGGTCCAGGGCCCGAAGCCGGGCAGCGCGAGGAGGCGGGCCCGGCTCTCCGCCCAGTCGCTCTCGACGCCCAGGTGAAGTGACCCGTCGGCGAGTTGGCGTACGAGGGTGGTGAACGTGGTGCGGCGGGTGCGCGGCATCGCGAGGGACTCGGGGTCGAGGGCGGCCAGCGCCCCGGGGGTGGGGAACAGGTGGGTCAGGCCGCCCTCGGGATCGTCGACGGGTTCGCCGTGCGCGAGGACCAGACGGGCCGCGTGGGTGCGGGCGGCGGCCGTGGAGACCTGCTGTCCGAGCACGGCCCGTACGGCGAACTCCGCCTCGTCGACGGTGCGCGGCACCCGGCGGCCCGGCGCCTTGTCGACGAGCGGGGCGAGCAGCGGGTCGGCGCGCAGCCGGTCGTCGACCGCGACCGGGTCGGCGTCCAGGTCGAGCAGGCGGCGGCAGCGGCTGATGGCGACGGGCAGGTCGCGCAGGTCGCTGAGGGTGAGGCGGCAGGAGATGTGGTCGGACTTCGGGGTGAGCGCGGTGACGCCGTGGCCGTACGGCAGGCGCAGCGTGCGCCGGAAGGCTCCGTCGCGCCACTCCTCGACGCCGGGCACTGCGGTCGCCGCGAGATGGCCGAAGAGGTTGTCGGGGCTGAGCGGGGCGCGGAAGGGGAGCCGGAGGCTGAGCGCGCCGGGTGTGGGGGCCGCCTTCCGCGGGATCCGGGTGCGCAGCTCGCTCGGGGTGAGTGCGAAGACCTCGCGCACGGTGTCGTTGAAGGTGCGGATGGAGGCGAAGCCGGCGGCGAAGGCGACCTCCGCCATGGGCAGGGTCGTCGTCTCGATGAGGAGTCGCGCGGTCTGGGCGCGCTGGGCCCGGGCGAGCGCGAGGGGACCGGCGCCCAGTTCGGCGAGGAGCTGCCGCTCGATCTGGCGGGTGCTGTAGCCGAGGCGGGCGGCGAGGCCGGGTACGCCCTCGCGGTCCACGATCCCGTCGCCGATCAGGCGCATGGCGCGGGCGACGAGGTCGGCGCGCTGGTTCCACTCGGGCGAGCCGGGGCTGGTGTCGGGGCGGCACCGCTTGCAGGCCCGGAACCCGGCCTGCTGGCAGGCGGCGGCGCTCGGGTGGAACGTCATGTTCTCCGGCTTCGGCGGCACCACGGGGCAGCTGGGCCGGCAGTAGATCCGGGTGGTCAGGACCGCTGTGTAGAACCAGCCGTCGAAGCGTGCGTCCTTGGACTGGACGGCGCGTACGCAGCGCTCGGTGTCGGTGTGCATCCCGTTCCGCATGCCTCAAGGATCCGGCACCGGCCGGGGCCCTGGCTCGCGGAAATCCGACGTGTACCTCGCGGGGCCCGCGGGCCCGCGCGCCGGGGCGGGCTCGGCGCGGAGACCGGCGGGGACGCCGTCCCTCCCGGGCTCACCCCAGCTGGTCGGCGAACGCCGCGTGGGCACGCTCGTCGAAGAGCACGAACCGCACCTCCTCGACGGGGGGAGCCGCGGCCTCCCTGACGGTCTGCACCGCGATCCGCGCACCGTCGTCCATCGGCCAGCCGAAGACGCCGGTGGAGATCGCGGGGAAGGCCACGGTCCGCGCGCCGAGTTCGGCGGCGATCCGCAGGGACTCCCGGTAGCAGGAGGCGAGCAGCTCGCTGCGGTCCTCGTCGGCGGACCAGACCGGGCCCACGGTGTGGATCACCCAGCGCGCGTCCAGCTCGCCCGCGGTGGTCGCGACGGCCCGGCCGGTGGGCAGGCCCTTGCCGTACCGGGAGGCACGGAGCCTGCGGCATTCGGCGAGGACGGCCGGGCCGCCGCGCCGGTGGATGGCGCCGTCGACGCCTCCTCCGCCGAGCAGCGAGGAGTTGGCCGCGTTGACGACGGCGTCGACGGTCTGCCGGGTGATGTCGCCCTGGACGAGTGTGAGGGTGGTCATGACTGGCGCAGCCTCCTCCAGACGGCCTTGGCCGCGTTGTGCCCGGACATGCCGTGCACACCGGGCCCGGGCGGGGTGGCCGAGGAGCAGATGAAGACGGCGGGGTGCGGGGTGCCGTACGGGGACAGGGAGAGCTTGGGCCGCAGCATGAGCTGGAGTCCTGAGGCGGCTCCGCAGGCGATGTCCCCGCCCACGTAATTGGCGTTGCGGACGGCCAGCTCGGGCGGCCCGGCCGTCGCGCGGGCGAGGACCCGGTCGCGGAAGCCCGGCGCGAAGCGCTCCAGCTGGCGCTCGACGGCGTCCGTGAGGTCTCCGCTCCAGCCGTTCGGGACGTGGCCGTACGTCCAGAAGACCTGCTTCCCGGCGGGTGCCCGGGACGGGTCGGCGACGCCTGGCTGCACGGTGATCAGGAAGGGCACGTCCGGTGCGCGGCCCGCGCGGGAGGCCGCGTGCAGCGCGGTGGCGATCTCCTGCCGGCTCGCGCCGACCTGTACGGTCCCCGCGGCGCGCGCCTCCTGAGCCGTCCAGGGCACCGGCCCGTCCAGCGCGTAGTCGATCTTGAAGACTCCCGCGCCGTACCGGTAGCCCTCGTAGTAGCGGCCGAAGCCGGCGATGCGGGCCAGGGCCGTGGGCGAGGTGTCGAAGACGTACGCCCGGGCGGGCGGCAGGTCGTCGAAGTGCTTGACCTCGTAGTCCGTGTGGACGGTGCCGCCGAGGTCCTTCAGATAGGCGGTGAGCGCGTCCGAGATGGACTGGGAGCCGCCGCGGGCGACGGGCCAGCCGCGGGCGTGCGCGGCGAGGGCGAAGACGAGGCCCACCGCGCTCGTGGCGATGCCGCCGAGGGGGGCGATGACGTGGGCCACGAGGCCGGCGAACAGCGCCTTGGCCCGTTCGTCGCGGAAGCGGCGCATCAGCCAGGTGGAGGGGGGCAGCCCGGTCAGTCCGAAGCGGGCGAGGGTGAGGGGGTCGCGCGGCAGCGAGCTGAGCGGCAGGGACATGAAGTCGTGGACCAGCGTGTCCCACCTGGGCAGGAACGGCTCGACCAGTCGGCGGTACGCGCCCGCGTCGCGCGGGCCGAATGAAGCGGCGGTCTCGGCCACCGAGCGGGACAGCACCGCGGCCGTGCCGTCCGGGAACGGGTGGGCCATGGGCAGCTCGGCGTGCAGCCACCGCAGTCCGTAGCGCTCCAGGGGCATGGCGCGGAACGCCGGCGAGTTGATTCCCAGCGGGTGGGCCGCGGAGCACGGGTCGTGCCGGAAACCGGGGAGCGTGAGCTCCTCGGTGCGCGCTCCCCCGCCCACGGTGCCGTGCGCCTCGAACACCGCCACCGAGAAGCCGCGCCGGGCCAGCTCCACGGCAGCCGTCAGTCCGTTCGGCCCCGCACCCACCACGACCGCATCGAGCATCGACGGCACCTTCGGACTCCTTTGTCAGCCGACGGCCACTGAACATCAGGATAGGCCGGGGGACGGACGGCCTTGGCGGCGAGGGCGGTTGAACGCGCGTGCCGTCCCGCGTCGGCTCTCCCGCGCCGGGTCCCGCCCGAGGGCCGGCACGGGGCCGATCCGGTAGGCCCGCCGTCGGCGTCCGGCTCGTCAGACGCCCTGTGCCAGCAGGTCCACCACGCGTCGGGCCGTGTCCGCGTCCCGGGCCGCGGTGAAGGGCAGCGCGTTGCCCCCGGTGATGCGGAACGGTTCACGCGCGAGCGTGAGATGCGCGCCGCCCGCCTCCTCGACCAGCAGCAGACCGGCCGCGTGATCCCACGCGGCCTCCCAGCTGAACGCGGTCGCGTCCAGCTCGCCGCGGGCGACGGCGAGGTACTCCAGGCCGGCCGAGCCGCACGGGCGCGGCCGGACGCCCTCGGCGCGCAGGGCGAGCAGGGCCCGCTTCTGCTCGTCGGTGGTGTAGTCCGGGTGGGACGTGGCCACGCGCAGGTCGCTGCCGGGGGCCGGGGAACCGGAGCGCAGGGGCGCGCCGTCCAGCAGGGCGCCCTGGCCGCGGACCGCCGTGGCGAACTCCTCGCGCACGGGGGCGAACGTCCAGGACGCGTGCACGACTCCGTCCAGCGCGAGCGCGACCAGGGTGCAGAAGCCGGGGTCGCCGTGGACGAACTGCCGCGTCCCGTCGACGGGGTCGACGATCCAGACCGGGGCGGCGCCGCGTATGGACGCGTAGGTCGCGGGGTTGGCGTGCACCGCCTCCTCGCCGACGACGACCGAGCCGGGCAGCAGCGCGGTGAGCGCCTCGGTCAGGTACTCCTCGGCCTTGCGGTCGGCGTCGGTCACCAGGTCGTGCGGGCCCGTCTTCTGGTCGATCTCGTGCGCCGCGAGCTGCCGGAACCGCGGCATGATCTCGGCGGCGGCCGCCTTGCGGACCGCCTCTTCGACGTCGGCCGCGCGCTGTGCGAGAAACTCTTCGATCATGCCTCCATGACAGCATGGCCCGCTGACAATCCCTACCCTGCCGGTGTACGCCGGGTGGAATCGCCATGAAACCGGAGCCCCGCGCGCCCGGCGGTCCCCGGGCGCACACGGCCGGGGACGGCCCGCGGAGTTCAGCGGCCCACGGCGTAGCCCTGCATGCCCCGCGGGTTCGCCGCCGCCGACAGGACACCCGTGCGCGGGTCCCGGGCGACCGCGCACAGGCGCCCCTCGGACCACGCCCCGCCCACCAGCACGTCGTGGCCGCGGCGCCGCAGCTCCTCGACGACCCCCGGATCCAGGCGGGACTCCACGGTGAGGCTGCCGGGACGCATGCCGCGGGGATGGAAGGAGCCGGGGAAGCTGTCCGTGTGCCAGTTCGGGGCGTCGATGGCGCCCTGCAGGTCGAGACCGCCCCGTACCTCGGAGCGCAGGGCGACGGCCAGGAAGAAGTGCGTCTGCCACTGGTCCTGCTGGTCGCCGCCGGGGGTGCCGAAGGCGAGGACGGGCACGCCGTCGCGCAGGGCCAGGGAAGGCGTGAGGGTCGTACGCGGCCGGCGGCCCGGGGTGAGGGAGTTCGGCAGTCCCTCCTCCAGCCAGGCCATCTGGAGCCGGGTGCCGAGCGGGAAGCCCAGCTCCGGTACGACGGGGTTGGACTGGAGCCAGCCGCCGCTCGGGGTGGCGGCCACCATGTTGCCCCAGCGGTCCACGACGTCGAGGTGGCAGGTGTCGCCGCGGGTGCCCCCGTCCGCCGCGGTCTCCGGCTCGCCCGGCACCGGCGACCGCGGGCTCCTCGCGACGGTCGGCTCGCCCGCTCCCGGCATCGCGGCGGGGCCGGGTCCCGTCTCCCCGGCGGCCGCCACGCGCGCGTGTCCGCTGATCCGCGGGGTGCGCCCGCCCGGGCCGCCCGGCCTCAGCTCGTACGAGGCACGCGTCCCGACGAGGGCCCGCCGGGACGCGTTGTACGGCTCGGACAGCAGCTCGTCGAGGGGTACGTCGGCGGCGTCGCCGTACCACGCCTCCCGGTCGGCCATGGCGAGCTTGCAGCCCTCGACCAGGAGGTGCACGTAGTCGGCGGAGCCGTGGGCGGGCAGTTCGTCGGGGAGCAGCGCGAGCTGCTGGAGGAGGACCGGGCCCTGACTCCAGGGTCCCGCCTTGCACAGGGTCCAGCCGCGCCAGTCGTAGGTCACCGGGGCCTCGTAGGTGGCGGACCAGGCGGCCAGGTCGGCGGCGGTCAGGGTGCCGGTGTGGCGCTCGCCGCTGGTGTCCAGGGTGGGCCGCCGCGCCTGGCGCACCAGGGCTTCGGCGATGAAGCCGGAGCGCCACACCCGCCGTGCGGCCTCGATCTGCGCCACCCGGTCCCCGGCGCCGGAGACCTCGGCGAGCAGCCGGCGCCAGGTGGCGGCGAGGGCCGGGTTGCGCAGCAGCTCACCGGGGCGCGGCAGGTCGCCGTCCGGCAGGTACACCTCGGCCGACGACGTCCACTCCGTCTCGAAGAGCCCGCGCATCGTCTCCACGGTCTCGGTGACGCCCTCCACGGGCGCGTGTCCGTCCTCGGCGTATCCGATCGCGTACGTCAGGACGTCCGCGAGGGATTTGGTGCCGTGGTCGCGCAGGAGCAGCATCCACGCGTCGAAGGCGCCGGGCACGGCGGCCGCGAGGGGGCCGGTGCCCGGTACGAGGCCGAGGCCGAGGGCGCGGTAGTGGGCGACGGTCGCTCCGGCGGGTGCGACGCCCTGCCCGCACAGCACGCGGACCTCACCGCCCGCCGGGGCGAGGATGACCGGGACCTCGCCCGCGGGCCCGTTGAGGTGCGGTTCGACGACGTGCAGGACGAATCCCGCGGCCACCGCGGCGTCGTACGCGTTGCCGCCGTCCTCCAGGACGGCCATCGCCGACTGCGAGGCGAGCCAGTGCGTGGAGGACACCATGCCGAAGGTGCCCTGGAGGGTGGGTCGGGTGGTGAACAAGGGCGGACTCCTCGCTGCGGGGCGGGCGTTCGGTGAGCGTGCGCGTCCCGGCCCGCCCGCCCGGCGGCCGTGCGACGCCCGACTACCGGGCCGTCGGGGCCCAGGCCGTCGTCCCGAGGACGTTCTCCGGTCCGATGTCGAGGGGTTCCCGGGCGCGTACGGTCACGGCGGCGCGGCCCCGCTGCGGGCCGACGCGGAGGTACGTGCCGTTCTCGGCCGCCATCCGCCAGTACAGGCCGGACCGGGCGCTCTCGCCGGGGGCGAGGGTGAGCGGCTCGGGGCCCGGGTCCTCGGGCGCCATGAACACCTCGTCGGTCCCGGCGACGGTGCGCACTCCGGGGAGGGGGGCGCCCGCCTCGTCGAGGACCCGCAGCGTGGGGTGTCCGTTGAGCCGGTACGGCCGGTCGCCGCAGTTGGTGAGGGTGAGGGTCATGCTGCGCAGTCCCATGGCGGCGTCCTCGTCGCCGGTGTCGAGGCGCACACCGGAGCTCGGGCAGCCGGTCCGCGGCTGGACGGGCACGGCGTGCGAGCGCCCGGAGGCGGGGGTCACGGGGGCGGGCGAGATGGGGGCGGGGGCGGGCGGCCGGACCGTGCGGGTCCGCGACGGGGTGGGCGTCGGCCGGCCTTGGGGATGGCGTTCCCGGTCCAGCTCGGCCGAGAGCCCGCATCCACTCGCTCCCAGCGCCAGCGCACAGGCCAGGGCGGTCCCGCGGGCCCCTCTCGCACGTATCGCGATCACCCGCCGATCATCGCAGGCGGCCCGTGCCGGGGCCACGTCTTCGGCCGCGCTCCCGGCAAGGGCCCTCATCCGAGGGTCCGCCGCGCCGTCACCAGTCCCGACTCGTAGGCGAACACGACCAGTTGGGCGCGGTCGCGGGCGCCGAGCTTGGTCATCGCGCGGCTGATGTGCGTTTTCGCCGTGAAGGGGCTGACGACCATGTGGGCGGCGATCTCCTCGTTGCTCAGGCCGCGCGCGGCGAGAGCGGTCACCTCGCGCTCGCGACGGGTGAGGCTCTCCAGACCGGGAGCGGTGGCCCGGTCCGGGGGCCGGGCGACGAACTCGCCGATCAGGGTGCGGGTGACGGACGGCGACAGCAGCGCCTCGCCGCCCGCGACCACCTCGATGGCATGCAACAGGTCGGCGGGTTCGGTGTCCTTGAGCAGAAAGCCGCCGGCCCCGGCGCGCAGCGCCTCGAAGACGTACTCGTCGAGGCCGTAGTTGGTGAGCATCACGACGCGGACGGCGGACAGGTGCGGGTCGGCCGCGATGCGGCGGGTGGCCTCGATGCCGTTCATGACGGGCATCTGCACGTCGACGAGGGCGATGTCGGGGAGCTGGGCGCGCACCAGTTCCAGGCCCTGCCGGCCGTCGGCGGCCTCGCCCACCACCTCGATGCCGTCCTCGGACTCCAGCAGGGCCCGGAAACCGGCCCGCATCAGGGCCTGGTCGTCCACCAGGGCGACCCGGACGGGCTTGCGTGCCGCGCTCCCGCCGCACGCACCGTCCGGACCGTTCGCCCCCGTCGCCCCGCGCCCGCCCCCCACCGTGCCCTCGCCCATCACGCGGCGCTCTCCGGCAGCCCGAGGGGCAGTACGGCGTGCACCGAGAAGCCGCCTTCCGGGCGGGGCGCGGTGTGCAGGGTGCCGCCGAGTGCGGTGACCCGTTCGCGCATGCCGGTGAGACCGGTGCCCGGCTCGGGCGGCCGGGACGGTACGGCACTTCCGTCGTCGTCCACGCGCACCGCCAACTCGTCGCGTCCGTAGTCGAGTCGCACGCTCACCTTCGCCGGTCCGGCGTGCCGGGCCGCGTTCGTCAGGGCCTCCTGGACGATGCGGTAGGCCGCGCGGTCCACCGTGGCCGTGAGCGGGCGTTCGTCGCCGGTCACGGTCAGCTCGGCGGCGAGTCCCGCCGCGCGGGCCCGCTCCACGAGCAGTGCGGGCGTCCCGGTGGGCTCCTCGGTGCGCAGCACGTCGAGGGTGGCGCGCAGTTCGCGCATCGCCTCGCCGCCCGCCTCCTGGATGGCGAGCAGGGCGGGCGGCACCTCCTCGCCGCGCTTGCGGGCGAGGTGGACGGCGACGCCCGCCTGGAGCTTGACGATCGAGATGCTGTGCGTGAGCGAGTCGTGCAACTCCCGTGCGATGCGCAGCCGTTCCTCGTCCGCCCGCCGTAGGGCCGCTTCCTCACGGGTGCGTTCGGCCTCCAGCGCGCGCTGTTCGGTCTGGCGCAGGTACGCCTGCCAGTTGCGGTCGGCCAGCCCGGCGACGAGGGCGCACAGGAACCATCCCGCGAGCAGGGCCGATCGCTCGACGGCCTCCCGCGTCGTGGGCCCGGTGGTGAGGCAGCCGGCGAGGAACACGGCGCTCGCGGCGCCCGCCACCGCCCGGTGACCGGCCCGTGCCGCGGTGTGCACGGCGGCCAGCACCGGCAGGGCGGACAGCGTGCCCGGCTGGGCGTGCAGGACGTGTCCGGTGAGGGCGGCCGTGCTGACGGCCAGGACCACGCGCGGTGCCCGCCGGTGGGCGGCGAGCACCAGCGAACCGATGACGATCAGCGCGAGGTCGAGCGGGGCCGTGTCTCGGTCGAAGGCCGCGGCGGTCACGACGGCCGCGCCGACGACGACGGCGAGTGCCGCGTCGGCGAGGTCCCTGCGCGTCAGCCGCTCCCCGTGCATGTCCGCACCCTAGACCGGCACCATCGGGGGACGCGTCAGACCTGTGAACGGTAATCGGACTACTCCCGGGGCAGTAGTCCGCGGTGCGAGGGGCCCCGCCGGCGCAGGCCCGGTTCCGTCCGCCCGTACGACGCGGGAGGGCGCCCCCGGGGGCCAGGGTTCCCCCATGACTTCGCCCTTCCGCCACACCGAGCCCGTCCCGCCCGAGTCGGCCACCGGCCGCACCGCCGAGGTCTACGCCCAACTGGCCCGGGACTTCGGCATCGACCACCCGCCGACCTTCGTCGTCCTCTCCGCCGATCCCGAACTTCTCGCAGCCACCTGGGCGTTGATGCGCGAGTCACTGATCGCGGGCGCCGGCAGCCGCACCGGCAAGGAACTCGCGGCATTCGGGGTGTCGCGTGCCAACAGGTGCCCGTTCTGCGTGGACGCGCACACCGTGCTGCTGCACGCCACCGGGGACCACGCCCTCGCGGAGCGGCTGGCACGCGGAGAGCTCCCGCGGGACGGCGGACACGCGCGCGTGCTCGCCTGGGGCGAGGCGACCCGCGTCCCGGGCAGCCCGGGCGTGGCGTCGCTCCCGTTCCCTGCCGGGCACGCCCCCGCGTACCTCGGCACGGTGCTCTCCTTCCACTTCATCAACCGGATCGTCTCCTCCCTCCTGACCGAGAACCTGCTCCCGGGCAACGTCCAGCGCTTCCGGGCGGTACGCAGCCTGGTGGGCCGCTCGGTGTCGGCGGCGGTGCGGCGGGACGTCGCGCCGGGTGCCGCGGCGGCATTCCTGGACGAGCCGGGCACCGGTCCTTCCTGGGCGGCCGGGACGACGGTCGGCCCGGCGTACGCGGCGCTGCGGACGGCGGCGAGCGCGGGCGCCGCACTGCTGGCCGAGGAGGACCGTGCCCTCGTACGGGAGGTGGTCGAGGCGTGGGACGGCACGCATCCGCCGCTCGGCTTTCCGGGGCTGCCCGGCCGCGCCGACCGTCCGGGCGCGCGTCTGGCGCTGCTGGCCGCGCTGGCGCCGTACCGCATCACCGGTGAGGACGTGGCCGCGTGGAAGCAGCGGCCGTACACCGACCACTGCCTGGTCCGGCTGATCGCGTACGGCGCGTTCGCCGCCGTCGACCGCATCGAGCGCGAACTGCCGTTGAGTCTGCGCGAGGAGATCGGATGACCGAGGGCGACCGGGTCCCGGGCGCGGTCCCCGTGGGCACGCGCGCCGCTCCCCCGAGGGCCCGTCGCGCCGGCAGGAGAGGGCGGGCGGGGTCCGGCTCCCCGCGGGCGTCCGGCCGGTGACGGCCGCTCGGCTCCGGTGCACCGCCGGCCGTCGGCGGCGTGTCACTGTCACCGCGCGGGCACGGAGCGAGTTCGCACTTCCGCCCCACAGGCAGTCGTGTGACACTGTCGTCCCGTCCGCAGTGCGGACTCTCTCCGCACCGTCCCCCACGAGAAGTGCGCCGTGCGTTCTCTTCCTCTGCCGCTCGCTCTCACCGCGCGTCTGCTGCCGGTCGCCGTGCTCGCCTCGGCGGGCTGGGCCCTGACGTCCGGCCCGCTGGCCGCGGCTCCCGCCGCCGACCACGAACCGGCGCCGACGACCGCCACCGCCACGGCGTCCGCCCCCTCCGCCTCGGCGGCGCCCAGGACGTACACCGCCGCGCCCGCGCCGTGCGAGGGCGTGAGCGAAAAGACCGTCAAGTCGCTCGTCCCCGGTGCCAGGGCGGCCGGGCAGGAGATCGCGTCGACGGACAAGTCCGCACGGCGCACCTGTTCCTGGAACGCGCTGAAGGGCTTCGACTACCGCTGGCTCGACATCTCGTACGAGATCAAGAAGTCGGACGAGGCGGCCGTCGGCGCCTACCGGCAGCGCACGACGGAGCGGAGCGGCGGCGGGGTGGTCCCCGGACTCGGGGACGCGGCCTACTCCGTCGTGGACCTCACCACCAAGGACAAGCAGCAGACCCGCGAGGGCGTGGTCGTCGCCCGGGCGTCCAACGCGCTGGTGATCATCACCTACAACGGCAGTGACTTCGAGACGAAGAAGGCGCCCGGTACGGACGAGATCAACAAGGGCGCCATCAAGGCCGCGAAAGAGGCGGTGGCCGCGCTGAAGGCCGCCGGGTAGCCCCGGCACGGCGCACCGCCGGTTCACGCACTCTTCGGTTCCTTCCCCCGCAACGTCATCAGGACCAGGTACAGCAGCATCGACGTGCCGAGACCCACCGCCCAGCCGTAGTCGGCGAGCGGTTCGAGGACCGGTACGGGCCGCCCGTCGACCAGCGGGTGGAAGTCGGCGCCGCCGACGGCGAGGACACCGCCGGTGACGAAGGCGACGACCGCCCGCCAGTTCCACCCGGCGTGGTACCAGTAGCGGCCGCGGGCACGGTACAGGTCCGCGAGGTCCAGCTCCGTGCGGCGCAGGATCCAGTAGTCGGCGATGAGGATGCCGGCGACCGTGCCGAGCAGACCCCCGACCAGGCCGAGCCACGTGAAGATGTAGCCCTGCGGGTCGGCGTACAGCCTCCACGGGCAGATCAGCACGCCGAGTACGCAGGTGACCAGCGCGCCGGTGCGGAAGCTGATCCTGCGGGGGGCGATGTTGGAGAAGTCGAAGGCCGGGGAGACCAGGTTGGCCGCGACGTTCACGGACAGGGTCGCGACCAGCACGGTGACCAGGGCGAAGAGCAGGCCGAAGACGTTGTCGGTCCTGGCGGCCAGCTGGACCGGGTCCCAGACCGCCTCGCCGTACACGGCCTGGGACCCGGAGGTGACCATGACGGAGAGGAAGGCGAAGAGCGTCATGGTGGTGGGCAGGCCGAGCGCCTGGCCCCAGGTCTGGGCGCGCTGGCTCTTTCCGTACCGGGTGAAGTCCGGGATGTTCAGTGACAGGGTGGACCAGAAGCCGATCATGCCCATGAGGGCGGGTGCGAACAGCTTCCAGAAGTCCGGACCCCACCCCAGCTCGGAGGGCTGGTCGAAGAGCGGTCCGAAGCCGCCCGCCTTGCCGCTCATCCACCACAGCAGCACACCGGCGCCGACGAGCACGAACGGCGCGGCCCAGTTCTCGAAGCGGCGGATGGTCTCCATGCCCCGGTGAATGATGGCGACTTGAAGGACCCAGAAGAGGGCGAAGGACAGCCACATGGTCCAGGCGTGGCCGCCGACCCGCGAGGCGTCCGCCCAGCCGTCGCCGAAGAGTTTGCCGGCGAGGAAGTAGATGGCCTCGCCGCCGATCCAGGTCTGGATGCCGAACCAGCCGCAGGCCACCAACGCCCGTACGACCGCGGGCAGGTTGGCGCCCCGGACACCGAAGGACGCACGGGCGAAGACCGGGAACGGTATGCCGTACTTGGGTCCGGCGTGCCCGGTGAGGAGCATCGGGACCAGCACGATCAGGTTGGCCAGGGCGATGGTGAGGACGGCCTGCCGCCAGTCCATGCCGACGGCTATCAGCCCCGAGGCCAGGGTCCAGGAGGCGGTGTTGTGGGCCATGCCGACCCAGAGGGCCGAGAAGTTGTACGTGGTCCAGGTGCGCTTCTCGACCGGGACCGGGAGCAGGTCCTCGTTGGCGTAGGGACCGGTGGGCCGGGGTGCGCCCGGCGCGGTCTCCACCCGGCTGTCGGCGAGGACGACCTGGGCGGGCCGGGGGCTGTCGGCGGGGGCGGTGTCGGTCATGAGCAGGCCCATCAGTGAGGAGTGTCGGGAAAGGCCGTGCGGGTGTCCCGAGGGGGGTTCGGGGAGCGCGCCGGCCCCCTCCCCGGGACGGCGGGAAGGGGGAGGAACCGAGGAAGGGCACAACCGCCCTCGTACGGGCGGCCGTCGACGAGAGGGCGGCCGTGACCGGGCTACCGGCCGTTGACGGCGGGGATGACCTTCGTCCCGTACGTGTCGATGACGGCTTCCTGCGCGTCGTGCATGTCGTAGAGGGCGAACTGGTCGACACCCAGGCCGCGCAGGGCGCGCAGCTTCTCGATGTGCTTCTCGACCGGGCCGATCAGGCAGAACCGGTCGACGATCTCGTCGGGCACGAACGCGGTGTCGGGGTTGCCGCTGCGTCCGTGGTGCGCGTAGTCGTACCCCTCGCGGGCCTTGATGTACGCGGTCAGTTCGTCCGGGACCATGCCGGAGTGGTCGCCGTACCGGGACACCAGGTCCGCGACGTGGTTGCCGACCATGCCGCCGAACCACCGGCACTGCTCGCGGGCGTGGGCGAGTGCCTCGGGCGAGTCGTCCTCGGTGACGTACGCCGGTGCGGCGACACAGACCGTCACCTCGGCCGGGTCGCGTCCGGCCTCGGCCGCGGCCCGCTTCACGGCCTTGACCATGTACTCGGTCAGATAGAGGTCGGCGAGCTGGAGGATGAAGCCGTCGGCCTCCTCCCCCGCCATCTTCAGCGCCCTGGGCCCGTACGCGGCCATCCAGACGGGGAGTTCGGCGCCGGGCCTGACCCACGGGAACCGGACGACCGTGCCGCCGAGGTCGGCCTCGTCGCCGCGGCCGAGGGCGCGGATGACCTTCATGGCCCCGCTGATCCTGGCGAGGGTGTTGGGCTTGCGTCCGGCGACCCGCATCGCCGAGTCACCGCGCCCGATGCCGCACACCGTGCGGTTGCCGTACATGTCGTTGAGGGTGGCGAAGGTGGAGGCGGTGACCTCCCAGGTGCGCGTGCCCGGGTTGGTGACCATCGGGCCGACCGTCAGCCTCTGGGTGTTCGCGAGGATCTGGCTGTAGATGACGAAGGGTTCCTGCCACAGGACGGCCGAGTCGAAGGTCCAGCCGTGGCTGAAGCCGTTGCGCTCCGCGCGCTTCATCAGGCTGATGACCCGCGAGGCGGGCGGGTCGGTCTGCAGGACGAGTCCGAAGTCCATGGGCGCCGCTCCTAGTTCAGGTACTGACAGGTCGAGCGGGGGGTGTAGACGCCGTGCCCCGCACGTCCGGTGAACTCCCGCTCGGTGATGACGAGTTCACCCCGCGAGAGCACCGTCTCCACCCGGCCGGTGACGTGCTTGCCCTCGTAGGCGGAGTAGTCGACGTTCATGTGGTGCGTCCCGGCGGACATGACCTGTTCGGCGCGCGGGTCGTAGACGACCACGTCGGCGTCGGCGCCGGGCGCGATGGTGCCCTTCTTCGGGTACAGGCCGAACATCCGGGCCGGGGTCGCGCAGGCGATCTCGATCCAGCGGCGGCGCGAGATGTGCCCGTCGACGACGGCCTGGTGGAGCAGGTCCATGCGGTTCTCGACGCCCGGCAGACCGTTGGGGATCTTCGAGAAGTCGCCGCGGCCGAGGTCCTTCTGGCCGGTGAAGCAGAAGGGGCAGTGGTCGGTGGAGACGACCTGGAGGTCGTTCGTCCGCAGCCCGCGCCACAGGGCGGCCTGGTGCTCCCTCGGGCGCAGCGGGGTGGAGCACACGTACTTCGCGCCCTCGAAGCCGGGTTCGGCGAGGTTGTCCGTCGACAGGAACAGGTACTGCGGGCAGGTCTCGCCGAACACGTTGAGGCCCTCGTCGCGGGCGCGGGTGATTTCGGCGACGGCCTCCTGCGCGGAGACGTGCACGACGTACAGGGGTGCTCCCGCGACCTGCGCGAGCCTGATGGCGCGATGGGTGGCCTCGGCCTCCAGGAGGGCCTTGCGGACCTCGCCGTGGTAGCGCGGATCGGTCTCGCCGCGGGCCAGCGCCTGCTCGACGAGGACGTCGATCGCGATGCCGTTCTCGGCGTGCATCATGATCAGGCCGCCGTTCTCGGCGGAGCGCTGCATGGCGCGCAGGATCTGGCCGTCGTCGCTGTAGAAGACGCCGGGGTAGGCCATGAACTGCTTGAAGGAGGTGACGCCCTCCCCCACCAGCAGATCCATCTCCTTGAGCGTCTCCTGGTTCACGTCGGACACGATCATGTGGAAGCCGTAGTCGATCGCACATGTGCCGTCGGCCTTGGCGTTCCAGGTGTCCAGGCCCTCACGCAGCGAGTGGCCGGGGCTCTGCACCGCGAAGTCGATGATCGTGGTGGTGCCGCCCCAGGCCGCGGCCCGGGTGCCGGTCTCGAAGGAGTCGGAGGCGGCGGTGCCGCCGAACGGCAGCTCCATGTGGGTGTGGGCGTCGACGCCGCCCGGAATGACGTACTTCCCGGTGGCGTCGATCAGGCGCTCGGCCGTCCACGCCCCGGCGGCCGGGGTGCCCGACGCGGCCAGGGCTGCGATGCGTCCGTCCTCGATCAGGACGTCGGCGTGGATCTCGTCGGACGCGGTGATGACGAGGCCACCGCGGATGACGGTACGGCTCATGCTCCCTCTCCTTCCGGTTCGCCCGCTGCGCCGGATCCGCCGGGCCCGCGGGCACTGAGGCAATACCGCTGCTGTGAATCCGTGGGGTCGAGGGGCCTGCACCTCTTCGGGCAACTCGCTCAAGCGGAAGGGCCGATGGACCACCGTGGGCGGCCCCGGCTCCCCGCGCCGGGCGGGGGACGACCGTGACCGCTACAGGGCGCTTCTCAGCGCCCGGTCGAGGATCGCGGCGCCCTCCTCCGCCTCGGCGACGGTCAGCGACAGCGGCGGGGCGATGCGCAGCACGCTCGTGTCGTGGCCGCCGCCCTTGCCGACCAGGAGGCCCGCCCCGCGGGCCGCCTCCAGGACCGCCGCGACGGCCTCCGGGTGCGCCTCGCCCGTGCCGGGCTTGACCAGCTCGATGCCGATCATGAGTCCGCGGCCGCGCACCTCCCGTACCTCCGGCAGCTGCGCGGCGACGGCCCGGAGCCGTTCGATGAGCAGACCGCCGACCCGGCGGGCGTTGCCCTGGAGGTCGTGTTCGAGGAGGTAGGTGAGGTTCGCGAGGCCCGCGGCCATCGTCACCGGGGAGCCGCCGAAGGTCGAGATGCTGTTGGAGTCGAGGCAGTTCATGACGTCGGCGCGGGCGACGACTCCTCCGACGGACATGCCGTTGCCGATGCCCTTGGCGAAGGTCAGCATGTCGGGCGGGCCGGCCGTGGCGTGTGCCTGCCAGCCCCAGAAGTGCTCGCCCGTCCTGCCCCAGCCGGTCTGCACCTCGTCGGCGATCCAGAGGATGCCGTGCTCCGCGAGCACCTCGCGGAAGGCCGCGTACAGGCCGTCGGGGGGTGCCGTGAAACCGCCGACGCCCTGGACCGGTTCGGCGATCAGGGCCGCGGGCGCGCGCACGTGGCCGAGCAGGTCCTTCAGGTCGGCGACGCAGGCGGCGATGAAGTCGGCGTCGCCCAGGCCGGCATACGGGCCGCGGGAGCGGACACCGCCGTGGACGTACAGCGTCTGGAGGGGTGACAGCGAGGTCGGTGACCAGCCCTTGTTGCCGGTGATGCCGACCGCGCTGAAGGAGCGGCCGTGGTAGCTGTTGCGCATCGCCAGGATCTGGTTGCTGCGCCGGTACGCGGTGGCGAGCAGCAGGGCGGTGTCGTTGGCCTCGGTGCCGGACGTGGTGAAGAAGACCCGCGCGTCCGGGATCCCGGACAACTGGGCGATGCGCTCGGCGAGTTCGACCATCGGCCGGTTCAGGTAGAGCGTCGAGGAGTGGATGATCCGCCCGGCCTGCTCGCTGACCGCCTTGGTCACCTCGGGCAGGGCGTGCGCCGTCATCGTCGTGAGGATGCCGCCGAAGAAGTCGAGGTACTTGTTGCCGTCGGCGTCCCAGACGTGACGGCCCTCGCCGTGGGTGATCTCGATCGGTTCGGCGTAGTAGAGCGCGAGCCAGTCGGGCAGGACGGCCCGGTGGCGCGCGTACAGGCCGGTCACGGCCGCACCAGCCCCTCGTACGCGTCCGGACGGCGGTCCCGGTAGAACGCCCACTGCTGCCGCACGTCCTCGATCAGGTCGAAGTCGAGGTCACGGACGAGGAGTTCCTCGGTCTTGTCGCTCGCCGCGTCCCCCACGAACTGGCCGCGCGGATCGACGAAGTACGACGTTCCGTAGAAGTCGTTGTCGCCGTACTCCTCGATGCCGACCCGGTTGATCGCCGCGATGAAGTACTCGTTGGCGACGGCGGCGGCGGGCTGTTCCAGCTGCCACAGGTGCGAGGACAGACCGCGGTGGGTGGCGGACGGGTTGTACACGAGCTGGGCGCCGTTGAGGCCGAGTTGACGCCAGCCCTCCGGGAAGTGGCGGTCGTAGCAGATGTAGACGCCGACCCTGCCGACCGCGGTGTCGAAGACCGGCCAGCCGAGGTTGCCCGGTTTGAAGTAGTACTTCTCCCAAAATCCCCTGACCTGCGGGATGTGGTGCTTGCGGTACTTGCCGAGGTAGCTGCCGTCGGCGTCGATCACGGCCGCGGTGTTGTAGTAGAAGCCGGACTGTTCGACCTCGAAGACGGGCACGACGATCACCATGCCGGTCTCCCGGGCGAGGTCCTGCATCCGGCGGACGGTCGGGCCGCCCGGTACCGGCTCCGCCCAGCGGTAGTGCTCCGGCTCCTGGACCTGGCAGAAGTAGGGCGCGTTGAAGACTTCCTGGAATCCGATGACCTTCGCGCCCTGGCGGGCCGCCTCGCGCGCGTGTTCCTCGTGCTTGGCGATCATGGATACGGTGTCGCCGGTCCAGGTGGCCTGGACCAGGGCGGCGCGTACGACGTTGGCCATGGTGTGCTCCTTCGACGGGACGTCAGAGAGCTTCTACGCCCGTAGACAAAGGCGGTAGAGGCTCGAAAGTAAGCCTCCGCGGCGGCCTTGCCAAGACCATCGTCGTGAACCCGCTGAGTCGATCATGTTTCACACTCCTGTGGGTGAGCGCGGGCCTCCGGGACGCCGGTTCAGGCGGCGAACCCGGCGACGCGGAGCGCGTGCACGAGGTCCCAGTAGCACTCCTCGGAGGCGCCGCGGGCGGACTCCAGCAGCAGGGGGACCAGGTGGGGCGGGTCCGCGGCCGCGCTGCGGGCGGCCTCCTCGGGCGGGCGGACGCGTACGTAGGCGTCGAGCAGCGCGCGGACGTCCCGGTCCCGGCCCGCCGCCGCCAGCTCCAGTACGGCGGCCCCCATCTCCGGGGCGGGACGGGCGACGCCCTGGCGCAGCATCTGCCGGCCGTCCGCGACGCGGCCCGCCGCGACGAGGGCGTCCGCCGCGGCGACCAGCCGGCCGGCGGGCAGCGAGGCCGCCTCCCACAGCAGTGTGGCCCAGTCGGCGTCCAGGCCCGCCCGGTGCAGTTCGGCGGCGAGCAGCGGGAAGCGGGCGGCGGGCCAGTACGCCGCCTCGACGAGCAGGGCGTGCGCCTCGCCGCTGCGGCCCTCGGCGCGCAGGCGCACCAGGGCCGCGACGGTGTCCACGGTGTCCCGCCTTCCCTCGTCGTCCAGCGGCTGCCTGCGGGGCTGCGGGCGCGCGACCTCCTCGGCGGCTCCCGCGAAGCGGGCGCCTCGGGGCGTACGGCGGGCGGGACCCGGCTCCGCGGGGGCGACGACACGAGTGTCGTCCGCCTCCACCATCCCGGCGAACCGGGCCCCACCGCGGGCGCGGCGCTTGGAACGCGGCTTGGACCCGGAGACCGCAGGCGCGGCGGGCTTGCCGCCGGGGTCGGCGGGGGTCGGGTGAGCGGCATACGTGCCGACGCCCGGGTCGGCCGCCGCGACCGGATTGGCGGCGTAGGCGTCAGGGCCGGGGCCGGCCGGGGCCGGGTGAGCTGCGTACGTGCCTTCGTCGGCCGAATCCGGGTGAGCTGCGTACGAGACCGCCCGGGCCTCCGCGAGGTGAGCGGCGTCGGCGTGGGCGGCGGGGTCCGGGGTGCCGGGGATCCCGGGCCCGTCCCGGTGGTGCGGAGTCTGCTGCACCGCGAACGCGGACCAGGAGGCGGGCGCCCCGCCCCGCGGGTCCCCCGTCGGGGATGGCGCGGCCCCGCCCCCGTCGGCCGGGAGGTCCACGCCCGGCCGCTCGCGGGCGCGCCCGGCACGGCGGTCCAGTTCCCGCATCCGCCGGCGCAGCTCCGCGCAGCGCGCCGTGGCACGTTCGTGGTCGTCGCGGGCCCAGTCCAGGTCGAGGCGGATCGAAGCGGCCGCCTCCCGGGAAGCCGTACCCAGCAGGCGTCCGAGTTCGGCCTGGCGTTCGACGGCGTAGCGCTGCTCGCGGAGCAGCACGTCGAGGCGGTCGCCGAGGGCGTCACGGCCGCCGGGCCGGGCATCGAACGCGGCGAGCGAGGCCCCGTGCAGCGCGCGGGCCCGCTCCGCCTCCCCGGCGGCGACTCCGGAGCCGTACTCCGCAGCGAGGTCCTGGAGGAGCGCCTCCACGACGTCCCAGGGCGGCACCTCCCAGCCGTCCAGGCAGGCCCGCATGCCGTCGGGGTCACGCTGCCAGAAGACCCCGCACCAGCCGCCGCCCTGGTCGAGGCGTGCCACAAGACCGTTCAGATAGGCAGCGAACTGCCGCACTTCGAAAGGGAGTTGTTCCACAGCCATCGCCCAACTCCCCGCCGACTGGAGTGCTCCGACCCGGTAGCGAACACCAATCGTGTTACGGGACGGCTACGAAGAGTTTTCAGGCGGGCGCGGGCGCTCCCGCGGCTCGCGCTTCCTCGACGGCGGCGTCCGGCCCGGACGCCCTCGCGCGCCCGGGCCGGAGCCGCAGTGCTCTACCGCCCGGGCCGCACCACCATCGCCGAGCCGCCTCCCCGGCGCACCCGCTCCGCCGCCGCGAGCCACTTACCGTCCGGCAGTCGCTGCACGCCCGTGGCGGCGCCGATCTCCGGGTTCTGCCGGAAGCCGTGTCCGAGGGACTCCAGCCGGGCCCGCAACGGGCTGTTCCACAGGCCCGGTTCGAGCTCGGTGGTCGTCTGGTTGCGCTGACTGGCCCGCGGCGCCGCGATGGCGTCGACCAGCGGCAGACCCCGGTCGACGAAGCCGGTGAGGGTCTGCAGCACCGTGGTGATGATGGTCGCACCGCCCGGGGAACCGAGGGCCACGACCGGCCGGTCGTGCCGGTCGAGGACGATCGTCGGGGCGATCGAGGAACGGGGACGCTTGCCCGGTCCCGGCAGGTTCGGGTCGTGGACGCCGGGGCTCGCCGGGGTGAAGGAGAAGTCGGTGAGCTCGTTGTTGAGCAGGAAGCCGCGCCCGGGGACCGTGATGCCGCTGCCGCCGGTCTGCTCGATGGTCAGCGTGTAGGCGACGACGTTGCCCCACTTGTCGGCGGCCGTCAGATGCGTGGTGTTCTCGCCCTCGTACGTCGTGGGGGCCGCCGTTCCCGCGGTGTTGCAGGCGGCCGGGTGCCTCGGGTCACCGGGTGCCAGCGGGCTGGTGAGCACCGCGGTGTCCTTGATCAGGCACGCGCGTGAGTCCGCGTACCGCTGCGACAGCAGTTCCTTGGCCGGTACGTCCTCGAAGGCGGGGTCGCCCACCCATCGCCCGCGGTCCGCGAACGCGATCCGGCTCGCCTCGATGAAGCGGTGCAGGTACCGGACCTCGCTCGCCCTGGAGAGGTCGGTCCGCTCCAGGATGTTGAGCGCCTCCCCCACCGTGGTGCCGCCCGAGGAGGAGGGGGCGATCGAGTAGACCTTCAGACCTCGGTACGAGGTCTTCGTCGGCGCCTGCCTCTTCGCCTCGTAGGCGGCCAGGTCCTTCAGCGTGAGCTCGCCGGGGCGGGCCACGCGTCCCGACGCGGGGTCCACCGGCGGATCGTTCACCGTGTCGACGATGTCCCGGCCCAGCTCGCCGTGGTACATCGCGTCCACGCCGCGGCGGCCCAACTCCCGGTAGGTGCGCGCCAGATCGGGGTTCTTGAAGGTCGACCCGACCACCGGCAGCGCGCCGCCGGGCAGGAACAGGTCGGCCGTGTCGGGGAAGTCCGCGAAGCGGGCCTGGTTGGACTCCGTCTGGGAGCGGAAGGTCGCGTCGACCGTGAAGCCGTTGCGGGCCAGCCGCTCGGCCGGCTTCAGGAGGGAACCGAGCGGCTTGCTGCCCCAGCTGTCCAGGGCCTCCTGCCAGGTGGCCGGCGTCCCCGGCGTGCCCACACCCAGCCCGCTGGTCACGGCGTCCGCGAACGGGACCGGCTTTCCGTCCTCCACGAACAGGTTCTCGTCGGCGGTGAGCGGCGCGGTCTCCCGGCCGTCGACCGTGTGCACCTTACGGGACTTGGCGTCGTAGTAGACGAAGTAGCCGCCCCCTCCCACGCCGGCCGAGTACGGCTCGGTGACGCCGAGCGCAGCCGCCGTGGCGACCGCCGCGTCGACCGCGTTGCCGCCGTTCTTCAGGACCTCGATCCCGGCGGCGGAGGCGTCCGCGTCGACGCTCGCCACGGCGCCGCCATAGCCGACGGCGACGGGCACCTTCTCCGCGGCGCCGGCCGAGGGCGGTGCCGCCGCACCCACCGACACCATCGCGGCCGAAGCCGCCAGAACCGCCAGACTCCGTGCCACAGGGCGACGCATCCGTACCTCCAGTCAACAGCCGTCCGCGCAGCGTAACGTCCCTCCACGCCGCCCGTCAGGACCGCCTCGACCACGGTTCGGCGCGAGTGCCGGAGGTCGCCGACTCGCGGGTACGGGACCGATGCCGTCGGACTCGGCGCGGGCGCGCACGAAATGAACACTTCAACAATCGTTACTCGCACGTAACTTACCGACGGGTTACCGGCAGTAAGCCATCGCGGCTACCTTCGGGGCACTTTGCACGGACACGAGTGAGGAGTGACCCGTGGGACACCCGCGCAAGGCCCTGCGAACCACCGCCGCAGGAGCCGTTTCGGCGACCCTGATCGCCGGCACCGCCCTCGGCCTCGCCCCCACCGCGCAGGCGGCGCCCGCCACCAGCAGCACGGCGGACATCCGCTTCGTCGACATCGCCGGAGACGGCGGCACGATCCTCAGGGCCAACGTGGTCACGCCCGCGGGCTCCGACGGCACCCGGCGCTACCCGCTGCTCGTGCTGCCGACCAGCTGGTCCGTGCCGCAGATCGAGTACCTCGCCCAGGCGCGGAAGCTGGCCGACTCCGGCTATGTGGTGGTCAGTTACAACTCCCGGGGATTCTGGCAGTCCGGCGGGGAGATAGAAGTGGCCGGCCCGCCCGACACCGCCGACGCGTCCAAGGTGATCGACTGGGCGCTGGCGCACACTCCGGCCGACGCCGCGAAGGTCGGCATGGCGGGCGTCTCGTACGGAGCCGGCATCAGTCTGCTCGCCGCCGCACAGGACGAGCGCATCAAGGCCGTGGCCGCCCTCAGCGGCTGGGCCGACCTCATCGACTCGATCTACTCCGGCCGCACCCAGCACGTCCAGGCCGCCGCGCTCCTGGGCGGCACGGGCTACCTCACCGGCCGCCCCGGTGCCGAACTCCAGGAGACCCTCAAGAACTTCCTCGGCTCGAACCTGTCGAAGGAGCAGGAGATGATCGACTGGGGGAAGAAACGTTCCGCTGCTTACGCCGTCGACCGGATCAACGCCAACGGCACGGCGGTCATGCTCGCCAACGCCTGGGGGGACTCGATCTTCCCGCCCAACCAGTACGCCGACTTCTACGAGCGGCTGACCGGCCCCAAACGACTGCAGTTCCGCCCCGGTGACCACGCCACCGCCGAGGCGACCGGCCTGCTCGGGCTGCCCAACGACGTGTGGACGGACACGGGCAGGTGGTTCGACCACTACCTCAAGGGCGAGGACAACGGCGTCGACCGCGAGCAGCCGGTCCGGCTCAAACCGCGCTCGACGGGCGGCTACGAGGGCTACCCGGACTGGAAGTCGGTGGGCGCCGCCGGCCGGAAGATCTCCCTCGCGGGCGACAGGACCGTCCACACGAACGTCGACTCGGGCGCGAACGGCGGGGTCGTCGTCCTCTCCAGCCTCCTGGACCAGCTCGCCCAGCTGCCGCCGACGGCCTCGATCCCGCTGCTGCCGCGCCGCTGGGCCGCCGTGTGGCAGTCGCCCGCGTACCCGGCCGCCCAGCAGGTGCGCGGCACGCCCCGGTTGCACACCACGGTCACCGGCACCAAGGAGAGCGGCACCCTCGTCGCGTACCTCTACGACGTGGGCCCGCTCGGCCTCGGCAAGCTGGTCGCTCACGCGCCGTACACCTTCCACGGGCAGACGCCCGGCAAGCCGTTCGGCGTCGACCTGGAGCTGTTCTCCACGGCCTACGACGTCCCGGCAGGGCATCGGCTCGCGCTGGTGGTCGACACGGTCGACCCGCTCTACATCGAGCACAACCCGACCGGCGCGCAGCTGACCTTCTCCTCGCCGGAGCACGACCCGTCGTATGTGACGGTGCCCCTGCGCGAGCAGTGATCTCCGGCTGCTGCCGGGCGGGCCTGGCCCTCTCAGCTACTGCACACCCGGCAGCAGCGTCCCTGGTGTTCGGCCGGTGCCGCGGCCTCGGTCTCGGGACCGCGCCGTTCGCACCGGGACACCCGAGGGGTGTACCGGACGAGCGGCCCGCACATCCCGGTGCGGATCGGCGAGGTCACCGTCACCGCGGGGATGAACAGCAAATCGTAGTCGAGGTTCGGCGCGACGCGTCGCCCGGAGGTGCGCAACTCCTCGCGGGCGGTCGAAGGCGAGGGGGAAACACCCCTCGACACCACGGCCAACCGGTGTGGAACGGGACGCAGTTCGGCCCGTGCGGACCTCGGTGCGGACGCGTACGACGTGACGTGGATCCGGCGAAGGCGGGGCGCGCGGTGCGCACCTGTCGTGCGGATCATACGAAGCGCCCCCGCTCAGTGCTTAAGGATCTTGGAGAGGAAGTCCTTGGCGCGGTCACTGCGCGGGTCGGTGAAGAACTCCTCGGGGGTGCGGTCCTCGACGATGCGGCCGTCGGACATGAAGACGACGCGGTTGGCGGCCGACCTCGCGAAGCCCATCTCGTGGGTGACGACGACCATCGTCATGCCGTCGCGGGCGAGTTGCTGCATGACCTCGAGGACTTCGTTGATCATCTCCGGATCGAGGGCCGAGGTCGGTTCGTCGAACAGGAGTGCCTTGGGGTCCATGGCGAGGGCGCGGGCGATGGCCACGCGCTGCTGCTGGCCGCCGGAGAGCTGCGCCGGGTACTTGTCGGCCTGCTCGGCGACACCCACCCGGTCGAGGAGTTCGTGCGAGCGCTTGTCGGCCTCGGCCTTCTTGCGGCCTCGTACCTTGATCTGACCCAGTGAGAGGTTCTGCAGAACCGTCTTGTGGGCGAAGAGATTGAAGGACTGGAAGACCATGCCGACCTCGGCGCGGAGCCTGGCGAGGTCCTTGCCCTCGTCGGGCAGCGGCTGCCCGTCGAGCTTGATCGACCCGGAGTGGATCGTCTCCAGCCGGTTGATCGCCCTGCACAGTGTGGACTTGCCCGACCCCGAGGGGCCGATGACCACGACCACCTCCCCCTTGCCGACGGTGAGGTCGATGTCCTGCAGGACATGCAGCTCGCCGTAGTACTTGTTCACGCCATGCAGTTCGATCAGCGGATCGACGGCCATCCCGGACCTGCCCACTCTCAGCCGTGTCGGTCAGCGCAAACTATCCACGCGCAACGGGACGCACCGAACGACACGCCCTGCCCGCGATTAACCGTATTTGAAGGGACCGCGACGACGGCGCGACGACGCCGGCCGACGAACGCACGCCCTGCCGGCCACCGGGCAGCGCGGGTCCGGGACCATCCGGACAGCGGCTGTCAGGCCTCCGCCGCCTCCGCGTAGACCTGCGAGAGCTGCGGGACGCCGTGCACCGCCCAGTCCAGGCCCGCCTCGACGACCGGGATCTCCCGGCCCGACGCGAGGCGCACCGCGGGGCTGCCGCCGGGCCACACGTGCCAGGAGGCGCCGGGGACCGTCCGCACGACGACCGAGCCGAGGTAGAGGCCCGCGTCGTTCGCCAGCCAGGGCAGCGCCTCCGGGTCGTCCCGCCAGCGGGGCAGGAGCTGGTCCAGGGCGGTCAACGAGGCCGGGGAGTCGTCCAGTTCGAGTCCGGCCATGGCGGCTTGGGAGCGGAGCAGCTCGCACTCCGAGAGCAGCTCGGCCACGCCCTCGGGGTCGTCCTCGAAAGCCGCGGCGAGCACCTGACCGCGCCCCGCGAGGTGCCGCCTGCGCCACCTGTCCAGGAAGGGGATGTCCATCACCTGTCCATCACCGGCCTCTCCATCGGGGAACGTCCGCCGACGGGCCCGCGTTCCCGGCATGTCCACGAATGTATCGTGCGGCAGTTGATCACGGAATGATCCACCTTGACCGCGCCGTCATGGGCCGGGGAGCGGCTCGGCGCAGGACGGCCGCCGGCAGGTCGCCGCCCAGCGCCGACGCCCCGTGCCCTCGGACGCACGCTCGCCCGCTCTCGGTGCGTGCCGGGCCCATGGGCCTTGTCCGCGGCGACCTGACACCAGGTGAGTTCACGGCTCGTTCGGACGCGGCTCATTGACGCGTACCCGCCGCCTCCCTAGCTTCATGGTGCACCTGTCACCCCGTCGGTCACCGCTCAGGGAGGAACCGGGATGCGCCGATGTCTCTGGGGAGCGGCCGTGATCCTCGGTCTGTCGCTCGCCGCCACGCCCGTCGCGTACGCCGAGTCCGCGGCCCCCGCCCGGGCCCCGCAAGCCGGTCCGCTGCCCCTGGAGCGGCTCTTCGACAACACCGCGGTCAGCGACGACGCACGGCCGGGTGAAGCCGACTTCGACGGTTTTGGACGCTCCCTGTCGGCGCGCGACCTGACGGCCGCGGGCTGGACGCCCGGCCGCGCGCTGACGGTCCAGGGCGCCCGGCTGACCTGGCCGCGCCGCGCGGCGGGCGAGCCCGACAACGTGCGCGCCGACGGACAGGCGGTGCGGCTGCGAGGCCGCGGGGACGCGCTCGCGTTCCTCGTCGCCGGCACCGGCGGCGGTGACGTGAGCGGCACGGGCGCGGTCCGGTACGCGAACGGCTCCGCGTCCTCGTACCGGCTGACGGCCCCGGACTGGCGCACCGGCCCGCTCGCCACCAAGGCCGTGGCGCTTCCGCACCTCAACACGCCCGGCGGCCGGCTCGCCGAGAAGGCGCGCCTGTACGTCGTCACGGTGCCGCTCGCGCGGGGCCGCGAGGTCGCCTCCGTGCGGCTCCCCCGGAACCGGGGACTGCACGTGTTCGCGCTCGCGGTGCGTCCCTCGACGCGGGCCTGGACGGGCACTTGGGCCGCAGCGACCTCCGGCTACCAGGCCGTCGGTCCCTGGACGGACCGGACGCTGCGCCTGGTGGTGCACACCTCGGTGGGCGGGTCGCGCCTGCGGGTCCGGCTCGACAACACCTTCGCGTCCGCACCGGTGGACATCGGTGGTGCGACGGTGGCCGTCCAGGCGGCGGGCGCGCGTCCGGCCGCCGCGCCCGTCCCGCTGTCCTTCCGGGGGGCGGCCGGGACCACCGTCCCCGCGGGCGCCCAGGCGTTCAGCGATCCCGTGGGCTTCGACGTGCCCGCGGACGCCGGTCTGCTCGTCAGCTTCCATCTGCCGGGGACGGTGACGGCGGCGCCGGTGCACCGGCTCGCGGTGCAGCGCTCGTACGTCAGCGAGCCCGGCGACCACGCCGGCGACTCGGCGCCCGACGCGTACACGTCCACGATCACCAGCTGGCCGCTGCTGACCGGTGTGGACGTGGGCGGCGGCCCCGGTTCCGTGGTGGTGCTCGGCGACTCCGTCACCGACGGGGAGAAGTCGGCGCCCGACGCCGACCGGCGCTGGCCCGACCTGCTCGCCGACCGGATCCGCGCCTCCTCCGCCGTCCCCCGCTACGGCGTCCTCAACCAGGGCGTGTCGGCGAACCGCGTGGTCACCGACCGCTACCCCGGCGACGGGGTCTCCACCGACAGCGGCGGGGTGAGCGCCCTGCACCGGCTCGACCGTGATGTCCTCGCCCAGACCTCGGCCCGTACGGCGGTCGTCTTCCAGGGCGTCAACGACGTGCGCTGGGGCGCGTTGGCGGACCAGGTGACCGCGGGCCTGCGCGAGATCGCGGACCGCGCCCACGCCCGCGGGATCCGGGTCCTCGCCGCGACGATCGCGCCCTGCGAGGGCGAGGCCCTGTGCACCGCGGCGGCGGACGCGCAGCGGGTCGCGGTGAACGCGTGGATCCGGGACAACGACGAGTTCGACGCGGTCCTGGACTTCGACGCGGTGCTGCGGGATCCGGACCACCCGGCGCGGCTGCGTCCCGCCTACGACAGCGGGGATCATCTGCATCCGGGGGACGCGGGGCTGGCGGCGCTGGCGGATTCCGTGGATCTGGGGCTGCTGGCGCCCTAGGTGTATGGCCCTGTGAGGTCGGGGACGCGGGTCGGCGGGGCCGCTTCCCCGCGTGTCCCCGGCGGTTACACGTCCAGGTCCACCACGACCGGCGCGTGGTCCGAGGCGCCCTTGCCCTTGCGCTCCTCACGGTCCACGTAGGCGTCGGTGACGGCCTTGGAGAAGGCCTCGTTGCCGTAGACGAGGTCGATGCGCATGCCGCGGTTCTTGGGGAAGGCGAGCTGGCGGTAGTCCCAGTAGGTGAACGGCTGCTCGTACTTGAGGGGGCGCGGGACCACGTCCGAGAGACCGGTCTCGCGCAGGGAGGCGAGGGCGGCGCGCTCGGCCGGGGTGACATGGGTGACGCCCTCGAACGCGGCGACGTCGAAGACGTCGTCGTCCGTCGGCGCGACGTTGTAGTCCCCGAGGACCGCGAACGGGCGGCTGCCCGCCGCGTCGCCCGCGACCGCCGCCCTCAGCGCCTCGAGCCACTGGAGCTTGTACGCGTAGTGCGGGTGGCCGACCTCGCGTCCGTTCGGCACGTACACCGACCAGACGCGGGCCGGGCCGCAGGTCGCGGAGACGGCGCGGGGCTCCTGCACGCCCTCGTAGCCCGGGTCGCCGGGCAGGCCCGTGACCACGTCCTCCAGGCCCACGCGGGAGAGCACCGCCACTCCGTTCCACCGGCCCGTGGCGTGCACCGCCGACTCGTAGCCCAGCTCGCGCAGCTGGTCGGCCGGGAAGGCCTCGAGGGTCGTCTTGGTCTCCTGGATGCACAGCACGTCGGTGCCGCTGCTCTCCAGCCAGGCCAGCAGCCTCGGGAGTCGGGCGGTGATCGAATTCACGTTCCAGGTGGCGATGCGCATGCCGTCCAACCTACCGGGCGGGTACGACAACGCGGTCGCTCAGACCTGCGCGGACGCTCCCGGTGCCAGCCGCAGGTGTTCCGAGCCGCCCAGGCTGCCGATCTGGTTGTCGTAGATCGGCCGGGCGAGGTCGGTGAGCAGGGCGTCGTGGATGTCGTACGCGCGCTGCGGCTTCACCTCCCGGACGTAGTCGATGACCTCGGAGATCTTGCTCCAGGGGGCCATGACCGGCAGCATCAGCGTCTCGACGCTCCGGTCGGGCACGGTGAGGGCGTCGCCGGGGTGGAAGACCCGGCCGCCGTCGATCAGGTAGCCCACGTTGGTGACGCGCGGGATGTCCGGGTGGATCACCGCGTGCAGTTCGCCGTGCACCTGCACGTCGAAACCCGCGGCGGTGAAGGTGTCCCCGTGGCCGACGGTGTGCACCCGGCCCGGGAAGGCGGCGGAGATCTTCTCCGCGACGGACTTCAGGGTCCAGATCGCGGCGGCCGGGTTGGCCTCCATGGCGGCCCGCAGCCGCTCCTCGCTGAAGTGGTCCGGGTGCTCGTGGGTCACGAGGATCGCGTCCGCGCCGGCCGCGGCGTCCTCCTCGCTGAACACACCCGGATCGAGGACGAGCGTCCGCCCGTCCTTCTCGAGACGGATGCAGGCGTGCGACTTCTTCGTGAGCTTCATGCGTCCATCCTGCCTCCGTCGGCACGCCGAGGGGCCGCGCAGGGGTGCTCCCGGCACCCACATGCACCGGCACCCGGCACCCGGCACCCGGCTCGGTCCTGCGGCACCGGGGAGAGCGCGGCCGCGTGCCGGTCCGCGCGGCGGCCCGCGGCGGCCCGGGCGCTCACTCCTGGGGAGTGGTCTCCTCCCGGATGACCTGCTGCGCCACCTTGAAGGCGCTGTTCGCGGCCGGGACACCGCAGTACACGGCGGCCTGGAGCAGCACTTCCTTGATCTCGTCCGGGGTGAGGCCGTTGCGGAGGGCGGCGCGGGTGTGGAAGACGAGCTCGTCGAGGTGGCCGCCCGCGACCAGCGCGGTGAGCGTGACACAGCTGCGGGTGCGCCGGTCCAGGCCGGGACGGTCCCAGATCTCGCCCCACGCGTACCGGGTGACGAACTCCTGGAAGTCCCCGGAGAACGCGTCCGCGGAGGCCAGCGCCCGGTCGACGTGCGCGTCGCCGAGCACCTCGCGGCGGACCTTGATCCCGGCGTCGTAGGGATCGGGCCGGCCCAGCGCCTCGGGCTGCGCGACGGCGGGCGCGATCTCGGCGACGGGCGCCACCGGTGCGGGCGGGGCCGGCACCGGCTGTGCCGGGGCCGCCGCGACCGCCGTCTGGCCGGTCGCCGCGTCGAAGGCGTTCTGCCAGGCGGTGGAGAAGTGCCGTACGAGCAGGTCCGTGACGGCGGCGGGCTGTTCCACCGGCACCAGGTGCGAGGCGCCGGGTACGACGGCCAGCCGGGCGTCCGGGATGCCGGCGACCAGGGTGCGCGCCTCGGCGGGCCCGGTGACCCGGTCCTCGGAGCCGACCAGGACGAGCGTCGGCACCCCGATACGGCCGAGCTCGGCACGGACGTCGAACGCGGCGAGGGCCTCGCAGGCCGCGATGTAGCAGCCCGGGTCGGTGGTCCGCACCATCTGCACGGCCCATTCGGTGATCGCGGGCTGGGCGGCGGCGAACCCGCCCGTGAACCACCGCTCCGGGGCGGAGCGCGCGATCGGCTCGAGCCCGTTCGTCCGTACGATCACACCGCGCCGACGGAACTCGTCGGCCGTACCGAAGCGGGGCGAGGCCGCGATCACGGCGAGGGAGGCGAGCCGCTGCGGGTGGCGCAGCGCCAGCTCGACGCCGACCGCGCCGCCGAACGCGCAGCCCGCGTACCCGAACCGCTGGACGCCGAGCGCGTCGAGGGTGGCGAGCAGCCGCCCGGCCACCTCGGTGACGGAACCGGTCGGATACGCCGGCGCGCCGCCGTGCCCGGGGAGGTCGTACCGGAAGACCCGCCAGTGCTGCACGAGCTCCGGGATCTGCCGGTCCCACATGTGCCATGTGGTACCCAGTGAGGGACCGAGGATCAGGACCGGGGCGTCTTCCGGCCCGTCGAAGCGGTATTGCAGGGTGTTCATCGGTGTCTCACTCACCCGCCTGAGCCTCTCATCTGTCACGGACGCCCCTATAACAGGGGTTCGGTAGAGACCGACTTGACGAGGTTGAACACCTCGCGGGCGGCATATCGCTCGAGGCTACGGATGATCTCACGACGGGTTTTGCCCTCCTGGGTGCGGCGCTCGTAGTACGCCTGGTTGCGGGGATCGACGCGCAGCCCGATGAGCCCTCGATGGGGCTGACTCCGCACAAAGCGGCGAAGGACGCCTCGGTGTTCAGCCGCTCTGGGTTGTCTCCCATGGTGATCAGGGGAGTGACGGCGCTGTCCGGGCCGATGCCCACCGGCATGGCAGCTGACCAGCGTGGCGTTCGACGAGCCGGGTCGGGCGCCGCTTCAGCTCGTCGATCTGTGATCTGTGCGGTGAGTTGCTCGTCGATCGCCTGGGTGCGCGCCTTGACCGCGGAGTCCTTGGCGAGTTTGAACATCCGGGCGCTGTTCACCGGACCGTCGCGCCCGGCGCACCGTCCCCCGCTTTCGGGCCCAGCCGAGCAGGTCGACGGTAGCCGGATGCCGTGGCCGGAAAGGACTCGGTACCCAGAACCTTCCCCAGCGGGGAGACCACGGCGGCAGCATGCACTCGCTGTGCGTGTCCGCGCCCAGGACGACCTCGCCCCGAACGGGAGGATCCGTGCTGGAGGAAGTGCTGTGACGTCGGGTCGTCATGATGGTTCGCCTCCCGCGCAGTGACGTGCAGGGTGGATGGCACCGCCCTGCTCGGGCGGTCTGAACCGTGATGGCGCCTAGTGCTCGGCAAGGCCCCTACTGGGACACGCCCTGTGGCTCGGTACGAGTAGGCGCTTTCCCGCAACAACAGTCGACACGCTTGCGACTGGACACTTCAGTCATACATGCCATGAGTCAGACCCTCGTCCGGGACGGCACCGCGCAACCGTCCCGCTGATCCCGGCACAACAGCCTGACCCGACCACAGCCGGACGGCCTCGTCCGAACCGGCGGCCTGACGGGCTGACGGGCTGACATACGATCCGCTGCTTGTCGCGGGCTGGATCTCCTGGCGGGCGATACCCACGGACTTCCCTGACTGGGGCCGGGTCTACGCCTTCTTCCGCCGCTGGCGCGAGCACGGGCTGATCACGGAGTTCCACGACCGGCTGCGCGGACGGGTGCGTGAGCGGGAGGGCCGTGAGGCGGAGCCGACGGCCGGGATCATTGATGCGCAGTCGGTGAAGGCCGCAGCCTCGGTGCCGTCCGTCTCACGCGGCTACGACGGCGGGAGGAAGGGGGCGGCCGCAAGCGGCACATCGTGACCGACTGCCTCGGCCTGCTCCTGCTCGTCGCGGTCACCGCCGCGAACATCGGCGACCGCGACGCCGCGACGGGCCTGCTGACCCGGCTGCGACGCCTGCACCGTGACATCTGCCTGGTCTGGGCCGACGGCGGCCTCGTCGACTGGTGCCGGGACAAACTCGCGCTCACCCTCAAGGTCGTCAAGCGCACCGACGACATGACAGTGTTCGTGGTGCTGCCCCGGCGCTGGGTGGCAGAGCGCACGTTCGCGTGGCTGATGCATTCGCGCTGCCTGGCCCGGGACTACGAGAAGTTGCCGACCAGCAGCGAGGCGATGATCCGGTGGTCGATGGTCACCCGGATGAGCCGTCGCCTGGCACGGCCACGGTGCACGGCCACGGGTCGCCGGCCGGCGCTGAACATCCCCGACGCCTCCTGCACGAGCCACCCGCGGTCCGCCGGGCGGTTGCTGGACGCGGACCGGCCGACCACGGCACCCAGATGATCTCCGCCTACGAACATCTGGGGCCCATGCTGTGGCGCCAGTCGGCCCGTTGGTTGCAGACACCGAAGCGGTTGGTCGGACAACAGGGCGAAAGTCCGATGCCACTCACGCAACCGCGAAATCCTCCGGGACAGATACGCCGGCGTCGTTGGCCGCTACAAGAACATCTTGCTTCACCGCCGGGCTGTGGTCCGTTTGCGAAAGCAGATCGAAGATGGACGCTCCGGTCGCTCCGATGAGACACCCTGTCACTGCTCCGGCATATGCCGCAGCCGTCACTGCTGCCGCTTCTGCCGCAATCGTGCCGAGCCCCGAGAATCCGGCCGCCTCGAGGGCTACCAGCGTGACCTCCATTCCCCCCGCCGCCTCCGCGGCATGGTGGAATTTCTCAAGGAAATCCAGAACTCCCTCGGCTGAGTCCAACGCCTCCGTCGGCGTGGGCAAGCCGGAACTGTGCATGCAGAACGTAAATTCATTGTCGAAGCTCATGGCGTCTCCCTTACGTCCGTACCCAAGGTGGCTCGGCCAGTTCGACAAGGCCAAGAAAGTCATGATCAGGGGGCCACCAGAAGTCAAGTGGCCGTCGGTTTAGGCCTTAACCTTCAGCCTTGGGATGATCATGACGGGGTCCCTGGATCAAGCATCGGTTCAGGCCCATCGATTACTCGTCAGACGGCACTGCCAATCCGGCGATTCCCGTGACGGCGGGCCTGTTCCCCTACTTCCGCCTTCAGGTTTTGCAGTACAGCGTTCCAAGGTTGGGAGCATTCTGCGCACCGGCTGCGGCCGTAGTTGCAGGTCACAGAACACGCGATCTGTGAGTCGATGCGTTGATGGACTGGGTTGGTGGCCCACGGGATCTGTACGGTCTTCGGTGTAACTTCCGATCATGGAAGTAGCACCCGATGAGCGACGTGACTGTCTCTGCCGAGGCGGTTGAAGAGGTCCGGCCAGCCGAGTTGCCGGCGGACCTGCTGGACGAGCAGTTGATCGGGCAGTTGGTCGACCCGGCCCGCGCGACCGGCTTGCAGCTGACCGGCGAGGGCGGGCTGCTGCAGCAGCGGCACCGCTTGGAGGTCTGACCCGGCAGCTGACCGGCACCTGGGTTGTCCTTGCTTGGAATTGTCGAAGCCGCGGTCGGCTACGTGCTCGCCGTCCCGAAGTCCCAGCCGGTGCCCCGCTTCGGCCGGATCGACTATCTCTTCAGCCAGGCGCCGGATCAGGCATGGGAGCAACGTTCGTGCGGCGACGGCGCCAAGGGCCCGCGCGTCTATGACTGGACGGCCGTCCAGCTCCCGGTGATCGAGGACTTCGACGGTGAGCGGCCGACCCATCACCGTTGGGCGCTGGCCCGGCGCAGTATCAGCAGGCCCGAACAGACCGCCTACTACCTCGCATACGCGCCGGTGGGCGCCGACGTCGACCGGCTCGTGCGCGTTGCCGGGCGCCGGTGGGCGATCGAGGAATGCTTCCAGGCCGCGACGAACGAGTGCGGCCCGGACCAGTACGAAGTCCGCCGCTACGTCGGCTGGATGAGGCACATCACCCTGGCGATGCTCGCGCATGCCTTTCGCGCGGCTACGGCGGCACAGGCGGCGGCAAAGGGGGATGCAGAAACGGTTCCACCCTGGTTCCGCTCACCGTGGCAGAAGTCCGCCAGCTCCTGGCAACTGGCCTCGCCCGCCACTTCGCATCCATGCGCTGAGATAGTTGCGATGGCGGCGAAGGCGCCAGGCCGTCGCCCGGCACTGTCACAACCGACGACGATGTCATTCGTTGGAAGGCCGGTTTGGCAAGACCGCCCTGACATGCCAGCAGCCAACTACACTCCCGACGATGCCTCTGACCAGGCCAGATAGCGAACCGTTGCCGGAGTACTAAGTTCGGTCAGTGGACGCGACTCTTCAGCTCTTCCACTTCACGGCGCAGTCGCTCTAGCTCTCGGCGTACCGATTCGGCGTCTTCGTGTCGACCGTTCTCCTCTAGACACGTGATGAGGGTCGACAAGGCCACGAGCAGGGCCGCCCACGAGAGCCACATCCTCAGTGCCAGCAAGGGTTCGAGCGGAGGAGCGACAGCCCCAAACGCTACCCCCGGGGTCGATGCCACGGCGTTGCCCAGGGCGACCGCGGTCGCGACTTTCTGCAGTTCACAAGCCATGCCGTGTTCCCCTCACGCGTTGTCGCCGTCCAAGGAAACCCCAAGCTCGGACAGATAGCCCTCAGCGGTTCCGTCGGAGCCGTGGGCCCCCACAATCGCCATGCCTGGCAGGTCGCTCACATCGATCGACTGGTCTTCGCTCGGTTCGGGGCCCTCGAGCACCGCCCACGTCGCATCGTCGACGACACCGGTCGCTTCGAGGCCCACACACGACTGGAAGAACTTAACCGCTGCAGCCGTCGCGTCATCGAAGAAGCCTCCCCCGGCGCCGCCCTCGAGACATCCGACAGCGAGCAGATCCTCTTGGAGTCGCGACACGGCCTCGCCTTGGTCCCCAGCCTGCAAGAAAGGCTGTTCAAACGGCACCTGCACCACCTCAATCCAATCGAGTGATTCTCACATCATTTCTGCTGTCCCCATAGGTGTCGACCCGCTCGTTATTCGAACCCTAAACCGATCACCGTCCAGCGCATGGTTGGGAGCGCCCTGGACAAGTCCACGTGCCGTGCCAGTAGCGGGTGCCAAGCTGCCGACATTGAAGGAGCTGCCCAGCCCAGTGGCATTGGTGCCGGTGACCTCGCGGACGGTTACATTGAATGTCGGAAGGCTGACTCAGACTGTCGCCATGACGTGCCTCCCTCGTCTCGACTCCAGAGTCCGGCAGCCTGCCCCGCGTTGCAACATGAGACGTCCCGATCCAAAGTGAAGTTGTGGGTCGTGTCCTTCGCACGAATGAGAACCTCATGGGAGAAGACACGCACCTTACGCCCACGCACCACGAGCTAGGCCACGGATTTCCCTGAGGTGTCGCCGTCCTGGGGCGCATGCTCCCTCGAAGACCGCCAGCATCAAGATCTATGGCGTCTCTTACACCGCAGAGCAAGCCAAGCAAGAGGGTTGAACTATCGTCTTTTGAGCGCCAGACCTGCGAGGATCCCGGTGCAGCCACCGGATCAGCGTTCGCGCCTTCGCTGGAGGACAGACATGGGACAGCAGTTGAAGATCCCATTCGTGAGCGGGATGAAGGTTGGCCTAGGCTTCGATCTGCTGACCGGCAGCCCATCGAGCGCCCGGGTCATCCAGAACCCGCAGGCCAGTCCGCCACAGACTGGCGGCGGGCAGACCGTCACGACGACCTTCCGCCTGGTGCAGGAGACCAACTCGCTCCAGGAGGCCTTGGGACTGTCCGCCGCAGTGTCCGGCAGCTACGCGGGTTTCTCCGCGACGGCGAAGATGCAGTTCGCGAACCAGTGCGCGGTAACGCAGTACTGCCTGTACGCGGTGCTGGCGGTGGAGGTAATCAACTCCTGTGTGACGGTGGACGCGCCGGCTCTCGTTCCGGACGCGACCGACCTGCTGACCACCAGGAAGACGGATATTTTCCGTGAGCGCTTCGGCAACCGATACATCTCCGGCCTGAAATCCGGTGGTGAGTACTACGCCGTATACCACGTGCAGAGTTTCGACGAGCAGGAGCGCACTGACGTTGCGGCGCAAATCTCGGCGAGCTTCCACAACCCCGCCTTGCGGGCCAATCTAAACGCTGCCGTCGAGAGCATGAAGTCCACCTCGCGCAACGAGCTGAACGTGAACGTCTTCGTCTACTCGGCCGGCGGGATCAGTGAGACGGAGACGGAGCTGTCAGAGATGATCGAGAAGGCTCACAAGTTCCCGAACCTGGTCTCTGGCGGCCAAGCTATTCCCTACCAGGTCCTCCTCGACGAGTACAATGGGTTGAAACTCCCGGGTGACAATCTGAATTTCTTCGATCAGGAGCAACAGACCGAGTGCCTCCTCTTCAATTCCCGGCTGCTGAACGACTTCACGACGCTGGTCAACGATATCGACTTTATCCGCAAGCACCTCGATCGATTCCACAATCCGGACGGGTCACCGCCGGACGACGTGGCCCTGCAGCAGGCCCGTCAGCAGTGCCTGGCCATCGTCGACCAGTTGACCAGGGCCATCTCCGACTGCACCCGGGATGCCTCCACCTGTGTGCACTTCACCCAGTCACCCGAGGACTTCACAAATCGGCTGCCGATCCTGCGCGAACCCCGGCCGGGTCTGCAGCGGGTTCCGCGCCTGATCGGGACGAGGGCCGTAATCCCCGACCACCCCCTTTCGTTCACGAAGAACCAGGTGGTCGTGGACCTCCTGGGCGAGCAGGGGTTCTACTTCATCATCGACAATCCTGAGGTACTGCACTTCGGGGTGCTGGGCTCAGACCCGCTGCCCGACGCGGGCACCATCGTCGGACAGACTCCCCCGGAGGGCACGTCTGTTCCGCGCGGCAGCGTACTGCACGTCAGAGTGTCCCCACTGCAGGAAAATCCCGGACCGACGGAATAGTCGAGCGAGGCGACGATGGCGGCGCAGACAGAGATCCCGTTCCTGGACGGAATGAAGGTAGGCCTGGGCTACGACGTGCTGACCGGCGTAGCGACCAAGAGCCCGGCGGTGACGGGCACGTCGCTGACGGCGCCAGCGCAGGCCGGCGGGCAGACCGTGACGAAAACCCTGCAGATCGCGCAGGAGTCGAGCGTCCTGCATAAGGCACTGGGCATCTCCGTCGACGTGAGTGCGGGGAGCATGTTTGGTGATGCCAGCGCGAAGTTCAAGTTCGCCAGCGACATCGCGGTGAACAGCTTCTCGCTCTACGTGGTGGTGGGCGTGCAGGTCTCCAACGCGACCCGGACGCTGGACAACCCGGTGCTGTCTGAGGAGGCTGCAGACCTCTTGCGCAAACACAAGACCGCCCGTTTCCGCGACCGGTTCGGGGACCGGTTCATCCACGGGATCAAAACCGGGGGCGAGTACTTCGCGATCTACAAGGTGGAGAGCCTGGACACGACGGAACGCACGTCGATCGCGGGGGAGATTCATGCCCGCGCAGGCGTACCCGGTGTCGCGGGCGGCTCGCTCGACGCCGCCATCTCCTCGAAGATCGCCGCCTCCAAGAGCAAGCTCGACGTGAGCGTCTACGTCTTCCAAGCTGGTGGCTCCAATACAGGGACCGAGACCACCCTCGACGCGATCATGCAGAAGGCTCGCGTGTTCCCGACCCTGGTCGGAGTCGACCAGGGCGTGCCGTACTCGATGCTGGTGCACGACTATAGGGAACTGAAGCTCCCCGGCGACGAGCTCACGTTCATCGACGTGCAGAACCAGCAGGACGTGCTGACCTTCAATGCGAGCCTGCTGAACGGGTTCAGCACCGTCATCAACGACATCGACTTCGTCCGCAAGAACATCGACCAGTTCAAGAACGCGGATGGCAGCAACGTCGATGACGCGGTGCTGGCCAAGGCGCGTAAGGACTGCTTGCAGCAGGTGGATGCGATCCGGTTGCAGATGTCGAAGTGCTCCAACGATGCCACCACGTGCATGCGCGTCCAGTCCGCTCCGGAGGACTTCGCGCGCCTGCTCCCGAAGATCGCAGATTCCACCCAGGTCACGGTCCCGAATCTGGCGGAGCAATTCCCGATCAACGGTCTTCTCCCACCGGTGCCATTCCCGATCCTCGGTTTCGATACCCCGGTCCCGGCGAACCCCAGCTTCTCCGCCCCGTTTACCGACGAGCCGATCGTCCTCGCGGGCGAGTTCGGAAACCTCGCGTATGTCGCTGACCTCGCCGCCGACGACATCCATCCACCACCGTTCTTCGGTGGGGGACTCTTCGTTAAGGCGCAGGACCCGCCAGGCGGGTCGGTGGTGTCGAAGGGGTCCACAGTCAAGCTAGCGCTGCGAATCGGCGACACGGCGCCGTGAGGCCGTCCGTACCACCGGCGGTCCGGACTGCCGAAGTTCGTAAGCGCAGTAGAATACGGCAACCTTGAGAAGACTCGGTGCGGCGTTCCCAGCGGACGGCGAGGCGTGAAGTGGACGAGACGCACTGCGGCAACGGCGCATCCTGCCCGTCATCTCACGCAAGGGATCACCAAACATCAAGGGCATCGGCAAGTTCCGCTACGTCGTCGAGCAGACTTTCGCCCTGCTCCACCAGCCTCATCTGCTGGAGACGCCTCAAGAAGGCCCGATCATGATCGTGTTACGAGCTCTTCGTGCGGTATACCAAGAAGCAGTAGAGCCAACCACTCGTGCTGGGCCGGGTCATTGTCGGCTTCGATTCGTAGGCGTCGGGGCCTGTCGGCGCATTCAATGTGAAGACCGAGGCGGCTGCGCGGTGAACGGTTCGGCCGTCCCGTGGTCGTTGCCGACGCGCAGGGTGAGGGAGGCGTCGGCTTCCCCGGCCGCGCGGAAGCCGTGCAGCTGGTCGAGTGCGGCGGCGCCGCCCGCCCCAGCGATGAGCCGTAGCGCTCCCCTGGCCTCGACGGCGGCGAGCTGGTAGGTGTCGCCGAGCAGGCGCACCACCGCGGCCGCCGCGTCGGCGGGGAGTTCGTCGAGCAGCGGGCTTCTCATGGGCCGCACGGCTTGCGGGCAGCTGCGGCTGTCCCGGTTGGTTCCGCAGCACCTGCGGCGATCAGCCGACTGTTTTCGACCATCAGCCGCTGGTTGACGTTGCGGAGGGCCTGCATGGCGGTCTCTGCCTGGCGGCTGGCCGCGAGTGCTGCGTCCCGTTGCTCGCGTAGTTCCTGAATCTCCGCATCCCGCAGCGGGCGGGCGTCCAGGCCGTCGCGGAGGCGGGCGCCCAATTCGTGGGCGCGCAGCGTGCGCAGCTCGTTCTGGACCTCGTGAAGGGTTCGTTGCAGGACTGCGTTCTGTTCAAGCAGCATGCGGTTCTCGACTTCGAGGGCCGCCTCCCTGCGGGCGGTCGCTGCTGCCGCCGCCCGCGGCCCGTCTTGGACGAGGTGGGCGCGGACGGTCTCGGCTTCCGCTTTGAGGTCGCGGTGGCGTTGAAGGTACTGCGGGTTGACGGCGGCCCGCCGGGTGATCTCCGCGTCGGAGAGGGCCTGGCGGCTCCTGCGCATCGCGGCCAGGACGTCGAGAACCCGCTGTCGGCACTGTTCACTGTCGGCACGGCGCCGCTGAACGGCGGCCGCCCTGCCGGCATCGAGGACTTCGACCCGGCTGGCGGGGATCGTCGCCCGGCCTGGCTGCTTGCGCGGGGTAGCCGATCGTGTCATCCGGTCGTCCCTTCGGTGACGATCGGGTCGACGGTCGGCTGGTCCAGACGCTGCCGTCCGGCCAGAACCGCCGCTACGGGGACGACGGTGAGGAACCGGTCCCTGGTGTGGAGCCAGGACTCCACCGTGGCCCGTTCTTCGCGGGTGAGGGAGTCGACGTCGGCTTCGCATTTGCCGACGAGTTCGTCGATCTGTTGGATCTCCCGGCGCAGCAGTTCTAGGTTTGCCGCGCTCAAGGGGCCTGCGGTGAGCACGCCGCCGTAGGCGCTCTCCAGCGCGGCGAGCTGCTCCGCCTTCCCAGCGCGGAGTTGGCGCAGCTCGGGCAGGTGGGTGAAGTCGGTGGTGTAGAAGGTGCAGGAGAAGCAGCGGTTGTACACCGGGCAGCCGTGCCCGTCGGCGCGAACGTTGTTCATCTCGTGGCAGCGTCCCGCGGGGACGGGCACCGAGCCGACGCCCGCGCGGATCCGGTCGGCGAGGTCGTCGTCGGGGGTACGTGCGCGGATGCGGCCGCCGGTGAGGTCGAACTGGTACCTGGCGGCGATGGCGCGCACCGCTTCCACCCGCCGGGGGTGCGAGGGCCGGTAGTAGACCTGCGTGGTGGAGGGGTCCTGGTGGGCCATGAGGACTTGCAGGATGTCGAGCGGGACGCCGGCGTCGGCGCGGAGCTGGGCGTAGGTGTGCCGGAAGGCGTAGGGGAACACCCGTGCCTGGTCGAAGGGCTTGCCGCGCTCGTCGGTCACGGTGAACTGGTCGAGCCAGGTCTGAAGCCAGTAGCCGATCGTGCTGCTGTCGTACGGTCGCTCGCCGAGCGCGTTGGCACGGGAGCGGCGGGGAGTGGGAAAGAGCACCATGCGGGTGGAGCGGGGCCGGCCGTCTTCGTGGAACGGGTGCGGGCACTCGCGCCGCAGGTGGTCCTGCTGGCGGGTGATGACCTCGGCGTCGCTGGGGTGGAGCGGGAGTTTGTGCCGCCGGCGGACCTTCTGCATCCAGTACGCGAGGAAGGGGTAGGACCGGCGGCGCACCGTCCCGTCCGGGTCCTCCACCTCGATGTCGTGCCACTCCAGGCAGTCGAACTCCAGGTGGCGAAGCTCCCACGGCCGCCGGCCCACGCGCATGGCCAGCTCGACGCAGTTGCGGCGGCTCCCGGCCGGCAGCAGGGCGAGATTGCGCTCGTCCATGAGCTGGAAGAAGACCTGTTCGGGCAGGGCGTCCTGGGAGCGGCCCTCCAGCTCGCTGGCCGTGTCGTCCCGCTCCGGGTAGGGCGGCACGTCCATCTCCAGCAGATGGACGTCCGCAGCATGATTGTCCGCGAGCCATGTCCTGCCATGTTCGAGGACCTCACGCAGCACCTTCACCAGCTCGTAGTGGCGCACGGGCGTGACCAGCAACGGTCTGGCGCCTTGGCGGGATGGCAGGAGGCGCTCTGCGACGATCTGCCGTACCGGGTCGTCCTCGTTGACGAGCTGGTAGTCGCTGGTGTCTCGGGCTCGGTGCGTGAGCCAGCGCAGGTAGGTGAGCATGCCGTCGCGGCCTACGTCGCCCGGCCTTCGGCCCTCGCCGGGCAGGGAGCGCAGGAACAGCGCGAACCACCGCGACGCGTAGCCGACGGTCATTAACCGTGCCGAGGAGGCGCCGGCGGCGGCGAGGTGGTGCAGGTACTGCTGGGCGAGGTGCGTGACCCAGGGGGCGTGGACGTCTTGCAGATCGACGCTTCCGCCCTTGTAGCGGGGGTTGAGGATGTGCAGCCTGACCAGGGGTCGGGTGTGCTCCCTCGCGGGGTCGGCTTCCAGGAGCGGCAGGGTCCGCTGCCAGAGCCGCAGATACGTCGTCTTCGCGCCCTTGGACGGCAGTTCCGCGGCGGTCAGGTCGTTGACCGTGTGGTCGCACAGCCAGCGCACCGCCGACTTGACCTGTGCGGGGTTGATCCGGCCGCCCTGACGGAGCTGGGCCTCGTACCCGCGCAGCACCTGCGCCACGACCGTCGGCGCAAGATCGGCGAGCGGCACCACGTCGATGGATGTGTAGACCGCGGTTGCCGTCAGAGCCCAAGCCTCGCGGTCGGGCGTCCCCGCGTTGGACCACTGCCGCTGGTGAGGCAGGCACAGTCGGCTCCGCCGTACCACGGCCATGCGTGGGCACACGCGGACCAGGCACTTCCCGAAGCCCGGACGAGGCTCGCGGCCCCGGGCGAGGTACTCCTCGACGGTCAGCCGGAGTACTCGGCGCTCGGAGGCACAGCTCTTGCACAGGCCATGGACTTCTGCGGCGCGGTCGCAGCCCACCCTGCACCGATACTCGGCGTAGGTGCGGCGGGCGAGCGGCACGGGTGCGTTTGCGCTCCATCTGTCGATGTCGTCCGGGGCGCCAGCCTCCTGCCAGTCGGATGCGCAGCGGTGGCACAGCCAGGGCCAGCTCGTGGCCGGCCGCTCGCAATCGGTGTGCCGGCAGCGGCGCAGCGAGTGCCAGTCGGCGCCCAGGGGGAAGCGCAGCTGGAGCGGGGACCGGTCGAGGCCGTGCCGGGCCAAGTAGTCCCAGGCCGGTTCCCATCCGGCCGCGGGAGCTGGAGCGGGCAGAGGTGCAGAAGTCGTCATCTTGGTCCGAAGATCTTGTCGTTCACGGCCCGTGCGGCGTGGGCGACCCGGGCGTCGGAAGGGTTGCGGTACACGTTCTGGCTCGTCACGTCACGGTGGCCGAGCAGGCGCTGGAGGACGTCGCACGCGACGTCGAGGTCGGCTGCGGTCTCGCCGAAGGTGTGCCGCAGCATGTGCGGATGGATGTGCCGGATGCCGGCGTCCCGGGCGAGATCCGATACAAGGTCCTGAACCCGCCGCGTTCCGAGGACCTGCCCGCCCGGCTCTCCCGTGGGGCCCGGGAACGACACGAAGGCCCAAACGGCGTTGCCCGCCCCGGGGATGGTGAGGCGTTCGCGCATCCAGTCGGCGTAGAGCATCACCACGGGTTGTGGCACGGGAACGATAACGGTGCCGCGGTTCTTGTTCGCCGCCCCGCGTGGGTGACCGTCACGCTTCTCCAGGTGCAGGTGAGGGCCCAGGCTGTAGGGACAGCCCGGGACGGTACTGCCGGCCGGGACAAGGTGAATGTCCTCGCGGAGCAGGCCGACGACCTGGCCGACGCGCAGCGCGCACGCGCCGAGCAGGGCGACCATGCAGCGGTCGCGGGCGGTCTTCGTGGCATGTAGGAGTGCGGCGAACTCCTCGTGGCTGGCGGCCGGTGCCCGGCCGGAAGCGTGGCTCGGTCGCGGATCCACGCGGATGCGCGGTTCCAGGACGAGTTTTCTCGTGGCCGGGTGCGGAGCGGTGATGAACAGGGCGTCGACCACCTTCGCGCTGATTCGGCGGAGGTCGGCCAGGTGCAGGTAGAAGCCGTGGATTGCCGCGAGGGCGGGGGCGAGCGTGGAGTCCTGTGGGAGCTGCCCCTGGCCGCGGCCGCTCGTCAGCCGGTGTGTGGTCCTCAGCTTCATCAGGTAGCGCGGGAGCTCGGCAGCCGCGTGCTCCCGCGACAGACTGTGCTCGCCGCACCAGGCGTGGAAGCGCTTGAGGTGACCGGCGTACGTCTTCGTGGTCGATTCCGCGCGGGCCCGGCCGAAGCGCAGGTGGCAGAGGAAGCCGTCCACGTCCTCGACGACCGTCAAGGTGGGCCCGGCAAGAACCGTCCAGTAGGCCAACGTGTCAGTGACCTCGACCCGGAGGATCTCGGCGGTTGGCCTGTCCACAATGAACACCAACGGAATGTAGCAGCTCAATTACTCAACGAAGTATCCGATGTTGGGGCCGGGCGCGAGTGCATCAAAGAGCGCAGGGATGATTCGCCTCACTGGACCGCCTGCTCGCGAACGGTACGAGTCAGTCGATGCTCAGACGCGATTCGCAGAAGTCATCAATGTAAGGATCGCGCTGGCGGGGAAGCACCGCAACCCGGCATCTGACCCAACAGCCCTGCAGGGAATCGGGCATCGGGCCATCGCGTCGGCGCATCTCGTGGAGGGCAACGTCAGCGACGCGGTGCGCCACTATTGCGCGTTCCGCCAGTTGGTTGAACAAGGAACTGGGCGTCGAGCCCTCGGCTCAGTTCGCGGACTCGCCACGGGGCCGGGACGGACATCGAATTTCTGCCAAGAACTCCCCCGCTTCACACTGGAATACAACGAAGGGTCGACCCGTCTACGGGTGGAGCGCGGCGAGAACGCCCATGTTTCGCTGTCGGCCAGCACGGGATCGATCACCGGCCCCTCCGCGAGCATCGGCCTGAAAGGTCAGGCCTGAAGCTGACCGCCGCACACCACCCGCGCCGATCGGAAAGCCGACGACTCACCCGCGAATCCACGCCGAACTGGCCCGACACCTGAACGCATCGATCGTTCGAGGGATCCACCCGCGACAGTTCAGGAATCGTTGAGCGGATTCCTGCCGCCGTCCGCGAGCGATGGCCTCGCCACCCGGACGGCGTAGCCAGGTCACCACACAGAGTGCGGAATAGCGATTTGTCCTCTTATGGTGATCACGGATCGTGAGCAGCATCGGAAGGGGCCAGCGTGCCGGTCAACGTCACATACCCGGGTGTCTACGTCGACGAGGTCAAGAGTGCCGTCAAGACGATCACAGGCGTGCCCACCGCCGTAGCCGCCTTCGTCGGTCACGCGCCCCGCGGCCCGGTCGACCGGCCCGTACACATTACCGGCTGGGCCGACTACGAGGCCGTCTTCGGCGGCTTGCGGACGAACTGCCCGCTCAGCTACGCGGTCTACCAGTTCTATCTCAACGGCGGCAGTGAAGCCGAGATCGTCAGGGTGGTGCAGGACGACAAGACCGTCCAGCTGCCCCTCAGCACGAGCACGACCCCACGCGCGAAGAAGTCCGTCGGGGCCTCACCCCCGCCCGCCCCCGCAGCGAGCGGTGAGGGCAGTCAGTCCTCCAGCGGCACCAGGGAGGACGACTCCTCCGGCGAGGACAAACAGAGCGGCCGAGGCGGGCACGAGCCCAGCGGTGACGCCAAGGGTTCCTCGGCAGCCGGCTCGTCGGGGAGCGCATCCGCCAACGGTCCGGCCTTGCGCGCCGCCTCCCCGGGACGGTGGGCGCGCAACCTGCGCGCCCACGTCGACTGGGACACCGCCGAAGGGAAGGATCTCTCGGAACCGCAGCGCAAGTTATTCAATCTGACGGTCCGTGACCTGGATACAGGCGTGGAGGAGCGCTACCTCAACGTCAGTATCGAGCCGCACAGTCCCCGCAACCTCGCGCACCTGCTGGAGTCCTCGCGTCTCGTGCGCGTCGAGACCCCGAGCGCTCCCATCACGGCGGTGCCGCCGAAGAACGATGTTCCGGAGAACGGAGCGGATCCCTTCACGTTCATCCCCCAAGGCGGGAGGGCAGGGCAGCCGCCGTTCTGCTATGCCCCTGCCGGAGGCGGTCGGGACGACGAGGACGAACGGCCGCGGACACTGGACCCGTACCTGGGCGATAAAGCTGCCAAGACCGGCCTCAACCAGCTGCTGAAGACCGACATCTTCAACATGCTGTGCCTGCCCGACAGCCACTGGCTCGACGAACAGTTGCAGGCCACGGGCGGTGGTGTGCAGGCACTGCGGGAGGCGGCGCTGCAGTTGTGCGTCGAACGGCGGGCCCTTCTGCTGGTCGACCCGCCCTCGTTGTGGACCGGTGGGCCGGCCGGCGGCGATTCCAACGCCGATGTCGTGGACACCGTCCTGAAGAAGATGACGGAGTTGGAGGCGCTGGGTGAGGCCGGCAAGAACGCCGCGGTGTACTACCCCCGAGTGATCGCGCCCGATCCGCTACTCGACGGTGCCCTCAGGCCCTTCTCGCCCTGCGGGGTGATGGCCGGCGTGCTCGCCCGGACCGACGTCCAGCGCGGAGTCTGGAAGGCCCCTGCCGGTACGGATGCCTCGCTGAGCGGCGTCAGTGAACTCGAAGTGCCGCTGACGGATCTGGAGATCGGGCGGCTAAACCCGGTCGGCGTCAACTGCCTGCGGCGGCTGCCCGCAGCCGGTCCCGTCGCCTGGGGCGCGCGCACCCTGCGCGGCGCCGACCGCCTCGCCAGCGAATGGAAGTACCTCCCGGTGCGCAGGCTGGCGCTCTTCATCGAGGAAAGTCTGTTCCGGGGCACGCACTGGGTGGTGTTCGAGCCGAACGACGAGCCGCTGTGGGCCTCGGTCCGGCTGAACATCGGCGCCTTCATGAACTCCCTCTTCCGAGCAGGCGCGTTCCAGGGCCGGACGCCCCAGGACGCCTATCTCGTGAAGTGCGACAAGGACACAAACCCGCAGAACGACATCGATCGCGGCATCGTCAACATCCAGGTGGGCTTCGCTCCGCTCAAGCCCGCGGAGTTCGTGATCGTGCACATCCAACAGCTCGCCGGCCAGATCCAGGTCTAGGTCGAGATCCAGCTCCAGGAGGACGACCAATGCCTGAAGTCAAGCGCCGGGACCCGTACAAGAACTTCCGGTTCCGGGTGAAGTTCAGCGGGGAGACCGACTACATCGCGGGAATCAGCAAGGTCAGTGGGCTGAAGCGCACCACAGAGGTCATTCGGCATCGCGACGGCGGAGACCCCGGCACCAGCCGAAAACTTCCCGGCCGGACGGAATACGAGGCCATCACCTTCGAACGCGGCTGCACTGTCGACACCGCCTTCGAGGAATGGGCCAACCGCGTCTGGAGCCTCAAGAACTCGGCGGGCGGGCTTGAGACTTCGCTGAAGGACTTCCGGCGCGACCTCATCATCGACGTCTTCGACGAGGGCGGGCAGCAGGTGCTGTGCTACTCCGTCCACGACTGCTGGGTGTCCCAGTATCAGGGACTGCCCGAACTCGACGCCGGATCCAACGGCGTGGCCTTCGAGCACATCCAGGTGGAGCACCACGGCTGGGTACGGGAGCACACCAACCCGCCGCAGGAACCGCAGTTCTCAGACACTGCGGGGTGAGCGGCGTGCCGCGGCAGCTGACCGAGGCGAACGTCCTCGACGTGTGGGAGAACGGGCTCGCCGGGCCACCGGTGGCTCGTTCCCTCCTGTTCGCCTCGATGGCGGCACCTAGCGGGAGCAACGTCGCGGACTTGCCCCTGAGTGCGCTCAACTCCCTTCTGCTCGAGCTGCGCCGCGGTGCCTTCGGCGACGCGCTGCCGTGCACGGCGGAGTGCCCGGAATGCGGTGAGAGTCTCGATGTCACCGTGGCTGCGGCCGAGCTGCTGCCTCCCGGGGGTGGCGCTGCCGTGGCCGCCACGGCGACTGTGAAGTCGTACGGCAGGACGGTCACGTATCGCGCGCTGACCGGCCGAGACATCCGCTCCGTCGATCCCGCCACGCCCCGCGCCCGCCAGGCCCTGCTGCGTCGCTGCGTCTTGCGCGTCGACCCGCCCGCCGGCGACCTGCCCGACGAGGTCCTCGAGGACGTCGCTCGGCGGCTCGCCGACGACGACCCCGGGGCCGACTCCGTTGTTTCCTTGAGCTGCCCGCAGTGCGAACACAGTTGGGATGCGGCCCTCGACCTCGCCGACCACCTGTGGGCCGACGTGTCCGAGTACGCGCGCCGTCTCCTGCACGAAGTACACGCCCTCGCTCGGGCCTACGGCTGGACGGAGGCCGACGTGCTCGCGATCAGCCCGACGCGGCGGAAGTTCTATCTGGAGGCGAGCACCGGATGAACGACTTCGTGGACCGTCTCCTCGGGACACCGGGACCGAGGTTGAGGCCGCTCACACCGAACGCGTTCGATCCAGGCGCTCCGCGGTTGCCGGGATCTGATCAGGGGTCGTCGGTGTACGCCCCTGAGGTCGAGGTCGAGGTCGAGGGGGAGGTGGAGGCGCAGGCGCTGCCGTCCGGGGAAGCGGTGGTGGAGCCGATGCACGAGCTGAAGACGGGAGTTGGGGAGCTCTCGTACGAGGCGGCTCCGGGCGAGGGGATGGGCGTGGTCGGGGGCGAGGAGGCGGATCTCGGTACGACCGGTGGGGCAGGTGGGCGTGGGGGTGTCGTGGAGGTCGCACGCCCCGCCGCCGGCAAGAGCGCACATCCGGTTGGCGGGGAAGGTGTACCAGTGCTCAGCGGGAAGGACGTACGACTGACCGGAGGGAGCCCTTGGCCGAGCGCGTCGTCGCGACCGACGTCGGATGCCGAGCCCTCTGCAGAGGCTCGCGGTCGCGGCCATCGTGAGCGGGATGACACTGCACGGCCAGCCGGGGGGAGGGCGTTCCCTCCAGCCCTCGGGGGCCAGGTCCCCGACGAAGCGACCGTGTCCGAAGCACCGCAGGCACAGCGATCGCAGCCCGCACGCACAAGCCCCGCCGTCGGCCACAGCACCCCACCGAACGGCTCGGCCACGACAGACCCCGGCCAAGACCCCACAACCAACAAGCCACCCACACCACGCCCAACTCACCCTCCCGCTCCCGCACAGACGCCCAGCCCCGCCATCACCCACAACACTCCACCGAACGGCCCGGCCACGACAGACCCCGGCCAAGACCCCACAACCAACAAGCCACCCACACCACGCCCAACTCACCCTCCCGCTCCCGCACAGACGCCCAGCCCACACCTCCCTCCTTTGCCGACAGGGGCCGGCGCAGCGCCTCAAGGTGACACGGTGTCTCCCGGGAGACCAGGCGCGCCGATGCGGGAGTCCGAAACGCGGAGCGAGGGCTTCGGCGTATCCGCCGGGAGCTCCGCCACATCTCCCTCCCCGGTGCCCGCCGAGGCCGCGCACGCCGCAGCGCGACCAGCCGCATCACCGCTACGAACGACAGCGCCCGAAAGGCCACCGGTCCCGCCGACTCTCTCGCCCTCACCATCACGGACATCTGCACCCGCTTCGAATCCGCCCCCATCAGCGCCGACACCGTCACCAGCTTCGGCACGTCCACAGGCGCCGTCGTCGCCCTCACCGGCGCCTACGCCTACACGGACATCGTCGCCGTCGCCGGAGTTTCGGCCAACCAAACCCTCCACTTCGGGTTCCCTCCGTCGACCACCCCCGACCCGCCCCGAACTCCCACGCGACCCCGCCGCCGACTCCACCGCTGCGCAGAGACCCCCGACGCACTCAACCGTCGTCCGCGTCACCATTGACCACCTGGTCGTCCGCACCGCCTCTCCCCGCCTCGTCGACGGCACTGACCCTGCTCCGCACCGCAAGCCCCGGCTCAGTCTTGAGGAGTACCTCGGGAGGCGGGCGTGAGTGATGCGTTGGCGATCGCCGCCGTGACCGAGACACTGCGGGCCGTGCTGCACGGGCACCTCCAACGGACTGTGCCCGGAGCGGAGGTGACGGTCCGACATCCGGGGGATGTCGCCGCAGCCATCGCCGAGGGCGGCGGCACGAAAGGCGTGCTCAACCTCTTCCTCCACCAGACCGGCATCGACCCCGCCTGGCGCAACGCCGATCCCGACGGCTCGCGTCCCGGCGAGTCTCGGCATCCCGCGCTGCCGCTGGTCCTGCACTACCTGTTCACCGCGCACGTACCCGCCGGTGAGAACTCGACTGTCCCCGAGCGGCTGCTCGGTGCGGCCATGGCGGCCTTGCACGAGCGGCCGCAGCTGCGTGCCGACGACCTCATGGCCGCCGCCGGCTTCAGTGATCTGCATCTCCAGCAGGAGCCGGTGAAGGTCACCCCGGCGATGATGACAGCCGACGAGATGCGCCTTCTGTGGGCGGCCCTGGGCCACGGTTACCGGCTGTCCGTTGCCTACGAGGCACGTGTCGTGCTCATCGACAGCGCGACGCCCGGCCGGGCACCCCTGCCGGTGCTACGGCGCGGGGCGGCAGGGACCGGGCCCGAGGCGATGCCTACGGCGGCCGCGCGCTGGCCGGTACTGCTGGACGTCGTACCGTCGATCGCCACGTCCGGCTCGGACATCGTGCTCAGCGGGAGCGGGTTTCAGGCGGGGACGCCGAGCGTTCGTCTGACGCACCCCCTGCTCGGCGGGCCGATCGTGCTGCCGGCCCGCGCGGACGAGGCCGGCTCGTTGCGGGCGACGCTCGGCGAGGAACTCGGCGTGGGGCGCTGGTCGGCCGTCGTCGTCCTCACCGCGCCCGACGGCAGTGTCCGGACCACCGAGCCACGGCACTTCCACATCGCGCCGCGCATCACCAACTCGCTGCCGATGAACGCCGAGCGGGACAAGAAGGGGACGGTTGCGCTGGTCGTGAAGTGCGCGCCCCCCGTGCATCCCGGCCAGCGGGCCGAGCTGTTGTTGGCGGATCGGCCCGTGCTCGCGGAGCCGTTCATCCGGGCGACCCGGACACTGCGGTTCCGGCCGGAGGCGAGCGCGCCAGGGCGCTATCCGCTGCGGTTGCGCGTCGACGGGGTGGACAGCCCGCTGATCGATGTGGAGGCCGGGCGGTTCGACGTCGACGTGGCGGTGGTGATCACATGACGACGAACACGCGCGTCGAGGTGTGCGTCCGTCGGCTGGTGTGGGACGGGGCCGGCCCACCCTCGCCTGTTGCGCTGTGCGCGGCTGTCGAGGCCGAACTCGCCGTGCTGCTCGGCAACTCCCTCACCGTCGGGGACCTCGATCCGGCCCTGCCGGCGGACTCCGCCCTCGCCGCGCACGCCCGCCGGATCGCCCGCGCCATCCAAGAGGTGCTCCGGGCAGGGCAACCGCCGGACCCGCACCACCGATTTCCCCACGTCGACAGGCCACTGGCCCCCGACGTCGCCCCCACGCCCACGCCAAAGGCAGGAGCCCCCACCCCATGACCGCACCCGCTCCCCGCCGCGGCGGCTTCGTCTTCCTGGACCCTGAGCAGGGCCAGGTCCTGCGGATCACGCCCTTCCAGTACAACCCCGACAGCATCAACCGCACCCTCCAGCCGCGCGGCATCGGCGCCGATGCCGGTGACCGGCTGGAGGCGTTGCGGTTGCAGGGGCCTGCCCGGGAGACGTTTCGGATCGACGCGGAGTTCGACGCCGTGGACCAACTGGCCTCGAAGGCCATGCCGGCACCGCCCACGGGGTCGGGGCTGAGTGCGACGCTGGCCGCGCTGGAGAGCGCCGTCACCCCCACGAGCGCCCAGCTGACCCGGCAGAACGACCTGGCCGGGCAGGGAATCCTGGAGATCGCCCCCGTGCAGGCCCCGCTGTCCGTCCTGGTGCTGGGGCCGCGCCGGGTTCTGCCCGTGCGGATGCTGGACATCGATGTGACGGAGGAGGCGTACGACGGGGAGCTGAATCCCATCCGGGCGCGCGTGACATTGACGGTGCGGGTCCTCACCGTCGACGACGTCGGATTCGGCCACAAGGCCGGGGGTCTCTACCTCCAGTACCAGCAGGGCCGGGACCGCCTCGCGGCAACGGTCGCGAACGGCCCGGCGACCGTCGGCTACACGGGCGGTTGAGCCGTCCACCCACCAACAGTCGAAGGAAATCGGCATGTTCGAGCCCAGCAGCAGGTACCACGGGGTCCCTACGACGACGCACACTCTTGCGGACGGCCGGACCGTCACGCACCTGCGCCGCCGTATCCTGCCCCGGCCAGGGGAGCTGACCTCCGTCGGCGAGCATGTCGTCACCGCCGGCGAACGGCTCGACGGCATCGCGGCCCGACGGTACGGCGACCCGGAGCAGTCGTGGCGGATCGCCGACGCCAACCGGGCGATGCAGCCGGACGAGTTGACGGCCGTGCCGGGCCGGAGACTGCGGATCACCCTGCCCACCGAGGCGTCGGCGGCGGCTGTCGGCGGCGAACGGGCGTGGTGATGAGGCACAGCCCGCAGGTGATGCTGCTCCTCGGCGACACCGTGCCCGCTCCGGCCCCGGCGGCGTTCGTCGACGCGCTGCACGGAGTGCGGATCACCTCGGCCGGCGGGGCGACGAGCGGCTTCCAGCTGACCTTCTCGGTCGCTCCCGGCTCCCCGCTGTCCCGGGCGGTCCTGCCGGACGGGGCGCTGCACGCGAAGAAGCGGGTCGTGGTCGCCGTGGTCCTCGCGGGCCGGTGCCATGTGCTCGTGGACGGTGTGATCACGCATCAGGAGCTGCACGCTGTGCGGGCTCCCGGTGGGTCGTTCCTCGTCGTCATCGGTGAGGATCTGTCGCTCCTGATGAATCTGCGGCACGTCCGGCGGGCGTACCCGGGACTCTCGCCGGAATTGCGGGCGACGGCGGTCTGCGCCGCGTACGCGCAGTACGGCATCACACCGAAGGCCGTGGCGCCGGTGCTCTCGGACCAGCCGAATCCGCTGATCGACATTCCGGTGCAGGCGGCGACCGACCTTGCCTACCTGCGGGCGATGGCCGCGGACGTCGGCCATGTCTTCCAGCTCGAGCCGGGGCCTGCCCCGGGAGTCAGCACCGCCTACTGGGGGCCGCAGCGCCGCGAGGGGGCCCTCCAGCCGGCTCTGACGACCGGGTGCGGCGCGGCCGACAACGTGGAGGAGCTGACGTTCTCCTTCGACGGTCTTGCCACGTCCCGCTACGGCACGTACCGGCTCGAACCTCCGTCCACGACGGCCTCCGAGGCGAGCGCGCCCGAGCCGCTCGTCCTGCGCGGATCCCTGGCGGCCCGCCCGGCCGAGGCGCTGCGCGTCGGTGCGCTCGCCGGGCAGACCGGCCGCTCCCTGACCCGGACCCTGCTGGCCGGACTCGGCCGCGAGGTCGCCGCCGACGCGGTCACCGGGCACGGGACCGTCGACGTCCTGCGCTACGGCCATGTCCTGGCCGCCCACGCCCTGGTGGGCGTGCGCGGGGCGGGAGCGGCGTACGACGGGCGCTATCTCGTGGCCGCGGTGACCCACGACCTCACCCGGGACACGTTCAGGCAGCACTTCACGCTGGTCCGCGACGGACTCGGCGCCGACACCCGGGTGGTGACCGTATGACAACAGCGCAGACGCACACGACGCATCAATGGCACGGCCTGTACGAGGCCGTAGTGGTCGACGCCAAGGACCCGACCGGGGTCGGGAGGCTTCTGGTGCGGGTGCCGGAAGTGCTGGGCGACGAGGCACAGGTGTGGGCCGCCCCGTCCACCCCGCTGGCCGGTCCGGACTGCGGCATGTATGTGGTGCCTCCGGCGGACTGCGGTGTGTGGGTGCGGTTCCTCGACGGGGACCCCGAGCGGGCCGTGTGTGCCGGGTACCGGTGGGGTGGGTCGCAGGACGTGCCGTCGGCGGCGAAGTCGGCGCCGCCCGGCGTCCCGCAGATCGTGCTGGCCACCCCTTCCGGCAACGCCCTGGTCATCAGCGACATGCCCGGACCTGCGGGCGGGATCAAGCTCCAACTGCACGGCGAGAACGGACCGTTCATCAAGATCGATGAGATGTCGATCGAGATCTCCTGCGGGTCCGGACTCGCCACGCTCAAGCTCGTCGGACCCCAACTCATCGTCAACGACGGTGCGCTGACGGTGGTGTGAGGATGACATGCCCGGATTACTGCTCCACTACGGCGCGTTGATGATGTGCGCCCATCCGCCCGGCCTCGTGACCATTCCCGCACCGGTGCAGCAGCGCGTTCTGGTCGGCCCTCATCCCGTCGCCACCAGCGCCGACACGTTCCTGGTGGCGGGCTGCAGCTTCCCGGCAGCCACCCTCGGGGCGCCGCCCTGCACGAGCATCGTGTGGCTGCAGACCTCCACGCGGGTGTTCGTGGGCGGGCTGCCCGTCCTGCTCCAGCCGAGCCCGCCGGTCAGCCCCGGCCCGGCGATGGGGGTCGGCACGCCGCCGCCCAATCCCCCGCTCGTGCAAGCCATGCAGTTGCGGGTCCGGGGGATGTGAGCGCCATGGACGTCGCCTTCCCCTATCGCGTCGACGTCTGTGGCCGCACGGCGTCGGCCGCCTACACCGAACACGTTCGGGAGATGGTCGAACTGGTCCTCTTCACCAGCCCGGGCGAGCGGGTCAACCGGCCCGACTTCGGCTCCGGCCTGCTCGACCTGGTCTTCTCCGGAAACAGCCCCGAACTCGCCGCGACCCTGGAGGTGACCGCCCAGGCGGCCCTGCAGCGCTGGCTCGGCGACCTTCTCACCGTGGAGTCCCTCACCGTGACCGCGGACGAGGCGACGCTCCATGTGCGGGTCGCCTATGTCCTGATGGCCACCGGGGAGAACCACACACTGACCGTGAGTGGGGGGACCGGCTCATGACCGTGGCGTACGGGCGCCGGAGCGGTCCGGCCGGCATCGAGGAGGTACGGGCACACCCGGACCGGCGAACGCTGAGCGTGAGGTTCTCCGGGGTGCTGCCGCGGCACGTGGACCGCGCCAGCTTCGTGATCGAGGGCGGGCAGCGGGTCGTCGGCATCCGCGTACTGCGGGTCGTCCCCGAGCTCGGCGAGGAGCTGGAGCCCAGAACGGAGGAGTCCGGAAGCGGTGCGCCCGCGCACCGGTTCCGGCTGTTCCTCGACCGTCCCGGGGACGAGTCCACGTACCGCCTGCGCGTTCTGGGGCACGGCTTCCACGGCGCCCTCGACCGGGCCGACTTCACCTTCCGCCCCACCGCCCACCGCCCGGAGAACATCTGCGGCACGACCCGGGCGCCGAGCCGCCCCGCACCGTCCATCGACTACCTGGCCAAGGACTACGCCAGTTTCCGCCGCCTTCTCCTGGAGCGGCTGTCCCTCACCCTGCCGCAGTGGACCGAGCGCCACGTCCCCGACCTCTGGGTCACCCTGGTGGAGCTGCTGGCCCATGTCGGAGACCGGCTGAGCTACCAGCAGGACGCCGTCGCCACCGAGGCGTACCTCGACACCGCGCGGCTGCGCACCTCGGTGCGGCGGCACGCACGCCTCGTCGGCTACCCCATGCACGACGGCTGCGCGGCTCGCACGGTCGCGTGCGTGGAGACGGCCGCACCGCGGTCGGTGCGGACCGACGATTTGGCCTTCGCCGCGCAGCCGGATGACGCGCCCGGCCCGGAGAGCGGCCCGGTGCTGTCCGTCGAGGCCCTCGTCTCGGGGCCGCACCCGGTCTACCGGCCCCTGGAGCGGCGCGAGATGCGGCTGCGTCCGGAGCACAATGGCATCGCGCTGTGGGCCTGGGGCCAGGACGCGTTCCACCTGCCTGTCGGCACGACGCGGGCAGCGCTGCTCGACGCGGAGCGTGCGCTGGACCTCGCCCCCGGCGACCTCCTCGTTCTGGAGGAGCTGCGGGCCCCCGACGGCGGCGCACCCGACCCCGGCCACCGGCAGGCGGTCCGGCTCACCCGTGCCGTCCAGGACCACGACGCGACCGACGGCACCCCGGTCGTGAAGATCGCCTGGGCCGAGGAGGACGCGCTCACGTTCCCGCTGTGGGTGGGCAACCCGCCCGGACCCGACGGCCGGACGGGCGCGACCGTGCTGGCCCGCGGCAACGCGCTCCTGGTCGAGCACGGTCTGGCGAACACATGGCTGCCCGGCGGCGATACCGACGAGCTCATCGAGGTGCCGGAGACGGTCCGCCGCTTCAGGGCGGCGGTGCGCGGTGTGCCCGTCACCTGGTCCCCGCCCCACCCCCGCCCGACGGACCTGGCCGCCGCCCAGGCCCGGCACCTGCGCGGCCTCGCCGCCCGGGCCCGTGAACTGCTGCGCGACTTGCACCAGCAGGCGGGCATCGACGACGGAGGCCGGGACCTCCTGGAAGCGCTCTTCGGTACCTCCCGGCTCGGCGATCCCCACCGGGCCGCCCGCCTGCTCTCCCGCTTCGACCACGTACTCACCGCCCCACTGCGCCGCCTCGAAGCCCTTGCCCGCCGCGCCGACGCCGGATACGTGCTCGACCCCGACGAAGTGGACTGGGAGATCCGGCACACCTGGGGTGCCCGGGCCGCAGACGGCCTGCACCCGGCCAACCCTTCCCTGCACGGCCCCGCGAGCACCGCCCTGCGACCCGACCCGCGCGAGGCTCTGCCCGCGGTACGTCTGGTGGAGGCGGAGGGAGCACGGGCTCAGTGGACACCGCGCCGTGACCTGCTGAAGAGCGGCCCGCGCGACCGGCATGTGGTCGGCGAGAGCGACGACGACGGGGCGCTCACCCTGCGGTTCGGCGACGACCGCTGCGGACGGTCGCCCCGCCCGGGCACCATGCTGCGCGCCGTCTACCGCGTGGGCAACGGCAGTGCGGGCAACGCCGGCAGCGAGGCCGTCAACGGGATCGCCCACCGCGACGGGGACCTGGCGGGCCTGGTCACGCGGGTGCGCAACCCGGTGCCGGCGACCGGTGGCACCGATCCGGAGCCGGTGGCCGACGTGCGCCTCGCCGCGCCCCGCGCCCCCTTCCGCACACTGCTGCGCGCCATCACCGCCGAGGACTACGCCACGCTCGCCGAAGGCCGCCCCGGTGTGCAGCGCGCCGCCGCCACCCTGCGTTGGAACGGCAGTTGGTACGAGGCCGACGTGGCCGTCGATCCGGAGCGCACCGCCGTGGCGTCGCCGGAGCTGCTAGAGGACGTGCGCTCCGCCCTGTACCGCTACCGGCGCCTCGGCCACGAGGTCGTCACCCACCCCGCGCAGCTGGTGCCGTTGGATGTGGCCCTGTACGTCCTGGTCGACCCGCACCACGTCACCGCCGATGTACGGCAGGCGCTCGAGCGCCGCTTCCTGCCCAGGTACGCAGGGTTCTTCGACCCGGCGGCGCTCACCTTCGGCACGCCGGTGGCGGCCAGTGCCCTGGTGGCCGTCGCCATGGCGGTGCCCGGAGTGCGGCACGCAGAGGTCACACTGCTGCGCAGACGGCACGCCTCCGGACCGGTGGCCGACAGCCCGGACGTGCCGCCCTCGGGGGAGCTGCGGTTGCGCCCGCGGGAGGTCCCGCGGCTCGACGGCGATATCAGGCGCCCGGAGAACGGGCTGCTCGTGCTGCGCCTGAGAGGCGGACGATGATCACTCCTGAGCCGCCGTCGACGCCGGTGTGGAACCAACCCGGACAGCCCGCGCTGTCGTATCGCGTCGGCACACATCAGCAATTCCTGGACGTGATGTTGGCCCGGCTCCCGCTGGCCGGGGAGGAACCCGGCCCGAGGTGCGCCCTTTCCGCGCTCACGACCCGGGAGCCCGACGACCCCTCGATCGCCCTGCTCGACGCATGGGCCGTGGTCGCCGATGTGCTGACCTTCTATCAGGAGCGCATCGCCGACGAGGGGTTCCTGCGCACCGCGACCGAGCAGGAGTCCCTGGTCCGGCTCGGCCGCCTCGTCGGTCACCGGCCGCGACCCGCGCTGGCGGCCGCCACCCACCTCGCCTACACGCTGGACGCCGGCACCTCCTGTGTCGTACCGGCCGGCTCGCAGGTGCGGAGCGAACCGGAGCCCGGCGGGCTGCCGCTGGTCTTCGAGACCGCCGAGGACCTCACCGCGCGGGCCGACTGGAACCGGCTGCCCGTGCGCACCACCGGGTCGGCCGGCATCACGGCCGAGCTCGCCGCCACCACCGCGTCCATCGACGTCGAAGGGGTCAGGGCCGTCCTGCGCCCCGGTGACCGCCTGCTGTTCAAGTACCGGGATGCCCGGCTGAACGTGACCCGGGTGGTGGGAGACGTGAAACCGGATCCCTCGCAAGGGCGGACCGCCGTACGACTGCGGGTGCCGGACGCGACACGGCAATTGGACGGCGCGGTGGACGCACTCATGGAGGACGTGGAGGAATCCGCCCGCCGGGCGCCCTCGCGCGGCCCCTTCGAGGAGCTCCTCGCGCTGCTGCGGGAGGTGCGGGACCGTGCCGAGGAGCTGCGCGACCCGGACACCTTCGCGGCCCGGCTCGACCACAGGCTGCGCCGACTGCGCGAGCATCTCGCCGACCTCGGCGGGGGTGACGACGCCGACGCCCTGGCCAAGCGGGCCGCCCTCCGGCTCGCCACGGTGCAGGATGCCGTGCGCCGTATGGCCAACGAGCCCGCGCGGCCGGCATCGGCCGAAGCGGAGGCGCTGCTGCACGATCTCGACAGTCCCGGCCGCCCGGTGCTGCACTCCGTGGACCCACTGCTGCGGGCGCTCGACCGGAGCGAGCCCGTGCCGTGCACCCCGCCCGCCGTCGCCGATGCCCTGGGCGCCGGCTCCGACGGCCTGCCCCGCCTGCTGGCCGGCAACCGGCCCGGCCTCACCGCGTCCCTGTACGAGGCGCTGGCCGCCGTCTCCGTCCGGGCCGCCCCCCGGTGGGGTGTGCAGCGCTTCCGAGTCACGGCAGCCCCGCTGGGTGCCTCCATCCCGGACGACGACCGGGTGAGACGGCTGCTGCGCGCCGCCGTACGGGCGCAGCCGGACGCAACCGTTCCGCTCGCGGCGGACGTTCTACTCCTGGACGCGGTGCACGAGGAGATCGAGCCGGGCAGTTGGATCGCGGTGGGCGTGGTGGGCCGTCCACGTACCCGTGTCCTCAAGGTCACCGAGGTCGGCCGCCTTTCGGTGGCGAACGGTCAGGACGCCGTACGGGTGACGCGGCTGCGGCTTGCCGGGCCGTGGACCGAGGACTGCGACGACATCGCCGCCCGGCGGGCCACCACCGTGTGGGCCGCGGGGGAGCCGCTGGTGCTCGCCGCCCCGCCCGATCCGACCGACGTGCAGGGCGGCGCCCTCACGCTGGACGGCATCTTCGAGGGATTCGCCCCCGGACGGCTGCTCATCGTCTCAGGTGAGCGCACGGACGTCCTTCCCGGCTCCGGCACGGGAGTGCCCGGTTGCGAGCTCGCCGTCCTCGCGGGCGTGCGTCACACCTTCGCCGACCGGGTGTGCACGACGCTGCAGTTGACCGCGCCGCTCGCGCACCGCTACCGGCGGGACACGGTCGTCGTGCACGGCAATGTCGTCCCGGCCACCGCGGGCGAGACGGTGACGGAGATCCTCGGCAGCGGTGACTCCGGCCGGGCGGGCCAGGTCCTTCCGCTGCGGCAGAGTCCGCTGGTGTGGCTGCCGTCGGCGACCGCCGAGGGCGGCGAAGAGGCGCTGACCGTCCGGGTCGACGACGTGGCGTGGCAGCGCACCGCCGATCTGGGCGAGGCGGGTCCTGCCGCCCAGGTCTACCGGCTGCGCGCGGGCCCGGACGGCAGGGCCGTCGTGGAGTTCGGCGACGGCCTGCACGGCGCCCGGCTGCCGTCGGGCACGGAGAACGTCACCGCCCGCTACCGTGTCGGCGGCGGCCGCGCCGGCAATGTCGCGGCCGGGCGGATCAGCCAGTTGGTCAGCCGGCCGCCTGGCGTCAGCGGGGTCACCAACCCGCTGCCCGCGACCGGCGGGGCCAACGCCGACGGTCCTGCGCAACTGCGCCGGGCCGTCCCGCTGCGCCTTGCCGCCTTCGACCGGCTGGTGTCGGTGCGCGACTACCAGTCCTTCGCGCGGGCCTTCGCGGGCGTCGGCAAGGCCATCGCGCAGCGCTGCATGGACGGCGGCCGTCCTGTACTGCACGTCACCATCGCGGCCGTCGACGACGCCCCGCTGGATGCCTCCGCCTCGCTGCTCTCCGGGCTTCGCACGGCACTGCGGCGGTACGGCGACCCCCGGCTGTCCGTACAGGTCGAGCCCTGCGAGCGCGTCCGGCTCGTGCTGGTGCTCGGTGTGCGTACGGCCCCCGGTCACCTGCCGGAAAAGGTCGAACTCCGGGTCCGTGAGGCGCTGGCCGCCCGCCTGGGGTTCGCGGAGGCGCACTTGGCCCGGCCGGTGTACCTGAGCGCCGTCGTCGCCGCCGCGCACGGGGTCACGGGCGTGGACTTCGTGAATGTGAGCGCCTTCTGCGGCATCCCTGAGGGCGCCGACCCGGCCGAGGTGGTCAGGTTCGCCGAGCATCCCTCCGTCGCCTCCTGCGTGCCCGCCCTGTCCGCGGGGCCGCGCGCCGTGCGCGACCTCTCCCCCATTGGCGGACCGCCGGATCCGGCCGCCGTCGTCGACGCCGCGCAGGCCCGCACGGTGCGCCTCGACCTACGGGCCGCGCCGAGCCCGGTCGCGCGGCGGCCCCCGCGCCTTGTGCTGCGTCCCGCCCAACTCGTCCTGCTGGACCCGGCGGTGCCCGGGACCCTGTTGCTGCGGAGGATTCCATGACCCCGGACGAGCTGTACGCGCTGCTGCCCGCCGTGCACCGCAGGCGCGACGCGCAACAGGGCGGCCCGCTGCGCGCGCTGCTGACGGTCGTCGCCGAGCAGGCGGCCGTGGTCCAGGAGGACATCGAGCGGCTCTACGACAACTGGTTCATCGAGACCTGCGACGACTGGGTGGTTCCCTACCTCGGGGATCTCGTGGGGTACGAGATCCTGCCCCGCATCGCGGCCGCCCTGTCGGACGACACCTCCCGGGCCACCGGCCTTCCGGCCGCCGCAGTGCCCCGCAGGGACGTCGCCGACACGGTCACGCACCGGCGCCGCAAGGGCACCGTAACTCTCCTTGAGGACCTGGCGTCCGGCGTGGCCGGGTGGCCGGCACGGGTCGTCGAGTACCACCGGCTGCTCTGTCTCACCCAGCCGGTGCGCCGCTACTCCACCGACGGCCGCGACGCCCGCCGCAGGTTGGCGCGCGGTGCGCTGGTCGACGTACGCCGCGCCGGTGTCCTGGACCGCCTGGGCGGCCCGTTCGACGACTGCGCCCGCACCCTGGAGGTTCCGCGCGCCGGTTCCGCCCGCCGCCCCGGCCGCTACGGCGTCCGGTCCGTCGGCCTGCACCTGTGGCGGCTGCGCACCTATTCCGTGACACGAACCCCCGCGTACTGCCTGGATCGCGAGCGGGCCTGCTACACCTTCAACGTGCTCGCCATCGACACGCCCCTGTACACCGCCCCGGTGCCCGACCCGTCGAGCGGCCATGTCGCCGACGAGACGAACGTGCCGGAGCCCATCGGCCGCAGGGCTCTGGCCGAGCGCCTCCACGACTACTACGGGCCCGGCAAGAGCTTGTGCGTGTGGACCGGTCCGGACGATGCCGTACCGCTCGACCGGATCGTCGCCGCCGACCTGTCCGACTGGAGCTACCGTCCGGCCCGTGGGAAGGTCGCCGTCGACCCCTTGCTCGGCCGCCTCACGCTGTCGCCGGGCATGGCTCCCGTCCACGGCGTCCGGGTGACGTACCACCACGCGTTCTCGGGCGACCTCGGCGGCGGCGAGTACCCGCGCCCCGAGCCCGCGACGGCCGGCGCCCCGGAGCGATACCGGGTGGGCCCCGGCGAGGACCACACGAGCATCGCCGACGCGCTCGACCGCTGGACCGCCGGGAAGCGGGCGCACGGCGACAAGACGGAGGTGATCGTGGAGCTCACCGCCAACGAGGTGTACGAGGACCTGACCGACATCCGCCTCGACCCGGGCGACCGCCTCACCCTGCGCGCCGCGGACGGTGTACGGCCCATCGTCCGGCTGACCGAACGGCACGGCGGCGACGGTCAGCGCGCCCTGACCATCAGGGGCGCCGGAAAGCCGACGGCGCGGATCGTCCTCGACGGTCTGCTGGTGACCGGCGGCAGCGTGCGGGTGCGGGGCGCGGTGCAGCGTCTCGTGATCCGGCACTGCACGTTCGTACCGGGCTGGTTGCTGGAGGCGGGCGGCAGGCCGCTGGCGCCGGGGGCGCCGGGCCTTGACATCGCCGACAGTCCGGTGCGTACCGAGATCCACCACAGCATCATCGGCGCCCTGTCCGTCGACGCGGGCGAGGACAACCGCGTCGAGCTCTACGACAGCGTGGTGGACGCCGCCTCCGAGGACGGTGCTGCGGCGATCTGCGCACCGGGCGGCGACCCCGCGGGCGTCCTCCTCACCGCCCGCCGCACCACCGTTCTCGGAGCCGCCCGCGTGCACGCGGTCGACGTGCTGGAGAACTGCCTCCTGGCCGGCCAGGTGTCCGTCGAGCGACGCGACCAGGGCTCCTTGCGCTTCTGCTGGTTGCCCAAAGACTCCCCGACCCCACCCCGGTTCCACTGCGAACCCGACCACTCCATGGATCCGGACCGGGTGAAGTTGCGCTTCGCCGCCACCCAGTACGGCTCGCCCGGCTACGTGCGGCTCGCCGACGACTGCACCGACGCGATCCGCCGCGGCGGCGCCAACAGCTGCGAACCCGGCGCACTGCACCACCTCTTCCAGCCGCAGCGTGAGGACAACCTCCGCGCCCGGCTGGACGAGTACACCCCCGCGGGATGCGACACGGGGCTCTTCTTCGTCACCTGAGCCCATCGCACCCCGTATCCCCGAACTCCCCCGGCCCAGGCAGGAAGCACCTCATGCACGGCGACTTCTCCCGCATCACCTTCGATCCCGCCCGGCGTTTCTCCTCGGTCCTCTCCCAACAGGGGCGGGTCCAGCTCGATGCCGAGATCAACGAGCAGTCCGCGATCCTCCTGCACTACGTGCGCACGCTCGCCGCCGATCTGCTGGGGCCGGCCGCATACCCGCCCGACAAGGACGCCCTCGGCGGGTTCGGGGTCGACGGATTCGACGGGGGCACCTTCAGCGTGGCACCGGGCCGGATGTACGTCGACGGCCTCCTCTGCGAGTGCGACGGCACCGACTACTGGGACCAGCCCGACGGCCACCTCGACTCCGACCTGGAGGACGACCGGCTGCCGTCCGGGCCGTTCCTCGTGTACCTGCGGGTGTGGGAGCGCCTGATCACCGCCGCGGAGGCGCCCTGGATCCGTGAGGTGGCACTCGGACCGGGCGGCCCGGACACGACGGCACGTACCCGCGTGGTCTGGCAGGTGTGCCGGCTCCCGCTGGAGCACGGCTCCTTCCGGCCGGACATGCGCAGCGCCGCCGGCTTCCTGGATGAGCGCCTTCGGGCCGACTTCCACCCGCGTGGTCGGCTCGCCGCCCGGACCAGGCACCCCGACGAGGAGCTGTCCCCCGACGAGCCGCACCCGTCCTCCGGCTACCGCGGTCCCGAGAACCAGTTGTACCGGGTCGAAGTGCACCAGGGCGGCCCGGTCGGGACGGCGACGTTCAAGTGGTCGCGGGAGAACGGCTCGGTCGTGCTGCCCGTCCGGAGGATCGACGGTGCCACGGTCGAGCTGGAGACGCTGGGCCGCGACGACACGCTCGGTGTGGATACGGGCGACGTGGTGGAGATCGTCGACGACGCTGCGGTGTGCCGCTCCGCGTCGGACCAGCCCGACGCGAGGTGCGGACGGCTGTACACGGTCCGTGAGGTCGACTACGCCGGACACGGGGTCGTGCTCGACACCGAACCCACCGGCGCCGGCCGGCGCCCGTCCCTTCACCCCTTCCTGCGCCGGTGGGACAGCGAGTGCGGACAGGAGGGAACGGCCCTTTCCGTACGGGAGGGCGCGTGGCTCCCACTGGAGGACGGCATCGAGATCCGCTTCGCCAGCACCAACGGGCCCCACGTCTACCGCCGCGGCGACTACTGGACCATCCCCGCCCGGGTGCTCACCGGGGACGTCGAATGGTCCCGCAACCGCCAGGGCGAGCCGCTGCGGCGTCGCCCCCACGGGGTGCACTACCGCTACGCCCCGCTCGCCTACATCGAGCCACGCGGCGACGGTTTCGAGCTGGTCGATCTACGGGTGCCGTTTCCGCCTCGGCGGTAGGCCGACGGGGGGGCCGGTCATGGTCCGGCGAAGAGCATTCAACGTCCGGCGAAGAAGATGATGAAGATCATCCAGGCGGCGAAGACCAGGATGACGAGAAGGGCCACGACCCAGTGCGTGCCGCCGGTCGACACTTCGGCGCCGGTGGTCAGGTTGTACAGCCTCTTGACCCGCAGCGTGCCGCGTCTGGCCTCGCCCTCGGCGCGCACCCGGTCCCCCTCGTTGACTGCGCCCTCGAAGGAGTCGCCGCGCATCTCCACCGGGACCAGTCGTGTGGGGCGGCCTCGGCGGTCGTCCTCCACGCGGAAATTGCAGACGATGACCGTGCCGGTGTTGCCCCCGCTGCCGCGCACCTCAGTGCGCACCTGCACGTTGCGCGCCACGCCCTCAACACTGCCGTTGCCGTGGAGGGTGCCGACGGGGAGCGGGGGCTGCGGTTCCGGCTCCGGTTCGACCGGGGAGTTGGACGGGGGCGGTGGGGGGACGTACGGACGGGGCGGCGGCTCCGGAGGAGGCGGTGGCTTCGGAGGAGGCGGTGGCTTCGGCCGCGCGAACACGGTCCCGGGCCAGTGGCGCCGCCACCCTCGCGTCATCGTGTCCTGGCCCTCGTCGTACGCCGGGAGCCAGTGACCGCAGTTGCGGCAGTGCTGGGCGTCGGGCGGTGCCTCGGCTCCGCAACGCTCACATGTCCAGGCGCTGTCCATCGTCGTGACCTAGTCGACGAGGTAGGTGACGTAGTAGGCCGAACGCTTCACGGGTGACGAAGCAAGCCTGGCGACGGAGCCGACCCCGCGCTCGGACGCCTCGATGCGGGTCGAGCCCAGCCGGTCGTCGTCGGAGGCGCTGTCGTGGTCGGAGTTCACCGAGCCCGTCGAGCCGTTGCCCCTCGTCGTGATGTACAGGTCGTCCGGGTCGGGCCACCAAGCCTCCACCCGCCGGATCGTGTCGACGACCTGCCGGGCGTACCGCTGCGGGTCGTTGGACCCGTGGAATCCCGTCTCGCCGTCGGGGAAAACCGCGAAGACGTCATTGCGGCTTCCGGGATACGCGCCAAGACTCAGGGCTTCGTCAGACTCCAAGTCGGTCACTTTGAACCAGGTCATGACGGCCTCCGAGAGGCTCCGAGAGGCGGGAGCGCAGATTGCGGAACAGCGGCTGGGGGAATTCACCGCCGGCGGATCACGGAGATTCGGATCGAGCGGGTACCAGCTCCAGTATAGGAGCGACGACCTCGGGCAGCCACCGCAGAATTCGTTTCGCATTCCACAACTATTTTTCCCCGAAGGGTGATTGCAGTCGCCATCGACCAGGCAGCGCGCGAGACTGGAATGCGGTTGGGCCGGGGGCTCGAACAAGGAGCAGGACAGGTGTCCGCATTCACCATCGACATGTCGAATCCGTTCCCCAGCGGCTTCACCGCCGGCCTGGGTGGACCCGGCACCGGGGGCCACCAGTCGCCCCACTGGTACATCCAGTACGGCATGGATCTCGGCGCTCCGGCGGGCACACAGGTGTTCGCCGCCTTCGACGCCCACATCACCAAGTACAGCCCGCACGACCCGGCCACCGACAGCGGCAAGGTCTACGGCGCGCAACTTTTCATGCGCTCCCCCAACGACGAGATGGGCGGCTTCTACACCCACCTCACCAACGTGCCGGGCGGGCTGGGCGTCGGCACACAGGTCTCCCGCGGGGATGTGCTGGGCCAGGTCCACGAGTTCGCGGGCATCGACCCACATCTGCACCTGGCGCTGGTCGAGATCATCGGCGGCGCGCCCAACGGCACGTACCAGGGCGTGGACCTCTACCCAATGTTTCTGGACACGGCCGGCTCCAGCACGGTCACACCGGTCACTTTCAACCAGGACGGCTCACCTCCCACCCGCGGCGCCTGAGTTGACGGCGGACAGATCTTCCACCTCGGGTCGATCCGCGGCATCCAGCAGGGGCTGGCCGCCCTCGGCTTCGATCCCAGGGTCATCGACGGCATCGACGGGCCGAAGCCCGAGGCGCGGTCAGGGCGCCTTCCAGATCGGTCAAGGGCTGCCACAGGACACCGTGGTTCCGTCCCACCGGTTCGTCGGATATGGGGGCAAATTCGAGGGCCGTTGCAACACCTGATGGTTGATCAAGGCGCGAGCAGAACGTCCGGCGGGCAGCCCTCCGAGCCCTGGTCCCAGGTCAGGGAGTGTTACAGGTGGGCGGAAGCTACTCAAAGTTTCGGCCAGAGCCTCCCGGGTGCTTGGAGCGGTGTGGTCGACGGGGAGGTGGACCAAAGGGCGCGCCTCTCGGCGGGCGGGCTCGTCAGTCGGTCGCGGGCTGGGTGCGGCGGGCGTAGGCGCGGGCGGCGCGGGCGCGGTCGCCACAGCGGGTGGAGCACCAGTGGCGGCGTCCGCGACGGAGCAGGTACCGGTTGCAGGGCGGGGAGCCGCAGGCGGTGAGGCGTTCGGCCTCGGGGGACGTGAGCAGTTCGGCCGCGTCGGCGGCGAGCGTTGCCAGGGCGTGATCGAGGATCTGGGTGGTGGGGTGGGGGGTGGCGCGGTAGGGGCCGGTTTTCTCGTCCCACTGCAGCAGCGGGGCCGTGGGGACGCGGGTCATCGCGTCGTTGACGGCCGTGACGGCCGCGGGGAGAGCGAGCAGCCCGGCGGCGCGGGCGGCGAACAGCGACCTGATCTGTTCGCGCAGCGAGCGCAACTGTGACGCGCACATTTCGCGCAGGTCCGCGTCGACCGGCGCGAGGCCGCGCTCCGTCAGCCACCGGTTGGTCTGCGCGGGCGTACCCAGGCGGTCGACCGTGTGCCCGCCGGGCATCGCGATCGCACTGTTGACGAGAGCGAGGGACAGGTGCTCCTCCTCCCCCTGCGCGGGCGGCGGGGTGGGCTCTTCGACCACGGTCTCCTCCATGCCTCTCATGGTACGGCTTGCGCGCTTCCGTGAGAAACGCTACGGTCATCTCACGGTTCAAGCACATCTATCCGTGAGGTGTCTCTCTCGTGTCTTCTCCCTCTGCTGCGACCGACCAGTTCGAGGTCCGCGTCTTCGGCGGCCCGACCGCGCTCTTCGAATACGGCGGTCTGCGTTTTCTCACCGACCCGACCTTCGACGGCCCCGGCGCTTTTCAGGGCCCCGTGGTCCTGACCAAGACCGCCCCTTCCGCCGCCGCGCCCGCCGACCTCGGCGCCGTCGACGTCGTACTCCTCTCGCACGACGAACATGCCGACAACCTCGACACCTCGGGCCGGGCCCTGCTCGCCGACGTACCTCTCACCCTCACCACGCCCGGGGGCGGCCGGCGCCTCGGCGAGAAGGCCACGGGCCTCGCGGACTGGCAGTCCATCGACCTCGAACGCCCCGACGGCGGCACGGTCACCGTCACGGGCGTCCCCGCCATCCACGGTCCCGGCCCGCGCGAGGAGGTCGAGCCGATATCCGGCGAGGTCGTCGGCTTCGTCCTGACCGGGGAAGGCCTGCCCACGGTCTACGTCAGCGGCGACAACGCCTCCCTCGACGCGGTCAAGGAGATCGCCGAGCGCTTCGCCCCGGTGGACACCGCCCTTCTCTTCGCGGGAGCCCCCCGCCTCACCGAGGTCTTCGACGGAAAGGTGCTCGTCCTGGACAGTGCCATGGCCGCCGAAGCCGCCCGGCTCCTCGGCGCCCGCCGCGTGGTGCCCGTCCACTACGACAGCTGGGCCCACTTCACCGAGGGCCGTGACGCCCTGCAAGCCGCCTTCACCGCGGCCGGTCTGGCCGATTGCCTGGACTGGGGCCGGCGCCCCTGACCGCCGCGGCCGTGCCGGTCCGACCGGCTGGTCGGGCGGCCAGTGGATCACCTCGGCGGGCTCTCCGGTAACGTCGGAATATGAGTCATCCGCATCCCGAACTGAAAGCCGCCCCTCCCCTGCCTGAAGGAGGGCTCAGGGTCGTCGCCCTGGGCGGCCTGGGGGAGATCGGCCGCAACATGACCGTCTTCGAGCACGCCGGCAAGCTGCTCATCGTCGACTGCGGCGTGCTGTTCCCCGAAGAGACCCAGCCCGGCGTGGACGTGATCCTGCCGGACTTCACCTCGATCCGCGACCGCCTGGACGACATCGTGGCCGTGGTGCTCACCCACGGCCACGAGGACCACATCGGTGGCGTGCCGTACCTACTGCGAGAGCGCCGTGACATCCCCGTCGTGGGCTCGAAGCTGACCCTGGCGTTCCTGGAGGCCAAGCTCAAAGAACACGGAATCCGGCCGCGCGCGGTCCGGGTCAGCGAAGGCGACCGGCGCACCTTCGGCCCCTTCGACTGCGAGTTCGTGGCGGTCAACCACTCGATCCCGGACAGTCTCGCCGTCGCGATCCGCACCCGGGCCGGAATGGTGCTGCACACGGGTGACTTCAAGATGGACCAGTTCCCGCTGGACGACCGCATCACCGACCTGCGTGCCTTCGCCCGCCTCGGTGAGGAAGGCGTCGACCTCTTCCTCACCGACTCCACCAACGCCGAGGTCCCCGGCTTCACCACCTCCGAACGCGAACTGAACCCGGCGATCGAGCAGGTGATGCGTACCGCCCCGCGCCGGGTGATCGTCTCCAGTTTCGCCAGCCATGTGCACCGCATCCAGCAGGTCCTGGACGCCGCGCACCAGCACGGCCGCAAGGTCGCCTTCGTGGGCCGCTCCATGGTCCGCAACATGGGCATCGCCCGCGACCTCGGCTACCTGAAGGTTCCCAGCGGCCTGGTCGTGAGCACCAAGGAACTCGAGAAGCTCCCCGATCACAAGATCACCCTGGTGTGCACCGGATCCCAGGGCGAGCCGATGGCGGCGCTGTCCCGGATGGCCAACCGCGACCACGTGATCCGCATCGGCAAGGGCGACACCGTCCTGCTCGCCAGTTCGCTGATCCCCGGCAACGAGAACGCCATCTACCGGGTGATCAACGGGCTGACCCGGTGGGGCGCCCACGTCGTCCACAAGGGCAACGCCAAGGTGCACGTCTCCGGGCACGCCAGCGCCGGTGAACTCGTGTACTGCTACAACATCGTCAAGCCCCGCAACGTCATGCCGGTGCACGGCGAATGGCGCCACCTGCGGGCCAACGCCGACCTGGCGATCCGTACGGGGGTCGACCCCGAGCGGGTGGTCATCGCCGAGGACGGCGTCGTCGTCGACCTCGTGGACGGGCGCGCGACGATCACCGGCAAGGTGCCGGCCGGCAACGTCTACGTGGACGGCATGGAGGTCGGCGGCGCCACCGAGGCGTCCCTGAAGGACCGCGTCACCCTCGCAGAGGAAGGCGTCGTCACCGTGGTGGCGATCGTCGACGCCGACACGGGTGCCCTGGCCGAGGCTCCCGACTTCCTGGCCCGCGGGTTCGTCCACGACGACACCACCTTCGAGCCGGTCGTCCCCGTCATCGAGAAGACCCTGGCGACGGCAGCGCAGGAGGGCGTCGGCGACGCACACCAGCTGGAACAGCTCATCGCCCGTGCCGTGGCGAACTGGGCCTTCCGTACGCACCGTCGCAGGCCCCTCATCATCCCGGTCATCATCGACGCCTGACCGGCGGCCGCCCTGCCCTGCGGCGTGACCGGAGGGCAGGGGGCAACACATCACCGGAGGGCGCTCACACCGCCCGCACCGGGTGCCGGACCACCGCGTCGAACAGGTAGCCCTGGGTGTTGGGCGCGGTCCTGTCCGGCTGGGTGCGGCCTGTCGTGTCGGTGGCCCGGGCCAGAAGTGTGTACGGACCGGGCGCCGACGGCCGCCAGCCGGTGGACCAGCGGACCCACGAGGCGCGGCGCGGGGCGTCGTGCAGCCGGGCCCGGTGCCAGTGGGCGCCGCCGTCCGTGCTGACGTCCACGCGGGCGACGGCGCCCGCACCCGACCAGGAGCGGCCGGTCAGCCGGTGCTCGGCTCCGGCCGCGACCGTCGCATCCCACGGCAGTTCGAAGGCGCTCTTGAGCGTCTGCCGGGTGAGCGGCGCGCTGCCGCCCGCGGGCTGTCCGTCGCCGAAGAGGCGGTAGAAGTCGGTGTTCCACGGCGAGTAGAGGGGCCGCGTGGACACCTCGATGTCGCCGACCCACTTGACCGAGGCGATGCCGATCCAGGACGGCACGAGCACGCGCACCGGATGACCGTGGTCCGGTGGCAGCGGCTCGCCGTTCATCTCGTACGCGAGCAGGACGTCGTCGAGCGCCTTGGAGAGCGGCAGGGGCCGGCGCACGTGTCCCAGGTTCGTGCCGTCCGCGGTGACGTACTCGGCGTCGAGGCCGGTGGGCATGACGTCCACGGCGCGGTGGCTCAGCCCGGCGCGCCGGAGCACCTCGGCCAGCCGCACGCCGCGCCACTCGGCCGTGCCGACGGCGCCCAGCGTCCACGCCGTGCCGGTCACGCTCTGCCCCTGCTGGGTGGTGAAGAGGCTGCGGCCGTTGCCCGCGCACTCGACGAACGCGGTCCGTGTGGTCACCGGCAGCCGCTTCAGGTCGTCGAGCGTGAACGTGACGGGCCGCGCGCCGCGGAGCCCGTCTCCCCGGACGGTCAGCGTCCACGCGCGGGCGTCCAGGACCGGGGTCGCGGTGTGGTTGCGTACGAAGAAACGGTCGGCCGGGGTGTGGAGTCCGGTGCCGGCGAGGGCGGCGAACTTCGTCTCCGCGTTGGTGCCCCGCACGGTGAACCACTCCTCGGGCAGCGGCTTGACGATGCCGGGCGCGACGGCCACGGCGCTCGCACCCCCGGCCGCCCGGCCCCCCGCGGCGGCCGTCCCGTCCGCGGCGGCCGTCCCGTCCGCGGCGAAGGCCGGGGAGCCCAGGGCGACGGGCGCGGCCGCGGTGAGTCCGGCCGCGGCGAGCAGCCTGAGCATGTCGCGCCGGGCGACCCCGTCGGCGCGGGCGTCTCCGGCCAGCCACTGGCGGAGTCTGCGGCGGTCGTAGGCGAGTTCGGAGAGGGACATGGGCGGGACCTGCCTTTCGGGGCGGTGGCGACTGGCCTGGGACGTGAGAGGAGCGTGTGCGACAGCCCGACGGCGCGACTGCGTCGGGCCGGGCGCGGTGCACGTACGGGGGCGGCCGGGGCGGTGCGCGTACAGGGGCGGCCGGGGGCGTGGAGCGGAGGGCAGCCAGGGCGGACGCGCGGCCGGGTACGGGCGGGGAGCCGGGCCGGGCCCGGTGCCGAAACGCCGTGACTACAGGGCTGTTTCGGGCTTTCTCCCGCTCATCGCGCCGGGGGAAGGATCAACAACAGCCGCGCGACCGGAGGGCGCGGTTCCGCGGAGCGCGGCGGGGGCTGCCGAGAATCATGGGCGTCATCGTACGAGGCGGAGCGTCGACGCGTCGCGGAATCGGCGGAGTCGGGCCCCGGCCCCGGGAACGGCGGACACGGGCGTCGGCGGGCGGGGCGCTCAGAGGTCGCCGGACGTACCGAGACCCGTGAGCGCGCCCACCGGGTCGAGGTCGGGGGTGCCGCGGGGCCACCAGTCGTCGTGGCCCGGTTCGGATTCGTAGGCGTACCAGAGGCCGTCCCGGCCGAGGCGGATCTGGACGTGACCGCGGGGGTGCGTGAGGTGGTTGCGCCAGGGGCGGAAGGCGGGGAGATCGGCCGCGAGGAGCAGCGGGCGGGCCCGGTCGAAGCGGCCGGCCGGCGGATCCCAGGTTTCCTCGAGGACCGCGAGCCCCTCGATCCCGCCCTGGCGCCAGGCGGCCACCGCGCGCGCCAGGTCGGCCGGGGTGCGCCGGGTGGCGGTGGCGAGCGAGGAGTACAGGGCGCGGGTGCCGGCGGTGAGGCCGGAGCCGGGGCGGGCGGCGGCGAGCCGTACCGCGTCCTGCCACAGTGTCAGGTCCCCCACCGGATCCCGTCCTGCGGTCAGCAGCGCGTGGGCGCGGGCGGCCGCGTCCGTGGCCAGCTGGTCGAGCGCGAACGGGTCGGGGCCGCCCGGTGCACCCGGGTACGCCGGCGGCTGCTCGGGGTGCGAGGGCGCGGGCAGCGGCGCCGGCAGGGGCGGCAGCGAGCGCGGGGCGAGAGCGTCGCTGGCCCGTACGCCGGGCAGCGGGGCGGGTTCCCGCTCCTGGGCAGCGCGGGCCGCACGCGCGGCGTTGCGGCGGGAGAGGGCGTCGAGCAGTTCCCGTTCGCCGCGGCCGCGCAGCAGGAGCAGGACGAAGGGGTCCTCGTCGAGCAGGCGCGCGGTCTGGTAGCAGAGGGCCGCCGCGTGTTTGCACGGGTGGCCGGAGTCGGGGCAGCTGCACTGCGGCTGGAGGTCTCCGGGGCCGGGGAGCAGGTCCGCCCCGCAGTCGGCGAGGGAGTGCGGCAGCTGCTTGTCGAGCAGCGCGGCGATGTGCCCGGGACGCTCGACCGCGGCGTCCAGGAACCGGTCCCAGGCGGCGTCGTCGAGCGTCCGCAGCCGTACCTGCACGCGGTACGGCCGTGCGCGGGTGCCGTGCACGTACGCGAGGACGAGCCCCGGGGTCACCGTGATCGCGTCCACGTGTCCGCGCTCTGCGTACCCGCGCCCCCGGGACAGCCGCGCCCGGTCCAGCGCGCCCTCCTCCAGCGCCGTCACCCACGCGTTCCCCCACCATGTCCCGGCGAACGCGCCGGCCGCGTCCGCGGGCCGGGCCGGGAACGCGGGAAACGTCCGTCGCAGCTCCCCGTCCCGTCCCGGGGAGGCCATGGAACGCTGTCCCGGCCCACCGGTGGGCGCGCCCGACCCGCCGCTCCCCTGCCGGGCCGGGCGGGGGGCGTCCACGTCAGCAGGGGGAACTACGGCGTGCTCCGTCCCCGAGGGGGCGCCGCGTGTCCCGTCGCCGGGGGTCGCTCCGGTGGCGTCCGCTCCGTACGGCGGGGTCACGGCCCCTGTCTCGTCACCCCGGACCGGCGCGTCCTCCGCGGGCCCTTCGGTCGCCTCCGCCGAGGCCTTCGGCGGTGCCACGGCCCGCGTCTCGTCAGGGGTGTTCGCCGCGGTCCCCGCGAGCGCCACGGCCGCGTCCGTCGGGGCCCGCCGCGGTGTCAAGGCCCGCGTCCCGTCGCCGGGGAGGGCGGGTGGGTCCGTCGGGGCGGCACCGGGGTGGGGCCGTCCGAAGGCGGACGCGGCCTCGGCGGCTTCCGGGGGTTGGTGGGCCGGGTCGTCGTCCGTGGGGAGCGCGAACGCTCCGGCGAGGAGGTCCCGTACGTCCTGGGCGCGGTTTCCCGGTGCGGCGGGTCGCGTCTCACGAGGGTCCCCGGAGCCGGCCGGTGACTCCTGCGGGGCCCGCCTTCCGTGCTCGGCTCCCCTGCGCGGGGCGGCCTTCCGCTCCCGGGGGCGGGCTCCCCGCGCGGCACGCAACGCCTCCCGCGCGACGTCGCCGGGACGCGCGCCCCCGACGGTCCCCGCGGACTGCGCTGTCTCCGCGGCCTCCGCGGACTGCGCGGATTGCGCGGATTGCGCGGTCTCGACGGTCCCCGCAGTGCCTTCCGGCACCTCCGTCGCCGTGGCCTCGGCGGCCGAAGGGCCCTCTCCCGCAGCCTCCTCGGGACTGTCGGGCTCGGGCCCGGTAACCGGGGCGGCAGCACCGGGGCCCGGCGCGCTCCCCGTCGCCGCGGCCCGCCGCAGCGCCTCGCGCGCCACGTCGCCGGGGCGGGCACCCGCCGCGGACGTCGTCGCGGGCGCGGCAGCCGGGGCGCCACGCCCGGAAGGAGCACCCGGCTGGTCGGCGGCCGCCTCGGCCCCGCGCGCCTCACGCCCCCGGGCGGCCCACAGAGCCCGCCGCGCCACATCGGCGGGGCGCTCGCCCTCGGAACGCTCCTCGGCGGCGCGTCCGTCGCCGGCGGACTCCGCGACTGCGCTCTCCGGGGGGCCGTCCGCGTCCTTCGGCTCCCGCGCCGGCCGGGCGCCGTCCGCCGTCGCGTTCACGTGGTCCTCCGAAGAGAGACCAGGTCCGACAGCTCACGGTCGGTCAGTTCGGTCAGGGATGCCTCTCCGGACCCGAGAACGGCGTCGGCCAGGGCACGCTTCGCCTCCAGCATCTCCGCGATGCGGTCCTCGACCGTGCCTTCGGTGATGAGGCGGTGGACCTGGACGGGCTGGGTCTGGCCGATGCGGTAGGCGCGGTCGGTGGCCTGCTCCTCGACGGCCGGGTTCCACCAGCGGTCGAAGTGGACGACATGGCCGGCCCGGGTCAGGTTCAGGCCCGTGCCGGCCGCCTTGAGGGAGAGCACGAGGACCGGCGTGGCACCGCTCTGGAAGCGGTCCACCATGCGCTCGCGCTCCATGACCGGGGTGCCGCCGTGGAGCAGCTCGGCCGGGACCGCGCGGGCGGCCAGGTGGGAGGAGATGAGCCGGGCCATCCCCACGTACTGCGTGAAGACCAGCGCGGAGCCGTCCTCGGCGAGGAGGGTGTCCAGCAGCTCGTCGAGCAGGGCCAGCTTGCCGGACCGGGCCGCGAGGCCGTGGACGGCCGCTGCCGCGCCCTCTTTCAGGTACAGCGCGGGGTGGTCGCAGATCTGCTTGAGGGAGGTGAGGAGCTTGAGGACGAGACCTCGCCGGGCGATGCCCTGGGCGGTCTCGATCGCGAGCAGCGACTCCCGCACCACCGCCTCGTAGAGCGAGGCCTGTTCCCGGGTGAGCGGGACGGGGTGGTCCGTCTCCGTCTTCGGCGGCAGCTCGGGGACGATGCCGGGGTCGGACTTCTTGCGGCGCAGCAGGAAGGGCCGGACCAGGCGGGCGAGGCGGGCCACGGCCTCCTCGTCCTCGCCGTTCTCCACGGCGCGCGCGTGCCGGGCGCGGAAGGACTTGAGCGGGCCGAGGAGTCCGGGGGTGGTCCAGTCGAGGAGCGCCCACAGCTCCGAGAGGTTGTTCTCCACGGGGGTGCCGGTCAGGGCGACGCGTGCGGGGGACGGGATCGTGCGCAGGGCCCTGGCGGTCGCCGAGTACGGGTTCTTGACGTGCTGGGCCTCGTCCGCGACGACCATGCCCCACGGCTGCTGGGCGAGCCGGGTCGCCGCCGACCGCATGGTCCCGTAGGTCGTCAGGACGAAGCCGGGGCCGAGGTCATCCAGGGTGCGGTCGGGGCCGTGGTAGCGGCGGACGGGCACGCCGGGGGCGAAGCGGGTGATCTCCCGCTGCCAGTTGCCCAGCAGTGAGGCGGGGCAGACGACGAGCGTCGGCTCGCTGCGGGCCCGCCGCAGGTGCAGGGCGATCACGGTGATCGTCTTGCCGAGGCCCATGTCGTCGGCGAGGCAGCCGCCGAGTCCGAGGGACGTCATCGTGTCCAGCCAGGCCAGGCCCCGGAGCTGGTAGTCGCGGAGGGTGGCCGCGAGGCCGGGCGGCGGCGGCACCGGGGAGATCCCGGCGGTGAGGCGGTCGCGCAGCGCGGCGAGCGCTCCGACGGGCACCGCTTCCACGGTCTCGCCGTCGATCTCGGCGGTGCCGCTGAGGGCGACGGAGAGGGCGTCGACCGGGTCGAGCAGGCCCAGTTCCCGCTTGCGCGCCTTGCGGACGAGAGCCGGATCGACGAGGACCCACTGGTCCCGCAGCCGGACGACGGGACGGTGGGCCTCGGCCAGGACGTCCATCTCGGCGTCGCTGAGCGGATCTCCGCCGAGCGCCAGCTGCCAGCGGAACTGGAGCAGGTCCTCGCTCTCGAAGAATCCTGTGCCGTCGGTCGCCGAGCCGGGCGCCGGACGCACCACGGCCGCCGCGGTCAGGTCCTGGGCCAGGTCCCGCGGCCAGTGCACGGCGACACCGGCCGCGCCGAGCCGGGTCGCGGCGACCCCGAGCAGGTCGGACAGCTCCTCTTCGGAGAGGGCGAGGACGTGGGGCACATCCGCCTCCGAGAGCCGGTCCAGGGGCGGCCAGACGCGGGCCGCGCGGCGGACGGCGAGGGCGGCGTCCACCCGCGCGCGGGGCCCGAACGTCGTGTCGGCCGCGCCCGCCCACAGCTCCGCCGCGTCCACCACGAGGGTGGGATCGGCGAGGCTGTGCACCTGGACGACGGCGGCACCCGCGCGGTGTGCGCCCTCGTCGGTGTCGAAGAGCTGGGAGGCGGACAGGTCGAGGCGCAGGGAGATGCGGACGCCGGCGTCCATGCCGGCGGCGACCTCGGCCGCCCAGTCGTGGGCGCCCGGCAGGTGCTGCGGGGCGCGCGCCGCGAAGGGCCTGCCACAGGCGTACGGCGCGGCGGGGGTGCGCGGCAGGGTGTCGGCGACCGCGTCCAGGAAGGAACGCATCAGCGCTTCCGGGTCGGGCAGCCGGAGCGGGCCCTTGCCGGGCAGCGGCACCGCGTGTCCCTCGGGGGGCAGGGCCGCGGCGACGGCCCTCAGGTGGCCGATGTCGTCCGGGTCGAGGGGTCCCGCGCGCCAGGCGTCGTGGCCGTCGGGCGTCAGGCCGGGCAGCAGCCGTCCGCGCGCGGCGAGCCGCAGCGCGTGCAGTGCGGCCGCGCCCCAGCAGGCGGTGGCGGGGTGGGCCCCCGGGTGGCGGCGGGCGTCGGTGAGCAGGGGCAGGGCGTCGGCGATCTCCAGCGTCCGCGCGGGCACGGTCACCCGTCGCACTCCGGTCCCGTGGCGCCGTACGACCGTGAGCTCGATCCGCTCCCCGGGCTCGGCCCCGCTCTCGTCGGCGCTCTCCCCGCCCGGTCCGGGCGGCCCGCTCCCCCGTCCGGCGGGCGAGGACCCCGCGCCCTCGGGCCGGTGCCCGGTGGACGACCGGTACGCGTCCTCCGGGTCCGGGTCCCAGAAGGCGATCCGCCCCTGGCGCGGCAGCGGCGCGGGCAGGAAGACGGCGGCGAGCCGCACGGAGACGGCGGGGCCGCCGCCCGTCGCGGGGCGCGCGGAAATGTCGCCGGGGGCGCCCTTGCCGGTCTCGGGGGTCGCGGACAGCACCGCACCGCTCATACGCCCGGTCACCTCCCGCCCCGCAGTCGAATCGGATGTCTTCGACTGTACGGGCGAGGTCTGACAGTCGATCGCGCCACCGGCCCCGGCGAGCACCCCCCAGGCCTGCCCGAGGGGCCCGGAGGCCCGGTCCCGTCAGGGAGTCGTGCGCGAGACGACGTACACCATGGGGTGCTCCGGGTCCGCCAGGTTCACGACGACGTCGTGGGTGGGCGCCGGGTCCTTCTGCTCGTGGACGAGGCCCGACCACGGGCCGGGGCCCGTGAACTCCCAGCCGACGACCCGCCGGTCGCGGGCACCGATGGTGATGTGGTCCTGTTCCAGGGCGGCGCGGCTGGTCCCGATGTTCTGGAAGAACTCGGTCAGCTCCGCGTCGCTGGTGCGGAACTGGACGTACAGGCGGCTGGTCTTCCAGTTGTTCGTCTCGTAGTAGGCGACGTCGGTGGAGTCGCCGGGGACGGGGATCTTGTACAGACGTCGCTGGACGCGGGAGGGCCAGGCCTCGGTGAGGCCGGTCGCCGAGTACTTCGCCTCCTTGTCCTTGCCGCTGTTGCGGCTCTGGTCGGCGGAGATCACCAGATAGCCGGCCGGGACCCCGATCAGGAGAACGATGATCAGCAGGGTCAGCGCGCGGCGGCGGATCACATGACGCCGGTCCTCGGGCGGCCGCCGGGGCTCGTCCGGCGGGGTCGCCTGGCGCGGCAGCGAGGCCGTCACAGCGAGTCCGTCGTCGTGCGGCGGGACTCGGTGAACCGTTCGTAGCGTTCGTAGCGCTCCACGCGGCGGCGCTTGGCGCGGCGGAAGCGGCGGGCGACCAGGCGGGCGAGGTCGGCCGCGCCGACCATGCCGGCCTCGGGGCCGAGCTGGGCGCGGGCGATCCGGGCCTCGGGGCGGTAGCCGCGGCCGGTGAGGTGCCTGCGGAACGCGTCGCGCGCGGGGCCGATCAGCAGGTCGTCGGCGGCCGAGACGCCGCCGCCGATGACGAAGCAGGACGGGTCCAGGGCGGCGGCCAGGTTGGCGATGCCGACGCCGAGCCACTGGCCGATGTCCTGGAGGAGTTCGATGCACATGGCATCGCCCTCGCGGGCGAGTTCGGTGATGAGCGGGCCCGTGATGTCGGGGATGTTGCCCTTGACGCGCTCGACGATCCCGTACGCGACCGGGGAGTCTGCGGCGGCGAGTTCGCGGGCCTCGCGGACCAGGGCGTTGCCGGAGCTGTACTGCTCCCAGCAGCCGCGGTTTCCGCACGGGCAGCGGTGTCCGCCGGGTACGACCTGCATGTGGCCGAACTCGCCCGCGACGCCGAACTTGCCGCGCTTGACCTGGCCGTCCTCCAGGATCGCGCCGCCGATGCCGGTGCCCAGCGTGATCATGACGAGGTGGTCCTCGCCGCGGCCCGCGCCGAAGCGCCATTCCGCCCAGGCGGCCGTGTTGGCGTCGTTGTCGACCAGCACCGGGACGGCAAGGCGGCCGGCGATCCGGTCCCGGAGGGGCTCGTTGCGCCACGAGAGGTGGGGCGCGAACAGGATGCGGTTGCGGTCCGCGTCGACCCAGCCCGCCGCGCCGATGCCGACGGCGTGCACGTCGTGCCGGTCGGAGAGGTCCAGGACCAGCTCGACGATGGTGTCCTCGACGACCCTGGGGCTCTTGGACTTGTCCGGGGTCTCGGCGCGGACCTTCTCCAGGATGTTGCCGTCCGCGTCGACGACGCCCGCCATCACCTTCGTACCGCCGATGTCGATGCCCACGGTGGGGACGCGCGGCGCCGTCAGGTGGGATCGGCGCTCACGCGTGCCCACGGTCAGGACGGTGGCCCGGCGGGAGCCGATGGGGGCGCCCCCTGCGCGAGCCGAGCCGAGAGCTCGGGGCAGGGCGAGGTCGCGGTAGGTGCTCATCGCGCCGATTCTGCCTCACACCGCCGCGGCCCCGCATGGCGGCGCCCTGACAAGCGCCCGTCACCCCTCGGGGACGTCGTCCCGGGAGTGTCCGCCGAGGTGGGTCGGGACGGGGGCGCGCTCCAGTTCGTGCCGGAGATCGTCCAGCTCGCTGCCGCCCGCCATCTGCCGGGTGAGCTCGTCGAGGGTGATCTCGTCCCTGGTGTGGCTGCCGAACATGGCGCCGCGCTTGAGGAGCACGAAGCGGTCGCCGACGAGGTAGGCGTGGTGCGGATTGTGGGTGATCAACACAACACCCAGTCCGGCGTCCCGTGCCGCGGCCACATATTTGAGGACCACACCTGACTGCTTGACGCCGAGGGCGGCGGTGGGCTCGTCCAGGACGAGGACCTTGGCGCCGAAGTAGACGGCGCGGGCGATCGCCACGCACTGGCGCTCGCCGCCCGACAGGGTGCCGATGGGCTGGTCGACGTCGCGCAGGTCGATGCCCATGCGCAGGAGTTCCGCGCGGGTGGTCCTGCGCATGAAGTCGACGTCCAGGCGCTTGAAGGGCCCGGCGCCCTTCGTCGGCTCGGAGCCGAGGAAGAAGTTCCGCCACACCGGCATCAGCGGGACGACGGCGAGGTCCTGGTAGACCGTGGCGATGCCGAGGTCCAGGGCTTCGCGCGGGGAGGACAGCCGGGTGTCGGCGCCCTCGATGCGGAAGGTCCCGGAGTCGTGCTGGTGCAGTCCCGCGATGATCTTGATGAGGGTCGACTTGCCCGCGCCGTTGTCGCCGAGCACGCAGGAGATCTCGCCCGCGTGGACCTCGAGGGAGACTCCCTCGATGGCGCGGATGTTGCCGTAGTACTTGCTGACGTCGGTCAGCTCCACGAGCGCCGTTCGTTCCTCGGCCGCCGTCTTGTCCGTCACTTCGTGGCCTCCGCGCGCTTGCGGACCCAGGCGTTGAGCAGGGTCGCGAGGAGCAGCATCGCTCCGAGGAAGAACTTGAACCAGTCGGGGTTCCACTCGGCGAAGACGATGCCCTTGTCGGTCATGCCGAAGATGAACGCGCCGACCGCCGAGCCCACCGCCGAGCCGTAGCCGCCGGTGATCAGACAGCCGCCGATGACGGCCGCGATGATGTAGATCAGTTCCTTGCCGACGCCCTCACCGGACTGCACCACGTCGAAGGAGAAGAGCAGGTGCTGTCCGGAGATCCAGGCGGCGAAGGCGACGCCCATGTAGAGGCCGATCTTGGTCCGGTTGACCGGGACGCCGACCGCGCGGGCCGCGTCCTTGTTGCCGCCGACCGCGAAGATCCAGTTGCCGACGCGGGTGCGCAGCAGGATCCAGGAGGCTACGGCGACCAGGGCGAACCACCACAGGATGGTGATCTTGTAGTCGACGCCGCCGATGGTGACGACGGAGGCGAAGACGTCCTTGGCGGACGAGAACCCCTCCATGTCGGAGATGGACTTGGTGGAGACCGTGCCGCTGATGAACTTGGTGAGACCGAGGTTCATGCCGGTCAGCATCAGGAAGGTGCCGAGCGTGATGATGAAGCTCGGGAGTTTGGTGCGGGTCAGCATGAAGCCGTTGAACGCGCCGATCGCGAGGGTCACCACCAGGGACACCAGCACGCCGACCCACACGTTCGTGGTCATCTGGTAGCTGAACATCGAGGAGATCAGCGCGGACGACGTCACCATGACGCCGGCCGACAGGTCGAATTCGCCGCCGATCATCAGCAGTGCGACGGGGACCGCCATGATGCCGATGGTCGAGGCCGCGTACAGGACCGTGCTGAGGCTGGAGGCCCGCAGGAAGCTGTCCGCGACGACGGCGAAGAAGACGAAGACGGCGACGGCGCCGACCACCGAGCCGAGCTCGGGCCGGCCGAGGAGCCTGCGCAGCGGCGAGGTCCTGACGAGCCGTTCGTCGGCGTCGGTCTCCGGTGCCGGTGCCGGTGCTGTCGCGGTCATCGCGTCCCCCGCTTCGTGAACTCCTCGAGAGCGCCGGCCTGGTCCTTGGTGATGATCTGCGGGCCGGTGAGGACCGGCTTGCCGCCACCGAGGACGTCGGCGTTGTACTTGTACAGCCACAGCAGGTCCACCGCCTGGTACCCCTGGAGGTAGGGCTGCTGGTCGACGGCGAAGCCGAGCGTGCCGTCCTCGAGTTCCGCGGCCACCTTGGCGTTCAGGTCGAAGGTGTCGACCTCGGCCTTGCTGCCCGCGTCCTTCTTCGCCTTGACGGCGGTGTCCGCGTAGGGGGCGCCGAGCGTGACGATGGTGTCGATGGACTTGTCGGCCTGGAGCTTGGCGCCGATGGAGGACTGCACGGCGGACATGTCGGTGCCCTGGACGTACAGGTTCTGCACGTCGCCGTCGAAGGTCTTCTTGACTCCGGCGCAGCGCTGCTCGTGGCCGACGTTGCCCTGTTCGTGCAGGATGCACAGGGCCTTCTTGCGGTCGCGCTTGTCGAGCTCGTCGCCGACGGCCTCGCCCGCGATGGTCTCGTCCTGGCCGACGTGGGTGAGCGCGCCGAACGCCTTGGACTGCTCGGAGCCCGAGTTCACGGTGATCACCGGGATGCCGGCCTTCCCGGCACGGGCCAGGGCGGCCTTCATCGCGTCGGGCTTGGCGAGCGAGACGATGATGCCGTCGACCTTCTTGTCGACGGCCGCGTCCACCAGCTGCGCCTGCTGCTGGGCCTCGGCGTTGTGCGAGTACAGGAACTTGATGTTGTCCTTGACGGCGGCCTGCTCGGCGCCGCTCTGGACGATGTCCCAGAAGGTGTCGCCATCACCCGAGTGGGTGATCATGGCGAAGGTCCAGCGAGGGGTGTTCACCGCCGCCCTGCCCTGGGCGGACGCGGCCTTGCGGGCGTCCTCGGCGCGCTTGCCGCCGGTGCTGCTGCAGCCCGCGAGGGACACGCCGAGCGCCCCTGCCAGCGCGATGGATACCCATGTCCGAGTCCGTGCCACGAGGCCGTGCCCTTCTTGCTCTGCTACTTGGTCCGCCCAAGTATCGAACACAGGGAGCGTGCACGTGTTCATCGGGTACCGCGCGCTGTGTACTTCTCGAGTGCCGGCACGTCCTTCTCGGTGATGATCTGCGGGCCGGTGAGAACGGGCTTGCCACCGCCGAGGGCGTTGGCGTTGTACGCGTGCAGCCACAGCTCGTCGACGGCGAGGTAGCCCTGGAGGTAGGGCTGCTGGTCGACGGCGAAGCCGACCTCCTTGGCCTTGAGCCGCTTGACGACCTCGGCGTTCAGGTCGAAGGTGTCGATCTCCGCCTTGCTGCCCGCGCCCTCCCTGGCCTGGACGGCGACCGCGGCGATCGGGGCGCCGAGCGTGACGACGGCGTCGATGTCCTTGGCCGCCTGGAGCTTCGCCTCGATCGCGGACTGGGCGGAGGGCGCGTCGGTGCCCTCGACGTTGAGGTTCTCCACCGGGCCGCCGAAGGTCTTCTTGACGCCTGCGCAGCGCTGCTCCAGGGAGACGTTGCCCTGTTCGTGGATGACGCACAGCGCCTTCTTCAGGCCCCGCCCCCGCAACTCGTCGCCGACCGCCTCGCCGGCCACGGACTCGTCCTGGCCGATGTGCGACAGCGCCCCGAACCGCTTCGAGAACTCGGACCCGGAGTTGATCGTGACGACCGGGATGCCCGCCTTCGCGGCCCTGGCGAGGACGTCCTTCATGGCCTCGGGCTTGGCGAGCGAGACGACGATGCCGTCGACCTTCTTGTCGATCGCGGACTGGACGAGCTCGGCCTGTCCCTTGGCCTCCTTGTCGTTGGAGTACAGGAACCGCACGTTGTCCTTGGCCGCCGCCTGCTCGGCGCCGCTCTGCACGATGTCCCAGAAGGTGTCACCGGCGCCCGCGTGGGTCACCATGGCGATCTTCAGGCGCGGGGTGCTGACGGCCTTGCCGCCGCCCGCGCCGCCGTCACCGGAGTCCTCGGAGTCCTTGCCGCCGGAGCTGCTGCATCCCGCGGCGAGCGCGATCGCGGCTATCACCGCTGCGGCTGTGCGTGCTGTACGCATGGGGGGACCACCCTCTCTCGCGCCGCCCCGTTGCGGCTGAGGGGAGTTCTAGCTCCGGGCCCGCGCACCCGTCAATGGGTTTGTCTGAACATTCTTACGATTGAGATTTCACCGGTGCCCGGAGCGCGCCCCGGGACGCTCCCGAGGAACTTCAGGGCCGCACGAGGAGCTGGAACTCGAAGGAGTAGCGCGAGGCGCGGTAGGTGTGCGAGCCGAACTCGACCGCCCGGCCGGTGTCGTCGTACGTGGTGCGCTGCATGGTGAGCAGGGGCGCACCCGCGGGCTCGCCGAGCCGCTCGCCCTCCTCGGCGGTGGCGGCGCGGGCGCCGACGGTCTGGCGGGCGCTGTGCAGGGTGATGCCCGCGGCACGCATCAGCCGGTACAGGCCGGTGGCCTCGAGCCGTTCGCCGTCCAGCGGGAGCAGCCCCGGGGGCAGGTGGTTGCACAGGTACGCCATCGGCTCGCCGTGCGCGAGCCGGAGCCGCTCCACGCGGTGCACGTCGCTGTCCTCGGCGATGCCGAGGGCGGCGGCGACCTCGGCGGAGGCTGGTTCGACGACGTTGTGCAGGACCCGGGTGGCCGGCCGCTGCCCCGCCGCCTCCAGGTCGTCGTACAGACTGCTGAGCTCCAGGGGGCGCTTGACCTGGCTGTGCACGACCTGGGTGCCGACGCCGCGGCGGCGCACCAGCAGCCCCTTGTCGACGAGGGACTGGATGGCCTGCCGGACCGTGGGCCGGGACAGACCGAGCCGTCCGGCGAGTTCGATCTCGTTGCCGAGGAGGCTGCCCGGAGTCAGGGTTCCGTGCTCGATCGCGGCCTCCAGCTGCTGGGACAGCTGGAAGTACAGCGGGACCGGACTGCTGCGGTCGACGCTGAGCTGGAGCGACACGGTCGGGGCCACATCTGGTTTCGGCACGGGCCGAGCGTAGCTCCGGGAGAAGATGACGGGAAGTTGTGAAGTTCGATTGTCAGGACAAACCATTGACAGGGTGCCGGGTGGGCCTTCAGCTTGTTCCCATGCGCATCGGACTTATCGGAACGGGTCGTATCGGCACATTCCACGCGACCGCTCTCACCCGCCATCGCGAGGTCGGCTCCCTCATCGTCACGGACGCGGATCCCGCGCGGGCACACGCCCTCGCCGACCGGCTCGGTGCGACGGCGGCTCCCAGCACGGACGAGATCTTCACCTGGGGGGTGGACGCCGTGGTGATCACGGCGGCGACCTCGGCCCACGCCGAACTGATCGGCCGGGCGGCACGCTCCGGACTGCCGGTGTTCTGCGAGAAGCCCATCGCCCTCGATCTGCCGGGCACGCTGGCCGCGCTCGCCGAGGTGGACGCGGCCGGGACGGTCCTCCAGCTGGGTTTCCAGCGGCGCTTCGACGCGGGCTACGCGGCCGCACGCGAGGCGGTGCGCGCCGGCCGGCTCGGGCGGCTGCACACGATCCGGGCGATGACGTCGGACCAGTCGCCGCCCCCGGCCGCGTACCTCCCGCTCTCCGGCGGGCTCTACCGGGACTGCCTGGTCCACGACTTCGACATCGTGCGGTGGGTGACCGGCCGCGAGGTGAGCGAGGTGTACGCGACCGGGTCCGACGCGGGGCCCGCGATGTTCCGCGAGGCGCACGACATCGACACGGCGGCGGCCGTCCTCACCCTGGACGACGGCACGCTGGCCACCGCGACGGCGACCCGGCTGAACGGCGCCGGCTACGACGTCCGCATGGAGCTGGCGGGAGAGCTGGACCAGATCGGCGTCGGCCTCGACGACCGTACGCCGATCGCCTCCACCGAGCCGGCCGGGCCGCCGGCCGCGGACAAGCCGTGGACCGGCTTCCTGGAGCGGTTCGGGCCCGCGTACGAGGCCGAACTCACCGCGTTCGTCGAGGTGGTGCGCGGTGAGCGCGCCAATCCGTGCGACGGCCGCGAGGCCCTGCACGCCCTGCGCATCGCGGAGGCCTGCGAACTGTCCCGCCTCGAACACCGCCCGGTACGCCTGGCGGAGATCCCGGGCGGCCGGGACGGCAACTAAGGGGTGTCCTCCTCGAGAAGGCCGGCGTCGTACGTCAACAGGGCTATCTGGACGCGGTTGTTGAGACCGAGCTTGGCGAGGATGCGGGAGACGTGCGTCTTGACCGTCGCGACGCTCATGAACAGCTCCGCGGCGATCTCGGCGTTCGAACCGCCCCTGCCGACCGCGGCTGCCACCTCGCGCTCGCGGTCGTTGAGGGCGTCGATCCGGGGGCGGGCGGCCAGCCTGCGGGTGCCGGCGGGCGCTCCTGCCGCGTGTTCCATCAACTGGCGGGTGACGGCGGGCGAGAGCACCGGGTCGCCCGCCGCGACCCGTCGTACCGCCTGGAGGATCTCGGCGGGCGGGGTGTCCTTGAGGACGAACCCGGCCGCGCCCGCGCGCAGTGCCCGCAGCACCTGGTCGTCGGCGTGGAAGGTGGTCAGGACGATCACCTGGGGTGCGTCCTTGCGGCCGCGGAGCTGCTCGGTGGCGGCGAGCCCGTCCACCGTCGGCATCCGGATGTCCATGAGGACGACGTCGGGCCGGGTGCGGTCGACGAGCGCGGCGACCTCGCAGCCGTCGGCGGCCTCACCGACGATCTCGATGTCGTCGGCGCCGCCCATCATGAAGGACAGGCCGGCCCGTACCAGGGGATCGTCGTCGACGAGGAGCAGTCGGATGGCAGTCATGGCCCTACCGTAGTGAGGCCACCGCGCCGGACCGCACCGGTTTCGGTCCGATGCCTCGTGGGGTCCCTGCCCGGGCAGGGACCCCGGTGCCTCACGGGTCCCTGCCCGGGCAGGAGCCACGAGCCGGGAGCGGCCGCCTCGTCGTCTCAGCCGCGCAGGGCGACACCGTAGCGGGTGCGCAGTCGGTCGATCTCCCACCAGACCACGGCCGTCACGGACGCCGGTCCGCCGAGGAGGGAACAGACCTTGATCAGGGGCGGGCCGGGCGGCAGTCCTCCCACGAGCAGCCCGATGACCGCGAACTCCCACACCAGGACGCCGGTCAGCAGGGCGGGCAGCGCGGCATGCACCGTCGCCGTGTTGAAGGCGCTCCGCACGGCGGGACCGGTGGCGAAGACGACGAAGAGCAGCACCCAGAGCATCGGCACCATCAGCACGATCATGGTCCAGCCGGCCGCGTCGGGCCCGGCGATTTGTTCGACGCCGTACGCCACCACGCTGACCAGCGGCACCGCGGTGAAGGCCGCGATGTACCAGGCCGCCGACTCTCCCGCGGCCCGCAGCCGCACCCGCATGCTCCGCTTCGCGGCCGGTGAGGCCCAGCGGAACAGCACCGCCACGACGACGGGCGTACTCAGCAGCAGCAGCCAGGGCGTGACGAGCAGCCGGATCATGAACTGCTGCTCCACCTTGGCCATGTCCTCCGGCTTGCCGTACGCGACCAGGATCACCACGGACATGAGGGTGGCGAGCCAGGCACGGGTCCTCTGCACCCGCATGATGTCGGCGTCCTCGACACGGCGGTGACCGCGCGAGGGAAAGATCCGCCGGGCGCTGCGACGGGCCGAACGGGCCACCGGGTAGCCCAGCACCACGGGCAGGAACACGGCCCAGGTGCACGGGATCAGCAGCAGCGACCACGCGCAGCCGCTGCTCCTGCCGGCGACCAGCTCCCGCAGCGGGGGCCACTAGTCCTCACGCAGGCGCTGCCATCCGGTCAGGGGCGGCCGCGGCGGGAGGTACGGCGGGTACGGTCCGGGAGGGGGCGGCCATCCGGCCTGCTGCGGGACGTACGGTCCCGGAGGCGGGGGCCACCCTCCCTGCGGCGGCGGGTAGTACGGTCCCGGCCCCGACGGCGGCTGGTACGGCCCGGATGGTGGTTGGTAGGGCCCCGGTGGCGGTTGATACGGCCCCGGTGGCGGCTGGTACGGATTGTTTCCCCCGAAAGTCACGCTGTGGTTCCTCCCGCTGCGCGTGTGCCTGTTGTTGGGGACCCAGTCAACTGCCTTACGGGCGCCAGGACATGAGGTTGCGTACCTTGGTCCGGCGTGCGCCCCGAAAACACTTCGCGCGCCCCCGCAGGACCGCCGGGCCGGGCGTGGTCAGCTCCAGGGCAGCCAGGCGCGGACCTCGAAGGCGCCGCCCTCCGCGGGGCCGTGTTCGAGGCGGCCGCCCGCCAGCGTCGCCCGCTCGGTCAGGCCGATGAGCCCTTGTCCGGAACCCGGGACGGGCGGGACGGCCCCCGGGGGCGCGGGGTTGCGCAGGGAGACGGTGAGTCCGTCGCCCGGAGCGCCGGCGACGGACACCGTGACCTCCGCGCCGGGAGCGTGCTTGCGGGCGTTCGTCAGCCCCTCCTGGGCGATGCGGTAGGCGGTGCGCCCGACGGAGGCGGGGACGCCCGCCGGGTCGGTGACGAGGTGATGGAGGACGACCTTCATACCGGCGTCGCGCGACTCGGCGACCAGGGTGTCCAGCGCGGCCAGCGTCGGCTGCGGACGCCCCGAGGCGTCACCGCCCTCGCTCGCCCGCAGGACGCCGATGATCTCCCGCAGGTCCTGGAGCGCCTCGTGCGCGCTCTCCCGGATCACCCCGGCGGCCCGCGCGACCTCCTCCCGCGGGGCGTCCGGCCGGAACTCCAGGGCTCCCGCGTGCACGCTGAGCAGCGTGAGCCGGTGGGCGAGCACGTCGTGCATCTCGCGCGCGATGGACTCCCTGGCGAGCCGCTGCGCCTGCTCGGCCCGCAGCTCCGCCTCGGTCTCCGCCCGCCGTGCCCGGTCCCGCAGACTGAGCAGCAGCTGCCGCTTGGACCGTACGAACATGCCCCAGCCGACCACCGAGACGGTCACGAGCACGGTGAGGGCGACCGCGGCGGCGTAGGGCAGGTCGGGATCGGGGCGCAGCCAGAAGAAGAACGGGACGAGGGCCAGTGACGTCCCGCCGACCCAGCCGAGGTACGGGAACGGGCGGTGCACGGCGAGGGTGAAGAGGGCGACCATGCCCGCGCCGCCCGCGGTGTTGGAGAACAGCCCCACGGGCAGCATCGCCACGGCCAGCCCGAGGGGCCACCGGCGGCGCAGCCAGACCGCCGCGCAGGCCAGCGCCCCGAGGACCTGGTCGACGACGGCGACGCCGTGCGGGGTGTTGGGGTCGCCGGTGACCGTGTCCGCGGCCAGCAGGCCGATGCCCACGGCCAGCAGGAAGCATCCGAAGTCGACGAGCCAGTCGCGCACGGTACGGCGCGGACGCCCGGACCGTCCGGTGCGGCCGGCTTCCAGTTCGGCGGTCAGGGCGGACGGCAGCAGCCACCGCGGGCCCGGCAGGGGGCGTGGAGCCGGCACCATCCGCTCCGGTGTCCCCTGCGACGCGGACGCCGGGTTTCTCTCACTCACGGTCGACAAATCTACGCAGGTGCGGGTGCCCGCATCCGGTCGCGGGCGTGATCGCCCACCAAAGTCGCCGGGGCTGCGACTTTCGGCGGGATTCCGCCGGGCGCGGCCATCCTTCGGTAGCGCACGTCCGGCGGGGGCGCCGCCTTCCGTCGCCCGCACCGAGCCCCGCGGCCGATGAAGGCGCGGGGTCCGCGGGGCGAGGATTCCGGGGTGAAACAGATACTGGAGGTTCTCGGCTTCGTCGCCCTCGTGCAGGGCTCCGTCGGCCTGCTGCAGGAGGTCACCGGCTTCCTGCACGGCTGGGGCCTCGTGCAGCGGTTCGGTCTCCTCGACGGGTACGAGATCTATGCGAGCGTCGCGCTGCTCGTCCTCTCGTTCGCCCTGTTCGCGGCCGCCGAGAGTCAGTAGCTGCCGTACTCCGGGCGGCCCGCCGCCTCGTACGTGTGCAGCGTGACTCCCGTGCCGGTGGTGCTGCCGCCCGTGTGGCGGAACGCGGTGGGGACGACGCCGTCGGTGAAGAGGCGGCGGCCGGCACCGAGGACGACCGGGAAGGTCAGCAGGTGCACCGTGTCGACCAGGTCGAGCGCGAGCAGGGACCTGGCGAGCGCGCCGCTTCCGTGGACCTGGAGTTCGCGCCCGGTGCTCTGCTTGAGGGCGGTCACCTCCTCGGCGAGGTCACCGCCGAGCACGGTCGTACCGGACCACGTGGGATCGGTGAGGGTCGACGAGGGGACGTATTTCGGCAGCGAGTTGAGCCGGGAGGCGATCGGGTCGGCGGGGTCGGTCACCTTCGGCCAGTAGCTCGCGAAGATGTCGTACGTCCGCCTGCCCAGCAGGAAGGCGTCGGCGCGGTCGAAGACCCCGGTGACGAACCGGCCGAAGTCCTCGTCCCCGAACGGCACGCTCCAGCCGCCCTGCTCGAAGCCGTCGCTGCGGTCCTCGTCGGGGCCGCCAGGGGCCTGGTGGACGCCGTCGAGGGTGACGAAGGAGGTGAGGGTGAGCTTGCCCATGACGGATGCCTTCTTCCACGTGCGGGGTCTGCTGTCATCAGGACAGACCCCGCCGGGACCCGCAACTCATCGGTCGGCCGCGGCACGGCGGACGGCCGCAGCTCATCGGTCGGCCGCGGCACGGCGGACGGCCGGGCGGGTGCTCAGCCCGCGTTCGGTGAGAACACCCCTCCCGTCGGGCCCTGCTTGTCGCCGCCCTGCGCCTTCTTCAGCGCGTTGGCGAGGCTCTCGATGGTGAGGGACTGGAGGATGACGCTGCCGTTGCCCTCCAGGGTCGCGAGCGAGAGTCCCTCACCGCCGAAGACGGCGTTCATCAGCCCCTGCCGGTTGAGTCCGCCGATGCGCTGGACGCCGTACTGGATGCCCTCCTCGAAGGCGACGACGCAGCCGGTGTCGACCTCGATGCGGCCGCCGAAGTCGGCGGGGTTCAGATCGATGAAGTTGCCCGCGCCCGCGATGATCACCGTGCCCCGGCCGGTGAACTTCTCCAGGACGAAGCCCTCGCCGCCGCTGCGCCCGGTCCGGCCGCCCTGGAAGGCGATCCCGAAGTCCACGGTCGACTCGGCGGCCACGAAGGCGTCCTTCTCGGCGAACCACGCGCGCGTGCCGTCCAGCTCCAGGGCGCGCATCTCGCCCGGCAGCACGCCCGCGAAGCCGACGGTGCCCTCGCCGCCGGTGGAGGTGAAGTACTGGAACGCCAGCGATTCGCCGGCCAGTGCGCGCTGGCCGGCCTGCATGGCCGTCCCCATGGCCTGGCGCAGCATGCCGCCCATGCCGCCGCCCGGGCCGGGCTGCTGACCGCCACCGCCGCCCGAGGGGCCGGACAGGCGGGTCTCCATGGTCACGTTCGTGGTCTTGAAGAGGAACTTCCCGGCCTCGCAGTACACGGTCTGGCCGGGGGTCAGGTTCACGACCGCCATCTGCATGGCGTTGCCGACGATCTCTCGCTGAAGGGTCACGAAGAGGGAACGCACGAAACGGAGGCGAGAGTTCCGCACAGGTCGGTGTCCGTTCGCCGCCAGCACCGGGGCCGCCCGCCCGCTGGGATGGACCCATGACGACAACGACTTCACAGACGACGACCGCGCGGGACTCCCTGCGCGGCAAGGTGGCCCTGGTGACCGGCGCGAGCCGCGGTATCGGCGCGGCGACGGCGGTGCGGCTCGCCCGGGACGGCGCGGACGTGGCGATCACCTATGTGCGGGGCAAGGAGACGGCGGAGGCCGTCGTACGGGAGGTGGAGGCGCTCGGCCGCCGCGGGCTCGCCCTGCGGGCGGACTCCGGGGACGCGGCGGAGGCCGCCGGGGCGGTGGACCGGACCGCGGAAGCGTTCGGACGGATCGACGTGCTCGTCAACAACGCGGGGGTCGGGGTGCTCGGCCCGCTCGGCTCGCTGTCACTCGCGGACGTCGACCGGGTGCTCGCCGTGAACGTGCGTTCGGCCTTCCTGGCGTCCCGGGCCGCTGCCGCGCGCATGGAGCGCGGCGGGCGGATCATCACCGTCGGCACGTGCATGACGCAGCGGGTGCCGGGGCCGGGCGGCACGCTCTACACGATGAGCAAGTCGGCGCTGGTCGGACTGACGAAGGCGCTCGCCCGGGAGCTGGGCGAGCGGGGTGTCACCGCGAACATCGTCCATCCGGGGCCGGTCGACACCGACATGAACCCGGCGGACGGGCCGTTCGCGGCGGGGCAGGTGGCGATGACCGCGGTGGGACGGTTCGGCTCCGCCGGTGAGGTGGCGGCGATGGTGGCGTTCCTCGCCGGGGCCGAGGCCGCCTTCGTCACCGGCGCCGAGTTCTCGGTGGACGGGGGACACGCCGCGTAAGCCGGCCCCCGGGGGGTCGCTCGATCCGGCAGCCCACCCGCAGGGGAGCGGCACCGGGTCCGGCCGGGCGTAGGGAACAGCCCGGCCGGGCCCCCTCCCCTCCCGGCCCGGGGCTCCGCCTCGAACGCTGGAGGGGCCGGAACGCTGCGGTCAGCCGCTCAGTTCCTGGTGGCGGGCCGTGAGACCGGTGGTGCCCTTCTCCGTGAGGGAGCCGAAGAGCCGCAGCCGGGAGATGCCGCCGTCGGGGAAGATGTCCACGCGCGCGTGGGTGGCGACGGCCGGCCCGTCGAGTACGAAGCGGTGGTTCGTGTCGGGCTGGAGGCGGGTGCGCGGGAGGATCTCCGTCCACTCGCCCGAGCCGTCCGCGTCGCCGAGGCCGTCGGGGTCGTTCTTGACGGAGACCGAGGCCCAGCCCGCCGAGTTGCCCTTCAAGTACGCCGTGTCGATCTCGACGGCGCGGATCTCCGCCTCCGCGGCCAGCCGGTAGCGGATCCAGTCGTTGCCGTCGTCGCGGCGCCGGCGGGTCTCCCAGCCGTCGTCCATCTTGTGGGAGCGGCCCGGCTGGATGGTGTTGGTGGCGGGCGAGTAGAAGCGGTCGGACGCGTCCTCGACCCGGCCGCCGTTCTCCAGGGCGACGACGTCGAACGCGCCCAGTACGGACAGCCACGCGGGGTCCGGCACGACCTCGCCGTACACCCGCAGGCGGGCGATGCCGCCGTCGGGGTGCTGGTTGACCCGCAGGTGGGTGAAGCGCTGTTCCACGGAGACCGCGAAGCCGTTGGCCGCGTGGCCGCCGACCGGCGTGCGGGGGACGAGCGTCGTCCACTTCACGTCGTCGCCCAGCAGTTCCCCGGGGGACGGGAAGCCGGGGACCGAGGTGCCCTCCACCGAGACGGCCTGGGGGTAGTTGCCGCGGAAGTGAGCGGTGTCGACGACGATGCCGCGTACGACGCCGGGGGCGCCGAGGCGGACGAGGGCCCAGTCGTGGTCCTCGGCGGTCGGCCACGGGTGTCCGGCCGAGGCGCCGCGCCTGCGGCGGGTCTCCCAGCCGTCCATGATCTTGCCCTTGTGCCCGAAGCGCTCGGGGTCGAACTCGGCGGGTCCGGGAACCAGCAGGTTCTCGCGCTCGGCGAAGAACTCGTCGTTGGCGGCGATGACACCGGCGCCCAGCCGGCGGTCGGCGAGGTCGGCGTACTGGGTGAAGGGGAGGTCGGCGGTGCGGTAGTCCGCGTACGGGTCGCCGCCCCCGTAGGGGTTCGCGTCGCCGGTGAAGCCGGTAATCGCCGTCACAATGATCAGGTCTGCCTTTCGGTCGGGAGTCGGCCGCCGCGGGTGCGGGCGCGCGGAGTCGGTCAGGGGTGCCGGACGAGGAGCTGCCCGGCCGGCTCGGTGAAGCGGCCGTCGGCCACGATGTGTTCGCCGCGCAGCCAGGTGGACTTGACGACGCCGCTGAGGGTCCTGCCCGCGTACGCGGTGACCCGGTTGCGGTGCTGGAGCCGGGCGGGGTCCACGGTGAACGTCTCGTCCGGGGCGAGGACGGCGAAGTCGGCGTCGCGGCCCGCCTCGATGGCGCCCTTCTGGCTCAGTCCGGCGAGCCGGGCCGTGCGGGTCGACATCCAGCGGACGACGTCCTCCAGCCCGTGGCCGCGGGTGCGGGCCGCCGTCCACACCGCGGGCAGGCTCAGCTGGAGGCCCGAGATGCCGCCCCACGCGGTGGCGAAGTCGTCGGTCTTGAGGTCGGCCGTGGAGGGCGAGTGGTCGGTGACCACGCAGTCGATGGTGCCGTCGGCGAGCGCCTGCCACAGCAGGTCCTGGTTGGCGGCCTCGCGGATCGGCGGGCAGCACTTGAACTCGCTGGCGCCGTCCGGGACTTCCTCGGCGGTGAGGGTGAGGTAGTGCGGGCAGGTCTCCACGGTGATCCGCACCCCCTCGGCCTTCGCCGCGGCGATCAGCGGCAGGGCGTCGCCGGACGAGAGGTGCAGCACGTGCACGCGCGCGTCGAGCCGCTTCGCCTGCGCGATGAGGTTCCCGATGGCGGTGTCCTCGGCGTCCCGGGGGCGCGAGGCGAGGAAGTCGGCGTACTTGCGGCCGCCCTTCTGCGGGGCCGCGGCGAGGTGGTGCGGATCCTCGGCGTGCACGATGAGGAGCCCGCCGAAGCCGGCGATCTCCGCGAGGGACTGGGCGAGCTGTTCCTGGTCGAGCTCCGGGAACTCGTCCACACCGGAGGGCGACAGGAACGCCTTGAAGCCGAAGACGCCCGCGTCGTGCAGGGGCCGCAGGTCCTTGACGTTGTCGGGCAGGGCACCGCCCCAGAACCCGACGTCGATGTGCGCCTTGGGGCGGGCGACGTCCTGCTTGGTGCGCAGGTTGCCGACCGTGGTGGTCGGCGGGAGGGAGTTGAGCGGCATGTCGACGAGGGTGGTGATGCCTCCGGCGGCCGCGGCGCGCGTCGCGGTCCAGAAGCCCTCCCACTCCGTGCGGCCGGGGTCGTTGACGTGCACGTGGGTGTCGACGAGCCCGGGCAGCAGGACGTCGTCGCCGAAGTCCTCCAGCCGGGCGCCGGGCGGTACCTCGGCGTCGTGCGCGCGTACGGCCGTGATCTTCCCGGCGGCGACCGCGACCGAGGCGGCGCGCGTCCCCTCCGGCGTGATGACGCGTGTCGAGCGCAGCACCAGTTCGACGTCGGACACCCGGACCCCTCTCTTTGCCGCTGGTCACTTCCGCGGGACGGAATTCAACGTTCTGTTGAAGGAGTCTTCACTCCCGCTCCCGCGCCGTCAAGGGTCCCCTTCTCCACTCTGTGCCCGGCCGCCCCTCTCTGTACGTTTCCACAAGGCGGAATTAATATTTCAGCAAGCAGAACGTAGCTACGCACAACCGGGGAGTCGGCCGACCGCCGGGTAGGCTGCGTCCCTGCCCGCCCGCCCTTGAAAGGACCGCGCCGTGCCGACGTCCAGCGCCAGCGACGCACCCGCACAAGCCGCCGCCAAGTCTTCCGCCGCCAGCGGTGGCGTCCAGTCCCTCGAGCGCGCCTTCGACCTGCTCGAACGGATGGCGGACGCGGGGGGCGAAGTCGGCCTGAGCGAGCTGTCCGCGAGCAGCGGGCTGCCGCTGCCCACCATCCACCGCCTGATGCGCACACTGGTCGCCTGCGGCTATGTGCGCCAGCAGCCCAACCGGCGCTACGCGCTCGGCCCCCGGCTCATCCGCCTCGGCGAGTCCTCGGCGCGGCTCCTCGGCACCTGGGCCCGCCCCCACCTCGCCCGGCTGGTCGAGGAGACCGGGGAGACGGCGAACATGGCGCTGCTGGACGGGGACGAGATCGTCTACGTCGCCCAGGTGCCGTCCAAGCACTCGATGCGGATGTTCACCGAGGTCGGCCGCCGGGTGCTGCCGCACTCCACGGGGGTGGGCAAGGCCCTGCTGGCGCACACGCCCGACGACGAGGTGCGCTCGCTGCTGGCCCGCACCGGCATGCCCGCCGCCACGGAGAAGACGATCACCACGCCGGACGGTTTCCTCGCCGCGCTGGAGGAGGTCCGCCGGATCGGGTACGCGGTCGACGACAACGAGCAGGAGATAGGAGTCCGCTGCCTCGCGGTCTCCGTACCGAACTCCCCCACCGCCGCCGCGATCTCGATCTCGGGCCCGGCGGGCCGCGTCACCGAGGCCGCCACGGAGAAGATCGTCCCCGTACTCCAGCAGGTGGCGGCGGAGCTGTCGGAGGTCCTGGCCAGCTCGGGCCCGCCCGCCTGACCTGCTCCCGCCCCCGTCTCCCCCACCGCGCCCGCCTCACCGAGCCGGGCGCGGTGGTGCGTCCCCACGACCCCGACTCCTCCCCGCAGCACGGGCCGGACGGAAATTCGCCGCGCGGACATCCCGCGCCCCGCACGGTTGTGGGGCAGGCCCGCGCCGTGTCGGGTATGCAGAGGGGATGACGGAGAAGAAGGAACCGGTCACGGGCCTGCTGCTGGCGGCCGGGGGCGGACGCAGGCTCGGGGGCCGGCCCAAGGCGCTGCTGTCGCACCGCGGACGCCCGCTCGTCGAACACGCGGTCGGGGTCCTGCGGGCGGGTGGATGCAGCCGCGTCCACGTGGTGCTGGGCGCGCGGGCCGCCGACGTCCGGGAGCAGGCCGTGCTGGACGGGTGCGCGCTCGTGGACAACCCCGGGTGGGAGGCCGGGATGGGCACGTCGCTGCGCGCCGGCCTCGAGTCGCTTGCGGACAGCGGAGCCGGGGCGGCCCTGGTCTCACTCGTCGACCAGCCGGGGATCGGACCCCGGGCGGTGGCCCGGGTCCTGGCCGCATACGCGTCGCCGGGGACGCTCGCCGCGGCGTCGTACGGCGGAGAGCGCGGCCATCCGGTGCTGTTCGGCGCCGGGCACTGGGCGGGCGTCGTCGCGTCCGCGACCGGGGACCGCGGGGCGCGCGCCTACCTCGCGGCCCATCGGGACGAGATCACGCTCGTCGAGTGCGGCGACGTGGCGCAGGCGTACGACATCGACACCGAGGCGGACCTCGTCCACCTGGAGTGAACGGGGTGGCACCGGGCGCCACCTTCTGTCGACCCGGAGAATCTCGATATCAACAAAGCATTGAACTTCCACCATGAGGAAACTAGTATCCACTGCTCAGAAGCGCCCGGTCGTTCCGAGGGCGCCGTCCGCCGCACCCCGGGCCCCTGGCACCCGGTGCCGCGGCGTACGCGCTCCTCACGTGGTTCGCCCGGGTGGTTCGTGAGAAGCCGTACCGCGTGAGAAGCCGTAACCCCCTCGTACGTAGCTCGCTGAAGGAAGTGACAGCTCATGTCCGCACCAGCGCCGTCCCCGCTGGCCATCGTCGACGCCGAGCCCCTGCCCCGGCAGGAGGAGGTCCTCACCGACGCGGCCCTCGCCTTCGTGGCCGAGCTGCACCGGCTGTTCACGCCCCGGCGTGACGAGCTCCTCGCCCGCCGCGCGGAGCGCCGCGCCGAGATCGCCCGCACCTGCACGCTCGACTTCCTCCCCGAGACCGCCGCGATCCGCGCGGACGACTCCTGGAAGGTGGCCCCCGCCCCGGCCGCGCTGAACGACCGCCGGGTCGAGATCACCGGCCCCACCGACCGCAAGATGACGATCAACGCCCTCAACTCGGGCGCCCGGATCTGGCTCGCGGACTTCGAGGACGCCTCCGCCCCCACCTGGGAGAACGTGATCCTCGGCCAGCTCAACCTGACCGACGCCTACGAGCGCCGCATCGACTTCACGGACGAGCGCACCGGAAAGTCGTACGCGCTGAAGGACAACGCCGAGCTGGCCACCGTCGTGATGCGTCCGCGCGGCTGGCACCTGAACGAGCGCCATCTCGTGGACGGCGACGGCACGCCGGTCCCCGGCGCGCTCGTCGACTTCGGCCTGTACTTCTTCCACAACGCGCGGCGGCTCCTCGACCTCGGCAAGGGCCCGTACTTCTACCTGCCGAAGACGGAGTCCCATCTGGAGGCGCGCCTGTGGAACGACGTCTTCGTCTTCGCGCAGGACCACGTCGGCATCCCGCGGGGCACCGTCCGCGCGACCGTCCTGATCGAGACGATCACGGCGGCGTACGAGATGGAGGAGATCCTCTACGAACTCCGCGACCACGCCTCCGGACTGAACGCGGGCCGCTGGGACTACCTCTTCTCGATCGTCAAGAACTTCCGTGACGGCGGCGCCAGGTTCGTCCTGCCGGACCGCAACGCGGTCACGATGACGGCCCCGTTCATGCGGGCGTACACCGAACTCCTCGTGCGTACCTGCCACAAGCGCGGAGCGCACGCGATCGGCGGCATGGCCGCGTTCATCCCCTCGCGCCGTGACGAGGAGGTCAACAAGGTCGCCTTCGAGAAGGTCAAGGCGGACAAGGACCGTGAGGCGGGCGACGGTTTCGACGGCTCCTGGGTCGCGCACCCCGACCTGGTCCCGATCGCCATGGAGTCCTTCGACAGGGTCCTCGGCGACCGGCCGAACCAGAAGGACCGGCTGCGCGAGGACGTGTCCGTGGCCGCCGGCGACCTGATCGCGATCGACTCGCTCGACGCCCGGCCCACGTACGAAGGCCTGGTCAACGCCGTCCAGGTCGGCATCCGGTACATCGAGGCCTGGCTGCGCGGTCTCGGCGCGGTCGCGATCTTCAACCTGATGGAGGACGCGGCGACCGCGGAGATCTCCCGCTCGCAGATCTGGCAGTGGATCAACGCGGGCGTCGAGTTCGAGAACGGCGAGAAGGCCACACCCGAGCTGGCCCGCCGGATCGCCGCCGAGGAACTGGCCGCCGTCCGGGCCGAGATCGGTGACGAGGCCTTCGCCGCCGGCAACTGGCAGCAGGCCCACGACCTGCTGCTCCAGGTGTCCCTGGACGAGGACTACGCGGACTTCCTGACCCTGCCGGCGTACGAGCGGCTCGCCGGCTGACTCCCCCGCACCGCACCGCGCCCCCGGTACCGCACAGCACCGGGGGCGCGGTCGGGTCCACGGGTCACCTCTCCGAGTGACCGAGGCTCTTTTTCGGTGCCACGCGGTCGCGGACCAGGCGCTTCACGGCCGTCGGCTCGGGGAAGCCCTGCTCACGGCGGTCCCAGACGACCTCGTCGTCCACCCGGACCACGAAGACGCCGCCCGTGCCGGGCTTCAGCGACAGCTCGGCCAGCTCCGTCTCGAAGGTGGTCAGCAGCTCCTGGGCGAGCCAGGCGGCCCGGGGCAGCCAGCGGCACTGGGTGCAGTACTCGATCTGGACGCGGTGCGGTGCGCTCACGGGGTCAGGGTTTCCTTTCGAGGTGCACGGACCAGTCCTGCTCGGCGGCCGGCTTCCCGTGCAGGTCCGGGACCCGCTTGAGCCAGTCCGGGCGGCCCCGCCGCGTCCTGGCGGCGCGGCGGGCGTCCTCGGCCGCCAGCTGTTCCCGGGTCGGGAAGCCGGTGGGCAGCCAGGCGGCGGAGGCCCGCACGCGGGCGGCGAGATAGCGGACGTAGGCCTCGCGGACCTCCTCCGGGCCGGTGAAACCGGGCTCGTCCGCGAGCCAGGCGTCCGGCACCCCGGCCGTGACGGTGCGCAGCAGTTCCTCGGTCACCCGGGGGGCGAGCTCGGCGTCCGCCGCCCGCAGGTCCGGCGCGAAGGCGCCGAGCGCGTGGTGGCGGAAGTCGTAGGCCTTCTCCGGCGCCGACGCGTCCCAGCGGTGGTGGAAGACGAGGGCCGCGCCGTGGTCGATCAGCCACAGGCGGGGCGGTGCGACGCCGAGCGTGGGCCAGATCATCAGATTCGAGCTGTGCACCGTCCGGTCGACGTTGGCCGTGAGGGCGTCCAGCCAGATCACCCGGCCCGCCTCCAGCGGGTCGACGGGGAACTCCGCGGCGATCTCCGGGGTGAAGTCCCGGCCGCCCGACAGGTAGTCCATGCCGAGGTTGAGTCCGGCGCTGGCCCGCAGCAGGTCCTGGACCTCCTGGTGCGGCTCGTGCGCGGCGATCGCGGGGTCGAAGTGCGCGAGGACCAGCTCGGGGATCCTGAGGCCGAGGGCGCGGCCCAGCTCCCCGACGATCACCTCGGCGACCAGCGCCTTGCGGCCCTGCGCGGAGCCGGTGAACTTCACGACGTACGTCCCGAGGTCGTCGGCCTCCACGACTCCGGGCACGGAGCCGCCCGCCCGCAGCGGGGTCACGTATCGGACGGCAGTCACTTCGCGCAGCACACGGCAACTGTAGATCAGCCGGTCGCGGGGGCCGCGGGCATTATCCGGGGCCCGGACCGAAGGCGTTCTCCGGTGGGCCGCCGGACGTGTCCCGGGCCAGCGGGTTCGGGAGCGGCAGATAGCGGGCGTCGGCGCCGTCGGCGCCCGTCCAGCGCAGCAGCAGGTTCGTCTTGCCGGGGAGGGCGGGGGCGGCGAGGAGTTCGCGGATCTCGGGGAGGCCGTGCTCGGTGTCGTAGCGGGTCAGCTCGCTCCGTACGGCGGGCCACGGGTCGGTGCCCGGGTGCCGTTCCGCGAGCAGGGCCGCGAGTTCGCTGAGGTGGTTGACCAGCAGGCAGTACACGAGCCGCTCCCATCCCGCGGCGCGGGACACCTCGCCCAGCAGCTTGACGCCCTCCGCGTCCCGGAACAGCGCCTGCACGGGCATGCCGTCCGCGTCCACGGCGACGAGCGTGTTCTGCAGGTGCGCTTCGAGGACGACGCCGTGGCGTGTGAACGCGTCGAGGACCGGTGGCACGACCTGGCGCAGGTACGCCGCCCACCAGGCGCGGGGGTCCTCGGTCCGGTCGAGGGGGCTGCCGTCGAACCCCTCCACCAGGGCGGCCGCGAGGAGCGGTGTCGCGCCGGGCAGGACGTGCCCGCGCAGTCCGTCGCGGACGAGGACGGCGAGTTCCTCGAAGGCGAAGTCGGCGGTGCGGTAGCCCCGGTCGGACAGCCAGGCGGCGGGCCCGTCCAGGGCGGCGAACGCGGAGGTGACCACCGCGTCCGTGCGGCGCAGTCTCAGCAGGTCGTGGCGCCACAGGCGGCGGATGTCGTTGGTGATGCGCACGTCGAGGCTGAACTTGAGGAAGAGGTCGTCCCCGGGGGCGTACAGCGTGCGCACGGCGGCCGTGGGCCACAGCGGGCGGGCGGTGCGGCCGAGGCGCAGGAGCCGGCCGTCCGCGAGGGCGTCCCGGATCTCGGGGCGGGCGGCGACCAGGTCGAACTGCCAGGGGTGCGCGGGCAACAGCCGGTAGCCGGCCGGGGCGGTGCCGAGGGCGTCGAGGGCCGCCGGGTCGCCGTCCTCGGCCACCGCGTCCGCACGCACGGCCAGCAGCTCCAGCGGGAAGCGGGCGTACGCCTCGGGCGCGTACGGCAGCCAGCCGGCGACCGGACCGCCGCCGCGCGCCTTCGGAGCGGGGTGGTGCGGATGGCCGGTGACCAGGGACTGCTCGGAGCGTTGGTACAGGTCGTCGGGCGGCCGCGTGCCCGCGCGGGCGGCGAGCAGCGCGGCGACGGCGTCGCGGCTGTCGGTCATCTCGGCGGGCAGTTCGGAGTTGGACAGGCCGGTGAGGCGGCGCAGCTCCTCGGCAGTGAGTTTCACCAGTTCGGCGTGGGTCAGCCGGTGCCAGGTGCCGTTCGCGCGGACCTCGGGGGACGCGGGCCGGCGGGTGCCGCGGACCCGCAGCAGCCGGCCGCAGGCGCGCAGCCGGTACACGCCGGGACCTCCCGCGGGCTCCGCGGCCTCGCGCAGCAGACAATTGAGCAGCGGCGCGGCGGCATACGCGTCGGCCGCCTCCGCCATGTCGTCCGGGGAGGGCCGGGGGTGCAGGGGATCCACGCCGTCCATTCGTTCCCCACGTTCCGTACGGTGCACTGTTCTCCGGTGATCAGTATGACCGTGTGTGATCAGCGCGCGTGCGCACGGGCGGTCCGTCCGTCGTCCGTCGCCGGTGGTCGCGACGCCGTCCCCGTACCCAAGGAGCCCGACCGTGCACCGTCCCTCCCGGCCCGAGGCCGAGTTCGCCGCCGACCTGGACGCCGTACGCCCCGATCTGTCGGCGCCGTACGCGGCGGAGCTGCCGGGTGCGCGGGCGGCAGTCCTGTCGCGGCTGTGGCGCGCGCTGGTCCATGAGCCGCTGCCGTGGGTCGACGGCCGGGAGCGGGGCCGCGACGACGTCACGGTCCGGCTCGCCGACGGGCGCCGGCTGTGCGGGCCGCCCGCCGACCCCTACGCGACCAGCGCGTACGCGCCCGAAGTCCGGCTCGACGGACAACCGTACGACCGTCCGGACGAGCTGATGGCCGCCCTGGGAGTGGCTCACGGGAGCGACTTCGCGGCCGAACTCGCGCACAGCGTCGCCTCATTGGCGCTGTCGCGGGCCGGCCGGCCGGCCGTGGAGCGGCCCGCGGAGACCGGCTGGGAGTGGGAGCAGCGGGTGGTGGACGGCCACCCGTACCACCCCAACTGCCGTTCGCGGCCCGGATTCTCGGTGGCCGAGCAGCTCGCGTACGGGCCCGAGCACGGGCCGTTGGTGGAACTGCGGTCGGCGGCCGTGGACGACTGTCTCGTCACCGGCGAGTGGCCGGAGTGGCTGCGGGACGGCAGGCGCGTCCTGATCCCGGTCCATCCCTGGCAGGCGGATCACGTGCTCGACACCCCGAGCCACAAGGGGCCCGTCGCCCATCCGCTGATGTCGCTGCGCACCCTCGCCCTCCCGGACGGGCCGCACGTCAAGACCGCCCTGAGCGCGCGGCTCACCTCCTCCGTGCGGGACATCTCGGTCTACTCGATCACGACGTCCGGGACCGTCTCGGCGTTCATGGAGAGCGTCGCGGCGCGCACGGACGGCCTGCTCGACGTCACCCGTACGCTCGGCGCGGCCACTGCCGGGTCCCCGGACCTGGCCGCCGTGGTGCGCGAGTCCCCCGAGACGTACGCGCGCGAGGGCGAGCGGGTCGTCCCGGTGGGCGCCCTCGCGACCACCGGGCTGCCCGGGTCGGCGGCCTGGCTCGCCGATCTCACCCGGCTCGCGCTGACCGCCTGTCTGCGCCTGCTCGACCTGGGCGTCGCCCTGGAGGCGCACGGCCAGAACCTCCTCGTCGTCCTCTCCCCCACGGGCGCCCCGCTGCGGCTCGTCTACCGGGATCTCGCCGACATCCGCGTCAGTCCCGCCCGCCTCGCCCGCCACGGCATCGCGGCGCCGGAGCTGTCCGGACGGATCGTCACGGACGACGAGACCGCCCTGCGCCGCAAGCTGTTCGGCTCGCTCGTCGGCGGCGCGCTCGGCGCGACGGCGGGTTCCTCCGCCGTGCTGCGCGAGGCCCTGTCCACAGCCGTACGGGAACTGCCGCGCACTCCGGACCTCGTCGCGCTGCTCGAAGAACCGCTGCCCACGAAGGCGTTGACCCTGATGCGGCTGTCCCCGGGCACCTCCGGCGATCTGTGGGCGCGGCTGCCCAACCCGGTCTCCGGCGCGGGCGCCGCGACCCGCTCGTTCTGACCCGCTCGTTTTGAAGCGCGGCACCTTTGATCAATAGGATCCGCCGATGATCACAAGACAACGGCTGGCGGCGGGAATCTGCACCCTGCTCGCCGCCCTGACGGCCGGGGCCGCCTTCCCGGCCGGAGCGGCCGCCGGTGAACCGGCGGAGCAGGCCGCTCCCAAGGTCGAACTCGTGCTGGACGTCAGCGGTTCGATGCGGGCCCGGGACATCGACGGCGGGTCGCGGATGGCCGCGGCCAAGCAGGCCTTCAACGAGGTGCTCGACGCGACCCCCGAGGAGGTCCGGCTCGGCATACGCACACTCGGCGCCAACTACCGCGGCGACGACCGGAAGACGGGCTGCAAGGACACCGAACAGCTCTACCCGGTGGGGCCGCTGGACCGGACCGAGGCCAAGACCGCCGTCGCGACGCTCGCGCCGACCGGCTGGACGCCGATCGGGCCCGCGCTGCGCAAGGCGGCCACCGACCTGGACGGCGGTGAGGGCACCCGGCGCATCGTCCTCATCAGCGACGGCGAGGACACCTGCCAGCCGCTGGACCCCTGCGAGGTGGCCCGTGAGATCGCCGCCAAGGGCATCGGTCTCACCATCGACACGCTCGGGCTCGTGCCCGACGCCAAGACCCGCGACCAGCTCAGCTGCATCGCGGACGCCACCGGAGGTACGTACACCTCCGTCCGGCACAAGGAGGAACTGTCCGACCGTGTCGGCCAGTTGGTGGAGCGGGCCGCCGACCCGGTGGTGACGCCGGTCGCCGTGGACGGCGCCGACGCCTGCGCGAAGGCGCCGACGCTGAAGTCCGGCCTCTACACCGACCGCGAGGAGTTCGGGCAGCACCGCTGGTACCGCGTGGACGTCGAGCCCGGCAAGGAGCTGCGCGCCTCCGTGAGCGTGGCCGCCGACCGACAGGTCAACCCGGACCACGGGGTGCTGCTGCGCGCGGTGACCGTGCACGGGCGGGAGATCGTCCGCGGCGAGGCGGCGGGCAACGGCCGCACCGACGTCGTGTCGACCGGCCTGCGCTACCCGAAGGCCGGGAGCGACGACGAGGACGCGCCCGCCGAGGCCGTGTGCCTCCAGGTGTCCCACTCCTTCTCGGCCGCCGGTGGCGTGAAGACCTCGCCCGGCCTGCCCCTCGAGCTGACGGTCGACGTCGTCGACGGGCCCGACGGAGCGGACGACGTGGCCGCCTTCGGGCTCGGGCGCGGCTGGTGGCTGCTCGGCGCCCTGGTGCTCACCGGCTTCCTCGCGGGTGTGCTGTGGGGCTGGATCTCCCGCTGGCGGGTCGCGGTCTGGAGGACCAACTGATGCGTATCGCACGTGTACTGACCGCGGCACTGTTCATGCTCGGCGTCGCCGTGTCCCCGGCGCTCGCCGACTCCACGCCCTCGGCGAGCCCGTCGGCCGACGGTGACGCGCCCACGGAGGCCGGTACGTCGTTCCGTACGGCGACCGAGATCGACCAGGGCCAGGAGGCCACGGCGGGCGGGTCCACCGGCGACTACCTGTACTGGTCGTACCCGGCGGACGCGGGACAGCGGCCCACCGTGCAGGCGACGGTGAAGCTGCCCGAGGCGTCCACCCGGCACGCCGCCCAGACCTGGCAGATCGACGTGTACGACGGGCTGCGGCGCAGGCAGGCGTGCCAGTACGGGGCGCAGACGCGCACGGCCGCGCAGGACGCGGCGACGGTGGAGCTGTCGTGCACCCTGCGCACGGTCCGTGCCTGGTCCGAGACGTGGGCCAACGACCCGCTGCCCGGCACGTACTACGTCCGGCTGACCGTCCTGGACCTCCAGGTGTCCGACCTGGGGCTCCCGGTCGACGCGGAGGTCCGGGTCGACGCCAAGGACATCGGCGGCTCCGCCGCGGTGGACGGGTCGCTCGGCCGGCCGCTCGTCCCCGGGATCGCGACCGCGTCCGAGGGGTCCGGCGACGCGGAGGACTCCGACTCGCCGACGGCCGTGCTGTCGTCGATCGAGCCCGACGACGGGTGGGCCTCCGGCTGGTGGACCGACCGGTGGGCGTGGACCGCGGCCGGGGGCGTCCTGGCGGCGCTCGCCGGGGTCGGCGGGTACACGCTGACGCGCGGCTCGGGCCGGCCGTCCCGGGTGCCGCCGGGCGCCTGACCGCCGGAACCTCCCCGCGGGAGACGCCAGGCCCGCCGCGCCCCTGGGCGCGGCGGGCCTCCGTACGTACCCGGTCCCCGGCCCCGCGGTCCTGTGACCCGGCGGCTTCGCGGCCCGGCGGCCCGGCAACTCCGTGACCCGGCGGCTTCGCGGTGCTGTGGTCCGGCAACTCCGTGGCCCGGCGGCCCAACGCGGGAGCCTGCCAACCGGCGCCCGGGGAAGGCCCCTGGGTGTCACTCGCCCCGCAGGGCCTTGGCCAGCACGCCCTCGCCCGTGACCTCCACCAGGCCGTCGAGCACTGCCTGGCGGAGCGTCAGTTCGCCCTGGCTCAGGACGGTGCACGTCCGCGCGTCGAGGGTGAGCCCGGTGTCGGGCTCCGCGGGCGCGGGCCCCTCCCCGTACACCGGGCCCTCCCCGGCTCCCACCCGGACGTGGAACTCCCCCTCTTCCAGACGCACTTGGACCAGCCCGTCACCCTCACCCGCCAGGCAGCGCAGCAGTGGCAGCGCGAACCAGTGCGCGCGGACCGCGTCCGTGGGCCGGCGCTCCTGGAGCGCGGGCGCACCCCACTCCCCGAGCGCCTGGAGCACGGGCAGCAACTGCCGCCCACGCGAGGTGAGTTCGTACACGTACGCCGCACTCGGCGGCGGCAGGCGGCGCCTCGTCGTCAGCCCGTCGCGCTCCATGTCCTTGAGCCGGGAGGCAAGGACGTCCGTGCTGACGCCCGGCAGATCCGCGTGCAGATCGGTGTAACGGCGCGGCCCGGCGAGCAGTTCGCGGACGATCAGGAGGGTCCAGCGGTCACCGACGGCATCGAGGGCCCGGGCAGCGGAACAGTACTGGTCGTAGCTTCGGCGAGGTGACATGCGACGCAGTCTAGACATGTTGTTGGACTTTCCAAGGACTTACTTGGTAAAACCAAGCAACACCACAACACGGAGGTGCGCACCGCATGGAGTTCCGGCAGTCGAGCAAGCTCAGCGAGGTCTGTTACGAGATCCGTGGTCCGGTGATCGAGCACGCCAACGCCCTGGAGGAGGCAGGCCACAGCGTGCTGCGCCTCAACACCGGCAACCCCGCGCTCTTCGGCTTCGAGGCGCCGGAGGAGATCGTCCAGGACATGATCCGGATGCTCCCCCAGGCGCACGGCTACACCGACTCGCGCGGCATCCTCTCCGCCCGCCGCGCGGTCGCCCAGCGCTACCAGGAGCGGGGCCTGGACGTCGGCGTGGACGACGTCTTCCTCGGCAACGGCGTCTCCGAGCTGGTCTCCATGGCGGTCCAGGCCCTGCTGGAGGACGGCGACGAAGTCCTCATCCCCGCCCCGGACTTCCCGCTCTGGACGGCCGTGACGACCCTCGCCGGCGGCACGGCGGTGCACTACCTGTGCGACGAGCAGTCGGAGTGGTACCCCGACCTCGCCGACATGGAGTCGAAGATCACCGACCGGACCCGGGCCGTCGTGATCATCAATCCGAACAACCCCACCGGCGCCGTCTACCCGAAGGAGATCGTCGAGGGCATCCTCGACCTGGCCCGCCGCAACGGCCTGATGGTGTTCGCGGACGAGATCTACGACCAGATCCTGTACGACGACGCCGTGCACCACAGCGCGGCGGCCCTCGCGCCCGACCTGGTGGTCCTCACCTTCTGCGGCCTGTCGAAGACCTACCGCGTCGCCGGGTTCCGCTCGGGCTGGCTGGTCGTGACCGGGCCCAGGCAGCACGCGCGCAGCTATCTGGAGGGGCTGACGATGCTCGCCTCCATGCGGCTGTGCGCCAACGCGCCCGCCCAGTACGCCATCCAGGCCGCGCTCGGCGGCCGCCAGTCCATCCACGAACTGACGGCCCCCGGCGGCCGGCTGCGCGAACAGCGCGACCGTGCCTGGGAGAAGCTCAACGAGATCCCGGGCGTCTCCTGCGTCAAGCCGAAGGGCGCGCTGTACGCGTTCCCCCGCCTCGACCCCGCGGTGCACCGGATCCACGACGACGAGAAGTTCGTCCTCGACCTGCTGCTGCGCGAGAAGATCCAGGTCGTCCAGGGAACCGGCTTCAACTGGCCCCGCCCCGACCACTTCCGCATCCTCACCCTGCCGCACGCCGACGACCTGGACGCGGCGATCAGCCGCATCGGGCGCTTCCTGAGCGGCTATCGCCAGTAGCGCGCGCCTCGCTCACCGGGTGAGGGGTTCCCGTCCGCGCCGAGCCGCCGTCTGGCGGAGCCGGTGCTGCGCGCCGCCGGGGCCGGTGGCACCGTACGGGGAGAGCGACGGGAAGGTGTGGGCGATGGGCGATGTGCTTCTGGTGCGGCACGGTGAGACCGAGTGGGCGCTCACCGGCCGGCACACCGGCCTGACGGACGTCACGCTGACCGAGAAGGGCCGCGAGCAGGCGCGCGTCGTCGCGCCCCTCATCGGCTCGCACCGCATCGGCACCGCGTTCGTCAGCCCCTTGCGCCGGGCGCGGGAGACGGCGGAGCTCGCGGGGCTCGACGACGTAAGGATCGACGCCGACCTGCGGGAGTGGGACTACGGCGGCTACGAGGGCATGACGACCGTCGAGATCCAGCGCACCCGGCCCGGCTGGTTCCTCTTCCGGGACGGGGTGACGCCGGGGCCGCCGGAACGTCCCGGCGAGAGTCCCGAGCAGGTCGGGGAGCGTGCGGACCGGATGCTCGCCAAGGTGGACGCGGCGCTCGCCAACACGGAGGGCAGTGTCGTGCTGGTCGCCCACGGGCACTTCCTGCGGGTCCTCACCGCGCGGCGCCTCGGGCTGCCGCCGTCGGGCGGTGCGCTGTTCCTGCTGGCCACCGGAACCGTCTGCCGGCTCAGCACGGAGCACGGGCGCCCGGTCGTCGCGAGCTGGAATGTCAGACCCCCCTCGTAGTCTTCGGGAGTGCCGGTGCCCGCGTGGGCCGGTGACGGTTTCCGTGCCCGCGCGGGCCGGCGACTCGACAGCGCCGGGCCCGGTCCGGGGCCGGCCGAGGGGAGGGAGCGCGCCGTGACTCGACCGCCGACCGCCGCCCAGCTGCGCGTCATGGGCGCCGCGGACCCCGTGACGGGGCGGCTGCGGGGCACCGAGACCCAGCTTGCCGCGCTGGTGAAGCGAGGGCTCGCCTTCCGGCACCCGAGACCGCCGCACGACCACTTCCTGACGCCCGCCGGTCACCGGGTGCGCGAGGAGGAGCCCGCGGCCGGGGAGACGCCCGCCGTCCCCGTCACGGCCTCCCCCGTCGCGGGTGCCTCCGTCACGGGTGCCTCCGGGGTCTTCGCCGCGCGGATCGGCGGCGAGGAGGACGCCGCGCCGGGCCCAGCCCGCGCCCGTGAGGTGCACAGCGCCTGGCAGGGGCTCCTGGAGCTGCGCCGGATGACCGGTCCCGGCGGCGCCACCGACCGGCCCTGCGGCTGGGAGCGCGCCCATCTGGTGCAGGCCGCCGCCCTCGCCCTGGAGGCGGCGGGCCACCCCCCGGACGGCGCGGCGGGCCCCGGCTACCGGGTCCGGGCCACTCCGCAGCCGGAGGCCGTCGCCGTGCGCGATCCGGACCCCGGGCGGCTGCGGTCCTGCGCGGCCACCCTGGAGAGCGCGGGCTGGCAGGTCAGCACGCACACGGAGCCGCGCACGCGGGAGCAGTACGTACTGGCCTCACCACGGCGCGCGTGAGGCCGGCACGGTCGCGCCGGGTGTGACTCCCGGGCCCCGGAATGGCCTGTGGGGCGGGGAAGTTGTGACCAGTGAGACCCGGGCACAGGCGTTCGCCCGCCCGGGTGCGTCCGACCGTCGTGAAGGGGAAGTCGTGGCAGAGCCGTTTTCCGTGGGAGTGACCGTCCGCGGGTACGAGACCGACGTGCAGGGGCACCTCAATCAGAGCGTGTACCTCCAGTACGCCGAGCACGCCCGGTGGTCGCTGCTCCAGGCGGCCGGGATCCGGCAGACCGATCTGATGGCCGAGGGTGTGGGGCCGGTCGCCCTGGAGACGACCATCCGCTATCTGCGGGAGCTGCGCGCCGGGGACGAGACCGAGGTGACGTGCGTCTTCGTCTGGGGCGAGGGCAAGACGTTCCGGATCGAGCAGACGATCCGCAGGCTGGACGGCACGGTGGCCGCCGAACTGACCGGTGTCGGCGGACTGATGGACCTGACGAAGCGCAAGCTGGTCGCCGACCCGCGCGCGTACTTCCGCACCCTGGCCGACGACCCCGCCCGGTTCGGCCTCTGACCGCCCGGAGCGCGCTCGAGCGTGGCGGGCGACTCACGTGCCAGGGTCCGCCGGGCCAAGTCGCGCCCGGCTCACCGCCCTTGACGGGTATACGTCACTCACAAAGTCTGGTAGGAAACCTTCCTAACAGTTCGTGAACGACGTACTCCCCACACTGGAGGCACCGTGCACACCCCCCACATACACACCTCACGCCGCACCTTGCTCGCACTGTTGGGCGCTTCCCTCGTGGCGGCCCCGGTGGTCGCGACCCAGACGGCGACGGCCGCGGCGGTCGGCCTCGACGACCCGGCGAAGAAGGAGATCGCCATGAAGCTGGTCTCCAGCGCGGAGAACTCCTCGCTGGACTGGAAGGCGCAGTACAGGTACATCGAGGACATCGGCGACGGGCGCGGCTACACCGCCGGGATCATCGGCTTCTGCTCGGGCACCGGCGACATGCTCGACCTCGTCGAGCTCTACGCCCGGCGCAAGCCGGGCAACGTGCTCGCCAGGTACCTGCCCGCCCTGCGCGAGGTGGACGGCACCGACTCCCACGACGGACTGGACCCGAACTTCCCCGGCGACTGGCGCAGGGCCGCCCAGGACACGGTGTTCCAGCAGGCCCAGAACGACGAGCGCGACCGGGTGTACTTCAACCCGGCCGTCCGGCAGGGCAAGGCCGACGGCGTCGGCGTCCTCGGCCAGTTCGCGTACTACGACGCCATCGTGATGCACGGCGACGGCGGCGACAGCACCAGCTTCGGCAGCATCCGCCGACGGGCGCTGGCCAGGGCCAAGCCGCCGGCCCAGGGAGGCGACGAGGTGACGTACCTGAACGCGTTCCTCGACGCGCGCGTCTGGGCGATGAAGCAGGAGGAGGCCCACTCGGACACGAGCCGCGTCGACACCGCCCAGCGGGTCTTCCTGCAGAAGCGGAACCTGAACCTGGACCCGCCGCTGGACTGGAAGGTCTACGGGGACAGCTTCCACATCGGCTGACCGAACCGCCCGGGGCCGGCGCGGCCGAGGGACTGGACGCCTACGACGACGGTCCCGCCTTCGGCCCCGCCGAGGAGCCCCGACGGCACAGGGCGCGGCACACCCGACGTGCCGCGCCCTCCGTGTGCCCCGGGTGCCCCGCGTGCCCCGCGTGCTCCGCGTGCCCCGGGTGCTCCGTGTGTTTGAGGCTCCGTGTGCCGGGGCCGTCGGTCAGTGGGCCGGGGCCGTCTTGCCCGCCCGTCCCCCGCCGAGTTCCTCACCGGCCTCCATGGGATGGGTGACGTCCTCCGCGTCCGCGTTCCTGCCGAGATGGTTGAAGACCAGGTTCAGGACCACGGCCGCCACACATCCGGTCGAGATCCCCGAGTCCAGGACGATCTTCGCCGTCTCCGGGAAGGCGTGGTAGAACTCCGGCGCGGTGATCGGGATGATGCCGACGGCCAGCGACACGGCGACGATCAGGACGTTGTTGTCCTTCTCCAGGCCGGCCCGTACCAGGGTCTGGATGCCGCTCGCGGCGACCGAGCCGAACAGGACGACGCCCGCGCCGCCGAGCACCGGCCGGGGCACGACCGCGATGAGCGAGGCGGCCATCGGACACAGGCCCATCAGCACCAGGAAACCGCCGCCGGTGGCGACGACGTACCGGCTGCGGACCTTCGTCATGGCGACGAGTCCGATGTTCTGTGCGAAGGCGCTGCACATGAAACCGTTGAAGAGGGGGCTCAGCGCCGAACCGAGGGTGTCGGCGCGCAGACCCGCCGCGATGGTCTTCTCGTCGGCCGGCCGCTCGACGATCTCGCCCAGCGCCAGCATGTCCGCGGTCGACTCGGTCATCGAGACCACCATCACCACGCACAGCGAGAGGATCGCGGCGACCTGGAACTGCGGGGCGCCGAAGTGGAACGGGGTCGGGAAGCCCACCACGTCCGCGTCGGCGACCGGCCCGAAGTCCGTGACGCCGAACGGGATCGCGACGAGCGTGCCCAGCACCAGGCCGAGCAGGACGGCGATCTGCTTGACGAAGCCCCGCGTGAAGCGGCGCAGCAGCAGCACCATGGCGAGGGTCGCGGCCGCGAGGCCGAGGTAGGTCGTCGAGCCGTAGTCGTGGGCCGTCGGGTCGGGCCCCTGGGCCCAGCCGAAGGCGACGGGCAGCAGGGATATCCCGATCAGCGTGATCACCGTGCCGGTGACGACGGGCGGGAAGAAGCGGACCGCCTTGCAGAACACCGGCGCGGCCAGGAAGCCGAGGAGGCCCGCGACGATGACCGCGCCGAAGATGATCGGCAGGGCGTCGCGCTTGTCGTCGGTGGAGGCGACGACCGCGGTCATCGGCGCGACACCGGCGAAGGTGACGCCGTTGACGAACGGCAGCCGGGCGCCGATCTTCCAGATGCCGAGCGTCTGGAGAAAGGTGGCGAGTCCCGCGGTGAACAGGCACGCGCCGGTCAGGAAGGTCAGCTCGGTGGCGGACAGGCCGACCGCCGCTCCGACGATCAGGGGTGGGGCGACCACTCCCGCGTACATGGCGGCCACGTGCTGGAGGCCGCTGGTCGCCATCTTCAGGGGCGGGAGCTTCTCGTCAACCGGATGCGTCGGCTGACCAGTGGGGACTGCATCGGTGCTGGGCGCGGGCTGGGCGGCCACGGCGGCTCCTCCGGTCGGTTACGCGTCCGCCACGGCGGCGACGCGGGTTTCAGGGAGGTGATGCGCGGTCGTGCGGGACCGGGACGATACGTCAGGGAGAGGGGAAATCCCCGGCGTTGGCCGTCGCGAGGCTCCGGTTCACCGGCGGCTTCGCGACGGAGACCGTTCCGGGGAGCGCACGTCCACGCGCGCTCCCCGGACACGGCCACCACGGACCCCGCTCGGGTCCATGGCCACCGGCCGAGGGCCGTCCCCCTCGGCCGGAGATCTGTGGTTGTCAGGCCTGCGCGGCGATCCGCGCGAGGCGCTGCGCCTCGGCCCGCGTGGAGCGGGCGACGGCGTCCTCGTCGACGTTCAGGAGCCGGCTGTCCTCGACGACCGGCCTGCCGTTGACGAGCGAGAGGGTGACCGGGGCCGCCGCGCCGAAGACCAGCGCGGTCACCGGGTCGGCGATCGAGGCGTGGGCCAGGGTGTCCAGCTTCCACAGCACCAGGTCGGCGAGCTTGCCCGCCTCCAGGGAGCCGATCTGGGTGGCCCGGCCGAGGACCTGGGCGCCGCCGTAGGTGCCGAGGCGCAGCGCCTGGCGGGCGTTCAGGGCGGCCTCGCGGTGGGCGCCGAGGCGGTTGATCAGCAGGGCGTTGCGCAGTTCGGTGTGCAGTTCGCCCGACTCGTTGGACGCCGTGCCGTCGACGCCGAGGCCGACGGGGACGCCGGCCGCGAGCATGTCGGGGACGCGCGCGATGCCGGCCGCCAGGCGGGCGTTGGACGAGGGGCAGTGGGCCACGCCGGTCTTCGTGCGGGCGAAGGCGGCGATGTCGGAGTCGTTCATGTGGACGCAGTGCGCCATCCACACGTCCTCGCCGAGCCAGCCGGTGGACTCGAAGTACTCGGTCGGGCCCATGCCGAACAGTTCCTTGCAGAACTGCTCCTCCTCCACGGTCTCTGAGCCGTGCGTGTGCAGCCGTACGCCCTTGCGGCGGGCCAGTTCGGCGCCCTGCCGCATGAGTTCGGTGGAGACGGAGAAGGGGGAGCAGGGCGCGACGGCGATCTGGGTCATGGCGTCGAAGGACGCGTCGTGGTGCTCGTCGATGGTCGCCTCGGTGGCGGCCAGCGCCCCTTCGAGGGTCTCGACGGCGAAGTCGGGCGGCAGCCCGCCGTCCTTCTCACTGCGGTCCATCGAGCCGCGGGCGAGGGTGAAGCGGACGCCCGTCTCGCGCGCCGCCCCGATGATGGCGCCGGACAGGTCGCCGGAACCCTTCGGGAAGACGTAGTGGTGGTCCATGGCGGTGGTGACACCGCCGCGGGCCATCATGGCGAGGGAGCCCTGCGCGGCGGCGTACGCCATCTTCTCGTCGATGCGCGCCCAGGTCGGGTAGAGCGCCACGAGCCAGTTGAAGAGGTTGTGGTCCGTGGCGAGGCCGCGGGTGATCCACTGGTAGAAGTGGTGGTGGGTGTTGACCAGGCCCGGGGTCGCCAGGTGCCCGGTTCCGTCGATGCGACGGACCACGTTCTCCGGGTTCTCGGGGGCCTTTCCGGCACCCACCGACTCGATCCTGTTGCCGGCGACGACGATGTGGCCCGAGGCGTACTCGGTGTCGCCCGCGTCCACGGTCGCGATGGCGCAGTTCTCGATGACGATGCGCTCGACTGCCACGGCGGTTCCTCGTTCTTCCCATCGGCGGACGGACCCGGGGGTCGAGCGGGGTGACGACCGGGTCCGTGGTGCTGTTGTTGCGCAGATGCCCCCGCTCTCCCCCTGGGATGTCGACGCCGGCGCACGCGTCGGGGGCGGTGGTACCGCGGCGGCCCTCGTCGGCCGCCGGCGCGGTACTACAGGTTGGTGAGGTCCACCGGGATGTGCGGCTCGCAGCCGTCGCGCAGGATGGTGGCCTCGATGAGGCCGTACGGGCGGTCGGCCGCGTAGTAGACCTCGTTGTCGTTCTTGAGGCCGAAGGGCTCCAGGTCGACGAGGAAGTGGTGTTTGTTCGGCAGCGAGAAGCGGACCTCGTCGATCTCACTGCGGTGGTTGATGATGCGCGAACCCATCTGGTACAGGGTCTGCTGGAGCGACAGCGAGTACGTCTCCGCGAAGGCCTGGAGCATGTGCTTGCGGACCTGCTCGTACGACTTCTCCCAGTGGGGCATCCGCTGCTCGTCGTCGGTCCAGTTGAACCGCCAGCGCGCGGACACCTGCGTCGCCAGGATGCGGTCGTAGGCCTCCTTGAGCGTCGTGTATTTGTCCTTGACGTAGCCCCAGAACTCGGAGTTCGTCGAGTTCATCACGACCAGGTCCTTGAGGCCCGAGACGACCTCCCACTTCTCACCGTCGAAGGTGATCTGGGTGACCCGGGTCTCCTGCCCCTTGCGCACGAAGGAGTGGTTGACCTCGTCGGCGCCGATGAACCGCGAGTTCGCGTCCGACGTCGCGATGCGGTCCCAGGCGTACTCCTCGATGCGGATGCGCGCCCGGTGGATCGGCTCCTGCGAGGTGACGAAGTGCCGCGCGAGGTGGATGCCGAATTGCTCGGCGGACTCGATGCCGTACTCCTTGGCGAAGGCGTACACCGTGTTCTTGGTGGTGTCCGTCGGCAGGACGTTCGCGTTCGAGCCCGAGTAGTGCACGTCGTCCATGTCGCCGCTCAGCGCGACGGAGACGTTCAGGTCCTTGATGTGGTGCGTGTCGCCGTCACGCGTGATCTTCACGACGCGGTTCTCGGCCTTGCCGTACTGGTTCTGTCCCAGCATCGTCATGCGGGCAGGGCGGGATCGGTCTGTCATGTCTGCTAGCTCCCTCGGTAAACGGAGTAGCCGAACGGGTTGAGCAGCAGCGGTACGTGGTAGTGCTCGCCCGGTACGACGGCGAAGGTGATCGCCACCTCGGGGAAGAACGCACCGCTGTCCCGATTCGCGGGGGCGTCCTGCTGCGCATCGGCTTGCTTCTTCTCGAAGTACGGCTCGACGGCGAAGTCGAGCCGTACGTGGGTCGTCCCCTCCGGCAGCGCCGGCAGGTCCTTGCACCGTCCGTCCGCGTCCGTCGCGGAACCGCCGAGCGGGCGCCAGTCCGCTTCGCGTCCGCCGCGGGCGGCGAGACGGACGGCGACGCCCCCGGCGGGGCGCCCTGCGCTGGTGTCCAGGATGTGGGTGGACACGGAGGCCGTGCTGTCGGTGCTCATGCCTGCTCTTCCTGTACGAGGCCGGTCAGCCGGATGCGGTTGATCTTTCCCAGTTCGGTGCGGACGATCTCCCGCTCCCGCTCGGGCGAGTTGCCGATCCGCTCCCTGACCGCGTCGCGCATCTGCTCGCCGGTCCGGCCGGTGGCGCAGACGAGGAAGACGTGGCCGAACCTCTCCTGGTACTCCAGGTTCAGTTCGAGCATCTCCCTCTTCAGCTCCTCGGAGGCACCGGCCATGCCGCGCTGCTCCCGCGAGGAGGTCGGGTCCCCCGGCTTGGGGCGCCCGATCGGCGGGTGCCCGGCCATCGCCTCCGCCAGGTCCGCGGGGGTCAGCTCGGCCGTGGCGGCGTCGCTCGCGGCGAAGAGGTCGTCGGCGGTGGCGTAGGGGCGGCGGGCGAGCAGGGTGCGCGCCCACGCCGTGGAGGCGCAGACCTCGTGGAGGGCGGCGCGAGCCGCGTGTTCCTCCAGGGCGTTGAACCGGGCGAGGCCGCCGGGTGTCGTACTCGAAGTCACGGGAAGCCTCCGTGGCCTTGTGCTGGACGGGCTGCGGACAGCTAACGCCCTCGGAAACACCACGTCAACACTTTGTTGAAAAATGCGGGTAACAAAAACCGCCGTCCGGGGGACACGGACGGCGGCTCACCACGGGCGGGGCGACCGGGGCCGAGTCGGCCACGTTTCCCCTGGTCAGAACTTCGCACCCGGCAACGTGGTCAGGATTCCTTCTCGCGGTTCAGGTAGTTGTAAACGGTGAAGCGGCTGACGCCCAGCGCGCTCGCGACGGTCTCCACGCCGTGGCGCACCGAGAAGGCGCCCCGGGCTTCCAGTATCGCCACGACCTCCTGCTTGGCCTTGCGGTCGAGCTCGGCCAGGGGCCTGCCCCGCTTGCGTTCGAGGGCGGCGAGGATGTGGTCCAGCGAGTCGGCGAGCTGCGGCAGCCGTACGGCGACGACGTCCGCACCCTCCCAGGACAGCACGACGTCGTCGGCGCCGGCCTCCCCGGGCGCCAGCATCTCGCCGCCCATGGCGTCGACCAGCGGCTTGACCGCCGTGACGAAGGGGTCGTCCCCGATACCGGTCACTTATCGCCCTCCCCGACCACGTTGACCTGGAGCGAGACCCGGGTGGCGCCCGCCTCCAGGGACCTGCGCAGCAGGGCGCCGACGGCGGTGAGGACCTCGTCGGCGGCACCCTCCGCGGTGTTGCCGAACGGGCCGACGTCCACGGCGTCCAGCTCGGCCGCCTCGACGACCTCACGGGCGACCAGCGCGTGCCGCGGCGCCTCGTCGAGGTCGAAGGGCTCGGTCGTGAACTCCACTCTCAATCGCACCCGCTCAACCTACTGCGCGGTGTCGATTTTCCGGCAGCCCCCTCTTGACAAGGCACGACACCCGGCGGCAATCTTCCATTAAGCAGAAACGAACTTCCGCAATACGGAATATCGATACGGAAGGGAGCGCCGACCCCATGGGATTCGCAGAGCAGCGCTTCAACGTCAACCTGTCGATCCTCTTCACGGAACTCCCGCTCCTGGAGCGCCCCGCGGCCGCCGCCGCGGCGGGCTTCACCGCGGTCGAGCTGTGGTGGCCCTGGGTCGACTCCCCCACCCCCGAGCAGTCCGTGCTCGACGCCCTGAGGAAGGCGATCGAGGACGCGGGCGTCCGGCTGACGGGCCTGAACTTCTACGCCGGGCAGCTGCCCGGCCCGGACCGGGGCGCTCTGTCGCTCCCCGGCGCGGAGTCGGAGAAGTTCCGCGCCAACATCGACGTGGCCGCCGCGTTCGCCGAGTCGCTCGGCTGCACGGCGCTGAACGCCCTGTACGGCAACCGCGTCGAGGGCGTGGACCCGGCCGAGCAGGACGCGCTCGCCCTGGAGAACCTGGCGCTCGCCGCGCGGGCCGCCGACCGGATCGGCGCGATTCTCCTGATCGAGACACTCAACGAGCCGGAGTCGCCGCGCTATCCGCTGGTCTCCGCCCCGGCGGGCGTGGGCGTGGTCGACAAGGTCAACGCGGCGACGGGACTCGGCAACGCCAGGTTCCTCATGGACCTGTACCACCTGTCGATGAACGGCGAGGACCTGCCGTCGGTGATCGAGCGGTACGCCGACCGGACCGGGCACGTGCAGATCGCCGACAACCCGGGCCGCGGCGCGCCCGGCACCGGCTCCCTCCCGCTGGAGGACCTCCTCGACCGGCTCGCGAAGGCCGGGTACGACGGCTGGGTCGGACTGGAGTACAAGCCGGGCGACCGGCCGAGCGCGGAGGCCTTCGACTGGCTCCCGCGCGAGGGCCGCGCGGCCCGCTGACCACCGCCGCACGGCACGCCCGGACGCACGGCGACGCGACCGCGCCCCGCGGCAACCCCCAGACGCAGCACAGCAGTCAGAGAGGCACCCTCATGAGCAGCACCCTTCCCAAGATCGCCTGGATCGGCCTCGGCATCATGGGCTCCCCGATGTCGGAGAACCTGATCAAGGCCGGATACGACGTCACCGGCTTCACGCTGGAGCAGGACAAGCTGGACCGGCTGTCCGCGGCCGGCGGCAGGGCGGCGGGCTCGATCGCCGAGGCCGTGCGCGAGGCCGACGTGGTGATCACCATGGTCCCGGCGTCCCCGCAGGTCGAGGCCATCGCGTACGGCCCCGACGGCATCCTGGAGAACGCGCGGTCCGGCGCGCTCCTGGTCGACATGTCCTCGATCACTCCGCAGACCTCGGTGGACCTGGCCGAGGCCGCGAAGGACAAGGGCATCCGCGTCCTGGACGCCCCGGTGTCCGGCGGTGAGGCAGGGGCGATCGAGGCCGTGCTCTCGATCATGGTCGGTGGTGAGCAGGCCGACTTCGACGAGGTGAAGCCGGTCCTCGACGCGCTCGGCAAGACCATCGTGCTGTGCGGTCCGCACGGCTCCGGCCAGACCGTGAAGGCCGCCAACCAGCTGATCGTCGCCGTGAACATCCAGGCGTGCGCCGAGGCCGTGGTCTTCCTGGAGAAGTCGGGCGTGGACCTGAAGGCCGCCCTCGACGTCCTGGGCGGCGGGCTCGCCGGCTCCACCGTGCTGACGCGCAAGAAGGACAACTTCCTCAACCGCGACTTCAAGCCGGGCTTCCGCATCGACCTGCACCACAAGGACATGGGCATCGTCACGGACGCCGCCCGCAACGTCGGTGCCGCGCTGCCGGTCGGCGCCGTGGTCGCCCAGCTCGTCGCCTCCCTGCGCGCGCAGGGCGACGGCGGCCTGGACCACTCCGCACTGCTGCGCGCGGTGGAGCGCCTCTCCGGCGCCCGGCTCTGATCCGGCGGCCCCCACAGTCTCCGGGCGGCGCCGCCGCTGACACCTGTCCTGTCGCGCCCAGGCGTCGGCGCCGCCCGGTACCAGCTCCGACCACCGGACTTCAACAAACTGTTGACGTCCAGATCGCCCCGAACCTAGGCTCCACGAAGCGGAAGCAGCTTTCCGCTGCCCCTCGTACGGAAGGTCCACGATGTCGAAGCGCGTGCTTACGACCGAGTCCGGCGCTCCGGTCGCCGACAACCAGAACTCCGCCACCGCCGGCGTCGGCGGCCCGCTCCTCCTCCAGGACCAGCACCTGCTGGAGAAGCTCGCCCGGTTCAACCGCGAGCGCATCCCGGAGCGCGTGGTGCACGCCCGCGGTTCCGGCGCGTACGGGTACTTCGAAGTGACCGACGACGTCACGGACTTCACGTACGCCGACTTCCTGAACACCGTCGGCAAGCGCACCGAGCTCTTCCTGCGCTTCTCGACGGTGGCCGACAGCCTCGGCGGCGCGGACGCGGTGCGGGACCCGCGCGGTTTCGCGGTGAAGTTCTACACCGAGGAGGGCAACTACGACCTCGTCGGCAACAACACGCCGGTCTTCTTCATCAAGGACCCCGTCAAGTTCCCCGACTTCATCCACTCCCAGAAGCGCGACCCGTTCACGGGCAGGCAGGAGCCGGACAACGTCTGGGACTTCTGGGGTCACTCCCCCGAGGCGACGCACCAGATCACCTGGCTGATGGGCGACCGCGGCATCCCGGCCTCGTACCGCCACATGGACGGCTTCGGCTCGCACACCTACCAGTGGACGAACGCCGAGGGCGAGGCCTTCTTCGTCAAGTACCACTTCAAGACGAACCAGGGCATCCGCTGCCTGTCCACCGAGCAGGCCCAGGACATCGCGGGCAAGGATCCCAACTCCCACCAGACGGACCTGCTCCAGGCCATCGAGCGGGGCGTCAACCCGTCCTGGACCCTGCACGTCCAGATCATGCCGGCGGCGGACGCGGCGGAGTACCGCTTCAACCCCTTCGACCTGACCAAGGTGTGGCCGCACGCGGACTACCCGCTGCGGCGCGTGGGCCGGCTCGTGCTGGACCGCAACCCCGACAACGTCTTCGCCGAGGTAGAGCAGGCCGCCTTCTCCCCGAACAACTTCGTCCCGGGCATCGGCCCCTCTCCCGACAAGATGCTCCAGGGCCGGCTGTTCGCCTACGCGGACGCGCACCGCTACCGCCTGGGCGTCAACCACACCCAGCTCGCGGTCAACGCCCCGCGGGCGACGGTCGCGGAGAACTACGGCCGCGACGGCCTGATGGCCGCCAACCCGCAGGGGCGCGCGGCGAAGAACTACGAGCCGAACTCGTACGAGGGCCCGGTCGAGACCGGCCGCCCGCTGTCGGCGCCGCTCGCGGTCCACGGTCACACGGGCACGCACGAGGCCCCGTCGCACACCAAGGACGACCACTTCTTCCAGGCGGGCGAGCTGTACCGGCTGATGTCCGCGGACGAGAAGGACCGGCTCGTCGCGAACATCGCGGGCGGCCTCTCGCAGGTCTCCCGCGACGACGTCGTCGAGAGGAACCTCACCCACTTCCACGCCGCCGACCCGGACTACGGCAAGCGCGTGGAGGAGGCGGTCCGCGCCCTGCGCGAGGACTGACCCCAAGGACGCCCGCGACAGCCAAGGACCCGGATGAGGGGTGGTCCACCGGCTGCTCCGGGCAGGACGGGGGCCGCGGCGGCGTGCGAGCCAGTGCGGTGGTGCAGGCCCGCGGACTCCCTTCTCGACCTGAGAGAAGGAAGTCCCGGTCCCGTCGCATCCGCCGCGGTCCCCCAGCCACCCCCTTTCCGGGGGTGCCGCAGACTCCGTCCGGCGGCGCGAACGTCCTGTCGCGCCCAGCCTCGCGCCGTCGGACGGCAACAACCACACAGCCCACCGGTTCCAGAGCGCCGGGTACGGACGGTCCCGTACCCGGCGCTCCGCCGTCCGCCGCGGCGGGGCCGGTACGTACGCAAGCGGGCGTACCTCGCCTACGGAACCCTCAAATCAACCTCTGAACAACGGCGCAGGGGCTTCAACTCGCGGCGCCGAAGGCACATCCTCGGCACATGAGGCCCGCCGTCACGGGGGCGGCAGGCCTCATATCGGGGGAAGCACACAAGCACGGGGGAAGCACCAGGGAACCACAGCACGGGGGAAGCACCACAGCACCGCCGCACGGGGGATGCAGCACGAAGACGGGAGCCGCGCGGGACGCGGGTTCCGGACAGGCGGAAGGGCGGCTCACCGGTCGGTGAGCCGCCCTTCCGGCCGTCGTGCGGGGAAGAGCCGCCGGCGTCAGACCTTCAGCGTCCTGATCGAGGTGGGCGCGTGGCCCGGCTCGGTCGCGAGCTCCTCGAACTCGACGACTTCACTGATGTCGTTCGTCCTGCTCATCGCGATGTTGGTGACGCGTTCCAGGATGACCTCGACGACCACCGGCACCCGGTACTCGGCGGCGAGCTTCTTCGCCTGCTCGAAGGCGGCGCCCAGCTCGGCGGGGTCGGTGACCCGGATCGCCTTGCAGCCGAGGCCCTCGACGACCTTGACGTGGTCCACGCCGTAGACGCCCAGCTCCGGGGAGTTGATGTTCTCGAACTCCAGGTTGACCTGGAAGTTGATGTCCAGGCCGATCTGCGCCTGCCGGATCAGGCCCAGGTAGGCGTTGTTCACCAGGACATGGACGTACGGGATCCGGTGCTGGGCGCCGACGGCCAGTTCCTCGATCATGAACTGGAAGTCGTAGTCGCCGGAGAGCGCCACGACCTGGGCCTCCGGATCGGCCTTGGCGACGCCGAGCGCGGCCGGGACGGTCCAGCCGAGCGGGCCCGCCTGGCCGCAGTTGATCCAGTGCCGCGGCCGGTGGACGTGCAGCATCTGGGCGCCGGCGATCTGCGAGAGGCCGATGGTGGTGACGTAGCGGGTCTCCGGACCGAAGGCCTTGTTCATCTCCTCGTAGACGCGCTGCGGCTTGATCGGGATGTCGTCGAAGTGCGTACGGCGCTGGAGCGTCGCCCTGCGCTCCTGCGCGGACGCGGCCCACGCGGAGCGGTCGGGGAGCCCGCCCCGGGCCTTCAGCTCGCGGGCCACCTCGACGAACAGCTCCAGAGCGGCCTTCGCGTCGGAGGCGATGCCGTAGTCCGGTGCGAAGATCCGGCCGATCTGGGTGGGCTCGATGTCGACGTGGACGAACTTCCGGCCGGCCGTGTAGACGTCCAGCCTGCCGGTGTGGCGGTTGGCCCAGCGGTTGCCGACGCCGAGGACGAAGTCGGACTCCAGGAACGTCGCGTTGCCGTAGCGGTGCGAGGTCTGGAGGCCGACCATGCCGGCGTTCAGCTCGTGGTCGTCGGGCAGGATGCCCCAGCCCATGAGGGTCGGGACGACCGGAGTGCCCGTCAACTCGGCGAACTCCACGAGCAGGTGCGAGGCGTCCGCGTTGAGCACGCCGCCGCCGGCGACGATCAGCGGGCGCTCGGACTCGTTGAGCAGGGTGATCGCCTTCTCGACCTGGGCGCGGGTCGCGGCGGGCTTGTAGACCCCCAGCGGCTCGTACGTCTCCGGGTCGAACTCGATCTCGGTGAGCTGGACGTCGATGGGCAGGTCGATGAGGACCGGACCCGGACGGCCGGAGCGCATCAGGTGGAAGGCCTGCTGGAAGACGCCGGGGACCTGCGCGGCCTCCAGCACCGTGACCGCCATCTTGGTGACCGGCTTGGCGATCGAGGCGATGTCGACGGCCTGGAAGTCCTCCTTGTGGATCACGGCGGTCGGTGCCTGGCCCGTGATGCACAGGATCGGGATGGAGTCGCCGGTCGCGGAGTAGAGACCGGTGATCATGTCCGTGCCGGCCGGTCCCGACGTGCCGATGCAGACGCCGATGTTGCCCGGGTGGGTCCGGGTGTATCCCTCCGCCATGTGCGAGGCGCCCTCGACATGCCGGGCGAGGGTGTGACTGATCCCGCCGGAGGCCTTGAGCGCGGCGTAGAAGGGGTTGATCGCCGCGCCCGGGACACCGAACGCGTCGCTGACGCCCTCGCGCTTGAGGATCTCGACTGCCGCGCGGGCAGCGGTCATACGAGCCATGGAGTACTCCTGCTTCGCTGGCGGATTCGCGCTCCCGTCGCGCCCCTCGGAGAGCCATGTGATCCGTGTGGACCCCGCACCACGCATTCCGTAATGCGGAAAGTAACTTCTACTATCTGGAAGCAATGTAAGTGGCGGGCGGACGAACCGTCAAGAGTGGGCGGCGTGCCCGGACGCGGGTGCGCCCCGGCCTCGCCCGACCTCCGGCGTCGGGCCGTTCTGCTGACCGGAGGGGGACGGCGGGAGGACGATGGGGACGCTGTCCCGATGCCGCGTCGTCACTGGAGTGGGTTATGGCCGAGAGCGTGCCGGTGCGGTGCCCGGCCTGTCGCCGCGAGCACCTGTACACCGCGCCGCCCTACCCGTGCGAGTGCGGTGCGCCGGTGGCGCCGCCGCTGGACCGGCGCGCCGCGCCGGTCGCCGTCACCCACCGCGTCTGGGAGGAGGAATGGGTCACCGTCCGCTGCGGTGCCTGCGGCCGCCAGCACGAGTGGCCCCACCCGGAGCTGGACTGCCCGTGCGGCACGGTCCTGCGCATCCCGGTGCCGAGGACGCCGGCCGCCCCGCCCGCGGGCCCGCACCCCGGCTGCGGCGCCGCCACGGGCGAAGACTCGGGTGCCGGCTCCGGACGCCACACCGCGTTCGGCAGCGGCATCGGCGCCGGGACGGACACCGGCATCGGTGCCGGGACCGACGCCGGCACCGGTCCCAGTCCCGGGGGCAGCGTGTCCGGGACCAGGGGCAGCGTGTCCGGGACCACGGGCTCCGCGTCCGGGACCACGGGCTCCGCGTCCGGGACCGGTGGCACCGTGCCCCGGGCCGCGTCACGCGGTGGTCCGGCGGCCGAGCGTGGCACCGGCGCCGACGGCCGGTCGGAGGCCGGCCGGGGTGCGGCTTCGGGTGCGGGGCCGTCCGGCGGGACGCGGACCGGGACGGGCCGGTCCTGGCCGTCGGCCTCCGGCCCGGCGGCGGGCCGCGCCCGCCGCGGCCCGTTGCCCCGCGTCGCCGTCCCGGCCCGCCGTGCCGCCTTCCGGCCCGTCGCCATCAGGACGGCTCGGGACGCCGTCACCGCCGCCGCCCTCTACCTGCGGTGGCTCGGGTACCGGGACGTCAGGCGGGCGGACCAGCGGCCGCCGTCGGGGATCGGGCTCGCGGCACGGGGCCTGGTGGCACAGGTGGACCCGACCGTGCATCCGGCGACGCCGCGGGACGTGGAGTGCCTGTGGCTGACGGCCATGACGGAATCCGCGCGGTGCGTGTACTTCTCGCTCGCCGGCTACGAGGACGAGGCCCGCAGCCGCGCCGACGCCCTGCGCGTCGCCCTGTTCGTCCTCGACCTCACGGGCACCCCGCAGCCGGTCAACGGCAGCGCAGGCGAACTTCTCGCGCCGGGGGCCTGACCGCGACGCCGGGCCCCTTCACCGCGGCGCGGGCCGGGCCGCGCGCGGGACGCCCTACTCCCCGTACCCCTGCCGCAGTTCGATCTTCCGCACCTTGCCCGACACCGTCATCGGGAAGGACTCCAGGATCCGCAGCCGGCTGGGGATCTTGTAGTGCGCGAGCTGCCCCTCGCAGAAGGACCGCAGCTCCTCCAGCGTGAGCGGGTCCCCGGGGTCGCGGGGGATGACGCAGGCGAGCACTTCCTCGCCGTAGCGCTCGTGCGGCACGCCGACCACCTGGACGTCGGCGATCTTCGGGTGCGCGTAGAGGAACTCCTCGATCTCGCGCGGGTAGACGTTCTCGCCACCCCGGATGATCATGTCCTTGATGCGGCCGACGATCTCGACGTAGCCGTCGTCGCGCATCACGGCCAGGTCCCCGGTGTGCATCCAGCGCCCTGAATCGACGGCCTCCGCGGTCTTCTCGGGCTCGTCCCAGTAGCCGAGCATGACGCCGTAGCCGCGGGTGCACAGCTCGCCCGCCGAGCCGCGCGGCAGCGTCACTCCGTCCACCGGGTCCACGATCTTCACCTCGATGTGCGGCAGGACCCGGCCGACCGTGCCCGTGCGGTGCTCCAGATCGTCGTCGCGGCGGGTCTGGAGCGACACCGGCGAGGTCTCCGTCATGCCGTAGCAGATGGACACCTCCGCCATGTGCATCTCGGCGACCACCCGCTTCATCACCTCGACCGGACAGGGCGAGCCCGCCATGATCCCGGTGCGCAGCGACGACAGGTCGTACGTCGCGAAGTCGGGGAGGTTCAGCTCCGCGATGAACATGGTCGGTACGCCGTACAGCGAGGTGCAGCGCTCCTGCTGCACCGCCCGCAGGGTCGCCGACGGGTCGAAGGAGGGGGCCGGGATCACGATGCAGGCGCCGTGCGAGGTGGCGCCCAGGTTCCCCATGACCATGCCGAAGCAGTGGTAGAAGGGCACCGGCAGGCAGACCCGGTCCTGCTCGGTGTAGCCGACCGTACGGCCCACCCAGTAGCCGTTGTTGAGGATGTTGTGGTGGGACAGCGTGGCACCCTTGGGGAAGCCGGTGGTGCCCGAGGTGTACTGGATGTTGACCGGGTCGTCACAGCTCAACCCGGCTTCCCGCGCCAGGAGTTGTTCCTCCGTCACCGAGGCCGCCGCCGCCGTCAGCGCGTCCCAGGACGGGTCGCCGATGTAGACGGTCTCGCGCAGTCCGGGGCACTTCCCGCGGACCCGGTCGACCAGGGCGCGGTAGTCGCTGCCCTTGTGCCGCTGCGAGGCGATCAGGACCGAGATCCCCGCCTGCCTCAGCACGTACTCCACCTCGTGGGCACGGTAGGCCGGGTTGATGTTCACCATGATCGCGCCGATGCGGGCGGTCGCGTACTGGACGAGCACCCACTCGGGGCAGTTCACCGCCCAGATGCCGACCCGGTCGCCCTTGAGCACACCCTTGGCGAGCAGGCCGCGCGCCACCTCGCCGACCGCGGCGCCGAACTCGGCGTACGTCCAGCGCCGCCCCGACTCCACGTCCACCAGGGCGTCGCGTGCGGGGTGCGCGGCGACCGCCCGGTCCAGGTTCGCCCCGATCGTGTCGCCGAGCAGCGGTGTCGTACTGGTGCCGTGGGCGTAACTCGGCTCGTCGGCCGGGGAATTCGTCATCGGAAGTCCTCCTCGCGGTACTCCGCGGCGGAACCCGCGGCGGTGGCCTCGCGCAGCTCGATCCGGCGGATCTTGCCGGAGACGGTCTTGGGCAGCGCGCCGAACTCCAGCCGGCGGATGCGTTTGTACGGGGCGAGGACGCGGCGCGAGTGCTCGAAGAGCACCTTCGCGGTGTCCGGGCCGGGCTCCCAGCCCGCCGCCGGCACCACGTACGCCTTCGGGACCGCGAGCCTGAGCTCGTCGGGTGCGGGGACGACGGCCGCCTCCGCCACCGCCTCGTGCTCCAGCAGGGCGCTCTCCAGCTCGAACGGAGAGATCTTGTAGTCGCTCGCCTTGAACACGTCGTCCGCGCGGCCCACGTACGTGATGTAGCCGTCGGCGTCGCGGGAGCCGATGTCACCGGTGCGGTAGTAGCCGCCGGCCATGACCTCGGCGGTGCGGTCGGCGTCGCCGTGGTAGCCGGTCATCAGGCCCACGGGACGCGCCGAGAGGTCCAGCGCGATCTCGCCCTCCGACGCCCCCGGCGCACCCGACACCGGGTCGAGCAGTTCGACGCGGAACCCGGGGCTCGGCCGGCCCATCGAGCCCGCCTTCAGGGGCTGGCCGGGACTGTTGGAGACCTGGACCGCCGTCTCGGTCTGCCCGAAGCCGTCCCGGACGCTCACGCCCCACGCCCGGCGCACCTGCTCGATGACCTCGGGGTTCAGCGGCTCCCCCGCGGCGAGGGCCTCGCGCGGCGGGGTGCGCAGTGCGGTCAGATCGGCCTGGATGAGCATGCGCCACACGGTGGGCGGAGCGCAGAAGGTGGTGACACCGGCGCGGTCCATCTCCGCCATCAGGCGGGCCGCGTCGAAGCGCGTGTAGTTGTGGATGAAGACGGTCGCCTCCGCGTTCCACGGCGCGAAGAGGTTCGACCAGGCGTGCTTGGCCCAGCCCGGCGAGGAGATGTTCAGGTGCACGTCGCCGGGCTGGAGCCCGACCCAGTACATGGTCGCGAGGTGGCCGATCGGATACGAGGTGTGCGTGTGCTCGACCAGCTTGGGCCGGGCGGTGGTGCCCGAGGTGAAGTACAGCATCAGCGGGTCGTCCGAGCGGGTCGGCCCGTCGGGCTCGAACACGGCGGAGGCGTCGTACGCGTCCTCGTACGGGCGCCAGCCCCCGCGCTCGTACGACTGCCGCTGCCCGGGCGGGCCGCCGACCGCGATCCTGGTGTAGTCGCCCGGCACCTCGGCGAACTTGCCGGTGTCCTCGGCCCGGACGACGACCTGCCGGACCCGGCCGCGCTCGACGCGGTCCCGCAGGTCCGCGGGGCCGAGCAGCGGGGTCGCCGGGATGACGACGGCGCGCAGCTTCATCGCGGCGAGCGCGGTCTCCCACAGCTCGACCTGATTGCCCAGCATGACCAGGATGCGGTCCTCGGCACGGACGCCCTGGGCGCGCAGCCAGTTCGCGGTCCGGTCGGAGCGCTCGGACATCTCGGCGAAGGAGACGAGGGTGCGCCGGCCGTCCTCCTCGACGAGGTGCAGGGCCGTCCGGTCGTTGCCCTCGGCGATGACGTCGAACCAGTCGAGCGCCCAGTTGAAGTACTCCGGGCGGGGCCAGTCGAACCCCTCGTAGGCGCCCGCGTAGTCCTCGCGGTGTGCCAGCAGGAAGTCCCGTGCGCTGCGGAAGTCGTCCGTCGCGCTCGTCTTCACCGTCATGCGTCCTCCTCGTTGCCGGACAGCCACCTAACATCGTGTAATCCGTGACGCAGGTCTCACCACCCCCGAACGGGGGTGCGCCGCGACGAAGGGGCTAGCACGTGGCAGCTGATCCGGCCGAGGCGGCCGAGATGCGGGGTGCGCTGATCCGGCTGCGGCGGACGACGGGGCTGCCGGTCGCCTTCGGCGGCCTGGTCGAGCCGGGGCGCCGGCAGGTGCGCATCAGCGTCCTCAGCGGCACGGCGACGGCCGCGCTCAGCGCGCTCGCGGTGTCGTCGGGCAACGGCCTGGGCGGCAAGGCGGTCGCCCTGGCCCGGCCGTGCGCGGTGACGGACTACTCGTCGTCGCGGCAGATCAGCCACGAGTACGACGCCGCGGTCGCCACGGAGGGGCTGTGCTCCGTCCTCGCGGTGCCCGTCGTCGTACGGCGCCGGGTGCGCGGTGTCCTGTACGGCGCCCTGCGGACGGCCCGGCCGCTGGGCGACCGGACGCTGGCCGCGGCGGTGGAGGCGGCGCGGGACGTGGAACAGGCGCTGGTGGTGCGGGAGGAGGCGCAGGGCCTGCTGGCCGCCACGCGTGCGGCCGGTACGGCCTCCGGGGCGGTGTGGGAGGAGGTGCGGGAGGCGCACGGTGCCCTGCGGGCCCTGGCGCCCCGCGTCCAGGATCCGGCGCTGCGGGCCGAGCTGCTGCGGGCCTGCGGCCGGCTGGCCCACGCGGCGTCCCGCGAGTCCGCCGGGTCCGGCGACGCCCCGGATCCCGGGCTGGCCCCGCGCGAGATCGACGTGCTGGCGTGTGTCGCGGCGGGGTCGACCAACGCGGCGGTCGCCGAACGTCTCGGGCTCCGCCCGGAGACCGTGAAGGCCTATCTCCGCTCGGCGATGCGCAGGCTGGGCGCCCATTCACGCACGGAAGCGGTGGTCGCGGCACGGCGGGCGGGGCTGCTGCCGTAGGGGCACCGCGGGGGCGCGGGCCGCGGCGGCCGACGGGGCGCCGTCGTCAGGCGGGACCTGGCCGCGGAGGGACGCGCGTCCGCGTTCGGCGCAGGCTTTCCTCGGGGGCGGGCCAGGACCGACAGAGGCTGCGGCTGCCGGGCCCGGGTGCGGTGTGCGCCACCGTCTCAGGGGTCCGGTCGGGTGCGTGCTGCCGCTGCGGGTGCCGTAGTGCGGGCGCGTCCGCGGCGGCGGCAGCGGTGGTGCGGGACCGGGCTGTTGCCGGGACGCGCGCGTCCGCGTGCGGCGCGGGGCTTTCCTCGGGGGCCGACCAGGACCGACAGAGGCTGCGGCTGCCGGGCCCGGGTGCGGTGTGCGCCCCTGACCCGGGAACGGTGTGCGTCGCGGCCCGGGAGCGGTGTGCGTCGCGGGCCCGCGGTCCGGTCGGGGGCGCGCTGTCAGCGCGGGTGTCGTGGGGGCCCGCCCGGTCTCCGGAATGCCCCTCGTCTATCCGGTCCGGCGCCGAAAGACCTTATGCCGTGCTCTTGTTGTTTCCCTCACCTCCACGACCGGCCGAAATCAAGCGGCCGTTGCCTAATATTGGCCGGACGCGACGCACGAGGGGAGCGGTGACCGTGACAGGGGACTTCAAGGAGCCTGCGAGACCCCGCCCCGACCTGGTCATCGGCCGGAAGGACCTGTTCTCGGGCGCGCGCGAACAGCTCTCCCGCGGGGGCAGCGTGCTCGTCCACGGACCGGCGGGAATAGGAAAGTCGACCGTGCTGCGGGCCCTGGCGGCGGAATACGCCGACGCGGCCCGGACCGTCCTGCGCTGCTCGGCCACCGAATCCGAAACCCATATCCCCTTCCTCGCCCTCGCCGACCTTTTCGGCCTCGTCCTCGACGAGGTGTCGGACACCCTGCCCGCCCCGCAGCGCACCGCCCTGGAGTCCGCACTCACCGGCCGCGGCGAGTCGAGCCTCCAGCGCGACGGGCTCGCCCTGCGCCTCGCGGTGCTGTCCGCGCTCCGCGCCCTGGCCGCCCGCGGCCCGTTGCTGATCGTCGCCGACGACCTCCAGTGGCTGGATCCCGCCAGCACCGAACTCCTCGGCTTCGCCGCCCGGCGCCTGGGCGAGATGCCGGTGCGGATGCTGTGCGCGGTCCGCACGGAGGCCGAGCCCGAGACCCACCGGCACGATCCGCATCTGCGCGTGCTGCCGCCGGACACCCTCGCCGTACGCGTCGGCGCGCTCTCCCACCCGCAGGTCGCCGAACTGCTCGGCCACCGCGGTTACACCGGCCTGCCCCGGTCGGCCGTACGGGACATCCACCGCACCAGCGGGGGCAATCCCCTCTTCGCGCTGGAACTCGGCCGGGCCCTGGCCGAGAGTCCGACCGCCCCGCGACCGGGCGAGCCGCTTCCCGTGCCGACCTCGCTGCGCGCACTGGTGCTGCACCGTATCGGGATGCTGTCGGCCGAGGCCCGCCGCACCCTGCTCGTCGCGAGCGCGGGCGCCCGTCCCACCCAGGCCCTGCTCGCCGCCGCGGGACGCGAGAACGCCGAGACGGAGACCGCGTCGGCCGCCGCGCTCGGACTGCTGGCTCCGGAGCGGGAGGGTCCGGGGATCCGGTTCGCGCATCCCCTCATCTCGGCCGCCGTCTACGCGGAGGCCACCCCCCAGGAGCGGCGCGCCGCCCACGCCGCGCTGTCCACCGCGGCCTGCGACCCCATCGAGCGGGCCCGGCATCTCGCCCTGGCCACCACCGGCACCGACTCCGAGGTCGCCGCCCGGCTGGGCGAGGCCGCGGCCGCGGCCCGGGACCGGGGCGCGCCGTCGGTCGCCGCGGACCTCGGGCTGCTGGCCGCCCGGCACACCCCGGCGGACACCGTCCCGGGCCCGGACGAACGGCGGCTGCAGGCGGCCGAGGACGCGCTGACCGCCGGGGAGACGGATCTCGCCCGGGACATCGCCCGGGAGGTCCTCGGCCGTGCCATCGGGGCCGCCGATCGCGTACGGGCCTGGATGGTCGTCATCGACGCGGCCGGGCAGGCCATGGCCGAGGTGGACGCGGTCTTCCCGCAGGCCCTCGCCGACGCGGGCGAGGATCCCGCTCTGCTCGCGCTCGTGCGCTACCAACTGGCGTGGCGGGCACTGCTCCTGGAGGGTGAGACGGCGAAGGGCCGCGAGGAGGCGGCCCGCGCCGCGGAGCTGGCCGAACGGGCCGGGGACCGGCGCACCGAGCTGCTCGCGCTGGCGTTCCAGGCCCAGATGGAGACCATGATGGGCCACCCCGACGCGCCCGCGACCATCCAGCGGGCCATGCGGGAGCCGCAGGACCCGCGGGTGGCCTGCGACCACAACGGCGCGGGCGCGGCCCGCTTCCGCTGGCTGATCATGGGCGACCGGCTCGCGGAGGCGCGGACGACGATCACCGCGCTGCTGCGTGAGGTGCGGCGGCGCGGGATGGTCGAGAGCGAGGTGCACTTCCTGCGCGGGCTCGCCGAGACGGAACTGCGGTCCGGGCACTGCGGCCGGGCCCTCGACCTCGCCCGGGAGAGCCTGCGGCTGGCCCGGGACACCGGGATCGGGGAGGCGGCCACTGCCATGTTTAACTCACTCGCGGAGGCCGCGGGCGGCGACCTGGACCGGGCGCTCGCGCTGGCCCGGGAGGCGGTGGAGCGCGCTGAGGAGGACGGCGACGTGATCTATCTGTCGCGTGCGCTGGGCGCCCTCGGGCACGCCCACCTGGTGGCGGGGGACGCGTCGGCGGCCGTAGGGGCACTGCGGCGGGTCAGAGAGCTGGAGGAGAGTCTCGGGGTGACCGATCCGGCGCGCGGCCGCTGGCACGGGGACCTCGCGGAGGCGCTGGTCCTGACCGGCGAGCCGGCACAGGCGCAGGACGTCATCGACACCACACGGGTCCGTGCGCTGCGGCTGGGGCGGGCGAGCGTGCTGGCCCTGCTCGACCGGGCCGAGGCCCTGGCCCGCGCGGCCCGCGGGGAACACGGCGCCGCCGTAAGGCAGTTGGCGTCGGCGCAGGACCGGCTCGCCGAGCTGGGCTACGGACTCGAGGAGGCGCGGGCCGCGTACGCACTGGCCGGGCTGCGCCCGCAGCGGCCGGGTCCGGCGTCGTACGACGAGGCGGTACGGCTGTTCCGGCGCTGCCGGGCCCTGCCCTGGCTGCGCCGGGCCGAGTCGGCCGCCTCCGCGCCTGCGGCCCCGGCCGCGCCGGTGAACGCCCCCGTGGCACTGGACACGCTGGCCGCGACGGAACGCCAGGTCGCCGCCCTCGTCATGGAGGGGGCCACCAACCGTGAGATAGCGGGGCGCCTGTTCATCAGCGTCAAGACGGTCGAGGCCACCCTCACCCGGGTCTACCGGAAGCTGGGGATCCGGTCGCGGGTGGACATCGTCCGGCTGGCGGCCGGGGGCCGCACCGGGTGAAGGACAGGCGTACGGGACGTGCGCCCCGCACCGGGTGAGGCACGGGCGTACGGGACGGGCCGGCCGAGCCGGTGGGCGAACCCCCTTGCCCCGGGACGCGGCCGGGCGGAGGTCTGCCCGGCGCGACCGAGGGTTTTCCCTTCAACACCCGGCTAGGGGCGCTTACCCCTTGGAACGGCCGGCCCCGGGCTTCTAGCGTGAGGGCGTGCCGCTCGGGCACGGGGAGCCGACCACTTCCGTCAACTCATGGCGCCCACAGACATCCTGAGTACCGCTCAGGTATGAACCGGGGGGCGTCGCGGGCCTCCACGAGCGGCCCGCGACGCTCCCCTTCCACCTCCCCGGCCGTCCCGCGCGCGGCCCCGGACGGCCCGCGCGCGGCCCCGGACGGCCCTACGACCTCACGGCGCCGAAGCGGATGTCGTGGGGCCCCTCGCCGGACATCACCCCGAGCATCCGCTCGGCCTCCGTCACGACCTCGTCCCGCTGGGCCCGGCTGAGCGTACCGAAGGGCTCGATGGTCAGCGCGTCGCCCTGCTGGCGCCACACGCCCGCGAGGAAGCCGTCGACGAGCAGGGCGCAGTAGGCCTGGTTGCCCTGCCAGGTGCGCCCCTTGAGGTCGCCGGGCACCACCCGGGACCGGTCGGCGTGCGAGAGGAGCAGGTTGTCGAACTCGGGCAGGAGACGCGGCGGGGCGGGGGTGTCCGCGTCCGGGCGGGGCGCGTCGGGGAGGTCGAAGAGCTCGACGCCGTTCTCGTCCCGGAAGGTGACCAGCTCGGGGCGCAGCCGGTCGAAGACCTCACGCAGCCGCGTCAGACCGGCCCAGGTCTGCATGTCCTTGACCGAGGCGGGCCCGAAGGCGGCCAGGTAGCGCCGTACGGTCGCGTCCGGCGCGGGCACCGGTTCCGAGGCGCGGCCGAACCAGCGCTCGGCGGTGGTCAGCGCCACTTGGCCGCCGCGGCCCCACAGTCCGCGCGGAGTGACCTGGACGAGCGGCAGCCGGCAGCGGGCGGCCACCGAGAGCGCGAACGGGTCGGCGTCCGGCCACTCGGCGAGCAGCGCCTCGCGCAGCTGCTTCATGGTGCGGGGTTCGGCCTCGACCAGCTCGCGGGCGACGGCGGCGAGCCGGTCCAGGTCGACGCCGGTGAGCCCCTTGCGGAAACCGTACAGCTCCCGGTCGCGGGCGGCCTGCACGAGCGGCCGCAGGGTGAGGCAGTCGTCCGCGGTGTGGGTGTGGATGGTGGAGCGCATGGTGACGATCCGCGCGACCTCGCGGCCGGCCATGAGAACGGACAGATCCTGCGGTGTGAAGTCGGCCAGGCGGGCGGCGAGGGCGTAGTACGGCGGCTTCACGTTCTGCGCCTGGAGCCCCAGGAGGTGCCCGACGGCGTCCTTGGCGCCAAGTGCGGAGCGGCGCAGCAGAAGCTGCCGGTCGAGGGTGGCACGGTTCAGCGCGCGGACGCCGAGCACGGGCGCGGACCCGCCCGCCCCGCGAGCGACTCCCCCACCGGTTCCCCCGGACGCGGACCCGCCCGCCCCGCCGGGAGTCGCCCGGCCGGTCCCCCCTGCGGACCCGGCCGTCCCACCGGCAGTTGCCATCTCCGCCCTACCGGACGCCGGCCCGCCCGCGCCGGCGCGCACGGTCGCATCCGTCCCCGCGGTGGTTGCCGCACCCACCCCACCGGACGCGGACCCGCCCGTCCCACCGGCGGTTGCCACGTCCGCCCCACCGGACACCGACCCGCCCGCCCCGGCGCGCGCGGTCACGTCCGTGCCGCCGGACGCGGACCCACCCGTCCCCGCCGACGCGGCCGCCGTCGCCCCCGCCTCCGTCGCCCTCGGCGCCTTCGGCGTCCCCGGTCCGCTCGGCGTGCCTGTCGTGCTCGGCGTCTTCGTCATGCTCCGCACGCTAACGCTGCTCGCGGACACCTTCTGTCCGCAACGGGCGGGTTTCCCGTCCCGAAGGCCGTCCGAAGGCCGTCCGAAGGCCGTCCGTACGCAGTCCGTACGGCCCCCGACCCGCGCACCGACGCCATATACCCCGTATATCCTGCTCCGTGATCAGACCGACGTCACGGCGAGGGCGGGAGGCAGCACGATGTCGGAACGCCGCGCACGTCCGGACGCCGCGAAGTCCGGCTGGCGCCGCGCGCTGACGCCGACGTCCTCGCCTCCCGCGAAACGGCGGCCCCCGGAGCCCGCCCCGCCGGCGGCGGAGACCGCGGAGGTCGTCAGCGTCGTCCAGGCTGCGCTGTACCGGGACGGGGTGCGCGTCTCGACGCCGGCCTCGCTCGCGGACACGTTCCGCGAACTGCGGGACGCGCCCGACGGCATGGCATGGATCGGCCTAGCCCGCCCCACGGAGACCGAACTCGTCTCCCTGGCCGCCGAGTTCGACCTGCACCCGCTCGCCGTCGAGGACGCGATGGAGGCGCACCAGCGGCCGAAACTGGAGCGTTACGGCGAGACGCTCTTCGTCGTGCTGCGGGCCGCCCGGTACCTGGACGCGGCGGAGGAGGTCGACTTCGGCGAGCTGCACGTGTTCGTGGGCCCCGATTTCCTGATCACGGTCAGGCACGGCGCCGCGCCGGACCTCTCCGCGGTGCGCCGCCGCATGGAGGACACCCCGGAACTGCTGAGGCTCGGCCCGGAGGCCGTCCTGTACGCGATCCTCGACTCCGTCGTCGACGGCTACCTCCCGGTCGTCACCGGCGTCCAGAACGACATCGACGAGATCGAGACGGAGGTGTTCCGCGGCGACCCGGAGGTCTCCCGCCGCATCTACGAACTGTCCCGCGAAATGGTCGAGTTCCAGCGGGCCACGCGTCCCCTGGTCGGCATGCTGCACAGCCTGATGGCCGGTTTCGCCAAGTACGGCACCGACGAGGAACTCCAGCGCTACCTGCGGGACGTCGCCGACCACGTCACCCACACCAGCGAGCGCGTGGACGGCTTCCGGCAGGCTCTCGCGGACATCCTCACGGTCAACGCGACCCTGGTCACCCAGCAGCAGAACGCGGAGATGCGCGCGCTTGCGGAGGCGGGCTTCGAGCAGAACGAGGAGATCAAGAAGATCTCCTCGTGGGCCGCCATCCTGTTCGCCCCGACCCTGGTCGGCACGATCTACGGCATGAACTTCGACCACATGCCGGAACTCCACTGGCTGCTCGGTTACCCGTTCGCGATCGTCCTGATGGCCGTGGTGTGCACGAGCCTGTACGTCATCTTCAAGCGCCGCGACTGGCTCTGAGCAGGCATCGCGGGAGCCACGCCACGACGAGTGCGGCCCCGCACGGGACCCCGTGACCGGTGATGACACCGCCTCCGCGCCGCCCTCGGGCCCGGCGTGGCAGCACTCCGGCGCCACGGATGCACACCTCCCCACTCGCTCTTGAAACACGCGGACACGTGGGCACCCGGCTGCGGTACAGTCAATTTTCGAACACGTTTCAAAATCGAGGGGAGACCGATGGACGTGCGCTCCATCGACACGGAGGTGTTGATGGAACGGATCGCCATCGTCTTCCAGAACGTCTGTCTCTTCGACGGCACGATCGAGGAGAACGTGCGTCTGGGCCGGCCCGACGCCACCGGGGCCGAGGTGCGGGCGGCGGCGAGCGCGGCGCGGCTGGACGAGGTGATCGAGCGGCTGCCCGACGGCTGGCAGGCGAAGGTCGGTGAGGGCGGCGCCCTGCTGTCGGGCGGTGAGCGCCAGCGGGTCTCGATCGCGCGAGCCCTCCTGAAGAACGCGCCCGTCGTGCTGCTGGACGAGGTGACCTCCGCGCTGGACCCGGTGAACGAGGCGGCCGTCCACGAGGGCATCGAGCGCCTGATGGCGGGCCGGACCGTGGCGATGGTGGCGCACCGGATGCGGACCGTCCACCGCGCCGACCGCGTCGTCTTCCTGGAGGACGGCCGGATCGCGGAGGAGGGCCGGCACGACGAGCTGCTGCGCCGCGGTGGCCGCTACGCCGATTTCTGGAACATCTCCATGGCACCGGTGGCCACGGACTGAGGCGGCGTCCTTCGCTTCCGGCCGTGCGCGGCGGACGGAGCGGGTGTGCCGTACGCGAGTCGCGTACGGCACACCCGCGGATGCAGGACGCAGGCCGGCGGGTCGGCGGCTCCGCCGTCGATCAGATCCGGACCGGATCCAGCCCCTCGGGCAACCGGGCTCCATCAGTGCGGCGCCCGGACAGGACTGTGCCGCACCGGCGTCCAGGTCACCAGGAGCGGCGACCTCCGCCGGTGCGGCACGGTGGGTCAGACAGGCCCTGGCCGCGCCGCCGGCGCTGCCGCGCGGGGCAGGACGGCGAGAGCAAGGAGGACGGCGACGAGCACGACCACGGCGCCGATGGTCAAGCCCAGCGCGTATCCGCTGTTGAGGGACTCGGGCGTGAGCGTGTCACCGGTGCGGTTGCTGGCGGTGGTGCCGAGGGCGGCCAGTCCGAGCGAGGCGCCGATCTGGCGCGTGCTGTTGAGCAGGCCGGAGGCGGCACCCGTCTCGTGGGCCGCGACCCCGGCGGTCGCGAGGGAGACGGCCGGTGCGAGGCAGAGCCCGATGCCGACACTGGTGACGATCGACGGGCCCAGGACGTCGACGGTGAAGGAGCCGTCCGCACTGATCAGACCGAACCAGGCGAAGCCGGCCGCGGCCAGCACCCCGCCGCCGATCAGGAGGTTCCGGGGAGCGAACCTGTAGCCGAGCTTGACGGCGAGGACGGAGCCGATGACCATGCCGAACGCGAACGGCAGGAACTGGACGCCGGTCCTGGCCGGCCCGCTGCCGAGAACGCGCTGGAGGTAGAGGGACACGAAGTAGAAGGCCGAGGCCATGGCACCGCCGAGGAACAGCGTGTACAGGTTGGCGCCGGCGACCGAGCGGTTCGTGAACAGCCCGAGCCGGATCAGCGGGTCGCGGGAGGTGGTCCTCTCGACGAGGACGAACGCGGCCAGCAGAAGGACGGCGACCGCCAGGGTCGTCAGGGTTTCGGACGAGCCCCAGGGATGCCGGTCGGTGCGGATGACACCGAACACGAGCAGGGTCATGCCCGCCGTGGCGAGCACGGCGCCCAGCACGTCCGGGCTGCCGCGGTGCGCGGCGGCCCGGTCGGCGGCGACCCCGCGCGCCGCCAGGTACATCGCGACGGCGACCAGGGGGACGTTGACGAACATCACCCATTCCCAGCCCGCGTACTCGGTGAGCAGGCCGCCGATCAGAACGCCGAAGGCGCCGCCGGCGGCGTTCATCGCGCTCCATACGCCGAAGGCCTTCACCCGGGGCTTGCCCTCGGGGAAGGTCGAGGCCAGCAGCGCCAGCGCGGCCGGGGCGAGCGCGGCGGCCCCGACACCCTGCGCGGCGCGGGCGGCCACCAGCTGGCCGGGTTCCTGCGCGAAGCCTCCGACGAGGGATCCCAGGCCGAACAGGGGGAGTCCGATCATCAGGATCCGCTTGCGGCCGTACCGGTCGGCGACCTTGCCGCCGAGCAGCAGCAACCCGCCGAAGGTGAGGGCGTACGCGTGAATCACCCAGGTCAGACCCACCTCGCTGAAGCCGAGGTCGGAGCCGATGTCCGGGAGCGCGACGTTCACGACCGACAGGTCCAGCGCCACCATGAACTGCACGACCGCCACTGCGGCGAGGATCAGGCCTGCCCGGGCGGCACCTCCCGCGAGCACCGGTTCCGCACCGGCTGATTGCGTCTCAGTCACCGTGACCCCAGCCCCTCTCCTACGTCCGGACGACTTTTCGAACACGTTCTGAAATTAACACCGGGCCGGCCCGCTGTCGAGCACGCGCAGGCCGGAACGGTCCCGGTTCAACGGGAGGGCATGATGGACCGGTGTCCCGAACCAGAGCACCGCACGGCCGCGTCGGCCGCCCCCCCGTGACCTCCCGCACGGAGATCCTGGCCGCGACCCGCCGGCTCATCGAGCAGGACGGCTGGGAGAAACTGACCATCCGTCGGCTGGCCGCCGAGATCGGCATCGGGGCGACCACCCTCTACCACCACGTGCGGGACAAGGAGGACCTGCTCTTCCTGCTGATCCACGAGTACGCGGAGCAGATCCCCCACCCCGACATGCCCAGCGACCCGCGGGAGCGCATCGTCGCGTCCATCACCGCCGTCCACGACGGCCTCGCGGCCTGGCCGTGGGCCGCGGAGGTCCTCACCGCGGACGGATTCGTCGCCCGGCTCGGCGACTCGGCCCTGTGGCTGGTCGAGACCATCGTGGCGGGGGCCGTCGACTACGGGTGCACGCCCGAACAGGCCGTCCACGTCTTCCGCAACCTCTGGTACTACACGGTCGGCGAGATCCTCGTCCGCGCGCACTCCGCCCGCCGACGCGAGGAGTACCTGCGATCCGCCGACCGGGCAGCCGCCGCCGACAACCCCGCCGTGGCCCGGATGCCGCACCTGTCCGCGCTCGGCGACCGGTGGGCGGAGCTCTCCTGGCAGGACACCTACCCCGAGGCCCTGCGGGCCTTCGTCGACGGACTCCTCGCACAGGCCACGAACACCCGCGCCTGAGTTCCTCACCGCACGGTGCCGGGCCCCGTGCGTCACCGCCCTCACGGCCCTGACGTGCGCGAGCCCTCGGATCTCCCACTATGAACCATGCGTATACACCGCATGTATAGTCCGGCATGCCTTCTCTGACCAAGAAGATGAGGAAAACGGGGACCAGGTTCCGTGCGGCCGCCACACTCGCGGCGGCTCTCGCTCTGGCACTGCCGCTGACGGGCTGTTCGTCACTGGACACCACGGCGCCCAGCACGGTTCGCGCGCACCCGTCCGTCGACACCCGGGCCCGGTTCGGGACGGTGGACTGCCGCCGGGCCAGGTGCATCGCGCTGACCTTCGACGCCGGGCCGAGCGAGAACTCGGCACGGCTGCTCGACATCCTGAAGGAGGAGCGCATACCCGCGACCTTCTTCCTGCTCGGCAAGCGTCACATCGAGAAGCACCCCGAGCTGGTGACCCGCATGGCCGACGAGGGGCACGAGGTGGCCAGCCACACCTGGGACCACAGGATCCTCACCCGGCTCCGGCCCGACGAGATACGCGAGGAACTGCGCAGACCCAACGACGCCATCGAGAGGCTCACCGGGCACAGACCGACACTGATGCGCCCGCCGCAGGGGCGTACGGACGACACGGTGCACCGCATCAGCCGTGAACTCGGGCTCGCCGAGGTCCTGTGGAGCGTGACCGCCAAGGACTACACGACGAACGACTCCGCGCTCATAGAACGGCGCGTCCTGCGCCAGTCGTCCCGGGACGGGATCATCCTGCTCCACGACAACTATCCCGGCACCGTGCCCGCGGTCCCCGGGATCATCCACGCGCTGAAGGAGCGGGGGTACGTCTTCGTGACGGTGCCGCAGCTGCTGGCGCCCGGCACGGCCGAACCCGCGAAGGGTACCGGCCCTGACTGGCCGTCACGGCCGGGCGGGTGGTCACCAGACCAGGTGCAGGGACTCCGGGGAACGGTGGATCAGGGTCGGTCGCATCGTGACGGCACCCTTCTCGGCCAGCCGCAGGCCGGGCAGACGTGCGGTCAACTGCTGCAGTGTCAGGCGGACTTGCTCGCGGGCCAGCTGTGATCCGGGGCAGCTGTGCACGCCGAGCCCGAACGCGAGATGGCGGTCCGGGTCACGGGTGATGTCGAACTCGTCCGGCCGCGCGTGCCGGGCGCCGTCGCGGTTGGCCGCACCGAAGGCGACGAACACGGCCGCCCCCGAGGGGAGTTCGGCGCCGGCGAGGGTGACCGGCCGGGTGGTGATCCGCCGGAAGCCCTGGAGCACGCTGTCGTAGCGGGCGGCCTCCTCGACGGCGGCCGGTGCCCGGTGGGGTTCCGCGCACAGCAGGTCCCACTGCCGCGGGTGCCGCAGGAGGTGCAGGATCGTGTTGCCGATCAGCGCGGTCGTCGTCAGATGCCCGGCGATCAGCAGGTTCTGCAGGTGGCCGACGATCTCGTGCCGCTGGTCGAGCGTCAGTTCGCCGGTCCCCGGTGCCAGCGAGGCGACCAGTTCGGTGGCCAGGTCGTCGCGCGGCCGGGCCCGCCGGTCGCGCGCGCACGCGTCGAGGACGTGCTGCCCGGCCACCACGTCCCGGGCGGCGGCCACCTGTTCGTCCTCCGGCAGCCGGCGGAACAGGAGTTCCTCGGCGCGGTGGCCGCCCCGCACCACGGCCGGCACGTCCCGGGGATCCAGACCGATGATCCGGCCGACGACCTCACCGGGCAGCCGCCGGGCGTACGCGCTCATCAGCTCAACCCGGCCGTCCTTCGCGAACCCGTCCACGAGCGCGGCGGCCCGTTCGGCGGCGTACGGCAGGACGGCCTCGACGCGGGCGGACGACAGGCCGCGGACGAGCGGGGCGCGCAGCTCCCGGTGGCGGGCGCCGTCGGAGGTGAGGACCACGGGCCGGCCGCCGAAACCGCCGCCGAGGACCGCGAGCGCGGCGGGGGACGGCACGACGTCCGGGCGCAGCGCGTTCGCCGACGAGAAGTCCTCCGGCCGGCGCAGCACCTCGCGCACGTCCTCGTCCCGCGCCACCAGCCAGGCGTCCAGCTCGGGAACGTACAGCAGCCGCTCGGCGCGTCGGGCCCGGTCGTAGAGCGGGTAGGGGTCGCGCTGGAACCCGTCGAGCCTGCCGTGCGCTTCACGGTCCACGGGAGCAGCCTCTCGGGCGTCGGGCGCGGGTCGCACCCATGGTCCCGCACCGCCGGGCCGGGGCGGTAGGACGCTTTCGGCCCGAGTGGCCCGGTCCGGCCGGGGTCGCCTGGTCCGGGAGGGGTGGCCTGGTCCGGGAGGGGTGGCCTGGTCCGACCTGGAGGCCCCGGTCCCACGGGGGTGGCCTGGAGAGACCGTCGCGCCCCCGTTGCGCATACGATCGGCTCGTGGTCCTTTTCGTCCTGGAACGCGTCGTCCCGCTGCCCGCCGCCGAGGCCTGGCGCCGGCTCACGCGGTGGGAGCGTCATGCCGACGTGGTCCCGCTGACCCGCGTCACCGTGCTCACTCCCCCGCCGGCCGGCGAGGGCACCGCTTTCGTGGCCCGGACGGGGGTGGGCCCGCTGGCCTTCGACGACCCGATGGAGGTCGTCGCCTGGCAGGTCCCGGCGGAGGGACGGCCGGGCAGGTGCCGGCTGGCCAAGCGGGGCTCGCTCGTCACGGGCTGGGCCGAGATCGAGGTCCATCCGTGCGGCACCGGGAGCGCTCGGGTGGTCTGGCGGGAGGACCTGCGGGTGCGGTGGCTGCCCCGTCTGTTCGACGGCCCGCTGGCGTGGGCGGGGCGCGCGATGTTCGGGCGGGCGATGACCGGGCTGCTGAAGCACGCCTGACCTCGAACTCGGCGTTCCTACGCGCAGGGTCGCTCGAACCGAGCCGCGCTGCGGTCACCGCAGGTCCCGCCCCGCGGCGGGCTAAGGACGTGGCCGAGTCGGTCTGCTCGTCCCGCGCGGCGGCCGGCTTGTCCCGGCGGTCGCGGTCGCCGTCGTACCCGGCGCTGAGGACCGTGCCGCAGATCTCGCGCAGTTCGTCCGAGGCCTGCTTGGAGAACAGGCCGCACAGGCCGGCGATGCCGGAGAAGCCGTACGGGTCGGTCGCCCCCGCACACTCACCCGCGACGGCGCCCCCGCACCCCCGGTCCCTCACCTTGCCGCCCCCGCGTCCGACGTACAAGTCGCTTGCCGGAGAGAGCCGTTGTGGGGTCGGCCGGTGTGTCCACGGGGCTCGCCTTCACGGGTTCCGTGCGGGCGGGTCGCCTGCGGTGGGCTCGGCGTCGGTTTCGGCGGTCAGGCCACCGAACCGATCCGGTCGGTCCTCGGCGGCGTTCCGTCGTGGTGGATCGGCGTGTGCGCGCCGGTCAGCGGGACCCCGCTGCCGCCGCGCCGGTGCGCGACGATCTCCGCGGCGATCGACAGGGCCGTCTCCTCGGGCGTGCGCGCTCCGAGGTCGAGGCCGATGGGTGAGCGCAGTCGCGCCAACTCCATGTCGGAGAGGCCTACTTCACGCAGTCGCTCGTTGCGGTCCAGGTGGGTGCGGCGGGACCCCATCGCGCCGACGTACGCCACCGGGAGCCGCAGGGCGAGCTTCAGCAGGGGGACGTCGAACTTGGCGTCGTGGGTGAGGACGCACAGGACCGTGCGGGAGTCCACCTCCGTGCGCTCCAGGTACCGGTGGGGCCACTCGACGACGATCTCGTCGGCCTCCGGGAAGCGCGCGCGGGTCGCGAACACCGGGCGCGCGTCGGCCACCGTCACGCGGTAGCCGAGGAACTTGCCGATACGGACGAGCGCCGAGGCGAAGTCGATCGCACCGAAGACGATCATCCGCGGCGGCGGGACCGACGACTCGACGAGAACCGTGAGCGGTGCTCCGCAGCGCGAGCCCTGCTCGCCGATCCCGATCGTGCCGGTGCGGCCCGCGTCGAGGAGGGCCCCGGCCTCGGCGACGACGGTGCGGTCCAGTTCGGGACGGGCGCCGAAGCCGCCCTCCCAGGAGCCGTCGGGCCGGACGAGGAGTGCGCGTCCCAGCAGCTCGCCCGGGCCCCCGACGATCCGCGCGACCGCCGCCGCCTCCCCACGGGCGGCGGCTGCCAGCGCGGTCGCGAGGACCGGCCGGACGGGGTCCGCCGCCCGGACCGGAGTCACGAGGATGTCGATGACGCCGCCGCAGGTCAGTCCGACGGCGAACGCGTCCTCGTCGCTGTAGCCGAACCGCTCCAGGACGGTCTCGCCGTCCTGGAGCGCCTGCCGGCACAGCTCGTAGACCGCGCCCTCCACGCAGCCGCCGGAGACCGAGCCGATCGCCGTGCCGTCGGTGTCCACCGCGAGGGCGGCGCCGGGCAGGCGGGGCGCGCTGCCGCCGACGGCCACCACGGTGGCCACGGCGAAGTCGCGTCCCTGCTCGACCCACCGGTGGAGCTCTTCGGCGATGTCCAGCATGTCTCGGTCTCCTCAGCGGTTACGGGGAGGGCGTCAGTGGACGCCCATCCAGCTCTCGATCGGGTTGAGGGCGAAGAAGACGAGGAAGATCGCCGCCAGCCCCCACATGAATGCCCCGATCTCCCGGGCCCTGCCCTGCGCGATCTTGATGGCGGTGTAGCTGATGACTCCGGCCGCGACGCCCGCGGTGATGGAGTACGTGAACGGCATGACCACCACGGTCAGGAAGACCGGGATCGCCGTGGCCCGGTCGGACCAGTCGACGTGCCGGGCGTTCATCATCATCATGGCGCCGATGACGACGAGCGCGGCGGCGGCCACCTCGCCGGGGACGATCGCGGTGAGCGGGGTGAAGAACAGGCAGGCCGCGAAGAACAGTCCGGTGACGACGGAGGACAGGCCGGTCCGGGCGCCCTCGCCGACCCCGGTCGCGGACTCGACGAACACCGTCTGCCCGGAGGCTCCGGCGAGACCGCCGACGGCGCCGCCGGCACCGTCGATGAACAGTGCCCTGGACAGGCCCGGCATCCGGCCCTGCGCGTCGGCGAGCTTGGCCTCCGTGCCGACGCCGATGATGGTGGCCATCGCGTCGAAGAACCCGGCGAGCACGAGCGTGAAGACGATCATGCCGACCGTCATCGCGCCGACTTCGCCCCAGCCGCCGAACTCGACGTCGCCGAAGAGCGAGAAGTCCGGCATCGAGACGGCGCTGCCGTGCAGTTCGGGGGCACCGCTCGCCCACTGCTTCGGGTCGATGACGTCGAGGGCGTTGAGGACGACGGCGAGCACGGTGCCGCTGACGATGCCGATCAGGATCGCGCCGGGCACCCCCCGGGCCTGCAGCATGAAGATCATCAGCAGGGTGACCGCGAAGAGCAGCACCGGCCAGCCGGCGAGTTCACCGGCCGGGCCGAGGCTGACGGGCGTGGCCTTGCCCTGCTGCACGAATCCGGCCTTGTAGAAGCCGATCAGCGCGACGAACAGGCCGATGCCCATGGTGATCGCGTGCTTGAGCGCCAGCGGGATCGCATTCATGATCATCTGGCGTAGCCCGGTGACGACCAGGAGCATGATGACGACGCCGTACATCACGCACATGCCCATGGCCTGCGGCCAGGTCATCTCCGGGGCGACCTGCGAGGAGAGCACGCCGGAGACCGAGAGGCCCGCGGCGAGGGCCAGCGGCACCTTGCCGAAGAAGCCCATCAGCAGGGTGGTCAAGGCCGCCGCGAACGCCGTCGCGGTGATCAGCGGCTGCTGGCCGAGCATGTTCCCCGCGGCGTCCTTGCCGGACAGGATGAGCGGGTTGAGCAGCAGGATGTACGCCATCGCCATGAAGGTGGTGACTCCGCCGCGCACTTCGCGCGCGACCGACGATCCCCGCTGGGATATGTGGAAGTACCGATCGAGCCAGGACCGGCCGGCCGGGACACGGGTACCCGTGCCCGCGTCCTCCGCGGTCTTCGGCTCCAGGGACTGCTGGGTCATGATGCCTGACTCCCAAGGTTCACAGGGGCACCCGCGAAAGCCCTGACTGGCTGCGGGATTTGGGAAGGTGCTTCGGCTGCACGACCCGGGGGACGGCCCGAGGCGAACGGAGGGAACACGACTGCTGGACCTGCTGGGGTGCTGCTTCAAGTTCCGTGAGCGGTGCGGTGCTTGAGTACTCCGGGCGGCGCGGAGTTGTGACGTTCCGTGCGCCGCCCGGAGGGTTCTAGGCGGTGCCGGTGAGGTGCTCGGGGCGTACCGGCGTCCGGTTGAGCTCCAGGCCCGTGGCGTTCCGGATCGCCGCGAGGACGGCCGGGGTGGACGACAGGGTCGGGGCCTCGCCGATGCCACGGAGCCCGTAGGGGGCGTGGTCGTCGGCGAGTTCGAGCACGTCGACCGGGATGGTCGGCGTGTCGAGGATGGTGGGGATCAGGTAGTCCGTGAAGGACGGGTTCCTGACCTTGGCGGTCTTGGGGTCGACGATGATCTCTTCCATGACCGCCACGCCCAGGCCCTGGGTGGTGCCGCCCTGGATCTGGCCGATGACGGACAGCGGGTTGAGCGCCTTGCCGACGTCCTGGGCGCAGGCCAGCTCGATGACCTTGACCAGGCCGAGTTCGGTGTCCACCTCGACCACGGCGCGGTGCGCGGCGAAGGAGTACTGGACGTGGCCGTTGCCCTGTCCGGTGCGCAGGTCGAAGGCCTCGGTCGGACGGTGCCGCCACTCGGCCTCGACCTCCACGGACTCGCCCTCCAGGACGTCCGCCAGGCCGGCCAGGACCTCGCCGCCGTCGGTGACGACCTTGCCGCCCTCCAGGAGCAGTTCGGCCGTCGCCCAGGCCGGGTGGTAGGAGCCGAACTTGCGCCGGCCCAGCTCCAGGACCTTCTCGCGGACGAGCTCGCAGGAGTTCTTTACGGCGCCGCCGGTGACGTAGGTCTGGCGGGACGCGGACGTGGAGCCGGCGCTGCCGACCTGCGTGTCGGCCGGCGCGATGGTCACCTGGGTGACGCCGAGTTCGGTGCGGGCGATCTGCGCGTGGACGGTGACACCGCCCTGGCCGACCTCGGCCATCGCGGTGTGCACGGTCGCGACGGGTTCGCCGCCGACGACCTCCATGCGCACCTTGGCGGTCGAGTAGTCGTCGAACCCTTCGGAGAAGCCGACGTTCTTGATGCCGACCGCGTAGCCGACGCCGCGGACGACGCCCTCGCCGTGCGTGGTGTTGGACAGGCCGCCGGGCAGCTGGCGCACGTCGGCACCCTCGGAGCTCTCCCACTGGCGCTCGGGCGGCAGCGGCATCGCCTTGACGCGGCGCAGGAGTTCGGCGACCGGGGCGGGTGAGTCCACGGGCTGTCCGGTCGGCAGGAGGGTGCCCTGTTCCATGGCGTTGAGCTGCCGGAAGGCGACCCGGTCCATGCCCACCTCGTCGGCGAGCCTGTCCATCTGGGCCTCGTACGCGAAGCACGCCTGGACGGCGCCGAAGCCGCGCATGGCGCCGCACGGCGGGTTGTTGGTGTAGAGGGCGATCGCCTCGATGTCGACGTCCTCGACGACGTACGGCCCGACGCTGAGTGAGGACGCGTTGCCGACGACCGCCGGGGAGGCCGAGGCGTACGCGCCGCCGTCCAGCACGATCCGGCACTTCATGTGCGTGAGCTTGCCGTCCTTGGTCGCCCCGTGCTCGTAGGAGAGCTTGGCGGGGTGGCGGTGGACGTGCCCGAAGAAGGACTCGAACCGGTTGTAGACGATCTTGACCGGCTTGCCGGTGCGCAGCGCGAGCAGGCAGGCGTGGATCTGCATGGACAGGTCCTCGCGGCCGCCGAAGGCGCCGCCGACGCCGGAGAGCGTCATGCGGACCTTGTCCTCGGGCAGGCCGAGGACCGGCGCGATCTGGCGCAGGTCGGAGTGCAGCCACTGGGTGGCGATGTAGAGGTCGACGCCGCCGTCCTCGGCGGGCACGGCGAGTCCGGACTCCGGGCCGAGGAAGGCCTGGTCCTGCATGCCGAAGGTGTACTCGCCCCTGACGATGAAGTCGGCCTTCTCGGCGGCCTCGTCGGCGTTGCCGCGCACGATCGGCTGGCGGTGCACGATGTTGGGGTGCGGGACGTGGCCGATGTGGTGGTCGTCGCGGCCCTCGTGGAGGAGGATCGCGTCGGGCGCGGTGGCGGACGCCTCGTCCGTGATGACCGGCAGTTCCCGGTACTCCACCTTGATCTTGGCGGCGGCGCGGCGGGCGGTCTCGGGGTGGTCGGCGGCGACGATCGCGACCGGCTCACCGTGGTGGCGGACCCTGCCGTGGGCGAGGACCGGGGTGTCCTGGATCTCCAGGCCGTAGTTCCTCACGTCGGTCGGCAGGTCGTCGTACGTCATGACGGCGTAGACGCCGGGTGTCGCGAGGGCCTCGCCGGTGTCGATGGAGACGATCTCGGCGTGGGCGACCGTGGAGCGCAGGATCTGGCCCCAGAGCATGTCCTCGTGCCACATGTCGGACGAGTAGGCGAACTCACCGGTGACCTTGAGGGTGCCGTCGGGGCGGAGCGTGGACTCGCCGATGCCGCCCTTGGTCCCGGAGCGCTGGGTGAGGTTGGTGGGTGTACCCGTGGTTCCCATGGTCAGACCGCCTCGGACTGCCGGGCGGCCGCAAGGCGGACCGCGTCCATGATCTTCTCGTAGCCGGTGCAGCGGCACAGGTTTCCCGAGAGCGCCTCGCGGATGTCCGCGTCGGTCGGGGTCGGGTTGTGCTCCAGCATCTCGTCGGCCGCGACCAGCAGCCCCGGGGTGCAGAAGCCGCACTGGACGGCGCCGGCGTCGATGAACGCCTGCTGGATCGGGGAGAGTTCGGTGCCCTCGCCGGTGTGCGAGTCCTGGCCCTGGGCGTCCCATCCCTTCGCGGCGTCGAGTGAAGTCCCCCGCCCGTCCGCGGTGCCGCAGGCGCCGGAGGCGCAACCGCCGCGCTCCGCCCGCTGCTTGGCGGAGTCGGCGAGCCCTTCGACGGTGACGACCTCGCGGCCCTCGACCTGGCCTGCGGCGACCAGACAGGAACACACCGGTACGCCGTCGAGGCGCACCGTGCAGGAGCCGCACTCGCCCTGCTCGCAGGCGTTCTTGGAGCCGGGCAGTCCGAGGCGTTCGCGCAGGACGTACAGCAGGCTCTCGCCCTCCCATACGTCGTCGGCTTCCTGCGGACGGCCGTTGACCGTGAAATTGACGCGCATTACGCGACACTCCCCTTCTGATGTGTCCGGCCGTCAGTGCCGCGGTACGACTGCCAGGTCCAGGTCAGCGTGCGGCGGGCCATGACGCCCACCGCGTGGCGGCGGTAGCTCGCCGTGCCCCGGACGTCGTCGATCGGGTTGCAGGCGGCGGAGCACAGGTCCGCGAACTGCTTGGCGACCGAGGGGGTGATGATCTTTCCGTTGTCCCAGAATCCGCCCTCGTCGAGCGCCGCGTTCAGGAAGTCCTCGGCGGCCCTGGCGCGGACCGGGGTGGGCGCGGCGGAGCCGATGCCGGTGCGGACCGTGCGGGTCTCGGGGTGCAGCGCGAGGCCGAAGGCACAGACGGCGATGACCATGGCGTTGCGGGTGCCGACCTTGGAGTACTGCTGCGGTCCGTCGGCCTTCTTGACGCGGACGGCCCTGATCAGCTCGTCGGGGGCGAGTGCGTTGCGCTTCACGCCGGTGTAGAACTCGTCGATCGGGATCAGGCGGGAGCCGCGGACCGACTCGGCCTCGACCTCGGCGCCGGCCGCGAGGAGAGCGGGGTGCGCGTCGCCGGCCGGGGAGGCGGTGCCGAGGTTGCCGCCGACTCCGCCGCGGTTGCGGATCTGCGGGGAGGCCACCGTGTGGGAGGCGAGGGCAAGGCCCGGCAGTTCGCCGCGCAGGTGCTCCATGATCCTGGTGTAGGGGACGGAGGCGCCCAGACGCACGCTGTCCGCGCCGACCTCCCACTCGCTCAGCTCGCCGATGCGGTTCAGGTCAAGGAGGTACTCGGGCCGCCGGTGGTCGAAGTTGATCTCGACCATCACATCGGTGCCACCCGCAATCGGCACAGCCGTGGGGTGCTCGGCCTTGGCGGCGAGCGCCTCCTCCCAGCTGGCGGGGCGAAGGAAGTCCATGAGTGGCTCTCTTCTTCGTATCGTGGGCGTTCTGATCAAGCCAGATCGTGTGCGGCGGGCCCGGCTCGTTCATCTGCTGTTAACGCGGATCGAGGCCAGTACACCGCTCCGTGCTCCACCGGGGTCAGTCACCGAAACCATGAAGGAGTTGGCTGGCCAGCGCGCACATCTTGTAGATTCGTATGAACAGAGGTCATCAGTAACCTCTTCGCTTTCCCCGGGAAACATCCGGCACGGCGGGGGGAAACGGGAGCCCGGCTCGCGAAAGCCCAGCCCAGGGCCTCGGAGAGCCCGGGCGACCGGCCACGGGGGCCGGCGGGCCGCCCGTCACCAGCCGGGAAACCGCGTCCGGGGATCCCCCACCCCGGATCCATCGTAGATTTCTAGACAAAGAACGGCGGCGACGAGACATGCGGCTGCGCGCACTGCTGGACACCGACGCGCTGGGCCTGCGGCTGCTCGGCGGCGAGGGCGAACTGGACCGCACCGTGCGCGGTGTGATGACCACGGACCTCAAGGACCCCAGCCGCTATCTCTCGGGCGGCGAACTGGTCCTCACGGGGCTCGCCTGGCGGCACGACGCCGAGGACTCCGAGCCCTTCGTGCGCATCCTCGCGGGCGCCGGCGTCGCCGCGCTGGCCGCGGGCGAGGCGGAGCTGGGCGACATCCCCGACGACCTGGTCCTGGCCTGCGCCCGCCACCGCCTGCCGCTGTTCGCCGTCAACGAGTCGGTGGCCTTCGCGACGATCACCGAGCACGTCGTACGGCAGGTGTCGGGCGAGCGCGCCGGTGACCTGGCCGCCGTCGTGGACCGGCACCGGCGGATGATGACGTCCGGCCCCGCGGGCGGCGGCCCCGACGTGGTCCTCGACCTGCTCGGATCCGACCTGGACCTGCGGGCCTGGGTGCTCTCCCCCGCGGGCCGGCCCGTCGCGGGCGCCGAACGCAACGGCCCCGGGCTGTCCGCCGAGGTGTGCGCCCGGCTGGCCGCCGAGCACCTGGCGGCGGTCCGTACCGGCCGCCGGGGACCGCACCGGGTAACGGTGGGCCCCGCGACGTACTCGCTGTTCCCGGTCCGCTCGTCCGGCCGCTCCGCGTCCGCCTCCCGGGACGTGCGCGAGACGGTGCTGTCCGACTGGCTGCTCGCGGTCGAGGCGGACGCCGGGGACTGGCCCGCGGAGCGGCTCGACCTGCTCCAGGGCGTCACCCAGCTGATCGCCGTCGAGCGCGACCGGCGCGACGCGGCGCGCACCGTGCGCAGGCGGCTCGCCCAGGAGGTCCTGGAGCTGGTCCAGACGGGTGCCGCGCCCGCCGAGATCGCGGCGCGGCTGCGGGTCGCCGCGCCGGTGCTGCTGCCGGGGCTCGGCGCCGCCCCGCACTGGCAGGTCGTGGTGGCCCGGGTCGAATGGGACGGCGGCGCCGTCGACGGGGGGCCGGTCGCCCAGTCGCTGCTGGAGGAGATCCTCGTCGACCCGCTCTCGACGGGCCCCGAGCACTCCGACCGCATCGCGGTCGCCCATACGGGTGGCGAGGCCATCGCGCTCGTCCCCCTCCCGGCGGTGTCGGCCGAGCACGACGGCTCCGAGTCGGGGCTGCTCGCCGACTCCCTCCTGGAGGCCGTACGGAGGCCGCTGTCGGCCGGGCTGGACGACGACGGGCGGCTCACCCTCGGCGTCAGTGCCGCCGTGCACTCCGCGGAGGGGCTGCGCGGCGCGCTGGAGGAGGCCCGGCACGCGCGGCGGGTGGCGGCGGCGCGCCCGGGGCGGGTCTGCGCGGCCGGACACCAGGAGCTGGCGTCCCACGTCCTGCTGCTGCCGTTCGTGCCGGACGACGTGCGCCGCGCGTTCACCGCCCGGCTCCTGGACCCGCTGCGCGACTACGACCGGCGGCACCGTGCCGAGCTCATCCCCACCCTGGAGGCCTTCCTCGACTGCGACGGCTCCTGGACCCGCTGCGCCAACCGGCTGCACCTGCACGTCAACACGCTGCGCTACCGGGTGGGCCGCATCGAGCAGTTGACGGGCCGGGACCTGTCGCGCCTGGAGGACAAGCTCGATTTCTTCCTGGCGCTGCGCATGAGCTGAGGTCGCTGGCCCCCGCCCCGGGCGGCACGAGGGGCCGCCGCCACCCCGCGACTTTGTGAAATCCTTCACCCGCCCCCTTGGCCGGGCCCCGGAATCCGTGCTGAGATGCCCCCACTCAACAGCTCAACGGTGTGCTCGGGGAGGGCAACGTGGCGCATCCCGCCATGTCCGGTTCCGGAACGACTGCGGGGGACGATCCGCTCCAGACCGCGGTGTGGCGGCTGCGCTCGCGCGCCTGCTGGGCCGACGCGGCCGCACTGGTGGAACCGCACTCCGCGGCGGCGTCGCTGCAGAGAGCTTCCCTGCTCGTCGAGCGGTGCCTGTACACCGAGCACGGATGGGCCGAGGCGGAGGACGCGCTGCGCACGGCGGAGGCGCAGGCCCGGAGCGACGACGAGCGGGGCGCGGCGGCCTGCGAGCGCGGCCAGCTGGCGTACGCGTCCACCCTGCTCGGGGTCCGGGACCGGGCCGACGAGGCGCGGGCCGCGCTCGGCCGGGCGGCGGCACTGATCGCGCCGGGCGCCCCGGGGCGGGCGCTGCTCGACTTCCGGCGCGGGCTGCTCGCCGAGAACCTCGCCCGCTCCCCGCAGTCGGCGCGCGCCGCCTACCGCCGCGCCCACGCCGGGGCCACCGCCCAGGACGACCCGCTGCTGCTCTCCTTCACCTGGCGCCACCTCGCGGGACTCGCCCTGCGTGACGGCGAGTTGGCGGAGGCCCGGCACGGCTTCGCGGAATCCCTGCGCATCCGCGAGGAGTTGGGCTACCTCGTCGGTACGGCTCCGGCGCTGGTGTCCCTCGCGACCGCCGAGGCCGAACCGGAGGCGTCCCGGCTGCGCGCGGAGGCCGCCCGGCTGTTCCGGCTCCTGGGCGGCGTACCCACGTGGCTGGCGCATCAGTTGGCCCCGCCGGCGGCGACGGCCTGACGCCGCCGGACCCGCCCCTGGCGCCGGGCGGGTGGCTACCTACGCGCCGGTGAAGTGCTCTCGCACCAGTGACTGGACCACGGCCAGGTCCTGTGCGGTCAGCGCGTCCAGCAGGGCCGTGTGCTCGGCCGCGTCGGCCACGAGGTCGGCGCGGCCGCGGGAGACGGGACCGCCGGCCAGGGGCCACTGGGCGCGGCGGTGGAGGTCGTCGGCGATCCGCAGCAGCTGCTCGTTGCCCGCGAGGGCCAGGACTGCGCGGTGGAAGGCGCGGTCGTACTCGGCGTAGCTCGCGCGGTCTCCGGTGGAGGCGGCGCGCGCCGTCGCCTCGGCCAGCGGACGCAGTTCGGCCCAGTGGGCCGCGGGTACCGTGCGGGCGAGGCGCAGCATCACCGGGACCTCGATCAGGGCCCGCACCTCGGCGAGTTCCGCCAGTTCGCGGGCGCACCGCTCGACGACCCGGAAGCCCCGGTTCGGCACGACCTCGACAGCGCCCTCGACGGCGAGCTGCTGCATCGCCTCGCGGACGGGCGTCGCCGAGACCCCGAACCGCTCGCCCAGGACGGGCGCCGAGTACACCTCGCCGGGTTCGAGTTCGCCGGCGACCAGCGCCGTGCGCAGCGCGTCGAGGATCTGTCCGCGCACGGAAGAGCGCTCGACGAGCCGCCGCCCGTCGGTGCGGGCCCGCGGGACCGGGGGCTCGCCGTGTGTGTGCTCCCCGCGGACCGCGCCCGTGCGGCCCGGGTGGTGGCCCGCGGCGTCGCGCCGGTCCCGGCCGGCCGGCCGCGGCTGCGGCGGGACGCGCACGGCCGCGGCGGGGGTCTTCGGGGTCTCGGGACCCGTGGGGCGGGGCACGTCGCGCGGGCCGGCCTGCTCCACGGGTCCTCCTTGCGGGCTTGGTGGTACTTGGGGGTCATTGCGGTGGTTGTCACCTGTCCGTCAAGCACCATAGGCGCACGGGCCCCCGGTTCACACCTCGGCCAATCCGAGTAAGGTAAGCCTTACCTTCAAACGATCCCGAAGTGGTGGTCCTCGATGCCCCTCTCCGCCCCGGCCGCAGACACCTCGCGCGGCGTCGCCGCACCCCTGGTCCCCTCGGCCGTCGCGGACGCGTACGCCCGGCTGACCGAGGTGTTCCCCGGGCTGGCGGTCGACGAACTCGGGCTCGCGGAGGCGGCTCCCCGGGGCGCCGGCTGGGTGTCCGCCGCCCGGCTGGCCGAGGGCGGGGCCGATCTGGACGCCTTCCTCGTGTGGGACGAGGAGCAGGTGCTCCGGGACTACGGACAGCGGGCCCGCCCCGACGTCGTGGCGAGCTTCGGACTCCACCGCTACGCCTGGCCCGCCTGCCTGCTGATCACCGTGCCATGGTTCCTGCTGCGCCGGGTCCCGCGTCTGCCTGTGGAGCACGTCACGTACCAGCGCACCCTCGGCCGCATGGCGGTGCGGGTCGGGGAGTTCGCCTGCCTGCCGGACGACCCCGCGGCCACACTGCCCGGCGCCCGCGTCGTACCGGACGAGGCGGCGCTGGAGGCCGAGGTGCGGGCCGCCGTCGCCGAGCACCTGGAACCGGTCCTCGGCGGGTTCGGGCCGCGGATGCGGCGGCGCGGGCGTGCCCTGTGGGGCATGGCGACCGACGAGATCGTCGAGGGGCTCTGGTACGTGGCCCACCTCCTCGGCGAGGAGCGGCGGGCGATGCGCGAGCTGGAGCGGCTGCTGCCGGGGACGACGAAGCCGTACGCCGGATCCGCGGCGTTCCGGGAACTGACAGGACCGGACGGGGAACCCCTGCCCACCCGGGACCGGGCGAGCTGCTGCCTCTTCTACACGCTGGGCCCCGAGGACACCTGCCTCACCTGCCCGCGCACCTGCGACACGGACCGCGTCGCCAAGTTGACCGCGACGGCGACGGGTTAGGGCCCCGGAGGACGCCGGCGGGCGGGTGTCCTCTAAGATCGACTCGCACCGGGAGCATCCGGCTGCGGACGCGTGCCGGAGTCCCCGCGGATCACGAGCAGTTCACAACTTCCTCACCGGCCGCGGGAACTTTCCGTGGAACCACCCGTACGGGTAGTCTTGTTCGTACTCAACTCCCGTCCCTCGCGCGGCAGTTCGAGCAAAATGCCGCCCTGCGCAAGCCCTTGCACCCCCTTGGCGGCCTCTTGCCCCGAAACCCCCCTGAGGGCCGACGGGATTGGGCCACTATGGCGGGCGATACGCCCTATCCCAATGCAAGGGACCCTGATGAGACTGACCGACATATCGCTGAACTGGCTGCTTCCGGGCGCCGTCCTGCTCCTGGGCATGCTGGCGGCGGTGGCGGTGCTCGCGCGCGGCAAGCGGGCGGGGGAGAAAGCGACGCGCGCGGACGACTCGTGGGAGCGCAGTGAGGAGCGCCGCAGGCGCAAGGAGGCCATATACGGCTCCGCCTCCTACGTGCTGCTGTTCTGCTGCGCCGCGGTCGCCGCGGCTCTCTCCTTCCACGGACTCGTGGGCTTCGGCGAGCAGAACCTCGGCCTCTCCGGCGGCTGGGAGTACCTGGTCCCGTTCGGCCTGGACGGTGCGGCCATGTTCTGTTCCGTGCTCGCGGTGCGCGAGGCCAGCCACGGTGACGCGGCACTCGGCTCGCGCATACTCGTGTGGACGTTCGCGGGCGCGGCCGCCTGGTTCAACTGGGTCCACGCGCCCCGGGGCATCGACCACGCGGGCGCACCGCACTTCTTCGCCGGCATGTCCCTGTCGGCGGCGGTGCTGTTCGACCGCGCGCTGAAGCAGACGCGTCGCGCCGCTCTGCGGGAGCAGGGCCTGGTTCCGCGTCCGCTGCCGCAGATCCGCATGGTCCGCTGGCTGCGCGCTCCCCGCGAGACGTACAGCGCCTGGTCGCTGATGCTGCTGGAGAACGTCCGGACGCTGGACGAGGCCGTGGACGAGGTGCGCGAGGACCGGCGCCAGAAGGAGCAGAACCGGCTGCGCAGGCGGGAGCAGGAGCGGGTCGAGCGGGCGCACCTCAAGGCGCTCAGCCGCGGCCACCGCGGCCTGGTCGGCCGCGGCAGCCGGCAGGTGGAGACGACCGTGGAGAGGGCTCCCGCCCCCTCCTCGTCGGAGCCTGCCATATCGGCGTCGGAGCAACTGCCCGCGCGCTCCCGCGCCTCCCTGGAACCGGTCCGCGGCGCCGCCGACCCGGTCATCGACCTCACCGCGGAGGACGACACCATGGGCCTGCCGCGGCTCGACTCCCTGGAGCGCAAGCTGAAGGACCTGGAGCAGCAGTTCGGTTAGGACGTGTCCGGCCCACCGGGCCGGAGACGTCGGTGGAGGGGGGCGCGGCATGAGGTCATGCCGCGCCCTCCTCCAGTTCGAACCACACCACCTTGCCCACGCCGTGCACCCGGACGCCCCAGGCGTCGGCCAGGGACTGCACGAGCACGAGGCCCCGGCCGTGCGTACCGTCGTCGGCGATCGGTACCCCCAGCCGTGGCCTGCGCCCCACGAAGTCCCGTACCTCCACGCGCAGGGCGTGCGGTGAGACGGTGGCGGTCAGCAGCGCGTCATGTTCGGTGTGGATCAGGGCGTTGGTCACGAGCTCGCTGGTCAGCAGCTCCGCCGTCTCCGAGTGTCCCGGTCTCCCCCAGTGCCGTAACAGCTCCCTCAGTGCTCTGCGGACCTCCGGCACCGCCCGTAGGTCTCCGCGTCCCAGCCTGCGCCGGAGCTGCGCCGCTCCCGGCTTCCGCGGACCGTCGTCGACCGTCTCCTCCACTGTTCTCGCCGCGGATGTCCCCCGTGTCACCGGACCACCCGCACGTACCTGCCTCTTCATGGCCCCCGCTTGCACGCCGATGTCGGTTTCCTTCCTGCTCGAACACGTTCACGGGGATCCATGCCCTCCCCCGGACGGCGGCAGTCATCCCGGACCGGCAATCACCTGCCGGACACCGGCGGGTTCCCGGCGCGTCACCGGACGAGTGCCGCCCCGGGGCGGAGCCGTCCGCAGCGGCGAGGCCGGCGGGTCCCGCCGCTGGTCCGCGCGGACGAGGCAACTGACGCGCTTTCCGCACCATTTGCGCGGTCCTGTGCACCGGCCTCCCGGGGCGGACCGGCCGCCGACGGCCGATGAACCGGCGCGTCCGCGCAGTGGACGCGCCGGACGGGCAGCCGGTTCGGCACCCCCTCACGCCGACGCTCCCCGTTGACGCGCGGACCACCCGGCATCGCCCCGACTGCCGACGCACGTCTGCTGATCGAGTCGTAGACGACGTGGAGGCGTTCAGGGCCTCGGGACGTTGCGCAGGTTGGAGCGGGCCATCTGCACCATACGGCCCACGCCGCCGTCGAGGACGATCTTCGAGGCGGACAGGGCGAATCCCGTGACCATCTCGGCTTTGATCTTCGGTGGAATCGACAGGGCGTTGGGATCGGTGACGACGTCGACGAGCGCGGGCCCCTTGTGCCGGAAGGCGTCCTTGAGGGCGCCCGCGAGCTGCTTGGGCTTCTCCACGCGGACCCCGTAGGCCCCGCAGGCCCGGGCCACGGCGGCGAAGTCCGGGTTCGTGTTCGCCGTGCCGTGCGCGGGCAGCCCGGCGACCAGCATCTCCAACTCCACCATGCCCAGCGAGGAGTTGTTGAAGAGGACGACCTTCACCGGCAGGTCGTACTGGACGAGGGTGAGGAAGTCGCCCATCAGCATGGTGAATCCGCCGTCGCCGGACATCGAGACGACCTGGCGGCCGCGGTCGGTGAACTGGGCGCCGATCGCCATCGGCAGGGCGTTCGCCATCGAGCCGTGCGAGAAGGAGCCGATGACCCGGCGGCGGCCGTTGGGCGAGATGTAGCGTGCCGCCCACACGTTGCACATGCCGGTGTCGACGAGCATGCGTTAACAACATCCTCCGCATTCGACCTAGCGTTGGATGCAACAGGAACTGGAGAACGCATGTCACGCAGAACTCTCCCCCGACAACAGCGACGCGCAATCATCTATATCCGCGTCTCGCAGGAAAAGGACGAGGGATTCAGCCCAGAGCAGCAGCTGGCTGCGAACGAGGCCTACGCCAAGACCAACGGTATCCTGATCGTTGATGTGGTCTATGACCTTGACCTGACTGGCCGGGAGTTCGCCAAACGTAAGGTCATGAGGATTATTGACAGAGTCGAGGCAGGCGAGGCCGACTGCGTCATCATCTGGCAATGGTCTCGCTTCGGTCGGAACATCGAGCTGTCTAAGAAGCACATCCGCCTCCTCGAAGAGGCAGGAGGCGAGCTGCTCTCTTCCACCCAGCACTTTGACACCAAGACGACGTCCGGCAAATTCGGGCGTGACCAAATGCTCTTGATCGCCGAACTCCAGACGAACATGATCGGCGATGGGTGGAAAGAAACCCACACGCGGCGCCGAAATGGCGGTCGCCCCCATACCGGCCGGGAGCGCTTCGGCTACATCCGCTGCCCTGACTGTCACCGCAACGAGGACAACCCTCGCGCCTATGTTCGCTGTGCCACCTGTCAGGGCGTCCTCCAGCCGGATCCCAAGGTGAAGAGCGCATACCGTGCCGCCTATTACCGGTACCTGGGCATGAAGGATGAGCAGTCCGGCGTGCTGTACACGGAGGAGTCCGCTGCCGCCATTGCGAAGGACTGGACGGCGCAGGGAATCCGGACCCTGGAAGGGAAGTGCTTTACGGCCACCACGTTGCTCGGGGTTCTCGACACCGGTTTCGCCGCTGGGCTCCTCAGGTCCCGCAGTCAGGAACTTCGTGAGTCCATGCCGAGGAACAACAAGCCGGAATCCTTCGACGTCTGGAACGAGGGCAAGCAGAAGCCGCTCATTCCCATGGACGTCTGGGAGGCATACAAGCAGAAGCGGCGCAAGTCAAAGGGCGGGCACGACCGCGCACCGAAATACGCCGTCTCCGGTTTCCTGCGGTGCCAGGGGCGGCGCTTGGACGGCAGCCTCTGCCATACGAAGATGGTTGCCGCGTCCTTGATGCGCACGAGGGCCAAGGGCTACCGGAAGGTGATGCGGTGCCCGAATGTGGTGAACCGCTCATGCACGGGCGCCGCGATTTCTCTCGACAAGGCCGAGCGGCTGGTCCAGGAGTGGGTTGAGGACAAGGCCAAGGCGAGCGAAATGGGTGAGATCGCGCTGGAACGCGCTGCTGCGGCTGACAGCGCAGAGGCGCGGCTAGCGATGAAGGAACTGGAACTGAAGAAGGTCAAGCAGAAGCTCGGTAAGCTCACGGACTCCTACTTGGCGGACATCATTGACGCGGAGACCTACACCGACAAGAAGGAAGAGCTGAACGCGGACAAGGAGATCCTGGAGTCGCAGATCGATCTTCTTAACGAGTCCATCTCCAGCAACCGGGTTCCGAATAAGCAGGCGTTGCTGAAGCTGTCGGAGCTGTGGCCAAAGATGACGGACCACGAGAAGCGCAATGCGCTCAAGACGGTCGTCGACCACATCAAGGTCTTCAAGGCTGAAGGCAAGGGTGGTCGTGCACGCATCGAGATAATCCCGAAGTGGGATGCTCGTGCTCAGGCTGCTTCCTTGGACATCGCCGCCTGATCCAACTTGGCTGGGTCGCCTTCCTCCTGCCAGATACGGTGGGCGGCCCGGCCGAGGACGGACCAGAAGCCGTCCCAGCACTCCTGCTCGGCCGCTGACACCTTCGGCTCTCCGAACAGAGGCACAACCTCTGCCATATCCTGGGACTCCATTGCACTCCCCTAGCCCGAGTTGAAGGTCTAGGGTGACCCTATCCACCACCCCGGAAAATCTGTTAGGAGCATGGTGACCGTTGACAAGGAAAACCTCGACCGGGTCCTAAAGGCTGCTTTGGCACGCCGAGAGAAGTGGGACGAGCCGCCGGAGGTGGGGGTCATCTATCGGCCCGCGTCGGGTGTCCTTCGCCTCGTTCCGTGGAAGATCTCGCAAGAGGTCTGGCAATCCGGACACCCTGGAGCGTTCCTGTCCTACCTCGCCGACCGATTCATGGAGGACGTCACCTTCAAACGTGACGAGATCCTCAACATCGTTCCCATTGGGGGTGAAGCGCTCGGCATTTACTTCCGGCACGAGGGCTATACGCCTCCCAAGGATCAAGCCGAGGAACTGCGTCGCCGAAGGATGGTTGGGGCCTCCACTCCTCGCTTCAAGGACATCCCTGGGCGCCGTGAATACCGCATGATCCTTGGTGTCACTTTCGAGCTTCTGGAGCGGGGCGCTCTTCAGTACCGTGAGACTCCGCCGCAACCACCGCACGGATACACAGTGCTTGACGGTCCGGTGGCTACGGCCATGGTCCGTATGGCAACGGCCCTCAAGGCAGAAAGGGAGGACAGCGAATGAGCCGCCACTTCGTGATCCCCGTACATGTCGAGCTGCCCGGCGAGGACGACGAGGAGGAGATCCTCCTTCAGCATCTCATGAACCGCATCAGGGAGGCCCCCGGTTTCGAGGGCCTCAAGGGACAGGTCATGGAACCGGAGCAGATCTGATGAGCGCTCAGGCAGACCTCGACGCCGCGATTTCGTACATCAAGCAGCGGGGTATACCCATCGGCCGGATCATGGCCGTCGTCAACGCTGCCCGCCGCTTGGATGCCGAACTGCTTCGTGGGATGGAAGCAGGCGTGGTGCACATGAGTGGGCAGCGGGTTAGCTCCGTGGACTTGATGGCCGACCTGATTGAGCAGCAGGTGGCGGAGTCCAAGAGGGGACGCAAGTTCTTGGAGCACAAGGCGTGAACAGCACGAAGCCCCCGGCCGGTTGGTCGGGGGCTTTTCGTGTTTCTGGGGTCAGTCTGCTTCTGGCAGCTTCTCCAGGGGGCACATGCGGATGTGGCGGCTGAGCGAGGTGGCAGAGGGGAAGGCGAGCTTGACCTTTGCGCACTCGGCATGTGTAGTGCAGGCGTGGGTGAGTGTGCCGGAGAGGTCACTCCATTCGATCTCCCAGACCTTGGCCCCGTCGTGTGCTTCCTTTGCGTGGCTGTTGCGGCTTCGGTACTGCACGACGGCGGGTTGTCCGTTGGCATGGTCAAGGTTGCAGGAAACCATGATGTGGTCCTCGGCCTTGTCCGCCGCAGGTTTCTTCGCGGGAGCCGGTTCGGCTGCCGTGAGTTCGAGCTGTGCCTGTGTGTCGTCCTCTCGGTCGGTCACCTCCTGACGGCTAGGTCCCCGCTTCTTCGGCTTGAGGGATTCATCGACGCCGCACTCTTGGTACAGCTGCGCCCACGGGGCCAACTGATGCAGGTGGACGGTGCAGAGCTCGAAGCGCTTCGGTGGCCCGTCGATGGCGAGCATGATGCTTCGCTCTGCGGGCATCCCAGCAACGCCGAGCTGGCCGCACGGGTCGCAGGTATCGATGAGTTCTCGTGCCATCAGCTGGCCCGCTTCTGGCGGCGCATCATGATGGCTCGCAGATCGGACTGTGCGCTGGCAAGACGGATGGTGCCGCGCCCCTCTCGGGAGAGGCGTCCTGTGCCAGCGGGCATCTGGTAGCCCTTGGGGTATTTGATCCGGCGGCTGACGATGAGGCCGTCGGCGTCGAGGCCTTGTTCAAGCAGGGCCTTGCATGCGCAGCGGTAGTAGCGGGTGAAGCCGCTGTCGCTGTCGCCATCGATGTCGTAGACGCGCCAGGTGTGTCCCTGGTCTCGGCAGGCGAGTGCTTGGCCGGAGACTTCGGCGACGTACTCCGAGACGGCTTCGACGGGAGCGAACCTTACGCGGGGCTTCATGCCCCTAGTTGACCTTCGTACCATGCGCAGAGAGTAAGACGCCCCAGGCGGTATGTCACCCCTGGGGCTGATGTTCTTTACAGGACTTACGTGCAGGCGGCATGGACCTCGTCGATGTAGCTGTCCATGAGGCCCAAGCTGTTGTTGTTGTCGGCGCCGATGGGGCTTTGCTGCTGGATGTAGGCGAGGTTGAGGACCCAGGCCTTGAGGTCGTCGTCGATTCCGGCGGGGAGCTTCCCGGCCTCTATGTCGTCTTGGTAGGCGCCTCGGAGGCGGTGTCCGTAGCGCATGGCTTCCTCAACGTCCTCTGGGCTGCGTGGGCTGTTGCCCTGCCAGTAGCCGTAGACGTAGCTGGCTCTGTCGATCCAGTCGTCGGCGTAGCACCACTCCCCCGCTTTCGCCTGCCCCGGCTCTGGTGGGACGTCGGCGGCTTCGCTGGTTCCACACCCGGTGAGTGCAGCAGCGAGGGCGCCAGCCGCAGCCAGCGCCCCAAGGATTCTCTTCATCCCCACCCCTTCAGCGCCCTCTTGGGCAGCCGTTCTTGATGTACCGCGTCCAGACCTTGACTTGCCCCCGTGCCCCCTGGAGACGCTCGCGGAGCACGCGCAGTTCCTCGGGGTCGGCGCTGGGGTTGCGTGCTTCCCATGCTCGGGTGAGCTGGTCGACCTCTTCGCGAATCGCTGCGAGCCGTACATCGGCTGCTTCACGGCGGTCCTGCTGCCGGTAGCTGGCGAGGGGGCTGGCGATGGCCACGAGGTGCTCCGATTACTCATCCGAGGAATGTTGCTAACTAGATTCTCAGCGTGGTCTCGTGGCCGTCAAGCTCTTCTGTGTAACTAGTCGTCTTGGGCGAGGGAAAGGGTGCCTTCTCCCCAGCAGTCGATGCAGTCTGCGTCGGGGGTGCGGGGGTCTTCGCCGGATCCTCGGCAGGCGCGGCAGACCTGTTCTTGCATGACACCGTCGTTGACGACGGTGTGGGCCTTGAAATAGTTACTACGCGGCATCGTCCCGCCTTACTTCTTCGATGACTTCAGCGTCGACTATGCCGAGTTGTTCGGCGACGGACTTGGGGGGTATGGCGGCGGGGAGCTCGCGTGCTGGCTGGCTCTCGTCGCGGCCGAACAAACGGGAAAGGACTCCAGCTCCTGCCTGGTTGGAGGCTGCGGACTGGTTGGCCTTGATGGTGAGTGAGAACCCTTCGGCGTCGCCTTCGCGCTTGTTCTTGATCATGCGGTTGGCGCGGTCGATCTCCTGGGAGAGGTTGGGGTCGGCGTATCCGCCGTCTACCTGCTCGGCTAGGTGCATGAGCATGACCCGCCTGACCTGCATTTCCAGGATCGCGGACTCCACGGCCGCCAGCTGGTCCTTGGTGCGGATCTCGACGGGGATGTCATAGACGCAGGCGGACCCGGGGTCGAACGCGGGGCATTTTCCTGCGAGGTAGCAGCCGGTGCATTGGAGGATGCTGTCGGAGTTCGTGCGGACGAGGTTGAGGGTGCGGGTTCGCCGGTCGCCGGTTTCGGTGAAGTAGGGTTCCTGCTTCTCCTCGACTTCCATGCCCGGGATGAGGCGCTTGGGGCGGGCCGTCGGGGCGCTGATGTTGAGCTCTGTGTTCTGCGCGCTCCGGCCGTAGTTAACAACACCCTCAGCACCCTTTTCCGCGTTTGCGGAAAGTGGGGTGTCTAGTGGTATATCAGCTATCTTCGGGTCGAGGGGCTCCCCGTTGATGCTGGCGACCTGCTGGCGCCACGACCAGATGCTCAGCTTGAGGAGCTCGTTGTTGTCGTCGTCCTCGATACGGTCGTTGTCGATGCCGATCTGGTGGAAGAGGGTGCGGTGTCGCTTCTTGCCCGACTCGCGGTTCTTCTTCGGGTAGCGCTTGAGCTCGCGGCCGTTCCAGACGATGATGTCGCGGAACTTCACCGGGGAGAGCCAGCTTGTTGAGCTGACGCCGGTCCAGGAGATCTCGGCCATCTGCTCGGGCTTGGTCATGCCGAGGCCGTAGAGCTCTGTTCCCAGTTCCTGCACGGCTTTGTTCAGGAGTGGGGTGAGGTCTCGGTCTCCGAGCGACGTTCCGGTGACGGCAACGCGTGGCTGGCGACTGAGGACGTTCTTGAGTTCGTCTATGCCGTCTTCTTCGTGCCAGACGGTGATCTGCTTCAGTGTCCGGGTCCGGTTTCGGATCCATTCGCGGCCGAGCTGGAGTGCGTCGAACTCGGTATATGCCTCGATGTTGCCGATGTTGCGTTCCACGAAGGTGTAGTACTCGTCAGCGATCTGCTTGAGTTCGTCGTCGCTGTACTGCTTGTCGGGTGCATTGTTGATGGTGTGGCAGCCGGAGTCCAGCAGGATCCTTGTGCCGTCGGAGAAACGGTCTGCGAGGTTGACCTTGTCGAGGTGCTTGATGCGCCTGCGTAGTCCCATGAATGAGACGGCGATGGTGTTGACGCCGCAGGATTCGAGGAGTTCCCCGAAGGCGTTGATCTCGCCGCCTCCGTAGTACATCTCCATCAGTCGTCAGTCTCCTTGAGTCGTGAGTCCAGGGCCTTCATGGTTCGCTGGCGCTCGATTTCGTCCACGATGGTGTCCCAGGGGCGGGCTTCCTTGGGGTGGTCGGGGTCCCAGATGTCGAGGGCGTATTCGGGCTTGCCGTAGAGCATCACGGTGTACCCGGCGCGGATTTCCTCGGCGGCGCAGACAGGGTCGGATTCGATGACGAGATCGGCGCCGTCGGATGCGCGAATGGCGGCAAGGAGGCGCAGTCGGCCTTCTGCTACTGTCCTGGGCGCGAAATCGGCTGGGGGGGTATAGGCCCTCACGTAGCCGGAAATGCCGTGTACGCCGAGCCAGTGTTCGGTGTCTGCACGGGCGTCCGTGTCCAGGAGCACGACGCGGAACTTTTGCACGAGGGACTGGTAAATGGCGCGGCCTATGTCGTCGACTCCGTCCGGGTGTGCTGCGGGACGGAGGACGCCGCTGAGGTTCATCACTACGGTTCTCATCACGCGACCCTGATGTAGTCCTGCATGCGCTGGTACTTCTCCGGTGTGGTGTGGCCGTCCCACTGAACGAAGGGCGCATTGGGGTGGACCTTGCGGACGTGGCTGAAGAGCTCGACGTCGCCCGGAGCTATGTGCCAGGAGAGCTGCTTGGTCCCGGCGTAGATGAAGACGGTCCACCAGTCAGGCTGGTCGAGGTCCAGCGAGAGGGTCATGTACGAGGGGAAGAGGTGCGCAATGAAGGCGACGAGTTGTGCTCGTTCCCGATAGACCTCGTCGAGGTGCGTCATTCTGCGTCCTCCGGGGTGCTTCCTCCACAGTGACAGCAGGCTTCCCAGTAGCGGCCGTCAGGTGATATGTCGATGCATGCGTTGTCTTCGCAGAGGCAGCAGTTCATGACACGTCCCGGTAGGCCATGGCCGCGCGGATGACGAGCTCGTCTGCGCTGGCGAGTTGGGCGGAGTAGGTGGCTTCCTCGGCCGCCTCGATGGCTTTGGTGTGCGCGTGCTCGATGGCACCCAGCACCTTCACGACGCCGGTCTGCTTGGCTTTCTGCCAGCGCCAGTTGTTGAAGTCCCAGTAGCCCTTGCCGAGGGGCTTGGTGAACGCCTTGCGCCGGTTGCCGTGGATGTCGGTCATCATGCCGACGGCGTACTGCACGGCGGAGGCCAGGCGGTTAAGTGCCGTCACCCGGTAGGAGCCGTCAAGGTGGGGCAGGTCGCTCAGGATGGCTCGGATGCTGGTGCGGGCCGTCATTGCGGCTTCCAGGTCCACCCGTGCGTAGGGAAGCCACTGGGGCTCTTCCGGATGGTCGTATGCGGTGTCGTGCGAGGGCCTGACCGTCCACCTGGTGCTGGTGAGTTCGTACGCGGCGTACGGGAGGATGTCTCGGATGTCTGTGGCGTCGAGGTTGACGAAGTAGGTGACCTCGAACTCCTTGCCCCCGAAATCAGTGTGGGCGGTGCGAGGCCAGAGGTGTGTGCGGAGTTCGTCGTCGATGTGCTTGGTGACCTGCTCGATACCCGTCTGGCCCCACTGCGGGTTGCAGGTGTAGAAGAGGGGCCAGTCGATTCCCATGAGGACGTCGAGGTCGCCGTTGCCTCGGTCGCCTGCCCACTGGTAGGAGACGCCGGATCCGGCGAGCCAGATGGTTGTCCAGGCGGAAGCGTGGTGGTAGCCGCGCTTGTGCCAGAAATTGAGGAGCGTGCGGATGATGTGCTCGCTCACCTCGAACTTGACGGTCTCGCCTTCGAATATGGCGGGGTCGAGGTTCGGTTGCGGCTTCGAGAAGTAGCCGGAGGCGCCGTGGAATTCGGGTATCTCGGTCTTTGCCAGCTGCTCGGCCAGCTCTTCGAGATACGTTTCGTTAGCCATGTCCCGAGTTTATCTGGGGCAGTGAGGATCCCCCTCATTCCACGTGTCGGGTGCGTGGTGCGGGGGATCCTCCCATCCGGTGGTAGCGAATCACCGGGGTTAGTAGGGGTTTCCGCAGACGCAGATATCACCCTTGTGGCACTTGCAGCGGCAGCACGTGGGGATGCAACCGTTACAGCTCTCTTCGCCGCACCATTCGTCGTAGATGCCGGGGCAGTTGTCGTTACAGCTGACGAAGTCGTGCTTTTGGTCACTCACGTTCGGAATCTTTCGCAGGGATTTTGCACCAGCAGGTCGGCAGGTGGACGTAGCGGACTTGCCGGGCTTCTGCGTTCTGCTGGTATTGCACTTGGTGCCTGTTGCCCTGGGTGTCGTACTGGTCTACCGCTGCCTTGTGGACGTACCGCCAGGTTCCCTGCGTCATGCGCGCTGCCAGTCCTCGGCGAAGAGATCTGTCTGGCTGGGCGTCCACGGCACGAAGGATCCGTCGCGGTTGCGGATCATCATGTAGGGCTGGAAGCGGCAGACGGTTCCCTCGTCCAGCTTCGTAGCCTGGGCCGTGTTTCCGTTGATGGCTATGCCGTCGGGGTAGCCCTGCTGGCGTACGACGAACATGCCGTATCCGGACCAGTTCTTTCGGGCTACTAGGTGCCCGTCCTTGAGCAGGGTGAAGGCCTGGGCGAAGTCCATATCCGGGACCTCAGATCTTGAGGGACTGTGCGAGGCGCTGGGCGTCGGCCTGCTGTGCCATCTGGTGTGCGGCCTGCTGCATGCCCATCTGGACGACCTGAGCTGTCTTGGTGACTTGGATGTCGTCGTAGATCCGCCGGGCGGCCATCTGCATGTCGTCGATGGTGGGCTCCCGGTCCGGCGCGATGGGCGCGTTGATGTCGGGGCTGGCCTGGACGATGCCGCCGGAGCGGATGATGACCATGAAGGCGGTCTCCACCTCGATGACTTCCCGCTGGTCTGTCTGGGCGCCTCCGCCGTTCTTCAGCGCGCCAAGGTCTACTGCTGCCACTGCTACTCCCCCTCCTGGGCGGACTCAGGGGTGAACGTCAGCGTGAAAGGCTGACCGATCTCGAAATGATCGGCTACGTCACCCCGGACCGACATTTGCACGCTGAGGGATGGCGTGTAGTAGGCCCACTCCCTATTGCGGTCATCGGCGTAGTCCACGCCGAAGCCAATGGTCGCCCCGCGATCCTCGCCCTCACCCCACTGGCGCTTGTCGGTGACCAGCGCCTTGGCCGTGATGTTCATTGCCTTGCTCCTAGTTGTAGAGGCCGCGCTGCTTGAAGACCTTCTCCTGGACGACCGACTTGGCCGGGCAGAAGTCACAGAGGAAGACGTCCTTGTCCGAGTGGTACTTCGGCAGGCCTGCTTCCTTGCGTTCCTTGGCGGTGTTGGGGGTGAGCCGCTTCTCGGGGGATTTGTAGTCGCCGCATTCGCGGACGCGGAGGTGGTTCTTCCAGCACGTGAGGGCGTCGTCGCGGAATCCTGCGTCAGCCTTGTACACCTCGGGGTCGAACCCGGTGGTCTGTACGGAAAGCTGGCGCAGGATTTCCTTGCGAACGGACGGGGTGTGCCACTTGTCCTTCTCGACTCGCATCAGCTGCCCGATGTGCGTGGTGCCGCTCTCTTCGGTGTGCTTCTGCCGGATGAGCGCTGCGAGGATGTGGTCATCCCTGGGGTTTCCCTCAAAGTCGGGGAGTTCTTCCAGGGTGTGGCACTGGTCGCACCGGAGTATACGAATCTGCTCTGCTGCCATAAGGAAAAGCGTAGGGAGCGGAGCGCAAATGCTGTTAGTACCAGTGGTGGGACTGCCAGAAGTTCCAGGCGCCGCAGGCGGATCCGTAGCGGCCGTTCACGTAAGAGAGCATCCACTTGACCTGGGTGACGCCGTTGGTGCGCCAGTCGGCCCCGGCGGAGGCCATCTTGGAGCCGGGGAGGGCCTGGGGGATGCCGTAGGCGCCGGAGGACGGGTTGGTGGCGTGGACGTTCCAGCCGCTCTCTCGGACTGCCAGGGCGTCGAGGCAGGAGAACTGTGCGTCGCTGAGGACGGCGCGGGCGTAGGTGCGCGGGGAGCCGCTGGGGGGCCTCTGGGTGGAGCGGGAGGTGGTGGCGGGAGCGCGGGTGGGCTTCTTGGTGACCGGTGCCTTCTTGGCTGCGACGGTCGGCGACGGGGCGGGCGCGCTGTGCGTGGGCTTGGCAGTGGGGGTGCTGCTGGGCGTGGAACTGGGGGTGGCGCTCGGGATCCGGGTGGGTGTGCTGCTCGGCGTCCTCGTGACGGTGGCAGTCACTGTCGCTGTGGGCCGGGGTGCGGGGGTGTCGTCGCTTCCGACAAGAAAAAAGGCACCCAGTGAAATCACTGCGATGCCGATGAGCTCGATCAGGATGAAGGCGACGAGCTTGATCTGCTTGGGAGACATGAACGTTCCAAACATCGGGGACAGGGAGTCCTCCGACGCGTCCGGTGTGTGACCGGCTTTTCGGAACTGCCCTTTACCGTAGCAGGGTTGTTCAGGCGCTGTTATTGCCGTTGGTGCCGAGTTCGCTTTCGATGCGGTTGACTGCGTCGCGGAGGCTGGAGCCGGAGTTGGGCTTGAGTTCGTGTTCGATCCAGTTCAGTCGGGACATGACCCCGGGGCGGGCTTCATGGCCTGGACGTTCTGGGATGCCGTTCCAGTCGTCCATGAACTCGTCCACCCGTTTGGCGACGCTGCGTATGAGACGCAGGAAGCGCCAGGCGAGTGTGAGTCCTCCGGCCACTGCTGCGAGGGCAATGGACCATACGGCCAGAGGGTCGATGGGGGTTCCCGTGGGGGTCATGGGCAGGGGCCTTTTCAGGTCAGGAGAACAGTAGCCGCCATGTGAGCGGTCCCGGGTATCCGTCGGCGTCTCCGGCGAGCTCCTGACGGGACTTCTGGAATGCGGCGACGTTCTTCCTGTCGGCCTCTCCCCAGTCCGGGCCGGGGCCGACGGTGTAGTAGCGGCCGAAGCCCTTGCGGACCAGCTGCTGGCCGAGCCGGGTCACGTACTTGTTGCTGGCGCCCGCCTTGAAGTGCTGGGTGCCGGGGAAGGCCGGGATGGTGGCCGAGCCGGAGCCGGTGGACGGGGTGGTGGTGCCGCCGGTCTTGAAGTGGTTGACCCGCTCCAGGAAGTAGTCCCAGGGGAAGTTGGGGCCGGGGTCGGTGTGGTCGGTCTGGTGGTAGGCGGCGGAGACGTCGCGGTGGCCCACGATGCCCTTGTGGCCTGCCTTGAGCTCGGCGACGGTGAGGTGCTTGACGGGGATGGAGTACTTGGTGCACCAGTCGGCGGTGACCTTGGCTGCCTGGTCGATGACGGCCTTGGAGTAGGCGTCGAGCCACTCGGCTCGGGTCTGCCGGGCGTAGCCCGCCATCTCCAGGCCCAGGCCGTCGGAGTTGGCGCCGGGGGCGTGCCAGGCGCGGTCGTTGTCGTCGACACAGCGGACGGCGGAGTCGTTGTCGACGCAGACGTGGGCGGAGCTCTTGGAGGTGGTGGGGAGGTTGGCGAAGTACTGGGCGACGGCCTCGGCGGTAGTGGACTTCTCGGGCGCCTCCATGTCGTGGATGACGACCAGTCGGATGGGGACGGAGCGTCCCTCCCCGTACCAGCGACTGCGAATGACCTTCATGAAGGGGGTCTCCTTAACCCTGGTGGCGCATGCGTGAGTAGTCGGCGCGGGTGCCGGTGGCGTAGCGGGTGGTGCCGTCGGGCATGGTGGCGTCGTAGGCCTCGGTGATGTTGAGGTATCGGTCGTCGATGGCCCGGCGGGTCTCGGGGGTCGTCTGCTCGACGAAGCCGCCGCGATTGCGGGTGACCTTCTTGTGGGAGCCGTCGGTCATGCCTTCGTTGAGCTCGCCGTTCATGCTGCGGAGCGGGGGCAGGGCCATCTCAGATCGTCTTCTTTCCCTTGCCGTTCTGGCTGTTGCGGGCGCCTCGGTTGGTGTACTGGTGCTTGGCCATGGACGGGCCGACCAGGGAACTGACGCGCTTGCCTGCGCCGAGTCCGCTGACGCCTGTGCGGGCGGTGAACGGGGAGTTGTCGCCGACACCGCTGCGCCGTCGGTCGTCGATGCGCTTGGTGTTCTTGATGGCGCGCTTGGTCATGAGGTCACCTCCAGGACGGTGCGAACCGGGCCAGGTCTGCGGGATTGGCCGGGCTGTTGTTGTTGGATGGACTGGCGTTGCTGCCAGGGATGGTGGGGACGTCGGAGGCGCGGCCGACGGGCGCGAAGCGCTCGGTGGTGCGTGACTGGCGTTCGATGCCGGACATGGGTGTGAGCCAGGACGGCCAGTCGTAGTCCCCACGGTCCATCCGGTCGCCCTTGTGGACGCCTCGGTCGTAGGGCCGGTCGTAGCGGGTGCCGCCTGCGCCGTAGGACTGGAGGAGCTTGTCCTGGTGGCGGCCGGTGCTGGCGCCGAGGTAGCCGTCGGGGTACTCGGCGTCGGGGGTGCGGCCGGACTGCATCATCCGGCGCATGTCGAGGGCGTTGCGGGCGCCGACGATGGGGAAGCCGCCACCGCCCCCAGCGCGTACCTCAGAGCCCGTCTGCCCCTGCTGGAGCGGCGGGTTGTAGGACGCGGTGGGGTAGGCCATGGCTAGCTGCTCCTGGTGCTGATGGAGGGGGCGGATCCCTTGACGGCGATGACGGTGGTGGTGCCGTCGCCGGACGCGGTAGATCGGTCGCTCTGGCCGTTGGTGTTGACGGCGTTCTCGTTGGCTTTGGTGCGGGCGCCGAACTGCTGGGTGTTGAGCGAGGCGAGTGACATCAGGTGCTCTGTCCGTAGCAGCGGCGGGAGTCGAACTCGGCGCGGCCGTTGTGGCTGGCGCCGATCGGCTTGACGTTGCGGCCGGTGGCGCCGGACGCGGCTTCGTTGATGTAGGTCCGGTAGACCTTGACGCCGCCGTTGGCGTAGCCATGGTTTGCGTGGACCTGGGTGCGTGGTACGGCGGTGCGGGGCTCGGGGACTTCCTTGCCTCGCTTGCGTGGGACGAGCTGGCCGGGTTCGGCGGACCGGTAGGTTACGGCGACGGCGGACTCGCCCATCTGCGGGAACTGGCCGCTGGAAAGATTTCGACTGGCCACGGTTTTCCTCCTCGACGCGGCGTGAAATGAGGGAGTGCGACGAGGAAGGTGTCCGATGTGGCTATTGTGCAGCCGGTCTCAGTTTACGGGTTTAGTCTCGTACGACTCGCATGAGAAGTCCGGAGACTTCCTTCTTGTCCGGCATCTCGGTGGTGAAGAAACCGAAGTTCGTCTTGAGTCGGATTGCCTGACGTGCAGCGTTTCCTTCTGCGACGGCGATTCCCTTACCGGCCTGACCGATGGCCCCATGACCGACTGCCTTGATGACAACGGTCTTACCGTCCAGGACGGCGTGCGCTATGGCGGCGCCGAGATCCTTGGTGGCGGTGTTGCTGCCTACCCGGAAGATCTTCTCTTCTCCGTTATCGGTTCCCATGAGTGCTCCATCTGTTTTCACGATTATGGTCTGAGAGTAGATGGGGCGGCTATGCGGGTGTTAGTCTCGATGTGCTGCTGGCTCCACTGGTTGCACAATAAAGCCCCCGGTTTGGCGGCCGGGGGCATCTTCATGTTTCAGGTCAGGCGGCCTCTGGCACCGGGAAGACTTCCGTGTGCGGGTGGAGGTTGCCGAGGACGGTGGCTTCGTACGGGTTCTCGGCGCTGACCTCTCCGGTGTGTACTGCCTCCGCCATTCTCGCGAGACCGTAGGCGTCGGCGTTGTTGTCGTTGAAGCAGAGTTCGCCCCATTTCTTGTACACGCCGAGTTTCATGTCTTCTTTGGAGGCCTTGGCCGTGCCGGTGACGAATTGCTTCAGCTGGGTGGGGGCCACCACGGTTGGGTAGGAGACGGGCTTGCTGAAGGCCGCTGAGAGGGTGAGCTTGACAGTGGCGCCCAGTTCACCTGCTTCCTCCCGTCGGAATCGGCTGTTGCGGGCGTAGCCTTCCATGCAGATGTGCTTGATCTCCAGGCCCTTTTCGTTGATTCCGTGGGCCACGTCCACGATGTGTTCGGTGACGGCTTTCAGGCGATCAACGCCGGATCCGTAGTTCTTGGCCGGGTAAGCCTTGAGGTCGAACTCGGCCTTCTTCCACTCCGGCACCCAGACCACGATGGAGAAGCCACCGAAGGACTGGTCGATCCCCATGAAAGCATCTGTCACGATTCCGCCTTGTTCCGTTCCAGCTCGTCATAAATGTGACTTGCTGTCATGTCGGCCCAGGCGGCTGCCCGGGATTCATTGTGCGACCACTCGGATGCGTAAACTGTTCCCGGAAGGAAGTAGTGAATCGCATCTTCGAAAATGTTCGCCCAGATGATGCCTATGGTGGTAGTGCGGTCCCGGAAGAGTTCGGCGATGACGTTGCAGTCGCTGCACAGGGATCCGCCATTCCGGGTCGTTACCCCGTTGCAGCGAATACCCGGCTCGTCGGCGGTCTTTGGGTGGTTTTCCCTGGGGTGCCCGCAGTAGGAGCATGCCTCGATGGAGCTCATGCGGTCACCGGCACCGGGTGGGGCGTCATGGGCCAGGAGCCGTCGATGGTGACGCCTGCGTCGCCGGTCTTGTTGCGGAGGTAGCGCTCGAAGCTGTTGGCCTGCTGGCGGGCCCAGGTCTGCTGTGCCGTGTGCAGGGTACTGAGCGGGATCTGGAGGCCCCGGTAGCGCTTGATGAGGGTGCGGGCGAGCTGGGCGGCTGCGACGGCGTCTGCGGCGGCGTTGTGCCAGCCTTCGAGGGAGACGCCGTAGAGGGTGCAGACGTCGCCGAGTTTGCGGCTGCCTCGGCGGTAGGTGTCGACGGCCTTGTCCATGATGTACGGGTCGAGGATGGGTGCGAGGACTCCGGCGGTGCGCTCTTCCAGTGTGGGGATGCCGTTGCGTCGGCAGTCCCGGTCCAGGGTGGTGAGGTCGAACCTCGCGTTGTAGATCACGAGGGGGATGTTGGCGGTCAAGGCTCCGTCGAGTGCCGCTACGAGACCTTGAAGGGCGGATGCGGGGTCGAGGCCGTCGGCGGCCATCTCGTCGGAGATACCGTGAACTTCGGTTGCCTTGGGGTCGATGGGCACGCCGGGGTTGATGAGCATTTCCCAGCTGTCCTTGACGGTGCCGTCGGCGCCGACCCGGGCGAGGCAGGCGGTCACGATGCGCGCCTCTTCGGGGTTCTTGCCCGTGGTTTCGGTGTCGAAGGCTGCGAACTCGCCATTCCACCAGGGAGTTGCCATGGTCATTCCTTTCGCGGGTTGCTCAGAAGTCTCCGGGGCCCATCTGTGCGGTCATGATGCCGATGGAGCGCCACAGGTTGACGACGCGGTCCCGGTCGTCGAATGCCATCGTCACGTTGTAGGGGTTGCGGACGTGGCGGTCGAAGAGTTCGAGCTTGACTCTGTCGTCCCTGCGGCGGTCGCCTTCCTCGCGCATGAACAGGGCGTGGTACAGGACTTGGTGGTCCCAGAGCCAGTCTTCGGTGTGCGGCCGGAATTCATCGGATCGGCCGGACATCAGGATGATTTGGTGTCCTGTTTGTGCAAGGCCCCTGAGGACGTTGTTGAGCGGTGTGTTCAGGAGGTCTTCCCCGCACCGCGCGGTGTCGTAGGGGCTGCGGCCCTTGTGTATGGCGAGAGTGCCGTCGAGGTCGACGATGACGGCGCGCGGCTGAAAGGTGTCGGGGATGTAGTAGCTGGCATTGAGGGCCTGGGCGTTGAGCCAGTCCTCGCGCAAGGTCCAACGCTGCTTGCGGGCCATGCGCTCGATAACGTCCGGGCCGACGTAGCGTTCGCCGCGCTGTCCGCGCTCTGCGTCCCGGCGAATGCATTCCTCCACAGGTACGTCGAGGAAGGAGTGCACCCGGTAGTCGACGTCTTCGGTCGCCAGGGTGGTGAGGATGCGCTCGGGTACCCGCTTGTGCAGGTGGGTGTTGTCCAGGATGACGTTGAACCCCTGCTGGACCGCTGCCAAGACGCCCTTGTCGAGCACCTTCAGCGCCAGCGTCTCGTTCTCCTTGGAGTACACGCCGTTGGCGGTCATGGCGCGGATGTCGTCCAGGTTGAACCGCTTGAGTTTGCCCCCGGCTTCGGCCACCAGCTGGCGGGCGCACGTCGTCTTCCCGCTCCCTGGCAAGCCGGTGGTGAAGTGGACGGTGGTAGTCACATGTCCCCCTTCCAGGGGCCGACGGCGGCGGGCTTGAGGCTGTCCCATGCCTGGGCGCTGACGACGTCGTAGATACGGCGTGTGGCGCCGGAGCCGGACTGGGTGAAGGCGGGGAAGTGCCGGGGATCGGCGGGGATGCCGGTTTGCAGGAGGTCGTGGACCATGCGCTGAGCGCGGTCGTGGAAGTCGTTTCGCAGCCGGTCGGCGGTGCTGAGCAGCCACTCGCAGTACTCGTCCGGCAGAAGTGCCAGCAGGTCTGCCAGGTCACGTCCGTCTCGCAGGATCTCCCACACGTGCCGCTCTGTCAGGCCGGTGACGACGCCGTGGAGCCGGATGTAGTCGGCGAACTTCACCTTGACTCGCAGGCCGGAGGCGTAGTGCAGCACGTAGCCTTCTGCCTCGTGGCCGAGTACGGGTGTGCCGTCCGGTCGCTGGTTGCGCTGGCTGCGGAAGAGCAGGGTGCTGAGTTTGGCGTCGGGGTACTGACGGATGACGGAGCCGCCCACAGTCAGTTCCCACGCAGCTCCGTACCAGTCGATGGGTCGTTCGCAACCATCCGGGCGGAACACCGTGAGCAGGCGGAGGGTCTCCGTGGGGCCGTTGTCGACCACGATGCGGTTCTGCGGGTAGATGATCTCGACCGTGTAGGTGTTCGCTGTGGACAGGTTGTCCATGTTCACCTGGTCGAGCCAGCGCTGCGCCCACTGGGCCTGCTCGGACTGGAAGCCGCCCTTGGTGGCAGCGAGCCAGCGTCCTTCGTAGAAGAAGATCGTGCCGAGCGAGCCGTCTGCCTTCTCGTAGACCTTGAAGGGTTCGTTTGGCAACGCGGGAGCGTAGGGCTTGCCGTTGATGTGCTCGGAGGCGTTGTGGAACTTCGGCATGCAGTGCGCGACGATTTCGTCGTCCGGGCCGACAACAAGGCCTCGGCAGCGCCGCGTTACGTCGTTCCAGTGCTCTTCGATGACCGTCTTGTCGGTGTAGCAGTACACCCAGAGCGGAAGAGTGGGATGCTGGCTGGCGCGGACGTATCCCTGCTCTTTCATGGCGTAGAGCTCGCTGAGCACGAACAGCTCGTTCAGTTTCATGTTGTCACTGCCGCATCGTCCGGGAGAAGCCTGTAGCCCCGGGCGTTGGGGTAAAGGCGTCGGAGGAGAATTTTGGTGGGGGCGCCGGTCTCTACGACGGTTGCGTAGGCGTGCCTTCCGTCGATGCTGTCGATGTGTATGGCGCGGCCCTCCTTGCGCGGGTCGTTGTCCGCGTACACCTGGCCGGGCTCGACGACGAAGGGCATGGATTCGGCCTTGGCGTCGATTCCCATGCGCCACCACTTGCCGGTGGGCTTGGTCCAGTAGGGGCGGAGTCGGCCCGGGACCGGTACTCCTCGGTAATGTGTGGGCGGCTTCGGCATCGTTCCTCCTCAGTTCTCGTCAGGGTTGTCGGGGTTGGCCCAGTCGGCGGCCACCAGGTTGAGGGTCCTGAGTGTCTGGTTCGGTGCCTTGTCGGCTTGCCTCTGGAAAAACTGAGAGGTGGCCGTGAGTGCGATTTCCGCGAGTTCGGCGGCGCCTTTGGAGTGGTCTCCGTCGTGGATCCTGATGGCCTGTGCCACGTGGTCGATGAGCCTCACGCGGCGTTTAGCTCTCGGTGCTCCGTGACGCACTGCGGGCACATGACTTCGCCGTCGTTGGGCTGCGCGATCATGTCTCCGGCTTCGTAGTAACCGGGGCAGTAGGTGCACGGTCCGGCGACGGCCGCTTCTCTGGTGTCGAGTGCCATCAACCCTCCTTCGTGACGGAGGTGATGTTCGGGTATTCGGAAAGGATGGGTATGCGCCAGCCGATCACGTTCGCCTCGTAGCGCTCGCCCGCGCGGAGCTGGTTGTACAGGTCGGAACTGTTGTTCTTGAGCGCCATGAAAGAGTCGGTGTTCTCGAAGACACCGGCAGAGGTGAAGATCAGGTACTTGCAGTCCGTCGTCCCGCTGCTGTCGCTGGAGCAGATGCGCTCCTTGCTGTTCACGGTGAAATCGACCTGGCGGGAGGACGCGGCGTACACCCCCAAGTAGGTTCCCGTGGACATCAGGGACACGACGATCACGGCCGCGAAGAGGCGCCAGTGCCGCTGATCGCGGCGCAGACGGCTGAGGGGGAACTTAGTCGCAGTAGTCACGGTCGTACTCCTCATCCGGGTCTTCGTCCTCGTCCGGCGCTTGGACAATTTCTGCCATTTCTGCTTCGTCGAGAAGAATCACGAGTTCTCCGCTTCTGCCGGAGCTACGGGCACTGAATGTCCTGATAGATGGCAGGCTCCAGCTCCTTGAGGTGCCTCAGGATCTCGCCGCCCAGGAGCCGGATTTCCTGCGATGCTCCCGGGGCGATGCGCTTCTGGAGCAGGTCCCGCCACGCGTGGTGGTTGGCTGTCATGACGAACTCGGTCTCGGTGGCACCGGGGAGGAACTCGCGGGCCGCCTCGCGGGCTTCCTTGCGGGTGGCTCCGTTGGCGATGAGACGCTCGTAGATGGACTCGTACAGAGCAGCTGCGTGGCCCATGAGGTCGTCCAGCTCTTCGCCGACGGTGACGGAATCGCTTTCGCTGAACTGCTCGCTGAGGAGGGGGGCGAGTGCAGGCGGCGTGACGAACTGTGCGTCCCGTTCGTCGACATAGCGCGTGCTGCGGGCGCTGAAGGAGGCAATGCGGTGGGTGCGTATCTCCATCAGGAGACTGCGGCTGACTCCCCCGATATAGAAGGTGGCGCTGCCGTGCTCCAGAACGGAGAAGTGCCGCTGCTTGATGATGTTCGCCAGGTAGGTGGCGTTGGTTGCGGTTCCCTCGTTGGGGAGGTTCAGGGAGTCGTAGCAGAGCCGCCCGGCGAACTCGGACAGGGTGCTGGCGCTGGCTGTCTGCGGTCCGAATTCGTCCGCGAGACGCTGCATCATCTTGGTGTCTCGCATGCGCGTCGGCGGACGGAACAGCGTGTATCCGATGAGTTCGACGTTCACTGGCTCTTACGCTCCTTGATCGTGCAGTAAATCTCGACCGTGAAGTACACGACGAGTACGCTCCCGAGGAAAATCCCCGTGACGAGAGCCGTCTTGACGAGTTCGATGAGTCTCATTACGCGCTCCACTTTCCGGAGCGGTTTTCCATGTCGCGCATTGCGGTCCGTCGGGTCAAGTCCCGAGATACGACGCGGGACTTGGCTTCCAGACCGTCGTGGACCGCTTCCAGCGCCTTGCGCATCGCGTAGGCCTCGGTGAGGGCTTCCGTGGCGTGCTGTACGTCCGGGTCGGCCGCCGCTGCCGCCTTCTGCGCGGACACGGACTTCTCGGCGCGGGCGGCCACCGCAGCACGGGCCTGGGCCATGTTGAGGGCGGCCTCGGCTCGCTTCTCCTTGACGGCGGCGCGGGCGAGTTGTCCTCCGGCGTAGGCAGCCCAGTTGGTGAAGTCGACCATCAGCACCATGAGGCGCTCAACCGTCAGCTCGGCGAGGTTTGTCGGGAGTTCGGGAGTCCCCTCGTGTGGCTTGGCGGCGAACGACAGTCCCTTGTCGGCGAGCCGCAGGTCGATCCGTTCGGGGGCTTCCCTTTCCGGCGGAGGCAGTCTCCTGACCACTTTCCTTCTCCTTCTCGGCGCTCTTCGGCTCGCAGTGCTTGCAGCCCCCACGCGGGCACTCGGGTACCGGGCCGTCGTGGTCCAGCGCGTCCTTGATTTCCTGAGCTGAGTCGAGAAGCGGCTGAATCAGCTTCTGGCGCCGCTGGACGACGAATTCTTTCGTGCCCTGGTTGAACTTGGACTCGTAGATGTAGACGACCTTGTCCGCGTTGATGCCGAGGATTTCAGCGATCCACAGGTAGATCTGGCCTTGCTTCTGGTGCGAGCGGAAGGGCCGGTTGATGCCCTTCCACAGGGCCGGGTAGTCGACGAGGCTCTTGCCGTCCACGGTCTTGTGCGTGTGTGCCTTGAGAAGTTCCGGTTCCTCGAACCTGAGCGTCCCCTCCCCCACGGTCTTGAATTCCATGAGGGCTTGAATGTCAGGGACAAAACCGTCGGCGCTGCCCTCGATGAGGAGTTCCTCTTCGGCACTGAGCGGCACTTCTGCGTATTCAAGGTTGGTGGAATCGCAGTTCGGGCACTGCGAGGGAGCGGTTGCGTAGAAGCTCCAGTTGCACTGTCCCTCGTTGTTGAGGCATTTCCACTCGCCCCACAGAACCCCGCGCTGCCAGAGCCAGGTCTGCCATTTATGGTGGACCTCGTGTCCGTGCTGGAAGATGTTCAGGCTCTGGAAGCCGAATGCTTCCTTAGTAAACGTTCCTCCGTCGCGCAGGTTTTTGATGCGGAGGTAGGTGGCCTTGGGACACCAGTCGCCGTGGGACATTTCCGAGGGGTGGATGATGTCCTGGCGGCGGCTGAGGTCGCGGCCCTCCTTGGACAGCACGTGCTTTTGTGTCGGCCCCAGGACGAGGGACTCGTCATACCGCTTGGCGTCGGCGAACGCTTTCAGGCCGCCAGTTGGTCGGAGTGCGGCTCGTCGAGCTTTGCGGGCTTTGGGGTCGGGGGGTGCCATCTCCACCACTTTCTGTGGACGTTTCGCTTGAGGTTCATCCGGTCGTGGAGGAGCATTCCGCCCCAGACTCCGGCGCCTTCGTGATTGATAAGCGCGAAAATCAGGCACTCATGGCGCTGCGGGCATGGGGCTCCGGCGTTCTCGTAGTCCGCCCCCGCATCTCCCCCGTTACATACTGCAAGGGCGGTCTCCTCGTTGTCGAAGAAGGGATCGGCACCGAATACCGGGACCGGCAGCTTCCGGCACTTGGCTTCCATCTGCGGGTCTTCTACGGCGGTCCAGTCGGGAGCGTTGACCCGGGAGAGCAGAACCACTCAGTCCCCCCGCAGCATGTGCCAGGTGTAGTCGCGCACCGTCACGTACCGACGTCCCTGGATCTCGTTGCGCCAGACCGGGTCCTGCTTGGTCGCGAGAGCCTGCGTTTCCTGCACGTCCAGTTCAATGCGCTTCAGCGGCGCCGACGCGCGGGTGGTCATCGTGTCGTAGTACGCGAAGTCGTTCGCGGGCCATTCCTCGGTCATCGCCAGCCAGTCGTTGTGCTCGACCGTGTAGTAGCGCTTGTCCCGGATGTCGATGACGAAGGCCATGTCCTTGCCGTCGGCGAGGGCGTGCGAATGGGCCGTCTGAAGTTCGCTCAGCTTCAGCGAGTACCGGTCCTGGGTGGTCGTCTTGCACTCAAAGCTGACGGTTGCGCTGCGGACGTCGTTCTTGAAGCGCCATCCGTTGCCCGAACCGGGGTTGATGCGGCCCGCGTTGTCGGCGGCGACCTGCTTCTCCTGCTTGCGGCTCGCCTTCTGGTTGTCAGTCGGCATTGCGCACCGCCCGCCTGCGGGGGAAGGAGAAGAACTCGGCGTGTGCCCGATCCTTCTCGGTGGCCGTGCAGCCGGGTGGCGGGACGAACCTCCCCCACCAGGGCGCATGCTGCCTCCGGCAGAAGAAGCACACGACTGGGACCTTGGGAATCATCATTCCTCCGTCTGCTTCATGGCTTGGGCGACGGTGATGGTCCCCATGCAGAGCTGCTCGATGGTGAGGGCGAGGTTCCAGACCCAGGGATCAGCGGAATCCGTAAGGGCTTTCGCGAGGGTGCGGATGCCGTCCAGGCGTGCTTCCGTCGATTCGGGGGTCTGGAACTGGCTCATGCTGCGGCGTCTTCCGCCGCGTCGTCCTCGTAGGGCGCCAGGCTGACGGGGGTGGCCTGCTCGCCGATGGCCACGGACCGAATGTTGGCGGTCAACGCTTCCTGGAGGCCGAGGTTTTCGCGGATTCCGCTCAAAAGGGCATCCGTGCCCTTGAACGTTTCTCCTGCGACGTCGTAGTAGGCCCCACGCCGGTTGATCTGGTCGTAGAGCACGCCGAGGGTGATGAGTTCCTTGGCCTTGTCGTGCTCTCCGGCGACAAAGCCGTGCGCGGGTGCGTTCTCGAAGTAGAAGTCGTACCCGGCGACCTTATGGGGCGCGGCCTGCTTGTTCTTGATGACCTTCGCCTTGACGACCTGTCCCACGCGGCGCTTCATGTTCTTGCCGGGGATGGGTTCGTCGATGTATTCGGCGCGGCTGACTTCCACCCGGGCGTAGAACGCGTAGTTCTTTGCCTGTCCGCCGGGGGTGGTCTGGGGAGTTCCCATCGGGGAGAATCCACCGATCTTGTCCCTGAACTGGTTGATGAAGATCCCGACGACGGGTTTGTCAACCTTGAGGACCGACTGGCCCATGTTCGAGCCGACCTTGCGGAAGAACTGGCCGGTGCGGCGGGCTCCGAGGCCGACGACCATGTCGTCCATGGTCTTCTCGTCTTCCTGGTCAGCCACGAGGGCGGGGTAGGAGTCGAGTACCAGGAGGTCGTAGGCGTTGGATTCGGCGGCGGCGATGAGGATCTCGTACGCCTTTTCCATCTTGTTCGTGGGGGCAATGTGTACCCGGGAGTTGTCCACGCCCAGGTTTCGCGCCCAGCGGGAGTTGTACGCCTCGGCTGCGACCCAGAGGGCCGTGAAGTCCGGGTTGCGTTCCTGGGCTTCGCGGAGCGTCATGTAGGCGAGCGACGTCTTGGACGACGATTCGCGCCCTACGAGCTCCGACCATTGGTTCGGGGGCCATCCGCCGCCGAGGGCGATGTCCACGCTCAGCGATCCCGTGGGCATGGGCGCCAGGGTGGGAATGTCACTGGCGATGACCAGGGAGCCTTCGCCGTGCTTCTTGTTGACCTGGGCCATGACGGCTCGCGCTTCAGCACTGATCGGCACAACGCACCTAAGGGGTTGGGGTCCGGGAGGTTCACTACGCCTGCCGGTGGCCCCAACAGTACTAGTGGACCACTTAGAAGACAACTAAGTGGTCCACTATTTCTGTGCTGGTTGTCAGGCTGCGACCAGGTCCACGGCCTCGCATCCGCCCCCGTCAGCCGAGCAGGCAAGCTCCTGGGATCCGACGGTGCCGTCACTCACCTCGTAGAACGACAGGTCGCTCCACTGAAGCGTCGGCATCTGGGCCAGGAGGGCTTCGTACACCTCCTTCGTGCACTCCGTGTAGGGCGCCTGCACGTAGGTGTGCTCGGAGTACGGCAGGAAGCTGACGCCACTGATCTCGTCCAGGTGATTCCAGACCCAGTCCCGGACGGCATCCCACTCGTGCTCGCGGACGCTCACCGTCACGGACGGCTTGTGCTCGCACCAGAAGCGCTGATACGTGAGCCACAAGTCCAGATGCGAGACGGCGTCCACATCCTCACGGGTGACCGCATCCTCCGGCGCCTTGACCGGGAAGGAGAAGACCCAGGTCCCGGAGTTGAAGGCGTCTTCCTCGTGGGGCACACCGGCTTCGGTCATGAGCTGCGCCAGGGGGTCCTTCTTGTCGGCGCGCACGCGCCGGACGTAGTACTTCGCGTAGCGCTGGTGGAGACCGGAAGCGCTGTCCACGAGCTGGCTCACGGTCCCGCTCGGCTTGACGCACGTGGTCGCCACGCTGACGTCGATTCCAAGCTCGTCGGCCACAGCGGCGTTGGTCTCGTAGACGTGGTCCCGCAGGCTCGACAGCAGCTCCGGCAGGTCCACGATGGTGCTGAGGCTGCCGTTGAGGATCGGGCTGTCGTAGACCCCGGTCAGGGATACGCCGAGGAGCCTCTCCTGCCGGGCGTTGCGGCGCCAGATGTCCCGCAGGTAGGGGAAGTCCGTCAGCGTGCTCTGCCAGGTCCCCAGGACGGCCGCGACGCGGACCTTGCGCCGGAGGGTCTCGTAGTCGTCCTCGGCGCGGACCACGACCTCGCTCAGGTTGCAGAAGCTGAACGGCTTGAGAATGATCTCCGAGCACGGGTTGGTTCCGTACTCCACGTCGTACTCCCGGACACCGTTCTTGACTGCCTGGCGGCGGGCTGCGTCCCGGTTGAAGATGCCACGCTCGCCGCTGCCACTGGCGACCAGGGAATCCCACTCCCTCGCGTAGTCCTCGTGCAGCAGGTTGTCGTGGTACACGGCCGAGATGTTCGCCAGCCGTCGGTGGGGATGCGTCGTCCACCACTCCCCCGACTTGGCGGCAGCCATCTCCTGGTCGTCCAGGTCGGAGAGACTGATCATCGCCGACCGGCGCACACCGCCCACCACAACCACCGATGCAATCTTGCACGCCAGATCGTGGACCTCGATCGGACGGAGCTTGCGACCGGCGGCATTCTGGAACGTCTCCACGGTGAACTCGAACAGCTCGGCCAGCGGCTCCGGACCACTCGCCCTGCCACCGAATGTCTTCAGACGGGCGCCCGCAGGCCGGACGGCCGACAGGTCCCACTCCGGCGCCCAGCCATTCCACAGGGAGAGAAGCAGAGCCCGATAGCCGTGTGCCCAGCCCTCCTTGGAGTCCTCCACGAAGACCCGCGTCTTGGGCGTCCGCTTCAGCACCGCCGGAATGACAGGCAGTTGGTCGACGTACCGCTTTTCAACGCTGTAGCCGACGCCCGTTCCGTTCATCAGGATGTACAGCAGCTCGTCGAGGCACAGCGGGTCCTTCAGCGGCAGGTACGAGCAGTTGAACCCGGCGATCGGTGACCGTTCCAGGGCCTCGCCCGCCGTCATCATCGCCCGCATCGACGGCATCACTTCGTGGTGGAGGATGGCTGAGCGCACGTCCTCCACGAGCCGGGTGTCGGGCACGTGGTCAAACCGGTGGGCGAGGTGGGTGAGCATGAAGCTCATGTACCTGTCGACGGTCTCGGTCCACGTCTCACGCCGTCCCTCCCTCTCCAGCCAGCGGGAGTAGCGGGACTTGGCGATGAATCCCCGGTAGGGATCCTGTATGTCGCCGTCGGGGCTCAGCAGCTCGGTCATTCTCGGCCTTTCTGGGGGCGTTAGCCCAGGTGGTGGAAGATGTTCTTCGCGTTGAAGGAGTTGGTCTTGGATGCGGCGGTCTGCCGCGCGGGCTTGACATCGCCGACGGCATTGCCCTGGACCGTGATGCCGCTGCCGGACTGGGTGAGGGGGTAGCCGCACTCGTAGCAGTGGGGCCGCGCGTTGGGTGTCTCCGGGTGCGTGTGGTAGCTGGAGCCGCCGCACGACGGGCAGCTCCCGGCTTGCTGCTTGGCCCACTGGGTGCGGGACATCGACTGCTGGGCCACCTCGTGCGGCTGCTGCTCCGGCGCCGGAGGCTGCGGTTGCTGTTGCGGCTGAGGGGCGGGCACGTTGGTTACGGTTCGCTGCCACCACGGAACGTCCGTCGGTGCCGGTGCGTTCTGCGAGGGCGCCGGTTGTGGAGAGCCCAAAACCTTTTCCCAGAAATCAGGCATAGTAATGCTCCTGGTGAGGGGTCAGATAACCCTTGTCGATCAAATCCGAGATGACAGCGGTGGTGACGCAGGTGAACAGCGCTCCTGCGAGCGCGTTTCGCTCATCGTCGTCGTGGCTTTCATCGCCGAGGTCACGCACCGTTTCCCGGGCAAGAAGTGCCGCCACCCCCGAAAGCGTCATCACCCGGTCGTAGCAGGGCAGCACCTGCGCAAACCGAATGTGCGCGTCTTCGTGTTCCCGGTGAAGGACCTCCGGCGATGCCGGACGGAGCCCGATGCGTTCCTGCTTCTCGGGGTCGAAGAGGTCAGCGTGCTGGACCATGTCCCAGGCGAGTTGCCTTTTCAGGACGAGCAGTTCGAGATCCGGGTCGGTCATTGAGGGCCTTCCTTAGAGTCTGCGCGAGCTGTTCCACGGCGCCGGGATTGACGACACGAAAAACGCTCGCTTCCACGCCGAGAAGGCCGAGCAGATCCTCAACCTCAGCGCACTGGACGATCGCGGCGCTTACCTTGCACGCGGCCATGTCCCCTCCCTGCATCACTTGGCCTCGGCCCACGTCTTGGCAGCCTTGACGTCACTGTCGAGTGGCACACGAAGCAGCTTTTGAATGCCTTCTCCCAGCATCGCTTCTTTGAGGAGAGCTTTTGCATCCTCCTGGCGGTGCTCGGGGGCGATTGCCATGAGTTCGTCATGGACGGTGAGGCAAAGTTGGATCCGGTCGGCCTCGTTGTACCCGTGGTCGGCGAAGTCCTTCTCGAAGGCGTCGTCCACACGAATCATGGCCAGCTTGATGAGGTAGGCGGCCGAGCCCTGGATCAGGGAGTTGACGGCCTGTCGCTCCGCCTTGGATTGAATGGCCCAGACGCGGGACTCGAACTGCTTCTCGTTGTACCGCTCTCCCTTGAAGGTGCGGCGGGCGGCAGCCATCGCGGCTTGACGGGCGATCTCCGGCAGGCGCCGAAACTGTCCACTCATGGTGCGGATGTGCGGGAACTCCCGCTTGCGGCAGCGCTCGACGACCCGGCGGGTGAACTCGTGGATCTCCGGGAAGAGCTCGGCGTGACGTGCCAGGAACTCCTTCGCCTGCTTCAGGGTGATGCCCGCCATCGAGGCGACCTTGGCCGCGCCCGCGCCGTAGACGATGGCGAAGTTGAGGCCCTTGGCGACCTGGCGCATCTCCTTGGTGACGTCTTCGAAGGCAACACCGAACACCGCTGCGGCCGTGGAGGTGTGTGCGTCGATCCCGGCCATGAAGCCGTCGTAGAGGCGGCCGTGGCCGATGTAGTGGGCAAGGACGCGGAGTTCGATCTGTCCGTAGTCCGCGACAACGAGGATGAATCCGTCGGGGGCTTCGAACCCTTCCCGGAATCCCTTGGCGTTCTCGCCGTGCGCGGGAATGTTCTGGAGGTTGGGCTCGGAGGAGGAGAACCGGCCTGTCACGGTTCCGTACTGCTTGAACTGGGCGTAGATCCGGCCGTCGAAAATGATGGAGGGTGTTCCCTTTAGGGGGTCGCCCAGGTACTTCGTGAGGTAGCCGAGGAGCTTGTCGACTTCCGAGTGTGCGGACAGGGCCTGGACGACCTGGTTGTCCGCGTGTGCTTCCAGGGACTCCGCGTCGGTGGAGTAGTCGTTGATGGTGAGCTCTTTGCCGAGCTGCTTCTTCTTCTTTCCCGCTGGCGTCAGCTTGATCGGCTTGAGGCCCTGGCCGCCTGACCGCTTCGAGCCGTAGAGGATCTCCTGCTTCTGCGGCACGGAGCCGATGTCGAACTTCCGCCCGGCAGCCCGGTAAATGTCCGCCTCGGCTTCGATCTTCTTCCGGGCGAAGTCCACTTGCAGCTCTTCGAACTTACGTCTGTTCACCGGAGCGCCCGCTGCGCTCATACGGCATACGGGGCCGATCAGTTTCTCTTCGGTCTCCAGCGTGTCCAGGAGGTCTTCCGGCTCCATCTGGGGCGCGAGCAACTGCCACAAGAGCCAGGTGTATTTGGCATCGAGGACGGCGTAGCGACCTACCGTGCTGAAGAGGTGCTTGGTGATGTCCTTGCCGACCTCTTCGGTGTCGTACTTGACGCCGAAGTAGTGCTCGGTGAGCTCCTTGAGGCCACGCTTGGGAACGTTGTAGTACTTGCCGGTCTTGAGGCTTTTGATGCGCGGTTCGAGGTTTTCGTTGAGCAGCCACTGGTCGACCAGGACATCGCTGAACGGGCCTGGCATCGTTTCGCCGCAGAAGTATTTCTTGACACCGACCACATCGAAGGGGAGGTTGGCGCCGATCTTGCGGCGGTTGGAGAAGAAGAGGGGCCGCAGAATGTCGAACACCTGCGAGGGGCGGAGCTGTTCGGGGGGATCCGAGAAGACGGCAGGGATCGGGTCGAACTTCTTCGTTACCTGGTTCTTCTTGCGTGTGGCCTTGGATATCAGCTTGTCGCCGTTGGGGTGGCCGAAGGGGATGGCTACTGCGGCGCCATGTGTGGCGAGAGATATCCATGCCAGTTCCGACTGTGCGGGGATGAGCCGGTGCTCCCCCATGCTCTCCGTGTCGAAAGCGAAGGCGTCGAACTGCATGAAGTAGTCAACGACGGCCCGGAGATCTTTCTCCGTTGTGATGATGTCAGGGAACAAAGCTGACTCCAGGCAGACGTGTGCCCTCCCCGGAATACCCAGAGCGAATCCGGGGAGGGCACAAGCGAGGCGGACTTAGACGAGGTCGTCGGCGACCTCTTCGAGCTCTTCCTGGGTCGGAATGCGGACGAAGTCCTCGTCGAACAGTTGGTCCCCGAGGGCGTCGGTCTCGGCGGCGGTCAGCGGGTCCAGATCCCAGTCGTCCGGCAGGTCGCGGGACCGGATGACGTTGACCTTGTGCTCGGTCTTGTCACCCTTTTTCTTGGAGTAGACCTCGAAGTAGAGCTTCGGGTCGGACAGGCCGTCCCACCGGTCGTCTTCGCTGGCGTCTTCGAGCTCTCCGGCGGCGATGGCTCCGGCCTGCCAGACGAGCACCTTCTCCGGGTTGCTCATCTCGACGATGTTGAACAGGGTCTTGCTGCTGTTGGGCTTGTCGCCGATGTCGCACAGCGGGCACGAGCCGTCGATGGGCTTGAGGCAGACGAAGGATCGGTTCTTCGCCGGGATCCAGTGCTGGCGGTAGGCGGCGAAGGGCTGGTCTTCGAGCACCTTGACGACCTGCGGCTTCTTGTCGAGCTGGAAGATGTCGTCCCGGCTTCCGCCGCCTGAGGCCACGCTCTTGTGTCCGCCCCAGCCGGATGCGACGCGGCGCGCGGTGTTCCCGCCTGCGGGACCCCGTCCTGCCTTGCCACCGGGACTACGCTGCGCACGGCCAGCTGCCCCACGGGTGGCGCCACGACGCTGGCGAGGAGCGTCCTCCTCGTCGTCCTCGTCGTCGTCCCGCGCAGCGCGAGAGCCGCGACGGCGGCGCGGCGGGTCCTCATCCTCGTCGTCGTCCTTGGGGGCGCTGCGGCGGGCGCGGGGGGCCTCCTCAACGTCCTCATCGTCGTCGTCGTCCTCAGGCACGGCGCGACGGCGGCCACGCGGGCTCTCGGCCTCGTCGTCGTCCTCTACGCGCCGACGGCGGCGCGGCTGGGTCTCTTCCAGCTCCTCGTCATCGGCAGGACGTCGGCGGCGGGTGGATGTGGCCATCAGTTCTCCAGTGCAGGGTGGACGAGCATGAATGATTCGATGTCTTCCGGAACCAGGCCTTGGGCCCTTCTGCGGTGAGAACGCAGCAGGACGTCAAGTTCGCGGGTTCCGTAGGTTTCGGGGGTGTCACCCTTGCCCATGTCGTCATCTTCGAATTCGACGGACCCGGACACCTCCATGAACTCGTAGCGCCCGAGATTGATGCGCTCGGTGATGGAGACGGAAAACTTCCTCACGCGGCCTCTTCCAGTAGTACGGCCCCGCTGAGGGGGCGAGTTCGGGCCAGTTCGAGGAAGAGGTCGAGTACCTTTTCCCGGAAGTCGGTCTCGCTGACCCGGGGCCGCGCCTGGCCGAAGATTCCTACTTCGTGCGCGATGCGGACAATGCCCTCGATCTGCGGTCGGGTGTAGATGCGGTGCCGCTTTGAGGGGTGTTCGGAGGGGCCACGGAGGGGCATGGGGAGGTAGCCCTGGCTCTCCCACAAGCGGATGGTTACGGGCGCCTTCTGGAGGGCGGCGGCGAGGTCTCTTACGGTGAAGAACTCGTAGTCCTTGCCGTCCACGCTGTACACGCGCGGGTGATCGGACCAGTGCGGCTCAGGGGCGGTCGCCTTGGGCTTGGGTGCAGCCGCTTCGATGCGCTTGCTGCTGCCCGGGTAGTAGTCGGCGAGCTCCTGGAACGACTGCTCCCAGCTCACGAGCTCTCCGGCTTGAAGGCGTAACTGACCTTGGTGTCGAACAGGCCGTCAAGCTCGGCCTCGGTCAGCTTGTTCTGCTGGTGCGCTACGTAGAGCGCGTCCAGGTCGATGGTGGGTGTCATCACCACCACGTCGTCCCAGATCTGGCGCTCCTTGGCGAAGTCCAGGGCTCGGTCCTCGTTCAGGACGGTGCTTGTGCGGGCTTCCCGCTTGATGCCCGTGAACGTCTTGCCCGCGACTTCGAACTCCGAGGGGAGCTTCCAGTGGACGCTGCCGGTCTCGTCGCGGTCCCCGTCCCGGGTGACGGTTTCCATCAGATCGTCACGCAGCTTGTTCATCCGAGTCGTCTGTGTGTTGACCTGCGCCTTGAGCAGCGCCCACTGCCGAAGTTTCTCGACGTACGGGTCCGGCTGCATGGACATGGGGGCTCCTCACTTGGGCAGCCCTGGGAACGGGTCACTACGCCGTTCCCAGGGGCCTTGGGTAACCCCAACAGTACTAGTGGACCACTTAAATGACAACTAAGTGGTCCACTAAGTCTTCGATGCTCAGGCGGCACGCGGCGTGCTCACGAGGCCCGTGCTGTGGAGCCTGTCCCACTCCTCCGTGCAGAGCTGCCCGATGCGCCGGTCACCGACGTCCGGCACGATGCGGACGGCTTTCGGGTTGGCGCGGCGGAGCTTCTTGAGGGCCGCTGCCGGATTGTCGGCGTAGGTCCGGCCGTTGCGGTCCCAGTCCAGGAGCCAGTTGCGCACGACCACTCGCGGTTCTCCCGTGGTGATGGTGACAACGCTGTGCGGGGGCGGCGGAGTTGGTGGTATAGCCGTGGGCTTCTTGACCGTCTTCGGCTTCCGGTTCTTCTTGGGCTTCTTCTCACTGGCCTGGGCGGCTTCCCGGGCTTGCACCGTCTGCGCGGCGACTTCCTGGCGGACGCTGTAGATCGCGCGCAGGAGCCACGGGGCGAGTTCGGACCAGGCGATGAGCAGCACGGGTCCGATGGCGTCCCAGGCGGCCCGGCCCCAGTGCTGTTCGCTGAGCGGGAGGGCCGTGTTCATGGCGAGTGTCATGAGCCCGAAGGTGCGCAGCCAGCGCCGGGGCATCTTGAGCTGCTCGTCGGTCCATCCGTGGACGGCAAGGTAGCGCAGGCCGACCATGAGGCCGATCACGGCGAGGTCGACGGCGGGCTGAATGAGGGGGGCGATGTAGAGGTTCACGCCGAGCATGAGCGCGGTATCCCACCCGTTGCCGAAGGCGAAGAGGAACGCCAGCAGGATGACGAGCGCCGAGTCGACGGTGATGAAGACCCTGGTGAAGGTCTCACCAGGCATGGACGTGGACGTTCTGGGAGAGGGTGCGGACGCAGCCTTCTCTCCCGTACGCTTGAGGTAGCGCATCGGGGAAGCAACTCCAACCAGTTGCGGACTGTATGTGCGAGCCGTTGGCCTCCTGGGGGTGCGAACCTCAGGGGGCCAGCGCATTTTGTGGGTGGTGCAGACTGACCGGGACACCTTACTTCCTGTCAAGGTTTCCCGCACCCCTTCTTCGTCAAGCAGCCGTCCGGGCAAGGTGTTTGGTGAGGGACTCGACGTCGTTCTCGATCTCGCCGTCCTTGCTCGCGCCCTTCCTGTCGAGCGCGGCAGCAGCCACCCGGCGCTTCAGTCCGAGCTGCTCCTTCTTGCGCTCTTCCAGGGTGCCTTCCACCAGGAAGTCGATGACGTAGATCAGCGGCCAGTCGCTGGAAGTGCGGCGGTGCCGGGTGTTGCGCTGGTCCTGTGCCCCCGAGCTGACGGCGAAGTCGACGTTGATGAGGTGGCTGGCCACCGGCAGGTCGAGGCCGTACCCTCCGGCATCCGAGGCGAGGAAGATACGGCACGTGGGGTCCTGCGAAAACCGTTGCTTGGCTGCGGCCTTGGCCTGCTGGGTCATCTGGCCGTGGAAGGTGACGGCTGAGTACTCGGGCAAGGCCTGCTGGAGGATCTCGCCCATGTCGCGGAAGAAGCTGAAGATGATGACCTTGTGTTCCGGATCGTCGCCGAGGATGCGGCGTACCTCGTCGATGACGGCGTCGGTCTTCGGTGTGGTGTGCAGGTCGTCGATGAGGCCGGACCGGACGAGCTGGTAGGCGTACTTCGAGCCGGGCCAGTTGGTCTTCTCGACGCCTTCCTGTCGCTGTTTCTCACTGTCTTCCCAGTCCTGTGCGCTCTTCCTGAGCAAGTCTGGGTGGTCGAGCAACATCTGGGCGGCGAGCATGCGAGCCATGATGCGTCCTTGTGCGGACTTCTCGTCGGCCTGTTTGGAACCCGAGTAATACGCGGCAAGATCAAAGCTGCCGCGTTTCTTGGCTCCGGCTTTGGCGAGCTCCTCTGACAGGTCTGCGGCGATACGCCGGTACGCCCGGCGGGTCGGGAAGTCGAGCTGTACGTGGCGCTCGGCGAATTCCACCTTGGGCATGTAGGCAGCAACGTCGGGATCAGTTGCCGTCTTGCGCGCCATTGCCTCGGACAGGACGTCGTGGAAGACGTCCATGTGTTTGTATTTGATGACGAAGCCCATGCGATGGCGCTCGATGTAGGTGGTGTCGAATAGGTCCCAGCGTCCGAGGACTTCCGGGTCGACCCATTCCATGATGCTGAAGACTTCCTCGGGCTTCCCGTTCTCGATGGGAGTGCCGGTGAGGGCGTATCGGTAAGGGGCCCACAGGCGCTTGATTTTCTTCGATCGGTCGGCCTTGAAGGATTTGATTTGGGTGGCCTCGTCGATGATGATGCATTCGACATCCAGGCGCCGGATGTGGTGCCAGTCGTCGATCACCTGGTCGTAGGTGGCGATGATGTACTCGGGCTGCGTGTCCTGGATCTGCTGGTACAGCTTGGCCCGCTTCTCGGGGTTGCCGTCCAGAAGGACGCACTGGTCCTCGGCCGGGACGCGCACGTACTGGTCCTTGACGCGCAGCCAGCGTTTGCGCACGTCAGTGAAGTTGGCTATCGCTTCGGCCCACTGGAGTTTGAGGGAGGACAGGGCCACGATGAGGGTCGTGGTGACCTTGCCCTCCCCCATGAGCTCCTCGGATGCGGCGATGGCGCACACGGTCTTGCCGGTGCCTTGGTCGTACGCCAGCAGGAGTGAGCCGCGCTCCACCATGCGGTCGACTGCCTCATCCTGATAGGGCCTTAGCTCGCCAACGAACACTATTTCGGGAACCTCACTCTGAGCGGCGAGAGATAGTTACCCGCGCCGAATCGGATCTCGTTGCCTGACTGGTCACCCGGGTCCTTGGCGTCGCTGCCGGTGTAGTTCCAGAATCCGATCCTCCGGCCCATTCCCCGATAGCGCTGCTTGATGGCCTCTGCGGCTTTCCAGCCAGCTCTGTCATTATCCCTTGCGATGATGACAAGTTCCGAATGCTCGAACAGCATCTGCATCTGAATGTCGGAGATGTCTGCGCCGTAGCTGGAGACCGCCCCGCTGACGCCTACTGACTCAATTCTCGGACAGTCCAGGGGGGATTCCACGACGATGGCGGTGCCTCCTGGCGGAAGGACGTGGAATCCGAACAGTGCCTGGCTCTTCTTCACGGAGTAGGGGCGGTTCTTGAAGTGCCGTTCGTTCTTTTCCTGCCAGCCGAGGAGCTTCCCGGTGAAGTCCCTGATGGGTGTGATCCACATGTCACGCTCTGGATCCCAGAGAACGCCGTACTTCTCGCAGGCGTCCTTGGTCAGGCCGCGCTTCCTGCGGGCTTCCAGGGGTGGAAGGGTGTACAGGGCCAGGTCGGCTTCGGTGTACTCCCTGACTTCCTGGCTTTCCAGGAGGTCTTCCAGGTATTGGCCGCGTCCGAGGATCTTGTTCACGCGCTCGATGCCGCCGCGCTGGCGTACCCAGGTCTCGGCGTCGTCCCAGTCGACGTCCAGGACGTCCGAGACGAGCTTGACGAAGCTGCCCCGGTAGCCGCACGAGAAGCAGTTGAAGACGCCGGTCTCGGTGTTGCAGGCCCAGGAGGGGTGTCGATCGGCCTTACCGGTGCGTTCCTCGTGCTTGAAGCAGTGCGAGGTGGCCTCTTCGCCGACGACACGGAGGATCGGCAGGTCCAGTTCCGCCAGGGCGGCCAGCACGTCTCCGGGGATGGGCGAGGTGCGCTTCGGTAGCCAGCCTCGCGTGAGTTTCCTAGTACGAGGCGAAGTCATCGTCGTCCTCGTAACTGCCGTCCGTCTCGAAGGGGTTGTAGTCGAGCTCTTCGAAGGAGCCCTTGTCCCAGTCACGCTTCACGTAGAAGTCCTGGGGCTGGGTGGTACGGCTGGCCAGGATTTTGATGATCTGAATGTCCGGGTTGTCCTTGGAGATCTCGACGCCGATGAGGCCGTCGGAGTCGGTGAGGAAGCTGGACCCGTAGCCGACGGTGGTGCGGCTCATGCCGCCGCCCTTTGCCTTGTCGGCCTTCCACTCCAGGCCCTGCGTCGAGATGACGATCGGGATCTTGTACGTCTGGGCGAGGCGCTTGAACCCCTGCGTCAGGTTGGACAGCGCTCGCGGCGTCATCCTCGGCTCGCCCTGCTCGTCTTCCATCATGTAGACGCCGTCCACGTAGACGACGGGTGGTTGGATCTGCTCAATCTTGGCGGCGATGCCGGAGATGGTCATGGTCCGACCCCGGTCGGCGGAGAGCACGAAGGAGTGCATGTTCGCCAGGTCAGCGACGCTGCGCTTCAGCAGCTCCCATTCGGCGTCGCTGAGCGTGCCGTTGCGCAGCCGGGTGAGGGACACTCCGGCACGGGAGGCATCGACGCGCTCGCCCTGTTCGCGGTTGGACATCTCGAAGCCGATGAACAGGGGTGCGTGGCCGCTCAGGTGGGCGGCGCGGGCCATGTCCATAAGGACGAAGGACTTGCCGTTCTTGGAGAAGCCCGCGAGCGTGATGAGCTGCTCCGGCTGCAAGCCGCCGGTCGCCAGGTCCAGGCAGCGGTAGCCGGTGGGTATGCCGACGACGCCGTCTTCGTCCATCCCGATGCGTTCCATGTAGGCCGCGAGGCGCTCGTCGCCGGTCTTGGTGAGGTCCATGTCGTCGGCGACAGGGATGACACGGTTGATGACGGAGCTGGTGTGGTACAGGGCGGCGAGCGAAGCGCTGTAGTCGCCGTCTTCCCAGGCGGTGGCCGCGTCGGCGATGCCCTGTTCCAGGAGGGCGGAGCGGCGGTTGTCCCGAAGCTCGTCCAGGAGGAACTCGATGGGCTCCTCGACGCGGACGAACTTGTAGGTGCCCTTGGGGAAGTCGCGGCGCAAGACAGCGACGGTGGGGACCGAGCGGTATTCGCGCTGGTACTCCGTGATGGCCTGCCAGACCTTCTTGTGCTTGGAGTTCTGGAAGAACTCCTCGTCGATCTGGGCTTGCGCGGTGATCAGCCAGTCCTCGGGCTGCGTGAGGATGCGGCAGATGAACCTGTGCTCGATGTCGAGGAGCTCGGTGTCAGAAGCGGTGGTCACTTTTCTCCAAGCTGCGCTGCGTTGGCGGGGAGCAGGTGGCGTCCGAGCGATCCGTAGGTCGCGAATGCCCGGCGGGGATCTGGGTCGTAGATGGCGGCGACGTCAGGAAGGCTGATGTGGATACGCGCGAGTTCGGTGGGGGTGGTGCTCCAGACCCGGCGGACGAGTGCGTGGAGGTCTTCCAGTCTGGATTCCACGGCGGCTGCGAACTCGGGCCCCTCGAAAGTCACGACTTCCACCGGGTATGGAGTTCGCCGGATCTGGTTCAAGAGGAGGACGTTGATCTCGTACTCGGCGGCCTGCTCTTTGGCTGTCGGCTTCCTCAGCTTCCACCGAGACTTCTTGGCGGTTTCCTTGGGTGGGATACCCAGAAGACCTTCGAACACCACGAGAAGGCAGGGCTGAAATCCGTTGTCTATGTCACCGCCCTGCACGGCGCCAGTCCCGTCCTCCGAGCGATTCCGCCTCGAATGCCTCGTGCAGGAAGGAGAACATCGCCGACTCGTACTTCTCGCTCCATTCCGGCAGGGGCACGTTGGTGGTCGCGAGGGTGGGGCGGCAGTGGTCGAACCGCTCGCGGAGAATGCGGTAGGACTCGGCTCCTACCCAGCCGGACCCGGAGTCGTGTTCCTTGCCCTGGTCATCCCAGATGAGCAAGGGCACCCGCAGGACGAGTTCCTGCATCCGTGTCAGCTTCTTGACCGTCTGCATTGATTCTTCGTCGCGGAGCTTCACGGCGGTCTCTGTGGCCTGCCGGAGTTTGTGGCCGAGGGCGAAGAAGGTGACGACGGGCATGTACAGCACTTCGGTGTTGTACATGCGGGCGATGTCCGTGGCGATGGCGCACATGAGCCGCGTCTTGCCGGTGGCGGCCGGGCCGATGGCGATGGCGCCCTTGCCCATCAGGCTGCGGTCCTCAGGCAGTTCGGTGACCGGCGGACGCCGCTGCGGCCAGGTGTCGACGATGCGCTGGCCCATGTCCAGGCCCCTGGCGTTGGCCTCGGTGCGCTGCATGTCCGCCAGGCCAAGGCCCCAGAAGCGGCGGGGGATGCTGTACCTCATCCAGCGCTGGGTCCAGTTGATCTGTGCCGCCTGCTCGGCGGTGTACGCGCTCATCGGCCGCTCGCCATGCTGCCGAGCCAGTAGTCGGCGCCGTCGTGGCGGTGCTCTTCGAGAGCGGATGCCGTCTGGGCGCGCTCGGCGAAGGCCAGGAGCTTGTGCCTCTGGGCGAGGAAGTCGATCCAGGGCGCCTTCTGGGACTTTCGGGGGTAATCCGGGGAGGTGAACTTGGTCATCATGGCGCGGATCTGGTCTGCCGTCAGGCCGTCCCGCTTCCAGGTGCTGAGGTTCTTGGCGAGGGCGGCACGGTTGACCGGCGAGGGTCCTGCCCACGGCTGCTGGCGGACCATGGCGTCGAACTCGCTTGCCAGCGCCATCGGGGCGTCGAGCTGCTTCTGGGTCCTGGCGGGCTTCTGACGGGCTTCTGTGGCCCCCGAGACATCCTGAGCCGGGAAGAGCCCGTCCAGGCCCTCCTGGGCCCCCTCGGTGGCCTCCTGGCTGTCCCACAGGCCCAGGTTTGCTGCGGGGTCCATCTCATCGGCGATGAAGCCGTGGGGTCGACTGCCGTTGAGAGCCATCTCGTCCTCCAGTGGTGTCTCCGGCTGCGACGCGGCAGCGGCGTCCCCTCCCGAAGGGAGGGTGTTGTTCTTGGGTTGGTTCTGTAGTGGTTCTTTATAAGGAAGAGAGACACCGGAATCTGTCACATCTGATCTGCCAACTGTTGTCCGATCAGATGTGACAAGTTCCTGCGGGATTTCGAGCTCGCCGCCGAGGAGAACGCGGAGTTCGTCGACACTGCCATGCACGTAGTTCACGCGGTAGCTGTTCGCCCGACCGGTCCGCTTCGCGGCAAGCGCCTTCTTGGCAGTGAGCTCGTCAAGCACGCGCGCCACTGTCCTGACCGACCAGCCGAGAATGCTTGCCAGTTCCCCGTGTGTGGGCACCGCGTTGGCGTTGTCACCCTGCTTGTGCTTGAGGATGATCAGGAGGTCGTGGGCCTTCCCGGAAAGCCCGAGGTATGCGGTTTGAACATCCGTTACGACGTACCAGCCGCGTTGGAGTAGCGCCTGACGACTAGTGGTTATAGCGGCGGCCATGTAGGCTCTTCCTGGTGTTGGTTTGAATGCCTGGTACGCGAGCCCCCGGAAATGCCTTCCGGGGGCTTTCGTTTGCTACGCCGCTTCTTCCAGCACGGAGCCATCGTCCTGGACGATGCCGACGCGCGTGCCGCTGCGCTTCCGGCCGCGCGGTGCCGGTTTCCATGTGCCGCCATCCTCGTCCCAGATGACCTTCTTGCCTGCTTCGAGTGCGGGCTTGCCCTTCGCGGGCTTGGCGGTCGCCTTCACGACCTCGTCGTACTTCGTCTCGCCCTCAAGAAGACCGGCGAGCGTCTCCTCCGCTGCCACGAGATCCACGGTGAGCGGGCTGAAGACAACCTCGGTGAGGGCGCGGGCGGCGTTCGCCGTGTCTTGGCTCTGGAGGTAGAAGGTGGTGCGGCTGATCGCTACGAGCACATCGCGCAGCCGGTTGCTATCGACCGTGATCTCGCCGACGGCGAGCGTGCTCTGCGCGGGCTCCGCGCGCTTGGCGGCTGCCACGTCCTCTTCCAGGGACTGAGGCGCCGCTTCCGAGGCCTTCACGGTGCTGGCCTGCGCCTTTGCCGGTGTTTCGTCTAGCTCTTCCTCCGGCGCTTCCAGCTCTTCCACCGCGCGGGAACGGGACTTCCCGCTCCGGCGGGCGGGCTTTTCCTCCGGCTCCTCCTCCTCCGGCTCGTCCTGCGGTTCTTCTTCGTCGCGGGCGTCGGGTACGATCTGGCCGAGCCCGTTCACGAGGTCGGAGACGCGGATGTCCGGGTTCTCGTGGCAGAGCTTGATGAGCTCCTCGTCGTCGGCATCCTCCTCGTCCCAGTTGATGAAGAGATACGGGCGGGAGGCTTCACCGAGCAGGGCGACCAGGTGCTTGAAGGGGTCTTCTACCTCGTGGACCTTGTCGGCGGCTTCCGCCCACTTCTCGACGTCGGCGGTGACGGTGTCAGTGACGATCTCGAAGGCGACGCCGTCGTCGAGGTCGCCGATGGAGCTGGCCATGCGCATCGCGTGCTTGAGACCGTCCGGCACCACGCCGTCTGCGAGCAGGGCGTAGAAGGTGATCTTGCCCCAGCGGTCGGGCTTGTCGTAGTAGCCCTCCCTGTCCGGGCTGCCCAGTCGCAGCCAGTCTGAGAGCAGGGCCTCGACGTTGGGCCTGGCGTTGGCGGCGTGGCCGCCGAAGGCGATTGTGATGTCAGTGGGCACGGGGCTCCTCTGGGTGGATGCATCGCTACTCAGCAGCGGCACCACCCAGACTACAAGTGGACCACTTAGATGACAATTAAGTGGTCCACTAAGTCTGCGCTGGTTACAGGTTCGGCAGTCGGCTGCCCCGGGAGCGGCGAACAACGGTTGCGGTTGCCGACACTGCTACGAAGGAGTGCAGCACCACCACGATGCCGACGACAGCCGCCACCTCAAGTACGCCTGCGGGCAGGTGAGTTGCCCCAACGGCGAAGCCCGCCACGAGGGCGGGCTGGAGCCAGGCCGGGATGTGTACGGGCAGGAGCGTGATCAGGAGCTCCCATGCGGCGAAGACGGCCAGGGCCGTCGTGAGGAGCGTCATCAGCCGACGGAGTCCTCAGGAGCGTCGAGCCCCAGCCACGCGAGGACGGGCTGGAACGCGGGCACCTGCATGACGCGGGTGATGGCCGCCGCGACGGCGAGCGAGGCACCGACGCCTGCCGCACCCTGCGGAACGCCGGACGCGAGGATCACCGAGGGGAGGGCACCAGCGGCGAAGAGGGCGATCTGGACGACAGAGCGGAGCGTGCGCTTGGCTTCGGCAGACATGATTCTCCTACTGGGGAGGGCGAGCGTACCTGATTTCCAGCTGGGTACCGTGCGGCACCTGCGCCGACACGATGTCATTTAGACGGTACGCGTTGGCGCGGAATTCGCGGTAATAGTGACTGCTGCTGTACCCGACAGTTCCGGCCCACAGGTAGTCGGATCCAGGGCTGCTGCCGTCGAAATACGGGAGCAGCTGATCTCCGGCTTCAAACAGCACGTCATCGAGCCAGAACGTGGCCGCCACACCGGCCGCAGTAACGTCAGCAGCCTGAATGCCCACCGTCACATACGCGAGCCCGTCATCCCAGGACGGGGTGCGCACAAGCGCCCACAGCCGTACCCAGTTCCCTTCCACCAAATCCGGGTGCTGGGCCAGTGCCTCGGCGGTATTCGTAACGCCTGCCAGAATCGTATGGCTTGGGCGAAGTCCCATGGTGACGGTCGGGCACCCTGGAGCCAACTGCACGTAGATGCTCACCATGTACTTTGAGCTCGGCTTCACCCCATAGCCACCGACGTTCGAGGTACTCCATCCCGAAAGGGTGCCGATTCCGATGGGTCCGGTGACTCCGCTGAACGTGGCGACGTTGGCGGGGACCGTGAATTTACAGGAGCCCGCGCGCTGGCGGCCTACCGTGGCATCCCGGGAGAGCGGATATGGAGTCGTACCGTATCCGTAACTGGCCCAGCCTTTGAGGTCCACCTCAAAGGACGGGTTATTCATGAGATTGATCCGGTTGGCCTTGACGTCGATGGTCAGCTTTCGCGGCGACGCATACGCGGTCGGCGTGCCGACGAGGTTGTACGAGCTGGACCAGATTCGGTGCATGTCGCAGTAGGCGACCTCGTCGACGGGCGCAATGGCGTCCGTTGCCGAAGGCGTGGAGTTGATGGAGATATGGGGAACGACAGCAGCGTAGACGGCATTCGCGGGTACGACGGCAGAGTAGACGTAACTGGTGGCCCAGCGATTACCGCCGGGATGCTGCACGTAGTCGCTGAAGACCCAGCTCCCGACCTCGTTGTAATTCGCGTCGTAGAAGTGGATTCCGGCGGTCCACCAAGCTGCTCGGCTCATCTGTACAGAGACAGAGGCATTAATCTTCTCGCCAGGAATGCAGGAGCCCAGGCCGTTCGGAATCACCGGGATAATCCAGTAGCCCCACGCGCCGGGCGGGGCACCCTTGTACGTGATTTTGCCGCTGCTCTTCCCTGACATTGCATTGGAGGATGTCGTCGCGACTATGCAGTTCTGAGCGCTGGCCTGGGCGATATAGCACTGTCGGGCTTCCCACGAAGTCGCATCCCAGCCCAACCGGTTGCCTGTCGGCGCCGTCTTTTCGAACTGGACCTGGTGGAAGGCTTCCTTCTGTGCGCTGGGCATGCTGGCCCACTTGATGCCGACGGCCGCGTATCTGGCGGCGTTCCACAGAGGCGTTGCGCCATCGGGCTTGTACTCGGTTGGTGCGCTGGCGGTCAGCCAGCCTCGCGAGGTGGTGGCATCGGAGCCGACAGCATGAGCGTAATCGCGGGACATGGCGGTGTCCGGCTGGCCGGTGGCCCATACGCCAAGGTCCCGCAGGCCGCCGCTCGGCAGCACGCGGGCCGCCGTGATAGCGCGGCCGGTAGCGGTGGCGATGCCTGCGGCGGTGAGCCGCCAGCTCGGGGTGACGCGGATCGTGGCTGCCAGCAGAGGGGTTGCTGATGCCGCGCCCGATGCGCTCAGAGACTGGGGCATCAGTACGTCCTCTCGAAGAGTGCGATGCCTGCGGCGGTGGCGTTGAAGGCGTCCGTCACAGAGGCGAGTTGAAGGGGTGCGAGACCGGCACCCTGGTACCGGTAGACGGTGATGGCATTGCCGTTGAGCTGGACGTAGACCCGCGTGCCGTCGAGCAGCGAGGGCCAGGAGGCCATCGTGGTCAGCGTTCCCGCCACGTTCTTTGCGAGGCGGGTCCGGGATACAGACCACATGTCTGTCGGGCCCGAGCGTCTGAACGCAATGCCGTGCTCCACACCGGCTGGAGGCGCTGTCATGAAGGTGATGCCGACATTGATCGCATCTGCACGGTCGTAGGTGAAGAAGAGTTGGCGGCCGGTCGTAGTTCCCACGTTGCTGGTCCGCGTTCCCCAGTAAAAGAGGCCGGATGAGGCCACGGGAGTGTCCGTGCTGGTCTTGAGCCACGACAGTCCGGCTATTTCTCCGGCGTAGTTGGCGTCATTGCGGACGTCGGTGCTGTTCCGGATGAAGGGCACGAAGAGGTCGGGGTTGGTGCCCACGGTGGACGGGTTGATGGTGGTGATGAGATTCCCGGCCGCGTCAAACCATTCGATGTAGATGCTCCGGCTGGGGGTTCCCGATCCCGTGTACCGAGACGTGTACGCGGATGCGGTGTACACGTTGCGCGCGGACATGTTCCAGGCCCACGAGGCGTTGTCGGTCGGGAACCCGGTAGGCGCCGTCCCCTTTACCGCGACGGTCGCCCGATACACCTGCCCCTGATACTGCACGACGTCACCAGGTGCGTACGTCTTACCGCCGGACCACATACTTTCCTGGGTCAGGGGGATGCCGTAGGACGAGACGAGGTACCGGTCCGTACCGGTGGTCGATATCTTCTCGGGCCGCCAGTGCGTCAGGTCCGCGTCCGGGGCCGTGCCCGACGTCGGCAGGAGACAGATGTAGTTGGCTCCGCCGTAGCTGACGTAGGCGCCCTGGGCGTAGTTCGTGGTGGCGTTCCACGCTGTCACACGCGCCCGTGGAATGGAGTGGGCTGCCAGCGTTGCGCTTACGCCAGTTCCATTCGTCATCACGGCTAGATTGGCGCGGTTGTCTCCGACGCCGTTGAGCGCCTTGTATCCGGAGTATACGTCCAGGGAGTCGTTATTCGCCGTCGCTCCGGCAGTGAAGGACACCTGCTCCCAGGTGGAAATTCCTCCGCTGGTGACGTTATCGAGCACGTTGGTGAGCTTGGCCGTGTAGTACGTCCAGAAAGCGTTGTTAGAGGCGGCCCCCGTCGGGGCGACACCGACTCCGGAGTTCGCCCCCTGCGGCGTGTAGGTAATGTAGTCGACGCCCATCTGGTAGCCGTTGTCGGTACCAGTGGCCTTCGTGTTCTTGGCGACCACCTTGGCTTGGATCGTGTGCGTTCCCGCCGTGAGGGAAAAGCGACCCAGGTAGACGCTGCTGGCAGGAGATGAGGAGCTCGCGTATCCGTCGAAAGCCAGCTTTATGGACGTGGGCGGCCAGGTGAACACCGACCTGTTCGTGGTGACCGTGACGTCGTCCACCGCGAAGTTCACGATGCCGAATCCGGGGGCCTTGCTCATACCGATGGACAGGTCATAGCTACCGGTACTCGGGATGGTGATGGTGAACGTCGCCGCCTGGTTTACCGCGTTGCTCCGGATGAGCACCTGCTGGCCGCCGGAGAACTGAGCAGTCGCCGTGTTCGCCTGCACGGTGTAGGACGGGGCGCCGTTCAGCGTGATCGTTTGCAGCTCGGCTTCGAGGCGGATGGTGTTCGAAGAGGCCGAGTACAGGAATCCGTTGTAGGAGACGACGGCTCCGGCCTGGTAGGTGACGGAAGGGTCCCACAGGGGCCAGCGCGGGCTGTATGCCTCCGCCTGGTCGGCGTCAAGCATGAGGTTCTTGCTCGTGCTGACGTCGCTGTCGTACCCGGTGGCGTCGTAGACGGCTTCCTTGATCGCCTCCACGGTGCCCTTACGCCGAGCTGAAGCAGCCGCGTTGGATGCACGCACCCTGCGCAGGCGGGGCGTGATCGACGCTTCGTTGTCCACCCCCAGCTGCTGGGCGAGCAGTTCCATCCGGTACAGGGGCATCGTCGAGACGCGGTGGAGATGCTCCTGGTCCCCGAGCTCCGTGCGGGTCATGTCCAGACCCCACGCCAAGACCGACAGGTAGCGGAAGAGCAGCTCGTTCTCGGGGTCCTGCGGGCTGGTGATCTCTTCTTGATCGGTGGCGTACGGCGTCGGCAGGAGTGAGTACAACCGCTGGCGGTAGCCGTAGTCGGCGACGGCGAGGCTGCATGCCTGCCCGGCGCGGTTCCACGTCTTGCTCGCATTGGTGGCCTGCCACTGCGTGAGGCCGGTGGCGGGGGCAACGCCGAGGGTGTTGTCGACAAGGCAGATCCAGTTGGATCCGTTGTAGGAGACGGTGTCTCCGGCCTGGTAGATATCGCCCGAGTCATAAACGGGGAAAGCGCTGCTGAGGAAGACGGAGTAGTAGTAGAACCGGCCGCCGACGAGATTGGAATCGGTGAACGAGTTGCTCGGGGCGTCGGGTCCGAATTCCAGGAGAAGGTCGCCGTCCGTTTCCGAGGCGGGGTATCCGGCCGTGTTCCGGATAATTCGCAGGGAACCCCAGTTCTGGGCCTGAACCGGCGTGCTCCAGGACAGAGCGATGCTGCCGTATCCCGCCTGCGTGGCCGTGAAGTCTCCAACGGAGTACGAGACGAGTACATCGCGCCCATAGTAGGACTCGCCATAGAGGTCGAGGCCAAACTTCGCCATCCTCAGGTACCAATCTCGTCGTCAAGCTGGTAGTAGTCCCGCGCCGCATAATCGGGGAGGCCCCGGACATAAGTGAGCTGGAGTCGGGTTGCAGCCGTCAGGCTCGATTTGGCCGGGGTACCTTGGCCGGAGTTTGTAGGGAAGAAGTCGTGGCGCAGCTGAATCGATACGCGGTCTCCCACGTAGAAGTCCCAGGCGGCTGCCAGGGTGAGCCGGTGCCATGCGTGCGTGGTGCCCTGCGAGCTGCTGTCTGCGGCTGCCAGGTCCCAGTTGACCGTCTGGTGCGCGCTGGTACTGGACAGGATCCTCATGCGGCCGTAGAGGGCGTGCTCCACCGTGTTGGGGATGCTGGGGGTGTGCATCATGACGCGGGCGGTGAGAATCCACCATCCGGTCTTGGGGATGGTCAGGTAAGGGCCCGCCGAGTAGGCCCCGTTGGTATCCAGGCTTGCGCGGTTCCAGCGCATGTTGTACCAGTCTGACGGCAGGACGTCTGAGGTCGTCTTCGTCGCCGGAATGGTCGTGCCGGTCGCATGGACGGAGGCAATGGGCAGCGCCCACCCCTCGTCGGATGCTGAGATCAGGTCGTCGATCTGGCCCTGCTGGGAGGCCTGCTTGCGCTGCACGGTGTCTAGGCGGGTGGCGACGGACGTGTAGGTCGTCGGATTGCCTGAGACGGGCGTGTAGACGTGGGGGCGGGGGCCCAGCGTGCTCTGTATCGCGGTGATTTCGTCCTGGGCATCGTTCATGTGCCCAGCCATCACGAATTCAGTGCCGTCTACGTGCTGCTGAAATTTCCGCACAATGGTCGGGTAGTTCGCTGTCATATCAGACTCCGCCCACTGCGGTTATTTGGATGGTTCCGGGAACGGGGACCTCCCACTCGCGGCACAGCACGTCGTCCGTCCCGTTCTGTGCCTGATCCGCCCTCGCCATCATGGGAATGTGGACGTAGAGCACGCCTGGAATGTCGTGGACGGCTGCATAGGCAGAGGCCACGCTGACTCGCTGACCGAACGTGGTGACGTCGGGGTCCAGGAGCCGCTGAAGGGCCTGCGTGACGGCGAGTTGTGTGTCGCTTCGCCGGTACTGGGGAGCGACGCCGACAGTGACGGGATCGGCTATCGAGCCGAAGTTGACGGGCACGAGCGTTCCGGCCTGGCCGACCACGGTGACTCCGGCCATCGACCGCTTCTGCACGTAGGTGACGGCCTGCTCGAACAGGGACGAGGCGGGGGTCGAGTTGCGGGCGCCGAGCAGGAACAGGGAGATCAGTGTCGTGGACTGGCCGATGGCGTTGGCCTTGTCGACGCCGGGGACGGCGAGGGCGAGGGCGGCATAGTCGGCCGTGGTGACGGCACGGTCCTGCGTGCCCCAGGCCTGCGGCGCGTTGCGCCTGATGCTCTCCGTGGATTCGGCGTCGTAGCCGCCGGACATCTCGCTGGAGGACTGCACCGAGACGCCGGGGATGAGGGAGGCAATGTCAACCAGTGAACCAGCCGAGAGGTTTCCTCGTGTGCCTCCGCCGCTGCGGTAGGCGACCTTGAGATCGACTCCGTTCTCGGGGACCACGCCGTTCACGCCGTCGCCGAAGGCTATGGAGACGTTGCCGTCCGCGTCGGTACGTAGCTCGATGACGCGCTCCGAGCTGGTGGCGTCGAGCAGGGAACTGATGGTCACCCACTCGATGGGCCCGTCGGGGTAGACACCGAAGACGCGCACGGTACTCAGGTCCACCGGGGTCCGGGGAATCGTGAATACCTGGTCAACTTCGCCGGTTGAGGTGCCGAGGTCGACGACAGGGAGCGTCTGAGGGCTCGCATCGTCCGAGGTGAGCGTGATGGTGTCGGACATCTGGGTGGCACCCTCCACCACGGAGACAGCCGCCACTCCCCCATTGCCCGGGACGGTCACATCGGTCAGCGTCTCGAAGACCAACGGGCCACCGAAGACCTCGATGAAGTTGGTGATGACCTGCGTCCCGGCCGGAACGGTTACAGCACTCGTCTGCGTGGCGTCGGTTACCAGGGTGACGCTGCCGGTCGCGGCCTGCGCCGGATAGGGCAGGTAGCCGAGCGTTCGGGCAATCTCGATGACCGAAGAGCGCTGCGTAGCCGTGGAAAGGTACGCCTCGCCCACCAACCGGTCCTGGTAGTAGGACATGATGTCCAGGCTGTAGGCGAGCATTTCCACCAGGGCGACACCGAAGTCCGACGGTGAACGCGTTGTCCATTCAGGGATCACCGTTTTGGCATGGGACAGCATGGCATCGCGAAAGCCCAGAAAGTCCTTTGCGGTGTAGTCCACAGCAGGCACGGGTGTCACGATTGCTCCTCAGTCCTTGTCGGTGGGCCTGAGAAGACGAAGGCATAACACGACTGGCCCAAAACTCAGTCTACGAGCCGCCCATGATCCGGCTGTAGTTATCCCCGCCGCGCCACTTCCCCGTTCGCCGCAACGGTGACCGTGTATTGCGGGGAGATACCGCTGCCGACAGGATCACCCGCCGATATATCCACGCGCGCCGCAATGACCTGACTGCCATCCTGGGTGAGGACCGGCTTCACGGACAGGACCCGGGCCGACGGCTCCCATAGAGCAACGGCTTCCCGGACCATCTGGTTGAGCTGTTCCTGCGCGATGGTGGCATCCCAATCGAAAACCACCCGGGTCGTAGCTACACCGAATGTCGACCGCATAACCCGCTGAGTGGGAAGCGTCGCCGTCAAAGCCCGTACACGGTCCGCGAGAGACTGAATGGGATCCGTAACGGATGCGATGGAGCCGTCGGGACCGAGAGCGAAGGGAATCGCCATCTGCTTGGGCACGCTAGACCTCCAGGTAGTAGTCGACCTTGTTGAGACTCACCCACGGCGGGTTGTTCGTTGTCGTGTTCGTCCCTACAATCCTTGCCTGACCGCTGACCTGGAAATCTATCTTCAAAGAATTCACCGTACTGCTCGCGGCCGAGCATCCCGCAGTGACGGTGCGCAGGTCCGACGGGGCGAACCCCAGAGGCGCACTCAGGAAGAAGCCGTCGTTCGCTATGGTCCCGGAACTGTACGTGATGTTGATGCCGCCCACCCATTCCACCAGCACCGATCCGAGAATATTGAGAACCCGGTACTTTGGAATTCCATTCGAGTTGCCGTCTCCGGTGAACCCCGCAGCAAGAGTCGGCGCCGTCCAGTCCTGAACAAGTTGAACCGCCTGCACCGGCTCCGGCGCTACTGGCGGGACGTACACGGGGTAGGAAGGATCCCCGTTCTCGTACATGACCAGCACCTGATCGCCGACCCCGGGGACCGGCCCGCCCACCTGAACCGGCGCCGACCAGCCGGAGACTGCCGCCCCCGTCACCTGCGCCACCTGGAGCCGGACCCGGCCGAGCTTTTGCGGGTCGGCCGTCGAGCGCACCACGCCTCGATACACGCCAGGCCAGGATGCCATCACGCCACCACCCTGGACGTCCATCTAGCGTTGGCTAGGACGTTCCTCCTCAGCGGCATGAATGGCACCTTGTCCACCGTCAGCCGGTCCGGCTGGTCCCTTCCGAGCTGAAGGTCGACGTAGTACGAACTCAACCGCCGGTCGGCCTGGTTGAGCGTGATGCGGTGATGCGCCGAGCGCGTCATCCACTTCCCCGCGTACTGCGAGGTCAGTGCCGAACCGCCTAGCCGGACCACCGTTCCCGGCATCAACGAGACATCGCCGTCCACCGTGGCGGTCGCCGAAACCCACCACAAGGACCGCGTTGCCGCAGCAGTAGTGATCGCCTGCGCCTCGGCATACGACCCAGCCACATGGTCGGCGGCACGCCGACGTACCTGAGCGGCAATCTCCCTGCCGGTTGCCGCATCCGTGCGAGTGGCGGTTGTCCGGGCGGTGGAGATGACGCCCGCTGAGGACAGGCTGAGCGCCTCGTGCTGCGCCCTGATGGCCCCTGCCGGGTCCAGCTCACCGGACACGGCCCGGAACGCCTGCATGGTGTCCTGGAGGCCCGCCGTCGCGTTCTGCCGGAACAGGGGTGTCTGACTGGTGAGTGGGGTCCTGGGGTCGGTGAAGTAGATCGTGCTGCCGTCGGCCACCAGGCGCCACCCGACTTCATCGGCGATGCGCTGCATGAAGTGGAAATCCGATTCGGCCTGCTGGCGCTGTTCGAAGACACGTGGGTGCTTACCCACCAGGGCGTTCAGGCCATTGGCGCTGGCGAGCTCCCGGACGATGTACTGCGCCTGGCAGGTGCTCCACGTACGGGCACGCGTCGTTTGCAGCGGCTTCGTGGCTCCCAGAAGCGTGTACCGGACGTCGAGCATCTGGCCCTCGACGTGCGGCGCCGGATCCGTGGCATCACTGATTAGCTCAGGCGACACGACGTAGCCGACGAACTCCTTCGAAATTGCCCGACGGGGCCCATAGGTGATGCGCACGGGCTTGTCCTCGGCCCACCACAGACTTGGCGGCAACGAACCCAATGCGGTGCGCATGCCACTCGACAGGTAGTAGCGCACCGTCAACTGCGCCCACTGGTGCATTCCCTCTTCGGAATGCACAACGAGTTCTTTGATGTAGAAAGGCAGCAGGACTTTCGGGGTAGCGATGGATACCCAAGGGGCCCACAGCTCAGGAGACGCCATTCGGGATTCTCACCACCGTTCCAGGAGCTAGTTCAGTCCAGTCGAGAATCTGAGGGTTCGCCTGCGCGATAACCCACCACATCGTCTCATCGCCGTACGCTTGCCCGGCAATCAAGTCAGGCCGGTCCCCGTAGTTCCACACGTAGTCGACGACGGTGTAAACCCGTGCACTCGCCTGCCGCGCCATAATGGTCTGCCGGGTGATTCCGTCCCGTCCGAGAATGGGCTGCACCGCGTTGTTGGCATACCTAGATCCCGCCGCGATGGTCACTGCTCCTCCTCAAGCACCTCGGCTGTTTCCCAGCTGTTCTGCGTCATCAGGTTCATTGAGACACCCACAGTGCATCGCATCGGGACCATGAGTTGAGAGAAGTGCGTCCACTGCACGTCGATGCTGGACACGTAGCCTCTGTAGCTCACGGAGTTCGGACCTCCGAAATACACGGTCACAGGAGTGAGCGGCATAGGACCCGGGTCCCCATTGCTGTACACGTACGTCGTCGGCGGTAGGTTCTTCGTCCCGTCGGTCTGGCGGCTATTGCCTGAAATCTTCGTTTCCGGCATGAGAATACCGACCACTCGGTACAGCGCCTCAATGTCTGCGCGCACGCCGACACGTTCCGGTCCCTGCGTGGCATCTCCTGAGTTCGGTTCGGCGTTACTCCCCCACAGTTCGTATGTCCGGTCGAAGAGGAGGTTGAACGAAACCGACGCGGCGAGAGGGATGTTCCAGGCTCCCTTGTCCAGCGGGTTCCGGTAGTTCTGTGGAGTTACCGTGGCCGTTGCGGCGTCTGTGGAATGACTGACCGCAACAACGGAGGGGTTGTACAGGAACTTCACCCTGTATTGCACCTTTCCCAACCCCGGGTCCTGAATGATGTAACCCCGCATCAGCCGCTTGAGTTCCTGGTGGACGGACGGCTGAAGCCCGACAAGGGACGAGACACGCCAGTCGAACGGCGGGTTACTGATTTCCTCGGGCATCACATCCCCTTTCCGAGGTCGCTCAGACGATTATTCTCTGCCAGCGCCTGCGCGAAGTTGTTCGCCGCAGCCTGAGCTGCGCTCGGCGTCATCGCCCCAGATACCGAGAAGCGGACCGCTCCGTCGTGGAAATTGAGAACGACCCGGTTCCCAGAGCCACCCCCACGCCCTCCTGCGGCGTCGCGGATATTCACGACGTCTCGCATCAGAGCCTGCCTAATAGTGTCGGCCTTGGGCTTCTCGATAATCATCTCGCCCTTGTGGACCTGGGCGATGTGGTCCTCGGGGATATCCCAGGCACCGACCGCATATCCCTTCGGGGGCTTATCCGGGTTCGCCTGCTGAACACGCGAGATGTCGTTGTACCGGGACTCGATGTAATTCGCCGCAGCTGCCACGCTTGCCGCCGGGTTGAAAGGGTCATTCGGCAACGTCTTCGCTCGGTAAGCCTTGAACGTCGGAGCAATTACCTGCATAATCCCCTGGCTCGGGGTTCCGCGTTTCGCGTTGGAGTCCCAGTTGTTCTGCGCGTTCTTACGGAATCCCGACTCGCGGTAGGCGATGGTCACCAGGCCCCGCGCCCACTTGGCGCCCTCTACGTGCGCTGCCGACATTCCCCGGAGGACCGCAGATTTCACCCAGCTCGGCGGCTTCGGGACCTTCGTAAACCTGCCCTTGATCGCCCCGAAGTCGTAATCGCCAACCGAGGCAGCACCGACGTCGCTTTCGTCCTCGCTCGACGAGGAATCATTCATCGGACTATTCAGGAGTGTGTGCTTCACCCCCGCGATGGCGGCGGTAATCGCCTCCACCTCTTCGGTCGACCCCGTCTCGCTTGAGAGAATCATCGACCCGGAGTCACCCCCCGCCTGCCCGGACTGTTCCTTCTGCGGATTCGCGTCCTGGTCCTCCCCCGAGGAGTACGAGCCGACAGAGCCGACCACGCGACGAATCGCGGCGTACTTCCCGTAGGTGGATACCGGCGCTACCCGGATGTCCAGGCCCGTACGCGGCGCCTCGACGATCTTGCCGTCACCGATGTACATGACCACGTGACCGGAATGCGGGAACATCAAATCACCGGGCCGGACGTCCTTTCGCTTGACGCCTTTGCCGACCTTCATCTGTGCCTGGCTGACACGCGGCAGACGCACGCCGACCTTCTTGTACGCGTACTGCATGAGGCCGGAGCAGTCGAATGCATTCGGGCCGGTTCCGCCCCACTGGTAGGGCTTGCCGACCTGAGCCAGGGCCGCGTTGATGGCACCGCCCGCACTCTTGCCCGTGATCACCGACCCGCTCTTGGCGGAGGAGCTTTTGCTCGACTTGTTGGCGTCACCACCACCCACGCCGTCGTTGCCAGTCGAGCTGTCCTCGTGGAATATGTCCCACAGCCCCTTACCAGCACCAGCGACGCCACCGATGGCTGCGCCCAGACCCGTGCCGACGACGGGCACGACAGAACCAATCGCGGCTCCGCCCAAAGCGAATGTGCCGGTCGTGGTGGCGAACTTGGCGAACTTCTTGCCCTTGGGATTGTCGATGTGGTCGGCTATCGCGTTTCCGGCCGCGTTGACACCATAAGCCCCGAGCCCGAACGCGCCCGCGCGAGCGATGGCGGTGGTACCACCGGCCGCTCCGATGAGTCCGCCGCCAGCTGCTCCTGCTCCGGCAGCACCTGCGATAGCGCGCATGCCCATCAGGGAACCGGCGACGCCAAGAGCACCAGCACCCAGGCGCATGCCAGCCATGGAGCCAAAGGCACTGCCAATCGCCGGACCGAATACCGAGCCCCAGCCTGCGACGCCGCCAATGATGCTCTTGAGGCCGGGCAGGTTCACGATGTCGTTCAGGTAGTTGTAGAACTCCTCCAGGGCCTCGTTCGCCTTCTTGACGGCGGGGCCGAGGCTGTCCATCAGGTCGGACACGTTGCCAGTTTTGGCGGCACTCAAGTCCTTCTGCGACTGAAGGATGGTGTTGGATACGCCGAATTTCTGGAGCTTCTTCTCGGCCCGCTTACCCGCATCCCCACCCTTCTGGTAGTCCGCGAGGAGCTTGTCGAACTCGCCGCCCGAAAGGCCCTTTTGCTGGGCGGTGTTGCGACCGCTGATGTAGTCCTCAAGGGCCTGCACCATCGTGGCGTCGCCGCCAGCAGACTGCACGTAGGCCTGGATATTGGCGTGGAGACTTCCGTTCTGGCCGAGGGAGGCCTTCAGCTCCTCAGGCCGGATCGCTCCCTGGCCCTTGAAAGTCCTCTTCATCACTGAGTCGGCGAACCCTCCCAGCGCGTTGCGGTTGACCTTCCCGCCGGGGCTGAGCAGAGGCCGGTAGCCGTACATCTGCGCCGCGTACAGCCCCCGGGTGCTAGTGAGGGTGCCCACCATGTTCGCGGCTTGCGACGCGTTCAGGGCTGGGTTCAGGATCGACAAGTCCTTGACGTTGCCGAGGTAGGACGAGAACTGGGGGTTGATGGTCTGACGGGTACCAGGCGTGAGCTCCGTGAAGCCTGAATTTCTGGACGTGATAAAGGCCGCCCGCTGTGCATCCCGGACGTCTTGAGCCCAGCCTGTCAGGTTTTGCCCCTCGGAACCGAAGACGTATTTCCTGATCGCGTTGACGGAACCGCCGTTGGTGCCGTCGCTGCTGTAGGGCGCGGCATTGGCGATACCGGCCCATTGTGAGTAGGTGTCCATGACGGATCCCGTTTTCACGAGACCCGCTCCCCAGCTTCCGACCTTCTTGCTGACGTCCTGGGCATTGCGTGCAGCGTTGCGCCAGTTGAAGGGAGGCGCGGGCGGCGCAGGCGGGCCTACGCTGGTTGTGGAGTAGGGATTTGGGCGGCCGTTTCCCGGCGTCCGCCAGGCCGTGTTCCACGAGACCGGCGCGTAGCCGCCGTTTTGGTAGGGCGCAACGGCCTGGTTTCCAGGGAGGGCATTCGTCGGCCCGTTACGGGTTGGTGTTCCCCACTGGTAGGTGACGTTGCTGGTCTGCTGTTGCTGGCCCGCCCAGGAGACTGGCGCAGGGAACCGCTCAGGACGGGCGGGCAGTACGGTGCCTCGCAGGACAAGAGCCCCGCCCGGCTCGCGCGGTTCCGGCGCTGCGGTGGCGACTACCGCCGGAGGGCGCCCCCCACCCATACCGCCGGAACCGGCGGACACCATGAGGCGCTGAAGCGTGTAGTTGAGGGAGTCCACGGAACGCTGGAGTTCGCCCCCGCCCGCTCCGAGTATTCGCCCTGAGCCCGGGTCGATCGGCGTCTCGTCTCCGTCGCTAGCCATTCAGTGTCGCCCTCCTCTCCACGTCCCATCGGGCGTATTCCGCCCAGTACCGGCGCTGCCGTACTGGCATCTCCCGGAGTTCCCGGTAGCCCCAGCCCGGCTTGAACCGGCTGATGGTGTCGATCTCCTCGTAGGCCTCGCGGACGTCACTCTCCGCGAAACAGTTCGCCGATGGTGATCGGCAGCAGTACCTCCCGCCCGCACTCCTCATGGTTGAAGCGAATGTCGTCAAGGCGCGGGCCTGGCTGGGTGTCGTGGATGTGCCTCAGGATGGTCTGCCGGTCACCCATTCCCAGACTCTTGGCCAGGAGTGGCCCGCTCAGGCGCAGGCCCTCTCCGTCGGCGTCCAGGACGCGGACCACGCAGTGACCCAGGAGGATCGTGTTGCGCTCCGGGAGGGTGGCGTCGTCAGCCTTGAGCATCAGCTCCTGGGCTTCGCCGTCCGGGAGGCGCACGAGCGCCTTCCGGCCCTTGCGCAGCGGGACTTCGTACTCGTGACGCGGCCTCGGCTCGTCGACCCGCACCGTGTCCACCGTGCTCAGGTCCACCGTGGCATCGAAGAACCCCTGGCAGTGCGGGCACTGGACCTGACGGGCGGTGATCTCCTTGCCGAGGGTGGCGATTCGGATACCGAGCAGCAGTGCGTCACGGTCGCCGATGAGCAGGCGCCGGACCAGGGTGGCATCGGTAGGGACACTGCCGACGCGCACGACGTTGCGCTCCAGCAGGACACTCACCCAGCGGGCCAGGGACCCCTTGACCCGGGCAAGCTGCTCCTCGTCGTCGCCCGTGAGCTCGCGGACCTGGGCATCTCGGATGAGCTCCCCGTCCCAGTAGAGGCCGCCGGGCAGCGAAACGTAGTCGTCTGCGGGCTCCGGCGGTTCGGGGGCATCCCCGACCGACTCATTCAGTGCCTGTGTCACCTGCGCGTTGACCATTTCCGGGCTGGCCAGTGCGCTTTCAGCGGTTACTACGTCACCTGCGAGCTTGTCGAAATCCCAGGTTTCTTGCGTCATTAAGTTCTCCGGTGAGTCGATCAGGGAAATGCCTGCTAGAACCCCACCGTAGAGCTTGGGCCACCAGCGGAGTTAGCCAGCTTGAAGTCCCAGCCCTCGTGCGCGAGAGACATCTGCTGCATGAGAACTCCGTTTGCTCCGGCGTCGAGGGACCCGAAGGCTATGGAGGTCGGCCACGCCCGGTAGATGCGCCAGGCGGCCTTTACTGCGGCCTTCTTCGTGGTCGCCGGGTGGTCGATGAGGTAGATCGTGACCGTGGACCGGAAGTTCTTCGATCCGTCGTTGGAGCCGGTGCCCTGAATGGCCACGAAGATGTCGTTGAGCCACTTCATGATGCCCTGGTCGTCCTTGGACGCGATGACGCCCTTGGACAGCGTGATGGGTGCGAAGTCGCTCTGCCCGGGGAGCTTTTGCGTTGTCGTGTTATGTCCACCCTGGCGGTACGAAATCACGTCGGTGGTGACGGAAAGGCCGTCGACCGACATGAATCCGAACTGCGGGCTGACCGACGTGAGGTTCGGGTTGTCGAACATGACCCGGTACTTGAAATTCCGGAGCGGGTCAGTGTTGATGTGAGACCGGGAATCGGTCTGCGTAACTGTGGCCATGATGCGTCTCCTTAGCTCGCCAGCGTGTCATCGGAAGTGGCGCCGGACGCCATCTGGCCAATCTGAATGACGATGAACTCTGCCGGAGTGTTGAGCGCGACGCCGACCTCGATGTTTACGATTCCGTTGGCCACACTGTTTTCGTTGTTGTTCGTCTCGTCGCAGCGGACGAAGAACGCGTCGGCTGCGGTGGCTCCCCGCAGCACGCCGGACTGCTGGAGGGTGGACAGCTCGTCCGTGAGGATGCTGCTGATCTGGTCCCAGAGATCCTCGTTGTTCGGCCGGAAGACGGCGAAGGAGGTTCGCTGAATGCACAGGCGCCGAACCTGCATGAGCGTCCTGCGGATGGATATGTACCGGTCGGGCATTCCATTCGAGAACGTTCGGGCGCCCATGGGAATCAGGCCGTTGCTGCCGGGGACGCTTCGGATGACGTTCACCCCGAGTTCGTTCAGGGTGTCGAGGTCCGAGTTGGCGAAGGCGACCTGCGCCGATACCGCGCCGACCACGGGGAACTCGGTACCGGCCGGGGGCTGCTGCGGGCCCTTGTTACGGTCCGCCTGCGCGTAGAGGCCCAGCATGGCGCCGCCGGGCGGCAGCGGGCGGGTCGCGCCTGCCACGGACGAGCTCGGGTTGGAGAAGTTGAGCCAGGGGCCGTAGACGGCCAGGTAGCTGGACTTGGTGAAAGGGGTGGTGGTCGACGCACCCAGTGGGCTGAGGTTGGTGTAGTCGGCCAGGGTGTCCGCGTACACCGGCTTGGCCGCCGGGCCGTCCACGACAAGGAAGCGGTCGCCGGAGGCCTCCGCCCACGTGATGAGCGGATTGATGACCGTCGCGTCCGAGACACCGGGCAGGTTGATGTTCAGGATCCCGTTGACGCCGTTCAGCAGCTGCGTCGCGGAGACCAAGTCCACATCGTCCGTGCCGTCCAGGCCGCCGGTCAGCGGAGTGCCGCTCTGCGTCGCCGGGGTGAACCGGTAGTCCCAGTCGAGGTCGCCGTTGTACTCAGCGGTGAGGTACTGCGACCCGCTCTTCGCGGCGCCGATCATGGCGACGACGTTGCGGGCATCCGCCGGGTCCAGGCTGACGTCGACATACCGCTCGACAGGGGCCGAGGTCGGCGAGCCGGAGCGCACGGTCAGGCTGAACCGGCCCGTGGTGCCGCTGCCGCCGACGATGTCGATGTACAGGGAGTTGCCAGTGACGCCGGGGGCGACAGCCTTCAGCGTGAGCACGGGCTGCGGGTCCGTGCCGCCGGAGCCGCCAGTGCCGAGGTCGGACAGGACGAGAGAGGCGTTGACGGCGTCCGAGGCCACTGCGCGCACGATCCAGGCAGTGCCGCCGCCGGAGTTGAAGTACTCGTAGACGGCGTAGGGCAGGTACTTCGAGCCGTTCCCGAATCCGCCGTACAGGGCCTTCCACGCGGACCAGGAGTTGATCTTTACCGGGCCGACAGGACCGGAGTCGTGGGTGCCGACGAACGCGGCGACCGCTGTTTCCTGCGTCGCGACGACGGAGGTCAGCGCATTCAGGGACTCAGAGACGAATACGCCCGGACGCCCCGTGGTAGTCGTGGCCATGTGATCTCCTCAATCAGCCCGGCTGTCCGGGGGTGTATTCGTGCGCGTTCACGTTCACGGTCGATACGGACTTGTAGTTCTTGGGAATTCCGTCGATCAGGTAGAGCTCCGTCGAGACACGAACGCGGTAGGTCGCCGTGAACAGGCGCTTGTTGTTACTGTCCCGGCCCGCATTCAGCTCCGGGCCCCCCAGAAGGTCCAGGCGTCGGACCGTGTTGTCCTGCGGAATTTCGAGGAACCCGAAACGCTCGGGCAGGTACTCAAACATCGCTAGAGTGGCCACGAGCAGCGTCCGGTGCGTGACTGAGCGGGTGTACAGCACCACCTGGTAATCGATGTTGTACGGGACAGGCGTCTCCGCGAAGTACGGTCCCTGGGTCGAGTCCATTCCCTCGGGAAGGGACTGGAGCTGAATGATTCCTCGCGACTCGCGTTCCGGTGCCCGCTCGATAGAGGCGTGGGTCAACGTGATCAGAGGGAACGTGAGGTCCGCGTATTCGTCTTCCGGAACAGTGAAACGCACGTCGACGGAAACCGGGTCTTCCAGGGCAGCACTCTCGACGGTGAGACCGGAGAGCTTGGCTTTGATCGCCGTATCCTCATTCAGCAGCCAGGCCATCTCCACCTCCCTTGCGGGCAGGCAGAAGCCGCAGGTGACGGGTCAGCGTCTGCGGCATTCTCTTCTCCGAACTGGGAGGTGATCGTCCCAATCAGCATGCCACAGCTGGTGATTCCCCTTATAAGAGCGGAACGCAAGCACTCCCCGGGAAAGGGGAGGAACCCAGGGAGTGCTTGCAATGATTCTACGGTGTCCACATCAAGGCTTATAGGCGACGTCACTTGATGCGGTCGAGAATCAGCCCGGAACCGGATTTCACGGTGACGGATGCGGCGACCGACGAGGCGAATGTGAAACCGAGTGTGCCCGCAGTTCCCGCCGTAACCAGCGTGCCGAAGATGCGGACCAGCTTTGTTCCAGTGGCCCACGCGGGTGAGACGCCGCCAAGGGTGGTGACGATGTCTCCTCCGGTCGTTGTGTCGCCCCAGATCATCGTGGCGCCCGCCGGTCCGGTCCACGACGTGGTGACCGTGGCCGTGTTCGCCGTCGTCCAGTACACGAGAGCCTCGACGAGGTACACGGCGTTCGCTTGGACGCTCGCCGTCAGGAAGGTCGACGCCGTCAGGGCTGTCCCGACCGATGTCTGATCAGCGGTCGCGAAGCTCGAACCCCGTGCGACACCCCTCACGTTGCCGCTCGCGTCACGGAACTTGAGCGGTACCGAGGTACCCGACTCCGCGTAAAGCGTCACGCCGCCCGTGGGGTTGGTCGACGGCGCGGTAGTCACGTCGGCGACCTGTGTGACACCAACACCGTTGTCGCCCAGCGGAGCCATCGCTCCCAGGGTGGTGTTCTGACCCGTGGCCCGGGATCCGGCCACGACCTCGACACCGGCCGAGTTCGAGATGGAGATCGTCGTCCCGGCGGCGAACTGGTCCGCTGTGCTGTGGATGGACCCCCGAACCGTGGCCGTGCAGCCTGAGTCGACCTGGATCCACTTGGAGGCCCCGGCAACCGGGCTGGACTCGTTCACGCCGATCAGGTGGACATTCGACGCTCCCCCGGTGACCCAGAAGCCGACGCCTGTCGCCGGGTTGGCGTAGTTGAAGAACCCGTTGACGGTGTGCGTTCCACCACCCGAGAACTTCACGCCGACGTTGTTGTTCTCGCTGCCGCAGCCGATCAACGACATACCAACGCAGGTATCGAAGAGGTATCCGGCCTTACCCGCATTGATCTGGTTGTCCGCCGCGCAAGCCACAAAAGCGCAATAGGTCATGTTGTAGAACGAAAACCCGTTGGACACGTTGTCGCGCGCCCAGCACGAGTCCATGGAAAGGGAAGTACCAGCGCCAAGGCCAGTGCCATGGATGTAGAACCCGGCGCCACCATTGAGGCGGCTCGTCACGCGGGTGAAGTTCGAGACGATCGGCTGCTCGATATCGATGCCCGTGAGACCCCAGTCGGTGACGGTCACGTCCTCAAGGAGGCAGTAGTCGAATTCGGTGGTGAACGCAATGCCTCTGCCGGTTCCGCTTCCGGGACCGGTCAGACGCAGGGCCCTGATGGTGATGTAGATCAGCGAGGAGCCAACGAGGCCGTTGGCGGTGGTGCTCGTCTGCTTGATCTCGGTGACGAAGTCGCCATCGCCCAGCAACGTGATGTGATTGGCCAGCGTCAGCTCGGCCGTGATCTTGTACGTGCCGGTGGGGAGGTATACCGTTCCGCCGCCCGCCGCGCTGGCCGCATTGATGGCGTTCTGGATCGCAGCTGTGTCGTCGGCAATCCCGTTGCCTATGGCGCCGTAGGCCTTGACGTTGTACAGGACCATCGAGTTCACCGGACCGCCGGGCACCTTGGGCGCCTGCGAGAACGTCTTCACGCCGCCCACGGTCTGGTCGCCGGTTGTGGCAACGAAACCCGCAGCAGCGGTGGAAGCCAGGTAGCGAGTGTCGCCAGCCGCCTGGGTGAGAAAGCCTGCGTCACCGGTCGGTCCGGCGCCGATGTTGCCCCGGATGATGGAGTCGACTCCGTGGCAGTCCAGGGCGGCAACCGACAGCGAGCCAGCGGTGATCAGAGTGTTTCCCTGAATGCTGTTGAGGCCCGCGTCGCCCATGGCTTCTTCTCGGATCAGGGAGCGGGTTCCCCCAGCAGCCGGAGCAGAGGCAATGGTGTTGGAGTTGACGACGTTGTACTTCGTCCCGTACTCCAGGTGAATGCCGCTGGCCGTGCCGGGAGTTCCCGCCATACCGGGGCTGAAGATCGTGTTGGCGACGATGTTGCAGCGCGTGGCCGCGATGAAGATGCTGTCGCCGGACGTGCCATCGAAGTTGCAGGTGGTCACCCGCGTCGAGGTGCAGTCTTGGATGCGGACACCGACGCATCCGTTGCCGCCGTTCACGAAGTTGCACGCCGTGATGAACTGAGTTCCCGCCTTGTCGAGGATGGCCGCAGGGCCAGCGCCCGCTCCCCCGAGGTACTCGAAGTCACACGCCAGAATCGAGTTCTCGTCGTTCGACGTCATGTAGATTCCGCCACCGATACCGGCGGACGCCAGGGCGTTGTCGAACAGGCAGTTGGTGACCTTGTTATTGTGCCCGAAAACGTTGCCCGTCTGCGGTCCCAGGTACAGGCCCCAGTCGTAGCAGCCCACGAAGTGAACGTTCTGGAAGAGGCACTGCACAGCTCCGATGCCGTAAATGCCGCCGCCAGCAGTCTGCGCAGTGCAGTTGCCGTCGATCGTGAGGTTCGCGAACGTCATCCGCGTATCGGTGCCGTCGAATTTGAATGCGTAGTCGTTCATCCCCTCCGTGATCTTGATGGAGGTCGACCATCCGGCGCCGACGATCTGCACCCCTGTGGCGTTGGTCGGCAGCAGCGCAGAGCCGATGCGATACGTGCCGCGCGGCAGATACACCACTCCGCCACCAGCCGTCGAGACGGCATCAATAGCCGCCTGGATTGCCGCCCTGTCGTTGGCCACTCCGTCGCCGACAGCCCCCAGCGTCTTCACGTTCACCCAGTCCAGCGGGACGACCTTGCCGCCCGGAACGACTGGGGTCTGCGTAAACGTCTTGACACCCGCGATGGACTGGTCGGTGGTCGTCTTCACGAACCCGGAAGCGGCACTGGAAAGGATGTACCGGCCGTCAGCAGTCGTCTGCGTAAGGCTGCCGGGAACATCGGCGGCCGTCAGGGAGACGTTAGGGCCCGACTTGCCGTTAACGGTGACCGGCAACCCCTGCGGACCCTGCGGACCCTGAGCACCCGTGGCACCCGCTGGACCGGCAGGGCCGACACCACCACGCGGACCAACGAGGCCCGTGAGCCCTCGCGGACCAGCCGGGCCGGTCGCACCCACGTTTCCCTTGTCACCCTTGTCGCCCTTCGCGCCAGCGGGACCAACAGGACCCGCAATGCCGCGCGCTCCGGTAGCCCCGGTGAATCCACGTGGCCCCTGAACGCCAGCAGCGCCCTGCGGGCCGGGACTGCCCGTGCTCCCCTTATCGCCCTTGGCTCCCTTGAGGGACGCCAGCCACTGGGCCTCGGTGCCCACATAGCCCTTCGCGACGGCTATTTCGTACGCACTCAGCCCAGGCGGGCCCTGCACAGGAGTCGACATTAGCTCTCCACTAAAGAGACCGTTGGAAGTCCTACAACCCCTGCAAAGCAGAGCTATTACCGATGTATAAAGCCTGCCATGTGCGGCAAGGAAACCGTTACGCTTCTGTGTGACCCAACCGGCTGTGACTCACAGCGTATTGGGCGAACAAGACATCATTCGAGATCTCGTCCGGCTTGAGCTGAGTCGCCCGGATGGTAGCCACCACATCCGACCTGACGATCTGCCCCCGAATCGACATGGCCAGCACACGGAACAGCTTTCCGTCATAGGCCAGTCGATCCCGCAGATACCGCTCGTTCCGCAAATCAGCGTGCGACAGTCCCGTACGTCCCAGCTGCCGGAACCCGCACACCACCTCGATCTCGTCGTTCGTGTAGAAGCCAGTTTCCTCCAGCGTGTCACCACCGAAGGAATGCACAACGCTGAGCGCTGGAACAGCGACAGGCCCCTTGAAAGCCCGTCCTGGGCCCGCTGCCTCGTCATACACGTTGTGCTTGACGGAATGCGCGAAGTCGTAGCGGAAGTAGGCGATCTCGTCCCCGAACTGCGGCTGGTAACCCCGCAGCCCGTCAGCGATAGCCTGCGTCTCCACTTCCGGAGACCAGCGCCCGCGCTTCCAGTCGGCACGGCCCACAACTACCACCATCCCCAGTACGCCACCGACGGCACGCCCGAGTCGTCTTCCTCACGGGAATCCACCGACGGAATCTTCCGCGTGGGCAGCGAGTGGTCGTCGTACTCCTGCGCCTTGAAGATGGGAACCAGGCGCCCGGTCGTCCGCGATACGCGGCGCAGGTCGAACATCTCGATTCGAGACAGGCCGACGCCCAGTTGACGGCACAGATCGTCGTAGCGGTCCTGGACCAGGCCGAGTTGATGGATGAGCTGCTCGTAACGCTGCTGGCGGTTGACGTGCGTCCCGTCCGGCGTATCCACGTCCACGTCGCCAGCGGCATCCGTGGACAGCACCCACAGGGCATTGATGACCACCAGCAGCGCCACCGGCAGCCCCTCGACCGGAGGCAGCGTGTCCAGCGTGACGGCCTCATCCCGGAACCGGATGAACCCATGCTCGTCCCGGTACCTCGTCCGCGTCGTCCGGCCGTTGGTGTGCTGGAGAAAGGCCTCCGTGAGAAGCTGCTCCAGGTCGGCGTCGGCGAACATGCCACCGCCCGCACCCTCGACGATGAGCTCCGTGCCATCCGCCAGAGGGGCGTAACTCCCCCGAAGCAAAATGCGTCCGGCGCGGCTATCGAGCGTGTAGTCCTGCCCGGCCACCAAAGGCGTCGACACGTTTCCGACCCGGGCCCGCACCGTCACGTTCGCCGTATTGATGGCCGACAGGTCGTACGCGTCGAGCTCACCCGTCCCCAGGAAGACATCCCGGAAGTCCGTTCCAAAGTCCCCGAGTTCGACGCGGACACGGCTGAGGATGCTCGCTTTGTCAGCCACGCTCTTCTCCGCTCAGCCGAGAGTCATCGTCAAGGAGCCAGGGCTCACCTGGAGCGACTCGTTCTGCGCGGCCTGACCAGCCACGTCAAACTGCCAAGACATGAGCACATCCATCGTCAGCGTGGGAGCAAGGGTCATCACATCGAAATAAGCGATCTGCCCAGCCGCCGTTGCATCCGTGCTGAGGAGCATCTGCACCTGAGTGGACCCCGCAGGCGCCTGCGTGGTGTGCGTGAGCTGCGTCCACGTGGATGGTGTCAACGTCGTCTGACCGACAGTCTTGTACGCCGTCGTAACACCTGTGGAATCCATGAAGTTCAAGTCGATCTTCGTCTTGATCCCAGACGAAGTCGTGTACACCCAAGCCGTAGACGCATACGTCGTGTACGCCGTCACCGCAGGATTGACAGCCGTGCCCACAAGCATATTGCCCGCAGCGCCCGACGTCACACGCAGCGACGCTGCACCCTGCTTAAAGGCCGTAGTCGACCGCGCCTTGGTCGTGTTCGCGTTGGCAGCGTTCCAGCCGCTGGAATCCGTCTCAATCTCACTGACATCGGCGCTCAGAAGGTTCGCGGTACTGTCCGGCACGCCCACACCGACCAGTGCACAGTGAGTAGCCGGATAGGCCAAACCGTTGACGTCAGTGAAAGGGCCGAACAGGATACTCGACGAGTTGGCGATCTGCGACGGCTGACCAGGAACCGTATTCGTCGCCAAGCCCCATGCCACGTTCTGCCGGGCATAGCCCGTGGAGGCAACCTCGTTGAGCTGGCCGACCGTTGGATCGACTGGGGGTGCCGCCGTCAGCAATGCCAGCTGCATCGTCTGGGGCGCGACACCAAGGTCCAGCCGCTTACCCGCCAGGTAGTCCAGGGCGGCACGAGTAGCCCGGCTCGTCAGACTGCCGCTCATTCAGCACCTCCAGCCGGTGCGAAGAGCGACCGGAATATCGGCTCCGCATACGCGAGCGTCCGGGAGTTCGCCGACTCCACCAGCATGCCCGAATCGTCAAAGCCGAAGTCGACGAACTCGTATATGGCCCGAACGGTGAAATCGCTGCTCTGCGCCACGCCCGGCGAGAACGGATCCAGCACGTCCAGGATCTCCACCTCAGCCCCGGCCGGAATAGCCCAGGCACCAACTCCCAGCCCTTCAGCAGGAGTCAGCGTCCAAATATCCCCCGGGACGATATCCTCGGGCGCGAGCAGCGCTTCTACCGCCATCAGGCCCAGACCAGACCCTTCTCAAGCAGGTGCTCTGCGACGTGCAGAGGAAGGTCGTAGGTACGGCCCTCTTCGAGGTTGTAGTTGTTGCCGACGCCAACCGTGCACTCGACGTCCGCCATGGCCTTAACGCGCTTCTTCGCGCGCTTCACCTCGACCTGGACGTCACCCTCCTGCACCACCGCCCTGTCGCCACCCGTGAGGTCGACCGGCTGGAGCTTCTCGGCAGTGGCAGCGGCCTGGAGCATGGTCAGCTGCCCGGCCTTCTCAGCCAGCTCCTCGGCGTGCTTCGCCTGGAGTTCCTGGGTCTTGATTCCGGTGAGATCACCAGCGCGCTTGCGAGGGGGCATTGCATTCTCCGTCTGTGTTGATGGGCTTGTTCCGGGACAAGCCTGGCAGCGAAATACACAAGGGCGTTAGCCCCGGATGGGAGAGGCCCGTTCTGGGCCTCTCCCGGGTATGTCAGTTGGTCTCCGAGATGACCACGGCCTGGTCGGTGATGAGGCCGAGACCCCACACGGCGTACCAAGCGAGCGCGTGCTCGCGGCCGAAGTCGAGAACGCCGCCGTCGCGAAGTTCGACCGGCAGAGAGATCGCGTGACCGAACGCGTTGTCGCCCACGGTGATGGCCTGGTAGACCGGCGCCGGGTTGCCCGCGTTGCCGTTGTCGACCTGCGTTACCTGGGTCGTTTCCACGAATGTGCAGTCGTTGATGCGGCCAATCTCGCCGAGCATGAACGAGCCCGGAGAGGCATATTTGGTCACCTCTATCCACTCGGGGTCATCGCGAAGTCGACGGCTCTGGTGCGGGTGGACGAAGGTGATGTAGCTGTCCCCTAGCCTCGGGACGTTCTTCGTCGCCAGAGTTTCGGTGATGTCCTTCGTCAGCGCCGCCGTGAAGTCGTACGTGCCGGTCAGTCCCGCGCGGTTCGGAGCGGAAGTTCCCCGGTCGTACGGGGAAAGCGGCGAGCGCTGCGCCTCGGTGAGGGCGAACTTGTTGTAGCCGTACAGGACGCTCGACGCCTGGAGCAGGGTGTCGCGTGCCTGGGAGTCCAGGTACATGGCCATGTTGCGGCCCAGAAGGCGGCTGGCGGTGGCCATGACGTCGTCGAACGACGCGTTCAACAGCAGCTCGGAGACGGCGATGGCCATTCCGTGCTCGGCGACCGTGATGGAGAACATCGACGCCGCGAGAGCGTTGGTCTCCATACGGACACCTTCAACGAGCTGCTTTGCAGCAGGCAGGTTGTTGTACCGCGCGAAGTTGACGGTGAGACCGGGCTGGACGCCGAGCTCGGTCTTCTTCACGGCGAACTGCTCGAACCGCAGGATCGGCATCGACTGGAAAAGGATTTCCTTCGACCAGATGGTCGCGATGACCGGGTTCAGCTGCGAGTTGGCGCCGGAGTAGTTAGTGGGGTTCGCCGAAAGGAACGGCGTACCGGTAATGGCATTTGCCATGTCAGATCCTTAGGTTCGTGACGATTCTTTAGCCAAACAGGCCACGGTTACGCGAGGCGTCTCCACGACCGAGGACGTGCGGCCGGATCTTCTCGGCGTACTCCCTCGGCGACATGGCCCGGATTTCGTCGGCAGAGAACTGCTGACTCGTCGGGAGCATGTCCATGGGCCCGGTTGCGTTGAAACCGGACGGTGATACGCCCTGCTGCTGAGCGGCGAGCGACTGCTGAGTGCCACGAACCTTTTCTGCGATGGCTGCGCTCTTTGCCTTGATGCGCTCGATGGAGGCGTCAACCTCTTCGCGCGTGTTCCCATCGATCAGGTCGAGGAGCTCGGGAGCGATGTGCTCCTGCTCCTGCTGGACGCGGGCCTGGGTGTAGTCCCGCAGAGCGCTGAATTCACGCTCCTTGTTGAGGAGTTCGTCCTGGGCCGCACGCTCGGCCTGCATGGCGAGGAACTTCTCTTCCCACTCCGTCTGGCGCTTCTCCAGGAGTTCCTTGGCCGACATCTCGGCCTCCTCCTTGGCGCGCTTCTGCTCCTCCGCCTGCTGGCGGGCAGCGGCTTCGGCGGCGGCCTGCTCCTCGCGCTCCTTGCGGAGCGTTTCGAGCTCGGTCTGAATGGTGGGCAAGACGTTGGTCTGCTCGCGGAGCTTCTCCAGCTCCGAGTACAGCTTCGCCTTCTCCTGCTGCCGCACGCGCTCCAGGTCCGCTTCGGTGTACGTCTTCTGGCCTGCCGGAGCACCAGTGGACGGGCCGTTCGCGGGCGGGGCGGGGACAGGGACGGTGGGACCGGTGGTCGGAACGCCCTGCTCGATGGGTGTAGCCATTATCTCGACTCCTGTGCCGGTGAATTCTCCGAAGATCGGCGGGGCGGAGTTCGAGTGCCATGCGCCTGTGTCACGAGTTCTGTAAGGATCTTGTGTGCGTCATTCTGTGGCTTTAGTCCAGTGTTCATCGGACTTGTCGCCTGTTGCCCCTCACCCGCTGGGGTGGGAGGCGGTGGAACCTCTACTCCTTCCGGAGTAAGCCCCGTTTCTTGAACGATAGCGGATTGAATCTTCGCTCTTAGCATATCGAGTGCGCCTTGCTCCTCTACATCCTTCTGGAGCTCCTCGAAGATCTCCTGCATCTTCTCGTCGGCGAACTCTTCGCCCAGCGCCTTGAGGGCGCCGCGCTTGCTTTCGAGGCCCAGTTCCATTTTCAGCTGGATCTCGTTCAGCTTGACCAGAACGTCGACCGGCAGTGGTTCGGGCCACTCACAGGTGGTGAGATATACCTCGGGGTCGCGCGGGTCGATCTGCTCGTCCTGGAAGTCTTTTTGGATTCCTTCGGTGTCCGGGTTGTACTTGAGTGCATCCGGCTCGAAGAGGAACAGAGTGCGGAGGGCTAGCTCGTTGATTTTCTTCAGTCCTGGTTCATAGGACATGAGCTTCAGTGCCCGGCGCTGCATTGCACTCTGGTACTGAATGGCGAGGGCCACTCCGGAGGTATTCGACACGGCTTGAACCTGCCCGAGGGCAGTCTCTGGGACGCCGGTCATCTCGTGCATCATGCGCTTGAGCTGTTCGAGCAGGGCGATGGGGCCATCGAGGTCTACGAGGCCGTCCAGGTTCTGAATGGAGGCATCCTTGGACGGGATCGACCACACCTTCTTGGCCCCACGTTCGAGGTTGCTCGCTTTCGCCCCCGTAATCACAGTCACGGGCTCTGCGTGATACGCGACAATTTCTGCGATTTGCGTGGACGTCTCGTTGTACTGGCGGTTGAGGCCGAGAATGTCCTGCATATCGCTCATCCCCCATGGGCTGCCCGGGACGGACATGTTGGGGATATGCACGATGGGGATCTGTCCCAGCGGATTCGGGCGGGGGTTCTGAATCCCCTCGCCTTCGATCAGCTGGTCGTTGATGTACTCAGCTATCGTATCGTCGGTGATGACCTCGGTGTACGTGTAGGCCGCACGCGTCCCGTCTGTTCCAATGCCAAAAAAGCGGTACTTGAGCTTGAACCGGATGAGCCGTTCGCGGTCGTGCGGGTGCCATTCCGGGAAGCAGTGAGCCGAGTTCAGGGGCAAGATCCTGACGCGCCCTCGGTGTACGTTCTTCGCCGAGTCGGTGTATCCGGGGTCGTAGGCGACCTTGATGAATGCGTCACCCGACACACCACCCTGGAGCCCCATTTCGTAGATGAGGGGCTTCTTGTTGTTATCGACTTCCCAGATGCGCTTGAGGAGCGCCGGGATGACATGCTCGTACTTCTTTTCGGCGCCGAAGTGGACGCCGCGTCCGAAGCAGAAGTTGACGGCGTACTCGGTGAGGGCTCGCGCGTAGTTCGCAGTGACCTGGGTTTCGCCGGGTGCTGCGCGATAGGCCCACATATAGCCGAGGTAGGCGGCCCAGTAGGAGGCATAGCGCGACATGCGCTGGCCGTGTACTTCGAATTCTTCGTCGCTCAGCTCGATGAGGCCAAGGGGGCTGACGCTTACTGCCAGATCGCTCGCCTGCGCTCGCATTGCGGGCGGTGCAAAACTGATCGACATGAGGCCCCTTGCGCTCGCCCGGTTCGGGCTCCCGATAGCTGGGACGCGGGGTACAAGGGGTGATCACGAGTGCGTCCCGATAATCGTTACACACGTGCTGGGAATGCTTGTACAGCCGGAGAATGCAAAAGGCCCCACAAGGAGGCCAATTGCTGTGCGGACCTGCCGGTGGATCAGGTGACGGTGACCGAGTTCGACGCGGCGGACGCGGCCGAGGACGACAGGTTGTTCACGGCCTGCACGGTGAATGTCGTGGCGCCAGCGGCGAGGCCGGTGAGGGTGGCCGAGGTTGCCGTCGGCTTGACGGTCTTGGCCGCACCCGTGGACGGCTTGATGACGTAGGACAGGGAGGGCGGAGGCACAGAGGCGGCCCAGGTGACGGTGGCGGTACCGGCCCCGCCGAGCGTTGCGACCGGAGTACCGGGAACGCCGGGCGTGCCGTGTCCCTCCGGCTCATTGCGCTTCTGGATCGTGTAATTGCCGTAGTACTGCGGGGGCTCCTGGCTCACGTCGGCGCCGTCGGCCGCGTACTGCGCCTTGATGGCCGCCTCGCGGTTCACGTACGAGGAGAGCGGCGGAGTACCGCAGTTCGCGCTGGAGCCAGAAGCGGGCGGGGTGTATCCGGGCCACTCAGACATTGGTTACCTCATTCGTTGATCTACGCGTAGTAGTCCCAGAATAGGAAGGGCCCGGGAAAGGGCGTTAATGCGAGAATGCCCCGGCGCCGTGAACTGCCGACACTGGGGCATTCATTGGGTGCTAGTCGCGGACGACGGCCGGGGCGATGCGCTCCTGGTGCCCACCGTCACGGACGACCTCTTCGTAGCGCCGTTCGGCGACCGGGGACGCGCCGTGCGCGAATTCGCCGAGGTAGGTGGGGCTCTCCGTCCACGCGGCGCTGCCCGGGTGGGACCGCTCCTGCATGGTCTCCTGCGCGCTCTTGATGCCGACCTGCTTGTTGTGGTTGCCGCGTCCGGCCGTCTCGTAGCCCTGGCGGGCGCCGGTCAGGAATCCGGAGGGCACGTTCGGGTCGGTGACGAGCCCTTCCTGGAAGCGGAGGGGGCCACGCCGTCCCGGCGTCGGGGTGGCGTTCTCGCTCTCGTAGTGCGTGGGTGCCTGCTCCGGGAAACCCGGAGAGGGTGCCAGATTTCCGGCCATGTGAACTCCTTAGAAGACGTCTTCTCATTCAGCGTAGGTTCGGGCAGATCGGAATTGTTAGCCCGAGGTGGGCACTTGCCATCCGTAGGTCGGAGGCATGGTGTCGATGGGGATGATTTCGGCGTCGCTCATTTTGAGGGTGTGGAGTTTGACCGGTCCGGTTCCGGAGAGTGCGGAGGGGACGTTGATGGCGAACTGCCTTCCTCCGATGACGGCTTCTCGGACGGTGTAGGTGAAGGGGGCGTCCAGGGCGTCGCTGTCGGAGCTGGGCAGGGAGATGTCCAGGCGGCCGTGTTGGATGCGGTAGGAGCGGACGCGGGGCAGGATGGTCGCGCCGCTGGCGGTGTCGGTGTAGCGGGCGTTGGGCCTGATCAGGAGTCGGCCGGTGGCGGGGTTTCCTTCGTCGTCCATGTAGGTCGCGACGATGTTGACCATCGGAATGTCGACTGGAAACGGAGTCGGAGGAGGCTCAGCGTCGGGCGCGATGAAGGTGTGGTTCTGTGCGGTCCATCCGGGGCGCCACCAGGCGTCGTTGGGGTCGTGCTCGTAGGGGTCGGGTCCTGCCACCATGACGTACTCCTATGCTGCATAGAGGAAGTTGTCGCTCTGCTCGACCTCGGATACGGCGAATTCCTCGCTGATGGATACGGCGATGGCGAGGCTGTCTACGAAGTCGTCGTGTGCGCCGACCTCATTGGGGGCTTCGACGATCAGGTTGGGGCCTTCGTAGCGGATTTCGACGTCTTCCATCTGCTGCCGGAATTTGCGCCAGACTCTGAGTGCGCGTGTTTTGGCGTGGGCGGGCCAGCCGATTCGGCCGTCGCGCATGAGGTCCATGAGGTAGCGCCAGCGTTTGGACTGGGCGCCTCGGTCGGCGCCGACGGGGACGATTTCGACGCCGGGCATGAGGACGCGTAGGCGGGATATGACGGTGTCGCCGACTCCGCCTGCGTCCACGCCGATGGCGAAGACGTGGTAGTTGCTGAGGAATTCGACGATTCTGAAGTACTGCTCTTCCCAGTCGACGCCTGTGAGGTCGAGCCAGTTGAGGACCCGGTGTTCGAAGCGGCCGAATTGATCGGGGTAGTCCCAGCCGACCCAAATGACCGTGACGATGGTGGAGTCGATTTTCCGGGCGGGGTCGATGCCGACGATGACGGGGCTCTTCATCCACGCGTGCTGGACCTGCATGGACTTGTCGCCGAGTTCGTCGAGCTTTTCCGCCGTCGTGAACATTCCTCTATCGAGAAGCCACATCAACCTGTAACTCAGCTTGAACTCGTCGGAGTCGGCGCCGATGCGGAGGATTTCCTTGGCGACGAACCGCTTGTAGTTCGCGTTGTACTTGCCGACCGTCTTGTAGTCGGCGTCGAAATGGTTTTGCCTAGCGCCGCGCTTGGTTGCGGCCCGCTTGTTGAGCTGAATCTGCTTGTAGAAGACGCCCTTGACGTAGTCGGGTGTTCCGGTGAAAACCATGGTGGCGTTAGTGCTGGCGCCCATAGGGCCGATCGACTTGTTGACGACCTTCTCCTCAGCGCCCTGGCATTCGTCGATAAGGATGAGGTGGTAGGTGCGGCCTTCGATCTTGGCCCGAGGGTGACAGGTCGTCTTCCTGACGAGGCTTCCGCAGTGCTTCAGCCTGAGCTCTTTGCCGCGTCCGATGACTTCTTCGCCGATTTCGGGGTCGGACAGGAACTCGACGGCGCGGTCCGACGTCAGCCGGGACACGATACGGCCGTAGAGGTTGTCGGCCTGTTCGTCGACCGGCGCGAATGCTCCCACCCAAAAGCCCTCCTTGAACTTGCCGAGCAGGTCCGGGTACATCGCAGCAAGTCGCGGAAGGATGATCATCAGTGCCGCTACGACGTTGGCTACCGTCTCGGATTTTCCTGACTGACGGGAAAAGAGCGCCGTGATGGTCTCGCCGTCGCCGATGATGACGGATTCGATGACCCGGCGGGCGAATGGCGTCTGGTAGGGGTGCAGCGGGTGACCGGAGATTTCGTCGACCAGGAGCAGGATCTTGTCCACGAGGTCGGAGACGAATTCCATCGAGAGCTCGTCCAGCTCCACGGCGGAGTCGAGACGTGCTTGCCGTTCATCTTCGGTCTCGTCCGCAGACTGGACATCGAGCTCGTCGTCGACTATCTCCTGCATGGTGCCCCAATCGATGCGCTCACATCTATTGAGGCTAAAAAGAAAAGGCCCCGGACTGTTAGTCCGAGGCCTGGCGGGGATTCGTCACGCCGCTCTTTCCCAGCGCTTCCTCTGCTGCGCGCAGATGGACGCGGTGTACGAGCCGCTCTTACCGAGGGCGGTGTTGACCCGGCTCGCGGGGGTCCTGGTGCACTCCATGACGGCAAGGATGAGGGGTGCCCGGGTGGGGTCCTCGGCGCGGGAGTAGCTGACGGGCGGGTAAAGGATGCAGGGGCGGTCGGGGCAGTAGGCCGCGTACCCGGAGTTGGCGTTCAGGGTCAGGCCCAGGACTCGCCCGCAGACGACGCAGCGCTGCTTATGCGTTTCCATGGGTGGTCTCCAGGTGGTGCTGAAGCAGGCTGATGATCTGGCGCACGACGCGAGGGTCGTCGGGGAACGGTGTGGCCAGCCGGTAGCCGCCGCCCTGCGTGTTGAACTGGGCCAGGTCCAGGAACGGAGGGATCTCGCCGCCCAGCTCCCGTCGCCGGAGGTGGAGCTGCTGGTCGTCTGTGATCCGGATCTTGCCGATTACCGTGTCATTGGGGCTGATGGGGGCAGGCTGCGTCATCGCAACAGTGTCACTGCCGCCACATACACCTGTCAAACCTTCTGCCGGTCGCGCACTTCCTGGTTCATCGCGACCAGGATGGCCAGGCCACGTTCGAACTCGGCCAGCGCCGCCGGGTCTCGGTCGCGGACATACTCGGCGAAGGCCTTGCTCATGCCGGATCCGGCGGCGTCCAGCCAGATGCCCATGTCTTCCACGGACATACGCCGCACCCGGCGCCGCGTCGTGGAGACAAGGTCGGCCAGCCAGTCGGGTGCCCTCATTCGGCGAGCCCCACCATCTCCAGAATGGTCCACTCGTCGTCCGGGTCAGTCGCCTGATCGGCGATCTTCTGCCGGGCCCGCTGCTCGAAGCGCGGGTCGAGGCTGCCTTCTTCGTCGTAGAGGTCGATGTTCCGCGCCGCCATGAGCTGCTCCACCATCTCCAGTTGACTCAGGCCGGACTTGTGCCAGCGGCCGACCACGACAGCGGCATTGAACGGGAACAAGCGAATGAAAGTCGCCCGCGAAGTGCGGCACTTGCCCTCGTACTCGCTCACCTCGAAACGGTGAAAGAGCGGGCTGCGGGGGTTCAGGCGTATGAAGCCCACATACAACCCCAGGAAGTCGATTGTCCTCATGGCCGCATCCTAGGTTTTCTGGCTCCGAGCGTTGTAATGCTCAGGGAGCTGCCTGCCGGATCATCGCGTACGGGTAATTGTTAAGCGTGCGGTTAATGGTCCGGCCGGTGCTCACATTCCGCTTGACCATGCGCCAGACACGGTAGGGAACGTTGTAGTACTCGTAGATGGCGCCATCGAGTGAATCGGGATCCTCCCGGTAGCGGAAGAGGACACGGACGGTATGGCTCTTGCCGTCATAGCCCGCCAGCTTCGTGCGCGGCCGGGCCGGATTGATCGTGTTGGTTCGGTAGTACAGAAGCCGTGAGACGTCACCGCTCTCGACGAACTCGTCCATGGCGCGGATCGTGGCGGGCTTGTAGTTCTTGCGAGCCTGCGCCATCGCCTTGGACTGCGCCTGGCCGTGGAGCCGATTGGGTCCATAGGAGCCCCGCCCGTCGCCGTTTCCTGTGGGGCGTGTGACGCCGTCAGGGCCCGTCGCAGAGGTCTGGCGGAGCATGTGGGTGTCCCGTGCTTGCCCGGCCTTCCCCTTGCGCTGGAGAGGCTGGATAGAGGGGATGCGCGGTGTCCGGCGCTTACGCGGCTTGGCCACGCCTGCTCCCCTGTACGGTCCACCCCGGCTGCTCCTCCTCGGGGACCTCCGGCGCTTCGCGCAGGGTGCTGTGCACCAGCTGGCCGTCCTTGTAGTAGGCGGCATCGACGAAGGCGGGAACGATGCCCTCATAGGTGTCCGGCCGGGAGCGGAACTCCTCTGGCAGATCAGCCGTCATCGCTGGGCCATCTGCGGGTTGCGGTGCAGGCACACGGCACACAGGGAGATCACCTGGTGCAGTTCACTGCCCGTCGTGTGCTTCGCGGGACGATCCGGATGGTTCGAGCACATCACCGGGTCCGGCTTCCGGGCTGCGGGCGATGCCTTCTTCACTGCGGGCATATGTCCTCCAACGCAAAAACCGCCCGATGCACGATCAGTTTCAATCGTACGGTCGGGCGGTTTTTGGGAGGTAGCTCAGGCAGCTTCCCTTTGCAGAAAGGAGAGGTCGGCCTCCTTGTACCAGGGCCCCTTGAGGACTTTTCCGTCCTCGCGACGTTCGGGCTTACCGGTGTCGGGATTGAGCTTGCTCATGTTGCTGCGGTGTACCTCGTCGAATACCTTGCGCAGCGGAATTCGTGCCTTGCTCGCGGAGCGGGCGATGGATTGCACGAGAGATTGGAGGTCGGATCCCAGGGCCTCGACGGCGGCCTCGATAGGGTCTCCGTAGTGAATCATCCGGCCGAGGTATGTGAGTTCCTGGACGGCGATGCGGCTTTGGGTGCGGAGCACCAGATCAGTCAATGAGTACGACAGGTGGTTCGGTGTGGCCTGGACGGTGGTGGTCACGCCGAGGACATCCGCCGTACCCATGACGACGTAGAGCAAGTCAGCAAGCTCTTTGGCCATGTGCGGGAACGTGTCCGGCGCCTGAATCGCCTTCCACTGCTCCAGGGCCTCGAAGTACTCCGTGGTCTCCTCTTCGATCAAGGTGGCCCGCAGGGCTACCGAGACAAGCTGCTCCTGGTCAGAGAGCTGCACGAGCTTGGGGACACCGAACGCGCGGTGGAACGAAGAGACGGATTCGAGGTAGTGCGTCGACATGCTGCTCCTAGGTCGGCGTGGGGCACCAACCTACGAGTGGACCACTTAGTTGTCAATTAAGTGGTCCACTATCCCGCATCGGCAGCGAGCTTGAGCTTGACCGCCTTATTGACCTGCCGGTCAGTGAGAGGGCCGTTCTTGCTGATCTCTTCACCGGCCGCCAGGAGAAGCTCCCGCAGCTCGGTTTGACTGACGAGGCGGCCGTCGGGCAGCTCGGTGTAGCTCGCGAGCAGGCGACCGACGCCAACCTCGGCCGAGAACCAGTCGTCAACCGTCTCAGCGAGCGCCTGCCGGTGGTGAACGCAAAGGGCAAGGAAGGCGCCGGAACGCGAGTTGTGCGCCAGGTACGTGAGCTCACCTGGGGGAACGTCCGCCCCGCAGATGATGGCCCGCTGCTTCTCCTCATCGAAGGTGTTGGCACGGCACACGTACTGATGGGCTTCGGCATGGCCGGGAGTATTTCGTGGTCTACCGATAGGCACGGGAGGTCTCCTTCAGATCGGGGGGTGTGCCTGAGACCATACAAGTGGACCACTTAGCTAGCAACTAAGTGGTCCACTATTCGCTACATCGGCATATGCATTAACGGAGCGTGACGCTCCGACCCTAGCGGACCTGCGAAAACCGGCTCGCCCAGGAACGGGTGTGACGTACCTCACTGTCAGCGGGACCCCAAGCCGCACCCCGAACCGGCGCGCGAGGGGCATCAAGGCTTGCCCGGCCCCAGACAGCCCCCTGCCCTGTGTACGACTGCACGGTGTCCGCCACGTCGTCCTGGTAGGCCTCGCTGTCGATCAGCCGCTCAATGAGACGCTCAAGGGCTTCAGGCACGTCATTCATGGCCCGCTTGCCACGGTGTCGGCCCTTCGCCTCCCTACGGACTTCATGCGTGCTCGGCGTCGCGTTCTTCTTCGCTCCGTCCAGCATCGGATCGCCCGAGCTGGGCGTGTGGGACGGCGTGACAGTCACCGGCCGGTCACGGACCTCGCGCTTAGAACCCTCCTCCATCGGCTCGGCGGCCCTGCTCGTCTCCGCCGGAGCCTGCGCCTCCCCCTCGTCGGTGTCCGGCGTGACCTCAGGCCTACTCGTGGAGTGCAGCCAGCTGCTCGCAGACGCCGTAGCGGCCAGCGCGGGCAACGCAAGGGTTGCCACGGCTGCGGCCACTGTGTTCAAGAGGCGCGAGCGGCGACGCGGGGCGGCATGGGCTGCACGACGCTCCTCCTGGACGGCGCCGTGCGGAGTCGAGGGCGACGCCGCAGCAGGCTCGCATTCCCCGGCGGCGTTCTTCGCCATCCGGGCGATCCCCAGCTCTGTGGCGTAGTAGTGACGTTCCCCTGTCTCGGGATCCACCACGGAGCCAAGCTCCCCGGCCGCTTCCGCTACCGCCAGCAGCCGGTTGATTCTGCGAGCCTCTCTTGCTGCCCCGTCCATCGATCCCCCCTCGTGTGGCACGGCTCTCCTCCTCAACCCGCTCGAACATTTGTTCGCACGCTGCATCGCCAACCTACTACACGCACCTGAGGCGACAACGGCAAACTCAGCGGCGGGTGATCTTGCGGACACCCTCGGTGGCGACCGATACTCCCTGGCAGACGCCACGAGGGAGGGTGACCTTCACGACCTGTTCACGTGACAACTACCGCATCGTGGCGCCGAACCCCTACCCAGTCAACGCTCAGGACGGAGAAAATGATGATTCCGGTTCCGTTTCAGCGCAAAGCCTTGGAAGGCGACGCACCACCCGCTGAAAGGTTGTACAAGAACCCTAGGACTTTAGAACCCCTTTACCTGGCTCCGCCGCGTCCACCGCCCAAAAACAAACCAGACCCTTGGCCAACGGTTGGCGTTGCGTGAACTTGGGAAGGGTCCGCCCCGGAGCCTTGGGAGTGCGCTCCGGGGCGGGGGCGACTATGCGGTGCGTGGCGCACACAGCTACTTCACAGTGCGTGGATTTCCGTGGGATTCCGCAATACCCTGAACGCTCAGCTCAGGGTCAGCCCCAAATGGAGTCCTGAGGTGCTGCGGGAGCGTACTCCGGGTCAGTCCCGGAGTCGTCCTGGACGAGACCCCAGATGGTGTCCGCCTGCGCATGCCTGACGGCGTCACCGTTGGACGCCGCCGCCGTCATGCCGCCAACGACCAAAAGCGCGATCCCAAGGTACCGAGCGATCCGACGGAAAGGTTTCACAGTGCTCCTTCTAGGCCTTCTAGCGCCCTCTGCATATGGGGGCGAATTACCCAGCCGCACCGACTCCGCTTGTGAACGCGGCGTGTAGGCGCTGCAACTACGCGGTGTAAGGCTGGCCGCCCTCACCAGGTAGTTGCAAGCCCAACTACGGTTCAGTTTGGCGCAGTTCATGTTGACGAAGGTTCAAACGTGACCAAAACCGACAAAGTTGTTCCAGTGGAGCACGCACCACTCGACGCCGACGACGAGGACGTGTACCGCAGGCTGGTCGCCCGGGAGCACATGCGCCCCGAGGATGCCCCCCGCGTTGAGAAGCTGCGCAGCCACTACCTCGCCGAACACGAGCCGCACTCCCCCACTCAGCCAGTCGCCCTCGACCCGCGCACCGCCGAGCGCCGTCAACTTGCCAAGGTGCACCGCGAGATCGCCGACAAACTGGACGAGCTCCACAAGATGGCCGACACCTACGCCCGGCTGGAGCGCGAGTACGAGCAGCACCACACAGGCGACGCCGGAGTCCGAGTGCTGCCGACAGCCCCCCAGGTAAACGAAGCCATCGGTCAGGCAGCAGCTCGCGGCACCCGGGCCATCTTCACGGCACAGCCCACCAAGCGTGACCGCAAGATCCTGGAAGCCTCCTACGACCGAGACGCTGCCCTGCTCCGTCGAGGTGTCAAGCTCTACACGATCTACAACCTGTCCGCCCGGTCTCGGGACGGCGAGAGCAAGTGGGCGGAAGACATGTCCGCCCTGGGCGCTGAGGTCCGAACCTGCCCGGTACCTTTTCCCCGGATCGTGTACATCGAAGGCGTCGCGGCCTACCTCGAAGACCTGCGCGGCGGACCCGAGAGCAAGCCCGCCGTTGAGGTCTCGCACCCGGCTGTTCTCGCCTGGGTCCACAGCATCTACATGTACTACTGGACGTTGTCGCAACCATGGCGCGGCGGCCGAGGACCACAGCCGGATTCCGGCGAACTCACCTCGGCGCGAGGCCGCACCATCCTCCGCCTGCTCATCAACGACATGAGCCGAAAGGAGATATCCAAGAAGCTGGACATCAGCGAGCGCGTCATATCCAGCGAACTCGCCGACATGCGCATCGCCTTCGGTGTGGAGACCGACATGGCGCTCGCAATCCGCTGGCGGGAGTCAGCCGAGTACGACCTGACCTGAACCGGTTTCCGTGCTCCGCACGCACCAAAGAACCCCGCCTGCGCGCAACGGGGCGGGAGCGCACAGGCGGGGCCGTTCTGGGTGCTGCGGTCATCCTGGCGCCGGACACCGCTGACAAGGAACAGTGATCAACTCACGGTTAGTCAGATCAGCCATCATGACGACGCCCAATCCGTGCCAGCAGGTCGCACATGGAACTATCGGCCCCTGACGACGACGGCTGCTCTTCAGCGCCTCGTACTGTGCGACCAGTCCGGCATAGCGGGGATCGATCCACGTGGATTCGCTCATGCCCCTCCTCACGGTCAGCGCTCACTGTACTGCTGTGGGCACTGACCGTGACGAGAGGTTCCCCGAATCAGTTCAGGTGGGCCGTCGGGTAGGCCTGCGGAGCGCCGCAGCCGGGGTCCTGGTGGCACTCGGTGTGCTGGCAGTCGCCGCCCTTGATCTCGGTGTCGGCCTTGTCACCCCACAGGTAGTCGTCGGTGGCGTAGCCGCTCGCGCGGATGGCGTCCACGGTCTGGTCCAGCGTGGTGGCGTCCCGACGCAGCGTCTCGGGTCCCTCAGGCCGGTGGTGCACGAAACCGCCGAGACTGCCGCACACGTCGCGGTACAACTCGGTGTGCAGGATGAGAGCGTGCCAGCCCATGTCGACGATCTTCGACGGCCGCAGGTTGCGGCCGTCACGCTTTCCGGAAGCGGCGACCGCGATGAACTTCAGGGCCTCATCGACGATGCGCACGGCCAGCTGGTAGTCAACGCCCTCGTTGTCACGGACGACCAGGCGGGCGACGCGCTCGGCGTCCTGCGGGGTGAGGAGGTGGAGCGCAGAGGCTCGAAGCTCCTGCTGCGCGGGGGCCTGCGAAGTGATGGTCACGAGGATCCTTTCGTTGCAGGTAGATCGTTCAGCGGCAAATCGTCCAGACCCATACCGGAGTTGGCCCGGTCTGCCTGGCAATTTGGGCTGCACTGGATAGCCGCACAACTTGAACGCCCAGAAGTGCGGCTGGTGGCCCCACCCGGCTGCTGACCTGTCCCCCTTCACGGGGTTCGGCGCGGCAACCAGGTGGGGGTTCAGGAGCGCGCTGTACAACTTGTCGCGGCGCGCGGGTCGGAAGATCGAAGGGCACCAGCAAGGACGCATCAGGATGCCCGTGAATCCGGTGTATCCGGACCTCCTCGGCCAACGTCACGGCCTCATGAAGGGTCATCACGCGGGCTTCCTTACGGTGCAACTTCGCGCACTGCAAGCAGGTTTGCGGATTGACGTCACCACCCCGAGGTATCACAAGGTTGATCAGTTCCCGCATCGCCGACACTTGCCCTACTTCCCAACATGCGTGTTCATTTGGACCTGCTCCGGGTGGCTACCACCGCCCAGTGGTCACCCGGAGCAGGAGTCCCCTCGTCCGGAGTTGAACCGGATCCTCTGTCGGCCAGCCACGGGGGTGAGAACTGGGTAACCGAACAGTGTTCACCGCATAAACTACGAGGGGGTACCGCGCTCTCGCCCGGGATCGACTTTCTCGGGGAGGTGAGAATGCCTTCCTTCCGGACGAGAGCACGGAGTCATCTGGCGATCATCTCGCGGAAATCACTTTCGAGCTGCGCTTGCTGGATCATCTCGTCCCACCGAGCGATACAGGAACTGCATCCGAAAGCCGGTGCAGTGCCCCGCGCAGTGGAAGCCGGGCCGATCCATTGAACAGGAAGATTTTGGCGGCCACAACCGAGCCAGCACCTTCCCTCATACCAGTGAGCCTCATACCGAGGATCCCGGTAGGGTTCCATGACCGCGCGGATTGCGTCAGCTCGTCGACTCACGCAATCCATGTCAGCCCCATCCTCAATGGCGCTTTCATGTCCGACAATGCCCCTTCTTGCGCAGACACGTAAGCAGCGCAATCGCAGCGAATTCACCTGCAACGGTCCTGTAACTCTTGGCGTAGTTCCTGCTGGTGCCGAGTGCCACGGCCGCCCGTTGCACCTCCCCGGCCAAGGACTCCTGGTCCATCCCCAGCACCTTGTGCGCGGTGAACTGCGATTCCATCCAGGCAATCGCCTGCTGCTGACCGTCGTAGACCGCGCGTTCCAGCGTCTCCGGCTTGTTCATCCACAGCGGAACACGAAGCGGAGGCGTTTCCAGCGAGAGATTGGCCCGCTGGTCTCGCTCGGGCCACCACTCACCGTGCCAAGAGAAGGCGTGGAAATGTTTGCGCGCACCGATCAGGTAAGGGCCAGAGTGCGGCATTTCGATCTCTTCCTCAAAGCACCGCATCCGGTGCGCTCGTCGATCAATTCCTGCGAGCAAGCCGGACAGTACACGAGCGGCAAGTCCGGTTTCCCACGTTGAAGAATCCTGCCAGCAATGATTCCCGTTCTATCCGATTGCACGAGGACCGCACATCGATAGCACTTGGGTGAAAGGGGCGCGACTTTCAATTGCGCCCATACGAACTTGCCGCTTTTAGTCGCCTGCGATCCCCACGACCGCGAGAGCTGATCCACGAGGTAGATACCTCGTCCGCAGTCGCTGAGGAAGTCCGGCTCCAACATCTCGGGGAGGCAGGGCGACTTGTCGCCGACCGTCACCAGGAGGTCGTCCTCCCGTACGGACAGCGTCAGGACGCCCCGACCCGTTGCGTGGCGAACCACGTTTGCTACCAACTCAGCTACTACCAGTACCGGTTCGTCGGTCTCGTAGCCCCACTCCGTCAACAACCGCATGACCTCGCCGCGAACCTCCGAGACGCGCTCGGGCGTTAACGACCTGAGACTCCAGCGATGTTTCAGGGGTGTCTCGACCGTGCCCGCGTGCATGCGAAGACCTCCAGTACGAGAACGTCAACGAGTGTTGACCAAAGGGGAGTTGACCGACTCTCAGGTCGTTGCCCTCGGTGTGACTACAGACTGGACCGAAGTGATGCCTCCGCGCAACATGCCTGAGGGAATATATTCGAAGACGCCAAATTCGCTCATGCGTCTGGCATATGACAAGCAAGAGGGGTACTTCCGTGGGAGTGCTGTTGTACGCCAGACTTGGCGCAGGTCAAGGAGGCGATGTGGCAGGTCAACGCAGGGCACCGACGCTCAGGATGAAGCGCTTCGGCGAAGAGATGCGGCAGCTGCGTGAGCGGGCGGGCGTGTCCCAGAAGGACGCAGGTCTTGCCATCGACGGCAACCAGTCCAAGATGAGCAAGATCGAGAACGCGACCACGTGGCCCAAGCGTCTTGAGGTACTCGAACTGCTCAAGCAGTACGGTCTCACAGGCGAAGACGAGGTTGCGGCCGTCATCCGCCGTTGGCGGCAAGCCGTGCCCACGGAGTTCGTCACCAAGGTTGACCTGCGCGCAGACATGCGCGAGATGGTGGACCTGGAGTCCACATGCGTGCGTGCCGAGATGTTCTCAACCATGCACCTACCAGGCCTCCTTCAGATAGAGGACTACGCCGCAGCTATGATTCAAGGGCTTGAACCAACCCTGGCCAGCGACGACGTCAAGTCCTACGTTGACCTGCGGATGCAGCGACAGAAGATCCTCGACAGAGTCGACCCCCAGCCGCCGGAGATCATGTGCATCCTCGACGAAGGCGTCATCAGACGTCCCGTCGGCGGCCCCGCAGTAATGGCGCAGCAGCTCAAGAGACTCCTCGAACTCACAAAGCGACCCCATGTCACAATCCAGGTCGTCCCCTTTGAACAGGCGGTCTACCCTGGACTGCACGGTTCGTTCCGAACCCTGGTCAGCGAGGATGGCGCACTCGACGTAGTGGAGGTCAGCACCTGGCACAAGGCCTGGTACCGGCAAGAACCGAGTGACGTGGCCGTCTACCGCAAGCTCTTTGACGACATCAGGGCATCTGCTCTACCTTCACGCCAAACCGCAAATCTGATCAATGACGCGGTGCGGACCTATCAACGACAGGAATAGTCATGACGCGCACTGACCTCCCAGCCACCGGCTGGATGAAGAGCTCCTACAGCGAGGGAGGGAACGCGCAGTGCGTCGAGACCCTCGCTCTCCCCGCTGAGATCGCCGTCCGCGACAGCAAGGACCCCAGCAAGGGCGCCCACGTCTTCCCGCGCGGCGCCTGGTCCACCTTCGTACAGAGCGTCAAGCACGACCAGCTCTGACCCAGACACACAGAAGGGGCCCCCTAGGGGGCCCCTTCGCCGTTCCCGGCCGCATAGAGGTCGGCCGGGCTCGGTAACTGCGCCGCTCAGTATGCCACAGGACTTGGGGGCACCAAGTCCGTGCGGAGGATCTCCCGGTGGATCGCTCCCTGCGTCGCAGCCTCCAGGAAGAGCCCCTCAACGGGCCCGGTGTAGAAGCACGAGACGGCGCCCGACTCCGGATCGGTGAAGACCGGCGCCACCAGGACGGCCGGGTACTTGAACGGGATCTCCCACCGCTCCCAGACCGTCATCGTGTCCGTGCTGTTGCGCTCCACACGCACCCAGCCATGTGCTCCAGGCTCGAAACCGTCCGGCAGGCGCAGATGAATGGGCGAGCCGCTCATGTCTCTTCCGCCGGAATCTCACGCGCCTCACGCGCACCGGGTGGAAGCTCGGACATGAACTTGCCCACCAGGGCGTTGTGCCCCTCCTTCGCCGCGTCCCGCGTGTGGTACTTCACGACCATGGCCTTCCGACCGTCCTTGTCGACGAGCGACTCGAAGATCTCCCAGCCGCCGGTGTCCACGCCCGTCCAGACAGTCGACACCCGGATCACCGTCTGGGGCGGCCCGTCACTCCGCAGCTCCGTCGCCCCGACGCGCAGGTACACCCGGTCGTCGCTAAGCCGCTTCCACTCATCCTCGGTGATCTCACGACCGTCCACGTCGTAGTACGGCATCCAACTCCCCTTCCTTCCACGGCTCCCCCGTCTGCGGGTTGAGCTCCTGAATCGGCCACACCAGCTTCCACAGCGGGCCGTCTCCCTGCCGGGGCTCCGGCGCGTCCGGCGTCGCGTTGCGCAGTACCGATGCGAGCATCCTGTACGCCTGACCCTGCTGCGCCGGAGGCACCCCAGCCGCCTGCAATGCCTTCACCAGATGCTTACTCGCCTCCGCGAGAGCCGGAGCACACCGATGGCAGAACTCGTGCTCCACACAGTGCTGCGTCGAGTGGCATGCCTGCTCAGCCATTGATCTCCTCCGGCGTGGGGCCCGCGTCCTGCCACAGCGTCAGCAGCATCTGCACGCTCCGCTCCGGCGACTCCTGCCTACGGCCCTCGTCACATGAGTGCCCGTCACAAGAGGCGCAGTGGTTGTGCGCACGAACCACAGCCATGATCAGATCGACGGCGAGCTCTTCCTGGTCGTAGCCGACCGTGCCCTTGACGACACTCAAGATCTTGTCCCGAAGTTCATCGTCAGTCATGCGTCCTCCGCCCATGTACGGCCAGTGCGACACCCGCTGCCCCCATCGCGGCCACACCGCCGATCGTGGTCACAACCATGTCGAACATCAGGCCGTACACCACCAGCCCTGCGCCAACCGCAAGGATCCCGACCTTGCCCCGTCTGGTTTCCATCAGTCCCTCTCGTGAGGCGGCGGGCAGAAGCCCGTGAGTTCGCCGTTCTCGTCGTACTTCCCGCAGCACGGACCGGAGTAGGGAAATGCCACACATCGCGGGATCCCGTAGAACTGCGTCGAGGCCCAAGCATCGTTCTCGTACTCCTGCGCCTGGCGGACGACCTCATCGGTGATCCACGACGTGTCGTCCGGCGAAGCGTCGCCAGTCACGCGTCCTCGCCCATCGTCATCCGCCACATCTGACAGGGGTCGTCGGCAGCAGATCGTGGTCATGCATGCCCCACTAGTCAAGTGCACCACCGGGTCGCCGCCGTCCGTCATGGCCGCTCCGTGAAGAAGCGGAAAGCCGTTGCGAATCCCTTGCTGTATCCCCGCATCGCTTCCGCGCTCAGCACCTCGTCCCGCCCGGTGATCGACGTGAAGCTCACGGTCACGTCCCCCTCGGGTGTTGCCTCGACCTTCCAGTCCCGGACGACCTCCATGCCTTCCATCCCCTTGAGGATGCTGATCATCTCCTGCGTGTCCTGGGCTGTGCGTACCGTCGGCACACTGCGCCGGATTGCTTCACCGCAGGAGTCGTGAGGCAGCCCAGCGAAAATTCCCCGCAGAATGTGCAAGGACCAGCACGAGACGCAGCAGCGTTCCGGCGCCCGCGCCTTGACTCTCGCGAGCTCTTCCTCGGTGAGGGGGTTATTCACCATCGTATGGATGTCCTCGCGGACGGCCTGTGGGACGACTGGTACCGGCTCCTTGTTGCTAGACATCCTTCTCCCTCTTGAGCATGGCCAGCTCGCTCTCAAGCTCCGCTACCCTGCTCTGCAATTCGAGGACTTTCAACAGCCCGTGCATCATGGCGTCTTTGGCCCGGCCTTCCCAGTCAGGGTCCACATCCACATCCGGCATTTCCGAAAAGCGCCTGCCCGCGTCTGCCGCCCACGCAACGAGCTGCTTGTCCGTGGCCGTGTCGAGCATCCACCGAATCTGACCCCGCAGCTCGTTCACCTCAGCTCGATGCTTCTCCTCCAGCTCGGCACGCACCGTCCGCTCAACGGCTTCCATGTCGACGTGCCACTTAGGCTTCCTACGCCAGAACGTCATTTGTTGTGCATCCATTCAAATGCATTGTCAGGAATCATCTCCCGAATCGACATGTCCGTTCCCGGCAGCTTCTGATCAAGCTCTTCCTCGGTGAGTGGCACGAATTCCTCGAAGGGCTCGCTGTCCTCATCGTCGTGGGTGTCATCGGTTCCGTAGCTGCACTGGCCGAGATGCTCCGCCACAAGGAGACAGAACTGCCCCGGGTCTTCCATCGGCCTGTCGCAGTAGGGCTCAACCTTGATCTCACGCTCTCCAGCGTCATCCCAGCGCAGCCACCAGGAGGTACTCGTCTCGCCGTCGTACTGGTTCTGCACCATCATCACGTGCCGGACCTCAGGACCATGCGTGTCGAGTTCACAGAGGCCCGGGTCCGTGTCCACCGCGTGCTCGGCATCTTCGAGTTCATTGAAGTGCTTCGCCTCGGCTTCGGACAGGGCCGCCCTCGCCGTACAGCCTGCCTCAGACATCGCGGCTCTCCCCCAGGTACCGGCTCGTTGCTTCCATCTCCCGGCGTCGCTTCTCGGGATCGTTCCCCCGGCTCTTGCCCCAGGTCGCCCATGTGGGTCGGCGTGCCAACCAGGCGACGTGTGCTTCCTGGTCTTGCGTCGGCGCCTTCAGAATGAAACCCATCGCTTTCCCTTGCTCTCCCATCCGCACCCCTTGCATCGCAGCCATGGCCACGCCTTCGCGGAAGTCTTGGCCTGCCCGCCTGCCAATGAACCCTCGATGGCTACGAGCTTCATGACGAAGACCAGGCGAGTACTCCCGCAGTAGCGGCAGTAGTTGTCGGCGACCTCGTACTCAGCACCTAGTTCCAGTTCGGACATGTGCTCGATGAGGTCTTCGAGGCCCCTCGCCTCTCCACTCGCGTTCATGCGCCGAGTATGCCGCTCCCCCGTGCCTCCGGTCACCTACGACCAACTCCCCCTTCAATAACCCGCGTTACTGTCCGGATTGCCCTTACTGGTACCTACCTGTGTCACCAGGGCCGAATTGCTGTAAAAAATTCTTTAAGGGTGGGGGGTGCCTTCTTGTCAAGTCCTTTTGCAGATTTGCTCAATGTGATCTGCGCCATACTTACAACGGACATGCCGGGCAGGCAGTGAGACATAACACTCGTTATGTTTCAACGATCTTCATGCATCCATGGTCAACGCGCGCTCGCGCCATCGATCACACGGAGCGCTGCAACGTCAAGCAAAGTGACGACTCATTAGTTACACGCTGCGTTACATGATCAACTAGACCACTCCATTTATGGCACTGCCACCCGACAAACACATAGAGGGGGGAATGACATAACACCTATTAGCCAACCTAATGAGTAATGGTCAAACGTAATTGAACGGGCGCACACCCCACACCATCACACACGTAATACATGTAATAAACGTAATGAGCACGCATCAACCGGACATACTGCCCACCATGGGCACAGGGCACGCGCCCCCGGGGCGCACGGGCGCCGACGGGCACCAGGGCCTCTCTAAGCCTCTCTCTGGCTACTGGGGGGAGTAGGGACGTCGAGTGGCTCTCTCCCCCCGAAAACGGGGCCCCAGGGGCGCCTACAGGGCCGCGCACGGGCATGGGCGCCGGGAGGGCTGGCACAGGGGCTCACAGCGCCACGGAGGGCCGCTCACTGCCTCACCCCCCGGAAACGGGCGCCGGGCCACCCTCAGCGGGTCGTCATGGGCACGGGGAGCACGCTTTACCCATGTAAAGACAAACGCTCTGACCTGTACAAACGCACTTTGATCGATCATATTTAATATCGACGAGTCAGTATGTCCAGGTTTGGGCACTACCTTGTCAAGGTCTAATGTCACGGAAACATAACGACTATTTGCCCAGGTCAAAGCCATAATGATCTTGGTTTTTCATGATCAAACAACACAGTCGCGGCTCTCACACACACGTACGGGGTTACGTTTGTGGAGCAACAACGGCACGGCGGGAACGGCGCCCCAGCAACACCGGGGCGGCGGGAAGCCGGGGCCACTGTTCATTGAGAACTCAATAGCGGGAAAGGGTCGGGTGCGTATCTCGCGCACGTCATCAGCAATGACCATGCGTTGCGCGGAACATCGCGCGGAGCGTCGGAACGTACGGCGCGGAGTGTGGGAGTCGCCTAAGGCGGGCGTGAGTCGCAATCACCCTTACTCGCTATCGAGTAGCACGGGAGGGAGTAGCGCTCCCCCGGCCGGTCTGAGTAATCGGACCGATGATCCTAACGCGCTTGCTATTTGAGAACATGGGTTTACCCGTCGGGAGACGCGTAGGGCCCTACACAGTGGAGAGCAGATGCACGCGTGAGTCACTGCCATAGATGGTGGCGACGCGTGACCTAGGGCCCGATTTTGGGATGCCTAGAAGAGTCGAGAGACGCTAGTCCCTCCCCCCGCGAGATTGCGAAACGGCGGACCTACCGGCAAACGGGCATAACGATCATGACCCTAAGCCTGATAGATCATCCCAACCGTGGACAGTCCCCCGGGCAGGAACGTGAAGCGGACTAGCTGAACTTGACTTCCCCTATTCCCCTTAGGCGCATGGGAACGGGGCGGACAGTACCTAGGGACCCTGATCACTGAGGGCCCCGACAGTCATTCGCCCCGTTCCCGTGCTGCCACTAGTGACTAGGTCCCGTACCTAGTCAGCATTGGTATCAACCTTGGGGAGTACATATGCAGCACGTTGGCACCATCTGCACGCGGGACGTTGTGTTCCTTGACAACGCCGTGACTGGCAACGGGCGCCCGGATCACGTGGCGCGCGGCCGGAATTTCGCGCGTGCCATCGCGTGGGAGCACATACGGATTGCCCGTGTGCGCTTCGCTAACCGGACGGCATTTGCCGGGCGCCGGTACCGGTCCCGTACGCGGCTCACGCTGGTGCGCAAGTAGTCGACTAGGCGACTCTAAACAGGCATTAGGCCTAGTGCGTGTCCCCCACGGGGGGACGGTTGCACCACCAACAAGGGGAGGAAACATGGGTAAGAGATATCGCGCGCCGGTTGCGCCTACTCCCCTTAAGGGACGTAGCGCGGGAGTTCCGGCCGGTAAGGCAACCCACTTTGTCCGTGTGATGCATCGCGAATGTGTCACGCGCACGGCAAGGGACCGCTACCTACTGCGTAAGCACGCTTACGCCGTTGTGGAGTACCGGGGCACGCGCCCCGTACGCGTCATGGGAGCGTCAGACGACGCTACGCACGCGTATGAGATTGCGTGCACCGTTGCCAACACCTTTGCACGTCGCGGCGACTATGCGCGGGTGCGTGAGCTGTCGACCTGTAAGGCAGTCACTAAGGCACGCGCCGCACTTTCGGCGCAGGAATTGCACGTTGCCGACATCGACCGTGTGCGGGAATGCCGGGCATGTGGCAGCGACAACAAGTCCACGGTATGCAAGCCGCGCCGTGCCTCGCGTATCGAGCGCACGGAAGCTACGCAGTCTCGAATTGCCGTTCTTGCAGCGAGCAAGCGTGATGACACACTGGCAGATCCTAACTTGATCACACGTTGGACCAAGGCGCAGGAAAAGAGCTGGGCATAGTCGACTAGGCGACTCAAAACCGCGTTAGGCCTAGTGCGTGCGTCCCCATGGGGACGCGGTCGCATCTTTGCGAGATTAGGGGAGTGATCATGGTTGAAATGACCATAGGTGGGCTCACTGTTCAAATTCGCCCCTGTCCCCATTGCAAGACAGGGACGGTCGTGCGGGACGGATTCCGGTGGTTGGGACACGTGTCCCGACTGCGCGGAGTTACGCGCCACCTTGTGGCGTATGAGGTGAGCCGTACATGCCCGGGGCCCGGTCAACGGTCCTACGGTTTGCGTGTCACGGACCGCTTCCGAATGGCCGCACGCATGCGCGGAATCCGTTCCGTTGTCATCGAAGAGATACAGCGACGCGAGGGTATCGAGCGGCGCCGCGAAGCATCGTAGGTGTTAGTCCGGTAGACGGTTTCCATAGACGTAGGCGCAAAGCCACTACCGGGCACTCAGTCTCCCCCGAATCCGGGGAGCGCTGGAAAGGGGATCCGATGGACGACACGCTTGCCACGTTCTCTTATGAGACGAACGACGCGTTGGCACTTGCCGGGCAAATGGTGCTGCACAACCGTCGGCACCGTACGCCTGATATCGACCTGGACATGCGAACCGTAACCGGTGCGGATGCTCGGGTTTGGGATGTCGCATGGGCATTCAAACCGTCTACCGGTGCAGTAATCGTGTGCTGGTGGTCACCGGCAAAGCCCTGATGGTCTCTGGCCCGGTTCGATTCCGGGCAAGGGCACTCAGTCCCGTGCAAAATGCGGGACTGCTCGGAAAGGGGAACCGATGAACAACGTCAGCCCGCTGCACTCCACACAGCGTGTCCCGCAGACGCCTTCCGGCGTGCTGTTGCCGACTATGCAGGCAACGGATGCGGCCACGGGTGAGTGCTTCGCCTGGAACGGTTCGCATCCGTACGTGATTCAGGTATTCGACAGTTGGCGGGAACTGATGGCCGGACGCCAATCCGACCTGGTGTTGCCGTTCGGTGCCATCAATCCGGTAAGCCAGCTTCCGGCATGGCATAACTACGTCGATACGATCCGACGCTTCCAGAACCGCTAACGCGGCAGCCCTAGCCTCAGTGGTTATGTCGGTGCGAATCCGACCTAGGGCACTTACTCCCCCGGCTTATCGGGGTGAGTTGGAAAGGGGAGCAATGCGCTATTACTACACGGACCTCTCCGACAACACTTTCTGCGAAGAACACATGGCAGAGGCTTTGGGAGGTTGGTTTCCGGAAACAGCGGAGACATGCAAGGGTGCGATGTGGAATTACCACGGGTGGGACGCCGAGGAACTAATCGCGGCCCTGCTCAAGAGTAGTGAGATCGTCCCCACGAACGTTCGGCGACTCGGAACTCGGATGGGTTCCGTGGATCAGAACTGCGAATCCATGCACTGAAAAAGCCCTAGACGGTCTTTAGCCCGGTTCGATTCCGGGCTAGGGCACTCTCGCTTATGCGAGCAGGAAAGGGGATTTTATGAAAACTTGGACTGTCGTTGGATACAGCTTCGACGCCGATATCTACTGCGATGGTGTGTGCATCATCCGCGCACTGGGTGAGATTGGACCCGTCGTTTACGAGCGCGCGAAGCTGATCACGGACGTCACAATGCGCTTCAAGGGTGCTGCGACCGTGGAAGAAGCCTTGAAGGTGATTGCCGAGCGCCGAGGCATCGACCCCGACAACGAACGCTCATACGACTCTGGCGACTTCCCGAAGGTGATCTTCGCGGACGAGGAATTCCCGGACTACTGTCCCCGGTGCGCTCTGTGCCGGGGGGTGCTGGATGGCTTCGACCCCGAGGACTACGGGGATGCGTCCGGCAGCGACGAGTAAGGTACAGCCCTAGGCCTGGTGGCCTCCGCCCGGGTTCGATTCCCGGATGGGGCACTGATCCGAAAGGATCGATAGGAAAGGGGAGGAAATGGAAAAGCACGTTGAGGCGCACGATCTGCACGTAGGTGACAAGATCCTCGAAACGTGGATCGGTGCGGAGGTCCGAGAGGACGGTACGCAGTACGCGCAATTCCGCGTGCGGCGCCCCGCCCACAGTCTTCCTCGATACGGACGGATCGCACGGAAGTATTTCCGCATGAACCCGCACCGGCTCTGGTGGTTCGGACACGTGGTTGACCACGTCCGTTTGTCACAGGAGGACAAGCGTTCCGAGTGCTACCTCAAGAAGGAGGAGAAGTGCTATTTCTGCGAGTGACTCGGCCCTAAATGGTTCTCGGCCCGGTTCGATTCCGGGCTAGGGCACTGATCCGAAAGGATCGCTTGGAAAGGGGATCAGATATGAGCTACACCGACATGCGCGATTTCACGTGTGAGTTCTCGGTTCCGGCCGGGGAGGGTGTTGTGGTCCAGGTCGAGAAACTGGGCGGCGGCACTGTCGGCAGGAGCTACGAAGGTGACTGGCGATACATCGTCACGCGCAACGGTGAAGAGCTCCGGCGCGGCCAGGACTACCGGGCCGGTCTGCCTGTGACTCACCTTGAAGCCGCGTGGTTCATCGCCTGCAACGGCGGGTTCGTGGACGACGATTCAATCTTCCTCAGCGAGGACCACGCCGACTACCCGCACGAGCCTGGCCGCCTGCACGACTGCCAGGCCTGCGAGGGGCATTGCCACTGCGGCGAGGCTCACGACGAGGGATGCCAGCCCGGAGGGGCGTACGAGCACCCCATGACGGACGGCAAGCTGTACCACACCACCGAGTGCGTCTGGTCCGGCCACGAGGACTAACGCAGCCCTAGAGAGACACGAGGTCTCCTAGTCCGGTGCAACTCCGGTCTAGGGCACTACCCCGATTTCGGGGTGTTGGAAAGGGGATACGGATATGTCCGAAGAGATTCTTGAAGAATGGGACAGGCAGCAGCTTGATTCCCAGTACTTCGAGCCTCCGTACGACGACAGTCCCGACGGTGGCCCGGTTCGGGGCACAGACCCGGCATATTCGGAGTCTGTACGCCGATACCTGGAACGATGCGCCGCGAATGAAAAGAAGGGCTGACAATGGCTGACGCTGAGGTCGTTCCGGCGACTCCCGAGGAATACCGGGGGATGCTGGACGAGATCGGACTGTTCACCGCAGCAGCCAAGGACGGTTTCGATGCCGTCATGTGGCGCGGTATGCGGTCCTTTCGGTTGGCGTTCCGGCGCGCTGAAAACGGCTGGTGGGAAATGCACACCGTAAGCGCGTTCGGCACGCTGGACACGCTGCTTTGGGTTTCTGCGCACACCAGCGACGACACCCGCGAGTTCATCACCAACTGGGTTGCTAGCTACGATCCGCGTAAGCGGAAGCGCTGATGGTCGTGGGGCGGTTCGACTCCGCCCGGCGCACTAGCCCGGATTTCGGGTGAATGGAAAGGGGATATGGATATGGCTGCTGGTGACACTCACACCATGGAATACATGGAAGATGTGGAGCCGTATGGAACGCTCATCTTCCGCTGGAAAGAGGGTGGTACGACGATCGAGGTCGGCCGTCCCCAGAACGAGCGCCTTGACGGGCCGATTCCGGAGGAAGAGCGCGTCTACTCGTGGGACTGGAACATCAGTGTCTACGACCACGCCACCGGCAAGCGCACCATCGCGACCTACGACGAGTTCCGAGCCAAGATCAACGAGTGGATCGACGATGAAAAGGGATCCGGCTCGGAACACTGGCACATCGGTGCCAACATGCCGGGTTACCTGCCGGAGAGCGATGTGCACTGCGTCGACAACATCGGCGATGCTCTGGGCGTCCTTTCGTCCGAACTGGATATGCAGGCTGACGATTGGGCCCAGAACTGCCCCGACATCGGTGATCCGCTGGTCGATGAGTCCGATGATCACTGCGGTTGGTGCGAGGTGGCCGCCAAGGTGCGCGAGTACGACGAGCGCACCGATAGCGATTCGCTCCGCGAGGAGTTGAAGGCCGACGGCAAGGTAGGTGTGGTGTTCACGCCGCCGGAGGGTGCTCCGCTGCATTACTGGATCGTCACGGGCGAGGGATACCGCCACAAGTGCGAAATCGCCCAGGAACAGGATCAGTGATCCGCCCGCCTGTCTGAGAATGACTCCGCCGGTTCGTGACCGGGACAGGCACTAGCCCGGATTTCGGGTGAAGGAAAGGGGATATGGAATGGACGACGTTCTTGAGACTGCGGGTAAGTACCGGGTCCGCTTGGTCATCGACCAGGACTCCGGCTCGGTCAATCCGCGCAAGGACTACGACCACCTCGCCAACGTGATCACGCCCGCGCAGCAGAACTACATCAGCGTGGATGAGAACGGCGGCCCGCTTCAGTACGGGTGGGACTACTTCAGCACCCGTCCGGACAGCGAGCGTCTGTTCATCCGCTGGGCCAAGATGCGGCACGGCGCCACGGTGGTTGAGGACCGTCCGTGCGACGGCGCTTGGGCGCTCTGGTACCTGATGCCGGACAAGGCGGCGGAGTCCACGTGGGAGCCGGAGAAGGTCATCGAGTCCGAGATCCAAGAGTACCGGGCTTGGGCAGAGGGTGACGTCTACGGCTACGTCATCGAGCGTTCCGTCACCTGGGTCCCCAAGGAGGATCCGGAAGGCGAGGCGGAGATGACCACCTGGGAGGAAGTCGAAGAGGGCTCCTGCTGGGGGCTCATCGGCTGCGAGTGGGCGGAACAGGCCGCCAAGGAGGCGTTCGAGCCGTACAAGCGGGAGGCCGAAGCCAGCAAGGCATGAAAGATCAGCCCCGATGGTGCAGAGCGGTTCGACTCCGCTCCGGGGCACTGATCCGAGAGGATCTGGAAAGGGGAGGAAACAATGCCGGAGTGCATGAACGGTTCCACCGGTACGACTCGTCATGACGCGTACACGGAGGCCATGTTTCGAGTGCAGACGTCGGAGGCGTTCGCCGAGTCCACCTGGTGTGCGGGATGCCTGATCGAATACGTCGTCGAGTGCGGCATGGGTGCCTGCGTCCAGTACGTGGGCCTCCTGCGGTTTCCGCAGACAAAGGCGGAACAGGACAATTACGACAAGGTGTTGGCGCTCGCGTTCAACGTTGAACAGCCCTGATCTGGTGATCTCGCCGGGGTTCGATTCCCCGGCAGGGCACTGATCCGCAAGGATCTATCGAAAGGGGAGGAAATTGGCGACAGAGGTCTACCTGTCCGTCAACTGGAAAGGCCCGCGCGAAGTGCGCGTGTCCATTCCCCAGGCCGTCGAGCGTATCGGCGAGCGAGTCATTTCCGGCGACAATGCCACGTGCTATCGGGCACAGGATCGTCAAGCCCGGTGGCACAGCGTCGTCGCTATCGACAACATGTTGCCTTCACGCATGGTTGATTCCGGCGTGGTAAACGTCTTCGTCATCGCAGACAGCGAGTACGACCGCAGGTGAGGTAAACAGCCCCGTATTGGCTGCACACGGTTCGAATCCGTGGCGGGGCACTTTGTGCTGCCCGAAAACGGGTGCACAGAACAAGGGGAGGAAATATGAAGTTGAAGGATATCCCGACGGAGTTCGACGGTGGGCCGGTTCTGGCGCACATACACGTTCCGTCGGCGCTCACCGAGGCACCCCACCAGGCCGTCATCATGTACGACCGGGGTGCCGACACGGATCCGAAGCGCCGGTTCGCCGTGGTCGGCCTCAAGGCCAAGTCGCTGGACGAGACGTGGCAGCCGATCGATGACGGCCTCTACGACAAGACGTGGGAGCAGGCCACCGAGCTCTTCGCGAGCCGCGTCATGACCCGCAACGAGCGGCGGACCTGGATCGACTAAGCACGACAGCTCCGGTATTGGAATGCGCTTAGGCGTAGCGGTTCGATTCCGCGCCGGAGCACTCACTCCCGAATTTGGGAGGGCAGAAAGGGGAGGAGAATGCAGAAGAACTACGAAGACCTCACAGTCCATGTCCGCATGCTTACCCGGACGTGCGTCGCGTGCGGCGTGCCAGGGGAATTCCCCTACGTCCGCGCAGAAAACGCGAACGGCAAGACGCCGACATGGCGCGAGGCAGAACGGCAACGCGAGGCCTGGTGGACGGAGCATGCGAAGAAGTGCATTCCCGTAAGGCACCGCCTGTATGCGGTCTGACCGCAGCCCTGATCCGCGTTCGGGCGGACGGCCGGAGCAAGACCGGCTCAGGGCACCATGTACCCCCTACGGGGTGCAGATGGAAAGGGGAGAGCATGACTGAGAACAAGGTCGAGACGCCGGACACCAGGGCGATCACGTTCACCATGACCGTGACTCCGTCCGACAAGGCGCTCCAGGACGTCTTCCAGACCGCGCTGGAGGGTGGCATCGGCTACTGGTCGACGTGCTCCGCCTACAAGTGGGAGAACCTGGCGCCGTCCGAGGTCCACGCGGTCGTCCACGACTCCGAGGACGAGGACAAGGAGTACCGCATCACCCTGGAGACGATCCGGGAGGGCCTGCGGAACATCGTCACCGGCCAGGTCAAGCGGCACAAGGACGACGAAAAGTTCATGGCGTACCTGCGTGCCCTCGCCGTCGGCATCCTCATCGATGAGGACTACGACTACGACGCGGGCGACGCCGACAACATCGTTCAGGCCGGTCTCTTCAAGGAGATCGTCTACGGCTGAGCACACAGCCCTGAGCCCAAAACGGGGGCCTCACCTGGTTCGATTCCAGGCAGGGCACAGGAACTAACTAGTTCCGAGGGGAGAAAAATACGATGCTCGGGTGTATAAGAACCCCGAAGACCAGCGGCACAGCCAGCGAGAGCGCAGGCGTCGAATCCGAGACGCGTGGTTTCGTGAGAACGGGCCATGCGTTCGCTGCGGATCCAAGGATGATCTTCAGCTAGATCATGCCGACCCTGCGTTGAAAGTGCACCACAACGTATGGACGTGGAGCACACAGCGTCGTGCTGAGGAGCTTGCGAAATGCCAGGCGCTATGCCTGATATGCCATAAGGCCAAGACGTCCGGTGAGAATTCCGCAAGGTTCCGACGAACTGACACCTGTAGGAAGGGGCACTGCTACGCCGAGGTCGGTGTGTACGTCGACCAGCGAACCGGTTGGAAGAAGTGCGCTGAGTGCGCCAGGATCGCCAGGCGGAAGCGGAGCATCCGAAGGACTACATGCTAGTCCCCTAGCCCACCCTGCTTCGGGCAGGCTCCGGGTCAAGACCGGAGTGGGCACTGGACCCCCTGAGTGTCAGCGGGTCCCACTAGGCTCTGCGCCTAGCTAGGAAAGGGGATAGAGCATGAGTGAGACCACGTTCCCGGAGCGTGTCGAGGAAGACCGGATCTTCGGTCGCTTCATCTACCACGGTGAGGTGGCGGAGAGCTACAAGGACGACCTCGGCAGGGTCCGGTCCGTCCCGGCGGACAAGTGGACGGTGGTTCTGTTCCGCCCGGACAACACGACATGGCGGGACGGTCGCCTCCAGGATGGCGCGTGCCGTCTGGGATCCCCCAAGGGGGAGATCGGGCACACCATCGTCCTGGAGTGGGAGTCCGGCGTCGGCAACCGCAAGGCGAAGAACAAGCACCACCACCCGGAGCCGGTGCAGCCGGACATCGCTGAAGTGTTGTCCATGTACTGCCAGGATGCGCACGGCGTCGAGAACAACGCGACGTTCGAGCACTGGTACGACGACCGGCGATCCGAGCCGGACGCGGTACCGACCCTCAAGGACTACCGCACCTGGCAGTCCCTGTGCCGGTACTGCGACGAGCTGAAGCGGTTCCTCGGTACCGAGTTCGATGAGTACATCAACCACACCGAGTTCATGTAAGCAGCCTCAGGTCTGGTGACCTCCTTCCCGGTTCGATCCCGGGATGGGGCACAAGCTCCCCCGAAATTCGGGGTGGGTGGAAAGGGGATACAGATATGACGAAGTGGCTGGGTTGGCCCGAGGCGTCCGAGCACGGCGGGCACATGATCAAGCGTGTGTCCGACCCGGACGTCAAGGTCACCGACGACTTCAAGTGCCAGGACTGCGGGACGCGCGGTGACGCCGCCGTGTTCGCTGTGGGGCACCGTGGCTGCCCGGGACGTCCGGAAAGCCTCAACTACCTGACGATCCGCGACTTCAAGGGCGTCGAGTCCATGTCGATCGACGAGCAGCGCAAGGCCGCGCGGGAACAGTGGCTCGACTTCGCCAAGCGTGTCGGCATGGGGTTCCGCACGCTGGTCGAGGGCAACGACAAATACAACAACGTTCTCCTCACGTTCGTCATGGGCGATGTGATCTACGCGCTCAACTACGACGAGAAGACCAAGGGACTCGAAGCGAAGAAGACCGGCAAGTCCCACAGGATGGAAGCGGCCGAGTAATTCGGCGCACCCCGAAATCCGTAAAGGCGGGTACACCCGAGTTCGAGTCTCGGGGCGGGGACCATGCGGAGATATCCGCAGCAGTTGGAAAGGGGAGAGCATGAAGATTGGTCAGCCGGAATGGCCGGAGCTGGACGAGCCCATCGTCGTTGACAAGGATGGCTTCTGGGCGGTGTGGCACGGCGGCGAGTACATCGACATCTTCCGGAGCGAGCGCGGGGCCAATCAGTCGGCCCGAGGCGAGAACCCGGACGACGGCCACCACGCCGTCTCAATGACCAACACCACGGGCGACGAGTTCGACCCCGAGGAGCCGGAGGAGTACGTGCGCGACGAACTGCGGGCCTGGATCCGCAGCGAGGGCCAGTACCACTGACTCAACACCACCCCGGCCGTATCCAAGCGGCTCCCATGTGCAATGCATGGGCGGGGACTGGGCTTATCCGATTGCCCCGAAAATCGGATACGGAAAGGGGATAGAAGTGCCGAAGTACAGCAACACCCAGGCCATGCTGATCAGCAAGGAGTCGGGCGAGGAGATCCTTCCGGGATCCGTCGTTCCCAACTTCCGGGGCGTAGACGAGACGTTCCTCTACGTCTCCCAGCTCCCCAGCGACGGCAAGGAAGGCAAGATCATCGTCGAGGCCAAGGTCGGCGGCGAAATCTATCCGAGCGTCATCGGCGCCAAGATCGTGCCCCTCCCCCGCTGGCGGGTGATGCGCGGCGAAGAGCTGATCGGCCGTGCGGAGCAGATGGCAGGCAATCCGGTGAACACGGAGAGCCCGAGGACGGCCGCCGACTGGAAGTACGTCGCCATGGGCTCCGAGTGGAGCCAGACGGCCTCTACGGAGCTCCGGGAGGAAGAGCCCGGTGTCCACCACCTATGGGCCGTCCGGGAGCCGTACACGCACGGCCAGGGCTACAAGCACGAGGACACCGGCATCCGCATCGTGGATGCCTGGAAGCACGGCCAGTAACACCGCGTGGATGGTCGCAGGGGAGGTTCCACTCCTCCCCCACGCACTAGCCCGATATTCGGGTGAAGGAAAAGGGGATTGGCGATGAGCACGATCAACATCACGCCGAAGACGGACCAGAGGTTCCCGCTTCAGATGTGGAGCATGAACCTGGGCCTGTACGAGGTCACCGACGACAACTGGCACGAGTTCTTCGTCCGTGTCCGCCTGTACGAGGAGTTCGGGAACGCCCCGATGCTCAAGTACAGCGACACCAACGAGCCGGTCACCATCACGCCGGAGATGGCCAAGCAGCACATCGGGTGCAGGCTCGGCGACAGGAACCAGGAGCGGGACGCGTGGTGGATCCGCATCATGGATAACCGCGCTAAGTCGCTGGAGTTCGCAGTCGAAGAGTTCGACGCCGATGTGGAATTCCCGGAGCACGACGAGAGCAAGTTCTAGCGTGGTAGCCCCCAGGACTCACTCAGGGAGTCGCTCCGGTTCGATTCCGGCTGGGGGTGCTGTGTTTCCCAGACGCGGGAGGCATTAAGGAAAGGGGACAGCGATGGAGCAAGACCGCAGGCTGACGGACGAGGAGCGCGCGACGCTCACGCAGGCAGCGCGGAACGCGGTGCAGAAGGACGCCGAGTCCGCGCCCAAGCCGCAGCGCCTGCCCCGGCTCGTCGTGAACGCGGGCGAGATCCGGGACCTCTGGCAGCACATGAAGAACGACATGCCGTACCTGATGCGCCTCGCGGGTCGTACGGAGATCGAGGTCGTGGCCGGTGACCCGCAGTCCGGGGAGATCGGGCGTGAGCACGCCGACCTGGACGAGATCGAGGTTCGCGGGACGAGCCTGTAGCAAGGTAGCCCTGACGGTCGTACACCCGGTTCGACTCCGGGTGAGGGCACGCAGTAACTAGGAAAGGGGATCACATGTCCAATGGAGAAATCATCGGTGGGCAGACGGCGGAGGAGTTTCTTCGGGAGCTCTTCGAGTTCGAGCTGTGCGCCGAGTGCTTCGGTGATGCGACGGACCACGTGGCTTCACCGGATCCGCTCGGGAAGTGGCACGCGTGGTGCACGTTCAAGGCGCCGCGTATGACGCACATCGTGACCACCATCAATCCGGCGAAGGGCAACGAACGCCCGGTCAGGATCGAGGAAGTGGACACGGGCCGCATTCTCGCGGAGGTGTTCGCGTACCCGACGGACAAGCACTACTCGCGCCAGCGACTCACGTACGGCTCCGCCTTGGAGATCAAGGACGAGAAGCTCTCCGAGGCGGCGCAGGATTTGGTCCGCAGCTACCGCGAGAAGAAGCACAACGAGAGCTGAGGCTCTCAGCCCTTTCCCCGGATTCAGTCCGGCATCCGTTCGCGAAGGAGAGGGGGCACGCAACATTTGGAAAGGGGAGGACATATGGACGAGAGCACACTGACTGCGGCGCGAGCGGCAGAGCAGGCCCTCAAGGACCACCACAACACCTGTCTGGAGATGTGCCAGAACGTGGGCGCCTTCCACAAAGACAGGCTGTACGGTCCGCAGCGCTGTGAGGCGGGAAAGGGGCTGTATACACGCTGGAACTCGTTCCGGCCGGTTCCGCTTCCTGGCTCACGGACCACCCAGGGTCCCGATGGCGGGGACTTGAGCGGTCACGTGGTGGACAAGACCGAATCCATCGGTCCGTACACCATCTTGCGGTTGCTCAACGACGCATCGCGGCAGGACGGCGTACGCGCCTGGATGACTCATATGCGGGTGGAGTACGTGGCTTACGTGGACGGCAAATCGACCGGGCAGTTCTGGTACGACACCGACCTGGATACGGTTCTGCTGTTCGCAATGGACTGGCGCCGCAACGAGAGCGGTTCCCACGCCTACTACTACGCCGCCCGCGTACTCGGCATCGAGCAGCCGCCGGAGCAGTGACACGCACAGCCTCTTTCCCGATTCGGTCGGGCATCCGTGTCATGGCGGAGAGAGGCACAGGGTTTTCCGGTACCCGAAATCCGGTTAGGAAAGGGGAGATTATGCAGAACGAAGAATCCCAGGCCGAGCTTCACTGCCTGGACGCGCCTCAGAGCACCTGTACTGGAAGCGTCGAGTACCGGGAGCCGCTGTCCGGCACGGGGCGTTCGTTCCCGCGCTGCGACGGACACTGGGACGCACGGCTTAAGAAGCAGGAGGAGATCAACGCGAGGTACGCGCCGTTCTCCGACGTGCCGCCCGCCGGGTTCGACCCCACGTACGCGGGTGAGCGCTGGGACGACGAGTACTGAGCTGCGCTTCTGAAGTACCGTCCACTCCCCCGCTTTTGGCGGGCGCCGGAGCAAGACCGAGAGTGGGCGCCATGCCCAGCAGGGCAGTTGAAGAGAGGGGATGCAATGGTCGGCGGTTTTCCCAGTGGCAGGCCTATGGAGCGCTTTACAGGCTCCGGTCCGTACGAACGACCAGAATACGGCGGTGGGCAGGTGCTACCTGACGACAGCGACATCACCCGTGCATCCACGGCGGACCTCGTGGTGACGTTCTGCTCGGCAATGGAGAACATGACCCGCACGAATAACACGACTGGGCTTGCAGAGCTGGGCCGGTACGCCGGGAAGCTCTGGTACGAAATGGTCGGTCGCGGCGTCGAGTTCAAGTAGTGAAACAACCCGTCCCGAATTCGGGGGTACGAGGTTCGAATCCTCAACGGGCACCATGCATCCCTGTTTCGGGTGCAGTTGATGAGAGGGGATGCAATGCCGAAGGTTGAAATCCAGGCCAAGGTCACTCAGACCATCGAGACCACGGTGACGCGGGAGGTTGACGTTCCGAAGTCCGTCTTGGACAGCGAGGACCCCAACGCCTTCTTCAACTGGCTGTACGACAACGAGGCGAACCACGGCATCTGGAAGAAGCCCGAGCCCAACGACGTCGAGGAGGACGACAACTCCTTCGAGCTCAACGAGGCCTACGTCACGTCGTGAATCACAGCCCGCCCCGAGAATGTCGGGGTATGCGGTTCGAATCCGCAGGCGGGCACCATGCCCCCGAAAGTCAGGGGCAGTTGATGAAAGGGGAGGCCATATGGCCAGCAACGGCAGCGGCAAGAAGATCAAGAACGGGGGGTCCCAGAAGGGATCCGGCAACGGCTCCGGCCCGCGCACGACTCGATGACTGCGGTGGAGGTCGGTCAGAGCGTCCAGATGGCTCCAGCCTCGCCTATTTACGGCGAGGTCGAGGAAGTCAACGGAGCCTGCGCATTGGTGTATTGGAAGCCGTACCTCGGGGTCCAGGGAGGCCGGAACTGGGGTAGACCGGATTCCGGCAACACCTGGCGCAAGTGCGAGCACAAGCACTGCGCGGACTGCGGGACGCAGATGTCCGAGGCCTCGGTGCACACCGAGTGCAGGCGATGCCGTAAAAAGCCGTTCGGGTAGCGGCCAGCCCTGACCGGAGAAAGACGGGCTCCCGGTTCACGGCCGGGCAGGGCACGTAATACAAGGAAAAAGGGGAGGAAGCATGCAAGAGAACAGAGTGCGCCACACCTTCGAGTTGGGCATCGGGCAGTGCGGTAACCAGCTGGCCTACGGCCTTCCCGGGTCCGAGTACTGCTCGAAGTACAAGGCGCCTGGGTTCGAATGGTGCCAGGAGTGCTGCGAGAACATCTTCCATGACTCGCCTGGCACGAGCCTCGGGTGGCGAGGCAGTGAGCCGTTCGTGATGCTGACATTCTTCGCCCCGTCCGGTGACATCTTCGTGTGGCCGCAGCGGGGCCAGGACATCGAGGCACAGCGTGGCCATGTATTCGTCTTCGGCCACGAGTCCTACCTCGCCCGGCAGATGCGGAACGGCCGCCAGAGCTTCAACACGAAGTTCAGCGACGGGGAGCTCGACCACTGGGACGACGTGATTTCGGTCTACGAGGGCTCGTTCAGGGAGCTCGGCGACCTGACGTACGGACTTAGCTACTCGCTCGACAGTCTCAAGGAGATCGCCGGAGTCTACGGCAAGCCGGTTCCGGCGAAGTCATGAGCTCCAGCCCGCCCCGAATTCGGGGGTGAGAGGTTCGAATCCTCAGCGGGCACGCAGTACAACAACTCAAGAAGGGGAGAGAGTATGACTGCACAGGTCATTGACCTGTTTTCGCGGAGGCCGCAGGGACCCGTTCTTTCGGCCGTTCCTCAGCCTGCTGCGTTCGAGCCGGTGTACTCGGCCGATGAGCTCGTGGACGCGTATCTGCGGACTGTCTCCTCGAAAAGCCGGGCCGACTACACGCGGGACATGCGGCAGTATCGCCAGTTCCTCCAGACCGACAGCGGTCTCGGGCTGGACGTGTACGAAGCACGTATGCCCCATGTGGCTGACTGGAAAACGTACATGCTCGACACCCTGGAGTCGGCGCCCCGGACGGTGCGCAGGCGGATGTCCAGTGTGGGAAGCATGTACCAGTTGGCTATGGCGCAGGGCTGGTACAACCAAAACCCCTTCTACGGAGTCAAGAAGCCGTCGGAGGGTTCGGTTTCGCAGTACACAGGTCTGTCGCTCACGGACGTCGAGGCATTGTCGGCGCACGTACGGTATGCCTGTGACCTGCGGACGAAGGCCGTCATCTTCACCCTGCTGACCACCGGGCTCCGCGTCTCTGAGCTGTGCAACGCCCGTAGGGAGGGCTTGCAGGCGCGGGATGGACGATGGTGGCTGAGTGTGGTGAGGAAGGGTGGGAAGGACGACGAAGTGGAGATCCCGCGAACGGCTGCCGGTTACCTCCTGGAGGAGGTCGGGATGCGGGATCGTGGCCCTCTGTTGCTCGGTGCTCGCGGAGGGGCATTGGCTAGATCCGTCGTCTGGCGTATCGTCCGCTCTGTCGGGGATCAAGCCCTCCCCCACCTGGCGGGGCGCTTGCATCCGCATGACACGCGGCACACGTTCGTCTCCGGTGTCCTCCTCATTTCGGGGGATATCAAGGAGGCGCAGTGGCGGGCTAGCCATGCCGACGTCAACAACACAATGAGGTATGCACACAAGCTGAAACAGCTTAAGAGCCGCACCGCTGATGAGCTTGAGCGGGTGTTCGGTATTTGTGCATGACACTCAACCCGGACCCATTTGCTGGTGGGCTAGCGGAGTTCGATCCTCCGGCCGGGTACGCAGTGAAGAACTGAGGGGAGCTGGCGCATGAGCGAGGAAAAGGCTGACGACGGCCTGCGCACTGTGATGGTTTTCGCAGAGCGCAAAGAGGCCATCGATTTCATCCAAGAATTGCCCGGCGTTCTACGGGAGCTCAGCTTGCATGAACGGTTCGTCACGATACCCACACCACGGGATATTCAAGAACGGCAGCAGCGTGGACGGTACCAGCGCAAGATTCACTACTTCGCTGCCTGCATCCGCGACAGGCGACCGCAAGAGGAACTTCCTGAAATCAGCGCCCTTGATATCACTCAGGCGCGTGAGCGCGCCCGGCGTAAAGCCGCACTTCCTGTGCTGCACAAGCCGGTCGAGTGGACCGAGGATGCAATTCCTGCGTTCGGGCGGGTGCAGGATATCAAGACATGGGCTCGCGTCTTCCGGACAAAGCCCTATGTCATCCGGCAGTCTCTGCAAGAATGCGAGGGCGACCCAGAGACCGCCCTCTCGCGGATTGCATTGAAAAAGTCTGCCTAGCAGCACGGGCCCTGTGCCCATCAGGCCCACCAACCGGCTTTGGTCCCCCCTTTCCCCGGTTGGTGGGTCCGATGGTTTCAGGGATCGAAGGAGGGGTAATGCAGGAAACCACCGCCGTGGAGGTTAGTCTCCCGGCGTTTATCGTTCGTGGCCTTATCAGCGGCGAGGCCATGGTCAACAACGACAGCGAGTCGACAGACATGCAGGTCGTTTCGTGCCTGAAGGCCGCAAGCTACAAGAAGGTAGGGCCGGGAGAGCAAGCCGTCTTGCGGGCTGATCACAAGCTGCTGGACCATCTCGCCGACTACCTGTTCTCGCTGACCGGCCCTGGCAGTGAGGTTCTCGGCGTTCACGACCGCTTCGGCTTCTCCAGGAGCCAGGCCACCGAGGCAATCGCCCGCATTGAGAGGCAGCTGGCGGCGTAGTCATGGGCAAGAAGGCACCTCTGCCTTCTCGGCATTCTCGGGGCATCAAAGCCAACGAGGTGACCGAGATTTTCGTAGAGCAGTTGCAAGAGCGCGAAAGCAACCTGCGGAGTAAGCATCCATGGGTCGTTCCCGTGCTGAACGCCGCGTCTGAGGGAAGAGTTATTCCTCTCGATTTCGCACGTCCCGCATTGTCGGTGAGGGAGCAGGCCCACATCGTCGACATGGCATCACAGGTCGGGACATACAAGCTCTGGGCGAAGAATGGTCGTATCACGTACGACTTGAACGAGCACCTTGCCGCAGAGCTTTACCGGTCCACGTACGACAAGCTCCCGGGAAATATCTTCTCCCACCTTCCGCACATCAACCCGCTCGTGGTGCTTCCGGAACCTTGGCTGGTCAACCATCAGGGCTCTGACGGTCTCGTCCGTGGATTCTTCATCTACGGATTCAACGACGAGCCCGACCGGCAGACACTCACGGACGAGGATATCGATGGGCTCGGACTCCTCATGGTGATCGACCTCGTCGATTTGGATACGGGAGATATCAGGGGTCAGACGTATATGCGCCTGCGTATTCCGACGAGGCTGGCGGAATTCACGCTGGCGGAGGCAGTCGATTACGCCGGGGGCCGCGTTGAAGCCATGTATGCGACGGGTGACAAGGTCGCCCGCGAGCAGACGTGGGAGCTCATCGAAACGCTCGTGAGTAAGGCGCTCGGCATCCTGATCTACCTGTGCTGCGACAACCGGGACGCCGTCGAGACCACCCCGCGAAGTACCGGTGCCAGGCGCCGGGGAGCTGCCGCACCGAGGGAACGTTACCCTTTCTGGGTCGAGGTCGGCTGGAAGATGGGCCCCCAGCTCCACGCGGCCCGCAGAACGACCGGAAGGACCGGCAGCGGCCCGGAGGTCCCCTCAGGGGTTCAACGGGCGGCACATCAGCGCGCAGGGCACTTCCACAAGTTCCGGGTGGGCCCGGGACGCCCCAACGAGCGCACGCAGCTCCTCACCCGGTGGGTTCGCCCGCACTGGGTGGGGCTCCAAGAGCTGCCCGAAGACATGGACCCCATCACTACGGTGGTCACAGTCGACGCGCAGCGGCACGACCCACTTCGCCGTCGCGGCCTCAAGGCGCGGCGTTGATCAACAGCCCAGTCCCGATATTGGGGGCGTCGAGGTTCGAGTCCTCGGCTGGGTACGCACATAGAGAGGAACACCATGAAGGTCAGTAAGCGTTGGGAAAACCCGCGCCTGCTTCCGGAAATGCAGCACGCTCAAATCGAATGGCTGAACAACAAGGGAGGCATATTCTGGATTCAAAGCGCTTCGGACGGTACGTTCTTCTACGTCCCGCCGGAGGTGCGCACGACGGCTAAGCCGCTAGCCGATAAGTTCCTTAAAAAGCGGCGGCAATCAGGCGAGGTCGTATCACGTGAGATGCTGAACGAGCACTTCTTTCAGGCAGAGATCTTCACTCTCGCTGATTGGGTTGCTTCCTCCTGGGACAACGCCAAGCTGTACTCGGTGACTCCGGCAATGACGATGAAGGCCGCACGGACCGGGATGACCGAGTTCTTCCTGCCGTCAAGCCTTCTGCCCGCTGACTCGGGTGTCATTTTCTGGCAGCGCCCCATCGGTGCAACCGAGCATTTCAACCCGACGACAAGGTACGAGATCGACCCGGAGACAGGCGTTCCCTCCGTCATCTCCTACTACTCCCTTTACAACCTCGTCATGGACGACAAGACCGTGCCAGTGGTGGGAGCATCCTGGAAGAAGATGGACGACGGACGACTCTACGTGGCGTTCTGGTCGGACACCGAATCCATGGTCGCCACGCTGAAAAACATTACGGACCCGCAGCGCCGACAATCCCTAGCCGCTCTCGCGCCGGTAATGCTGGAGAGGGAGCAGGTGCTCCCCCTCGACGAAAAGGTTCCGTGGTTTACCAGCGACAAGGAGGACCGGCTCGTACCGACAGCACGTGGGCGGGGCAAGGACAGCCGGACCATGATCCTGGCCCGGGAACGCAAGTTCCAAGGCCTCCCTATGCTCGAACAGATGGTGCGCACTTTCACTGCCACCCTGCTCTACATGCGGCACGCGCAGGATGAAAGGGATGTGGTCTACGCCCCCAAGTCCACGGCGAAGCGGATGCGGCAGGCAGGCGCTCCCGAGCGCATCGCCAGTAACGCTGTCCGCATCGTCAAAATGGGTGAGCCGCTGCGCTACCGGCCGCCGAAGCGTAAAGAAGACGCCGCGTGGCATTGGGAGGAACGGCGGGTCATCGAACCGTACATCCGGTATACGCAGTATGTACCGGCAACCGGCGAACGGCGAGAGGGAATCTTCGAGGTCAGCGGCTACATCGCTGGCCCGCCAGGCGCACCTATCAGAAACATCGACAAGGTGTTCTTGCTGGGGGGCGACGAATGAGTGAGTACAACCTCCTCGTTGTCGACTGGGACTTCTTCTTCCCCAACCCCATGTACGGCGCGAAGATGGGCCCAGACGTCCTCCTCTACGACTGGCACCACAGCGAGTCCCGATGGGGCGTTGACATGCAATGGCCCATCGTCGCCCAGGGGTGGCTCCGGAACGGCCTCGAACTACCCATGTGCCGGGACTACGACGGCTTCTGGGACCGGTTCAACCTCTTTCGTGAGGAAGGCGAACCGGCACCAATGCTGTACGGGGACAGCAACGTCTGGTCGGGGCTCCTGCTGCCTACCACCTTCGGATGGGAGGTCGAGGCCTGGACCAAGGTCTCCCTCTGGGATGCCCATCACGACTGTGGCTACAAGGGCACCCTCGAAGAGTGGCGTGCGGGCGGTGAGATGGAGTGCGATTCATGGATGCTCAAGCACCATGACCTAGGCAGCGAACTCGAAGTCATCTACCCCCGCTGGCGTTCCAAGATCGACGGCATCGAAAGTGGTCCGCTCATTCCGGTGAATCGGCGGATCGACGACGGCAGCAACCCACCGACCGTCTACGATGCCGTCTACATCTGCCGCAGCGGAGCCTGGGTCCCGGCGTGGTGTGACGAGCAATTCGAAGACTTCCTCGCCAGGTACCCGGACTACGGCCTACCGGTGCCTGGGAACGAGTGGACCCAACCACGCCCCGACCCCAGGCCGCTCGCGCTGGCCGAGATCGAAGCTATGAATGCACTTCGTGAATAACCATCCCTGCTCCCCCGGTACCGGCCGGACGACGGTTCACGGCCGAGGGCAGGACCATGCGTGCTGGGGAGCGCGCAGCAGTGAAGAGGGGGGCATAATGGCCCAGACATCGGATCAACAACCGGCGAACCCCGAGCAGTCCAAACAGGACTTCAGACTCGGCTGCGCCATCCTCGCAGGCCTGGCCATTCTCATCGGAGGATGCAGCGCCCTCGTCAACAACGACAGCGACGACGCACCCGAAAGCGTCGTGGTCGAGGACTACACCGGACTACAACTCCAGCTCGCGCAGGACACTGCACAGGACGACGGCCTGTACGACCTGAATTCCATCGACCTGTCCGGCCTCGGCCGCGCGCAGGTGTGGGACCGCAACTGGCAGGTCTGCTCACAAGTACCCGAGCCGGGTACCGAGATGAGCCCCGACGACCAACTCGTCTTCGAGGTCGTCAAAACTGAGGAAGCCTGCCCCTAGCAGGCACTCACCCGCTCTTCCGGCATTGGCCGGACGCCGAGTCATGCCCGGGAGCGGGGCCATGCGCGCGGGGAGCGCGCAGCAGCGAAAGCGAAAGAGAACAGGGGGGTCCCCGTGACCCAGCAGTACCCCGGCCAGCAGCCGCAGCAGCCCCAGTGGGGCACTCAGCAACCGCAGTACGGCCCGCCGCCGGTTGCGCCGAAGAAGAAGTCGCTCGGCAAGAAGATCGGCCTCGGCTGCGGCGGCATCTTCGCGGTCTTCGTCCTCATCGGCATCATCGCCGCTGTGGCCGGTGGCGGCGACGACAAGGACAGCAACGCGGACAAGACGTCCACTTCCAACTCGCAGCCCGCCAAGGGCGACGACAAGAAGAAGGACGGCAAGCCCGCGCCCGCCAGGAAGGAACTGAGCCAGGCGGAGCAGTTCAAGGCGTTCATCAACAAGAACGGAACGGCCAGCGAGAAGGCCGCCGCCAAGCACATCACGAAGGTCCAGGGCGCCGACAAGCAGAACGACATCCTAGACGCCCCCGAGATCTACACCGACTTCAGCGGCGGTCTCGTGGGCCCGCACCAGGGAGAGGGCAAGCTGCTCGCTTCCGCCTTCGCTGATTGGAAGGACTCCGAGAACGGCCTCGTGACCGTCTACGACAAGGACGGCGAGCTCCTGGCCAACGGCAACTTCTAGCACGGCAGCCCGGCCCGTGAATTACGGGGCGCAGCGGTTCGAATCCGCAGCCGGGCACGCAATATGTCAAGCGAACTGGCGCAGTTCAGGGGTAGACCCTATGATGCGGCCATTCGGAGCATTCTTAAGGAGTAAACAGTGGCACAGAAGGTTCAGGTCACCCTCGTTGACGACCTCGACGGCAGCGAGGCCGATGAGACGGTGACGTTCGGTCTCGACGGCAAGAACTACGAGATCGACCTCACGACCAAGAACGCGGACAAGATCCGGAAGGCGCTCGCGCCCTACGTCACCGCCGGGCGTCGCACCGGTCGCACGACGAGCGGGCGCACGAAGCCCCGCGCTTCCGGCGACGACACCGCGCAGATCCGGTCCTGGGCGAAGGAGAACGGCTACGAGGTCAACGACCGTGGCCGCGTCCCCCAGTCCATCCGCGAGGCATACTCCAAGGCCAACGGCTGACGATGAACACGCGACGCCCGTCCCGGCTGGGGCGGGCTATTCGCATTTCCTGAAGGGAAAACATGAACGACACAATGGACGCCGCAATGCGCGAGGCCGTCAACAACGCCTCGCGAACCAGGCACGGATATCTCGTCGACGTGCCGAAACCGACACTCCAGAAACTGGAAGCCGCTGGGCTGGCCATCCGCGATGAGGACGAGACGGAACATCACCTCACCGAAGAAGGCTTCACGGTGAGCAGGGCCCCCAGTCTGATGACCTCTACGGGCATCGGGTACCACGTCAGCGACAGGAGTAGGTGGGAGATCCCCGTCATCTTGACCTCCCCCGTTGAGGACGTGTCCACCTATTCTGGGGGTACGGTGCGTCCGCACTCGGTGACCATCAGCCTCGTGCCGAACCGGGCGGGATGGTGGTGCCTGTCGCACGCGGCCGTCTGGGGACCGAAGGTCAAGGACGGGAAGGTCACCACCAAGCGGGACTACTCCATCCTCTTCACTGACTTGGGAGGCGTTGACGGCGAGATGCCGGACTGGCTGCACGAGATCTGCCAGTACTGGGAAGACCGCGCCAACGGTGGGAGTCGCCCAACCCCTCAACAGGAGTCAGAGCCCACCCTCACGGACTTCTCTCGGGAGGTCGGCGAGTATCTGGACAAGCGGCTTCGGGAGCTGCTCGCCCGCCGGTCCAATGTGGAGGAGCTGACGCACACGCTGGAGTACCTCCAGGACAAGTCATGAGCGGTCCTGATGACCTGACACCCGAGGAGCAGGCAACGCGCAACCGCGAGCGCAACCTACGGAAGATCGCGGAACAGTGGGCGGAGCACGAGGCAAGCACCTTGGAACTGGAGGAGCTGCGTCGCATACCCGCCCCGAGCCCTGCACAGCTCCGTCGCATCGCCGAACTCGTAGAAGGCCTCAACGGCAAGGGCCACGCCTTGCCTTGTTGGCAGGCAGCGGCGGACGCTGGGGACCAGGACGCTCAGGACTACCTGGCGGAGTGGGACACGGACCTCGACACTGATCCGATAGTGAGTTTCCTACGCAAGGCGCTGCTTAGGTCCCGAAGCATGGACGAGGTACGTGAGGCTCTGCGGCGGCTCGCCACGGATCACGAGGCGTACCAGCGTGACGTCGAGGAGATCCAGAAAATGAAGCCGGAGGATTTCGAGTGAAGCTGTTGGACAACCCGCCGGTGGATGAGCATGGCCACATACGCTTCGCGGAGGACGAAGAGTTTTACTACGAATGCTGGCCCATGGGCTACAACGACCGGCTCGTGATCCTGGAGAAGGCCAGTCCCTACACCTACGACTACGGCTGGTGCTTCCCGAAACAGGGCGGGTTCGCGGTCGCCGCCGCGCTCGCCGTATGGGACCCCGCTACCCAGGACGAACCGGTGGGCTGGCACAAACGTGTTGGTATTCCGTCGCGAAGGGCGCCACGACGCGACGAGGACCCCGAGTACAACCGGGACCGGTGTGTCCACGGCTCGTACATGGATGAGCCGTGTGCCCGAAATCAGTTCTGCAAGAGGAAAGGAGAGGGATGAGCAAGATCTTTGCGGCTCTCGACCGGGAGGGCCTTCTGACGGCGGAGCAAAAGCGCCTTCTGGCAGCTGGTCTCCTCACGGAGGAAGCCTTCGAGGCGCTGGCAGCGGCCCAGGACGTTCAGGGAGAGTCGCTCCTTCAGTACGTCCTGGAACTCCCCGAAAAGCCACTCAACGCCGATGTGGCAGTCGCCTGGCTTCGGCTGGGGTGGAAGGCTGCCTCAGCCATCGAGAAGGCCGGAGGTGACCTTCTGGCGTGGTCGGCGGCGCTTCCTGCTCTCGAGGAGGCGATGCCTGGCATCCTCGTTGGTACGGTGTACCCAAGGGAGCGCCTCACCCGCTATACGCGCATCGTGCAGACGGTGGCACCCCTCCAGTACACGCCGGAACGTCTCTGCGAAGAAGGTCGGGAACTTCTCCGGCGTGGTGTGGCCGTCCACCAGATCTATGCGGCGCTGCGTCAGCCAGACCCTGTGCCGGTTGAGGTGCTGGCGTCCGATACTCGTGCGGTCTTCGAGATTTCGGAGTACAAGAGGCAGGCGGAGCACCTGTCCAGCGCGGATATCCACCGGCTGGTCCTCGCCGGGATTCCGATCTCCAACTATGAGGGGTTCAAGAAGCTCGGTATCGAGCAGGTCAGCGAGATGGTCGAGCTGGCGGAAAACGGCATCAACTCCCTTCTCGCAGCACGGTTTCAGCGCGAGGGCGTACCCCGGAAATCCTGGATCTCTTTCCGGCAGGAGCTTGCTCCCTTGGCAGAGCTTGCTCCCTTGGCAGAGCTCGATGTCGTGAAGTATCCGAGCACGTACACGGCTCTCTCCCTCCGCAAGGTGCTGGAGCTCTTCAATGAGGGCGTTCCGGCGGAGACGGTTGGCGAGTGGAGTGCAGCCAAGAACGATAGCTTCACTGTCCGCAAGGAGGTCACGGAGGACGAGTGGGTGCAGCTCATGCGAGCTGGCTGTTCCCCAGCCTTCCTCCGACAGTTCTCCATCCTTCTACACAAGTCGACGGGTACGGGCGGTGGGTACTCGTACTCCTGGCACGTTGACGAGGACGGTCTCCTCGGTGGTCTGCTCCGACTGAAGGAAGCCGGGGTCGATGAGGAGTGGGCACGCCAGTACAAGGTCGACGTGATGCGCCGAAAATTGCTCACGCCGAGCCAGTACATCGAGGCCTGGCAGAACAACCGCAGTGCGGTACGAAACTGGCGAGTGAAGGAAACAACATGATCAGTCTCTACGACCTGGCAGTCTCCACCAATACGGACGCCGACATGGCCTTGCGTCGCGTGGACACGATCTGCAAAGCGTGGGGCGAGACGGAGGTAATCATCAGTAGGGGGGCACGGCCCGACAAGGACACGATGATCAGCGACCGCGCGTCCGCCGTAGTCCACCGCATGGCGCGACTCGGGCTCTACGACCAGCTTCCGGAGCAGAGGGAGGCCGGGAAGTAATGAAACCGAAGATGCATGTGCTGTCGACGGGTGACGGGCCGCTCGGGGTCGGTTCCCTGGACGAGTTGAAGAAGCACGCCGAGAAGTTGCTGACGAGCATCGTGGGGGCCACGAAATTCAAGTGGGAGCGCGTCGAGAATTCGGAGGATGACGAGCCCAAGGAGCGTCTGGCGCTGCACCGTTGGATGGCCACTCGGTGGGGCAACGTGCAGTACTACATTGACGAGGTGCCGGTTCTTGGCGGCACCAAGAAGGGCGAAGGTAATGGGTGACGGAATGGAACAGGGCGAAGCACGTCGCCGGGCGAAGGAACTCGGGGGGATCGCGGTCAGTGCGCGGCGCGGCTCCACCGGAAACTGGAACATCGGCGGCTGGCCGGAGGCGAAGGACGTCTGGATCGTCATCTCCCTGGACCAGCGGGTCGTTCTGGACGATGGCGGCGCGGGCAGCCCCCAGCCGCTGAAGGTGCCCCAGAAGGAGGGCTGATGGCAAAGGCCCTGATCTACGTCAGGCACAGAAGTTCGGTGATCCGCGAGCTCCAGGAGAAGCTCTGCCGGAACTGGTGCGAGAGACATGGACACACAGTCGTTCGTGTCCGCCAGGAGGCCGGTACCGCTACGGCGCTGGAATTGGCCCACGGCGAACTGGAAGCGGAGCAGCTGGACTTCGGTCTGATTGTGGCGTGGCGGAGCGACAGGTACGACCGCGACACAAGTCGGCTCTTCTCCCTCATTCAGCAAGCCAGGGAGCGGAGCGTGCCACTCTTCACGGCGGACGATCTGGAACTCACGAAGGCACCGGAAGGGATCAGCCGTGGAGACTAGCCGCGAAGAGCACCGCCGGAAGGCGCAGGAGGCTCTCAGCAACGCCGTGGAGTCGGTTGGGACGCCACAGACCAACAACCTCCTGCAAGCCCTCACAGAGGCGGTCCTGGCGCTCTCTGCTCCCACGGAGGAGCGGCTGGAGGAGCTGCGGGCCAGTGCCGAGCTGAAGGCGCACCTGGGGAAGCAGTAGACAGCACGAAGCCCTCGCCAACTCGGCGGGGGCTTTTCGTGTTTGAGGGGCACGTGACGACGTAAGATCACGGTCACGAATTGCCCTGGGGAGGGATGCAGAACATGGCTCTCACACTGCCGCCGCCGGAGCCCACTCACGTTCGTTTCGCTCGGCGACAGGCGAAGCTAGCGGCCGAGCATGCGGCTGGTGAGGGATCTCGTGCCGCCGTTCTGTCGGCTGTGCAGCGGGCCTACCTGGAGCACCTCCTGGACCGCCAGGACGATGCTGTGGCGGACAGTATCCGGCTCGTGCTGGACCTCGACGAGCATGTTTGCCCAGGTCAGGGCACCTGTCCGGCCTACGATGTTGACAAGCAGTGCCGGTGTCGACGGTGAACACCGCGTCGTCCGCGGCGATCTCGTCGAGGACCGAGGCGACGTACTCGGGATGGATCGGGACGTGCTTGTCGACCTTCCTGGTGTACGCCTTGACGACCCCTTCCAGCGCGTCCGCGTGCTTCTTCAGCATCTTGTCCAGGAAGCGGCGGTTCTTCTTGGTCTTCACCCGGGGCGTCAGACACCGCAGGGTCTCGCGCACATCGCCCCACACCGCGAGGTCGAGCCTGGAGCGGCGGCCCAGATGTTCGGGACGCACGTCGACCTGGACGATCTTGACGTCGTCGGGCAGGAAGGCGTTGTACGGGAAGTCGGTGCCGAGCAGGATGAGGAGGTCGCACTCGTGGGTGGCCTCGTAGGCGGCGCCGTAGCCGAGCAGACCACTCATGCCGACATCAAAAGGATTGTCGTACTGAATCCATTCCTTGCCGCGCAGCGCGTGCCCCACCGGCGACTTGATCTTCTCGGCGAACTCCATGACCTCGGCGTGCGCACCGGCCGTGCCGCTGCCGCAGAACAGGGTGACCTTGTCGGCCTCGTCGATCATCGCGACGAGCCGGTCGATCTCCGCGTCGCCCGGGCGCACGCTCGGCCGGGAGGTGACGAGCGCGGTCCCGGCGGCCTTCTCCGGTGCGGGCAGGTCCGCGATGTCACCGGGCAGCGTCACGACGCTCACGCCGCCGCGCCCGACGGCGTTCTGGATCGCCGTGTGCAGCAGCCGGGGCATCTGCTGCGGGCTGGAGATCATCTCGCTGTAGTGGCTGCACTCCTGGAACAGCTGCTGCGGGTGGGTTTCCTGGAAGTACCCGAGCCCGATCTCACTGGACGGGATGTGCGAGGCGAGGGCGAGGACGGGGGCCATGGATCGGTGGGCGTCGTACAGGCCGTTGATGAGGTGCAGGTTGCCGGGGCCGCAAGAACCGGCGCACGCCGCGAGGTTCCCGGTGATCTGTGCCTCCGCGCCCGCGGCGAACGCGGCGGTCTCCTCGTGCCGGACGTGGATCCAGTCGATGGCCGGGGTGCGCCGGACGGCGTCCACGACCGGGTTGAGGCTGTCGCCGACGACCCCGTAGAGCCGCTTGACGCCCGCCCGGACGAGGATGTCGACGAACTGTTCGGCGACGTTCTGCTTGGCCATGACTTCACGTGCCCTTCGGTCTCCGGAGATCCCTTCGGGTTCCATGAATCCACAAGCGTGGCTGTTACGCCTCCCAAACGGCCGCGGCGGTCCGGTCGTCGGCGTACCCCTTGACCCTGACCTGGCTGTCCGCGAGGAACGCCGCGAGACCGGGCGGCTCGCTCGTGGACCAGCGCCCGGTCAGATGGGCGGCCAGCTCCGGTTCGCCGCGCAGGGGCTCCGCCAGTCCGCTCGTGCACAGCAGCAGCGTGTCACCCGGGCGGGCGACGGAGGCACGGAAGCGGAAGGGGGCGCGGGGCGGCCGGGGCGCCGGCTCGTACGGGCTAGGGGGTGTCGCGATCCCGAGATCCATGGTGAGCCGGTCGCCCTCCGGGGTCTCGTGGGGCGGCGAACCGAACCCGACGACGGCCTCCCCCGCGGTCTCGGTGACCCGCGGCTCGATGTCCTGCCACTCGCCGTCCCGCAGCCGGAACAGCCCACCGGCGCCGACACCGAAGAAGACGCGCGTACGGCAGTCCGGATCCGCGGGCAGCAGGAGGCAGCGCAGGCCGGCGGTGTACTCCTCCGGCTCGACGCCCTGTTCGGCCGCGGCGGCCCGCAGCTTGCCGAGACTGCGGTCGGTGAGCCGTTGCAGGCCCGACTTCAGGTCACCGCGCCGGCCCGCCCGGATGTCCTCGGCCAGCCGCGCGTGACTGCGCCCCACGGCCCTGCCGATCCACCGGCACGCCTCCGCCGCGGCCCGGTGCGCGCCGGGCGCGGTCCGGGCGCCGGTCGCCATCGCCACCAGGACGAGCGCGTTCTCGCCCGTCCCGAAGCGGGCGGTGAGCAGCGAGTCCCGGCGCGGCTCGCCCCGGTACCGCGCGGAGTCCCCGCGCACGGAGACCGCGCGCAGGGTGCACGTGCCGTACTGGGCCCCGTCCAGCACCGTGTCGGCGACGAGGTCCGCCAGTTCGTCCGGATCGGCGGGCGGCAGCGCGGTGGGCTCGGCCTCGTAGGTGGGCGGCCCGGACCCCACGTGGCCCACGGGGGCCGGTCCGGCGGGGGCACCGGGGACGGACTCCGGCGGTCCGGCGTCCGCGAGGGACGGCCATGCCTGGCCCCCGACCGGTCCGAACGACGCCGACGGGACCGGGACGCCCCGCTCCGGCGCCCCGGGACGCCCGGGAACCGGCGCCCGCTCAACGGGCTGGAAGCCGACGGGCGGGGGCGGCACCCCGACGGACGGAGGCCCGACGGGGGGCCGCGGGCCGGCGGGGGGCGGGGCGTGACCGGGGGCCTGCGGACCAGCGGCGGACGCCGAACCGACGGGAGCCGGGGCCACGTCGGGGTGCATGGCGGGGGGCATGGCGGGGGGTGACGGTACCTGGCCCGGCTCGGCGGCGACTTGGGGTCGCGGAGGGTCGGTGGGTGTAGGCGCACCCTCGACAGGCGGACGCGTGCCCTCGGTGGGCGGCGCCCCGTCAACCGGCGGGCGCACGCCGTCAACCGGCGGAGGCGCGCTGTCAATCGGCGGAGGCGCGCTGTCAATCGGCGGACGCGCGCCGTCGGTGGGCGGGACGCGGCCCGGGGCTCGTGGACCGTCCGTGAGGGGCCGACCGGCGGCGGCTCGGGGGTCTTCGGCGGGCGGTCGCGGGGCCACGTCGGGGGGCGGGGGGCCGTCGGGAGGGGGCTGCGCCCCGGCAGGGGTGGCAGAGGGCGCCGGCTCGGCGGCCGGGCGGGGCGGGACGTCGGCTGAGGTGCCGCCGGGCGCACCGGTCACCGGCTCGCGCTCGCCGTGGAGCGCGCCACCGCGCGACCCGGGGTCCGCGGACGGGCGTCCGGAGCCGCCGGTCCGCTGTTCCGGTACTCCGCGCGTCTCCCCCGGCCGGGGCGGCACCTCGTCGGCCGCCGCACCGGGCGCCGGACCGCCCCCCACCGTGCCCGCCGCGGACGCGAACCGGTCGTCGAGGGAGTCGGCGGCGGCCGCGGGCCCCGTGTCTCCGGTGGCGCCGTCGTACAGCTGACCCCACCAGTCGTCCTCATGCCCGGCGGGCCTCTCCCCCTGCTGGCTCATGCCGGTAATTGTCCACCGCGGGGGCCGGAAGAAAACGGTGCATCACGAAAAAGCGGCCGACGGAGATCGTCGAACGGCGTGTCGGACGGCGGACGGGCGAGTGACTCGAACACCTCTGCGCAGAAACCGCCGGGCGGTCCCACCCCCCACGGGAGAACCGCCCGGCGGCGCCGGAGTGACCGGGGCCCACGCGCGTCGTGGGCCCGAGTCACGGTCTTGAGGACCGGTTCGCCCCGCGCGGAGGTCGTCCCGGCCCTGAGGGTGACCTGGTTCCCTGAGGCTCCGCCGTGATGCGTGGTCACGGTCACGGGAACCGCGTGGTCACGGTCACGGGAACCCCCGTCTCCGCGTCCGCGCAGGCCGGGCGGAGCCGAGCCGGGCATCGCGGGCGGTGATCGGTACCCGTGGCGTCACCTTGTCAGAGAGACCGGTGGTACGGCGATGATGTGCCGAGGCGGGTTTGCGCCGTGGCCGTTTTCCGCCACGGGCCGGCCGCCACTGATCCTCGGGGAGGGACGCCCGCGCATGCTGGGAGCGATAGGTCTGGACGAGACGCACGAGTCGGCGTACCGGGCGCTGGTGTCGGTGGGCGCCGCCGACGTGCCCGATCTCGCGCGCCGGCTCACGCTCGGCGAGTACGACACGGAGCGCGCCCTGCGCCGCCTGGAGCGGCACGGTCTGGCGGCGCAGTCGACGGCCCGGCCCGGACGGTGGGTGGCGGCGCCGCCCGGGGTGGCGCTGGGGGCGCTGCTCACCCAGCAGCGGCACGAGCTGGAGAAGGCCGAGCTGGCGGCGGCGCTGCTCGCCGAGGAGTACCGGGCGCAGGCCGCCGAGCCGGCCGTGCACGACCTGGTCGAGGTGGTGATCGGCGCGGCGGCGGTCGCGCAGCGGTTCCTCCAGCTCCAGCTGGGCGCGAGCGAGGAGGTGTGCGCGCTGGTCACCGGGAACCCCGTGGTCGTGTCGGGGGCGGACAACGACGCCGAGAAGCAGGCCGCCGACCGTGGTGTCGCGTATCGCGTGGTGGTGGAGCGGGCGGTGCTCGACCTGCCCTCCGGGATCACCGAGCTGACCGCCGCGCTGGGCCGGGACGAGCAGGTGCGGGTGGTGGACACCGTGCCGACCAAGCTGGTGATCGCCGACCGGACGCTCGCCATGGTGCCGCTGACCTCGCACACCGCCGAGCCCGCCGCCCTGGTGGTGCACGCGAGCGGACTCCTGGAACTGCTGTCGGGGCTGTTCGAGTCGGTGTGGCGGGAGGCGCTGCCGCTGCGGCTCGGCAGCCGGGGCGTGGCCGAGCAGCAACCGGACGCCCCGGACGGCACCGACCTGGAGATCCTCTCGCTGCTGCTCGCCGGGCTGACCGACGCGAGCGTCGCCAAGCAGCTCGATCTGGGGTTGCGGACCGTGCAGCGCCGGGTGAAGCGGCTGATGGAGCTGACGGGCGTGACGACGCGGCTCCAGCTCGGCTGGCATGCGTACGAGAGGGCCTGGGTGGCCCGGGAGCGACAGGACTGACCTGCGGTTCCGCCGGTTCTCCCGCACCCTGGACAGATGGGAGTGTGGGAGCTCCTGCTGGTCGGCGTGGTGATTTCGCTCGGCCTGGCCGGAGTACTGGTGCCCGGCGTCCCGGGTTCGTGGCTCGTCTGGGCCGCGGTCCTGTGGTGGGCACTGGAGGATCCGCGCAGGCTCTCCTGGACCGTGCTCGTGGGCGCGACGGCGGTCCTGCTGCTGTCGCTGGCGAGCCGGTGGGCGATGCCCCCGCGCCGGCTGCGCGCGAGTGGCGCCACGGCCCGCATGGCGGTGTACGCGGGTGCCGGCGCGCTGCTCGGCTTCGTCGTCCTGCCGGTGCTCGGCGCCGTGCCCGGTTTCCTGGGCGGGGTCTATCTCTCGGAGCGGCTGCGGCTCGGGCGGCACGCGGAGGCGGTGGCCGCGTTGCGTACGGCGATGCGGTCGGGCGGCTGGAGCGTGCTGACGGAGCTGTTCGCCTGCCTGCTGATCGCGGGCGCGTGGGTGGCGGCGGTGATCTGGGGCTGAGCGGTCGGCCGGCGCTCAGGGCAGGACGCTGCGCGGGGTGAGGGCGGCGAGGTCGACGGTGTCGGCCAGGGCCCGCATCCCGGCGTCGTTGAAGTGGAGGTGGTCGCCGGGGTCGTAGGCCGGGCGGATGCGGGACGGCCGGCCGGCGTCGCGGACGGCGGCGTCGAAGTCGGCGACAGCGTCGAAGAGGCCGCCCGTGCGGATGACGGCGTTGACCGCCTGCCGCGCTGTCTCCCGGGCCCGGGTATGGGCGCCGTGCCCGCCGTACGGGGTGATCGTGGCGCCGATGACGCGGATGCCACGGGCGTGGGCACGGCGCACGATGCGCCGGTACGCGTCCTCGAAGGCGCCGGGGTCGAGTTGTTCCGGCGTGCCCTTGAGGTCGTTGACGCCCTCCAGCACGATCAGGGCGCGCACCCCCGTGCGGGAGAGGACGTCCGCGTCGAGCCGGGAGAGCGCGTCGGGTCCGACGCCCGCGCGCAGCAGGCGGTTTCCCGCGATCCCGGCGTTGAGGACGCCCAGCCGGCGGCCGGGCGGCAGGCCGCGCAGCCGCTCGGCGAGCCGGTCCGGCCAGCGGTGGTGGGCACCGAACGTCGACCCGGTGCCGTCGGTGATGGAGTCCCCGAGGGCGACCACGCTCCCCACGGCGGGCGCGTCGAACACGTCGACGCCGGTCACGTAGTACCAGTTGCCGAGCGTGGCGGAGTACGCGCGGCCGTTCTCGTCGCGGGTGTGATCGCCGTGCCGGGCGAGGAAGTTGGTCTGGAGGGCGGCGCGGTGGTACGTCGCAGGGCCCGAGTCGGCAGGCGTGTGCACCGAGATCAGCAGGTCGGCAGCGGCCGGCACGCGCAGCGGTACGGGATCGCTGACCAGGTCACGGCCCGCCGGGACGAGAGCGGACTCCGCGCCCGCGAAGGTGGCGGTGCGCAGTGAGCCCGCGACGGCGTCCGCGGTCACGGTCGCGCCGGGCTTCCGCAACGCGACGCTGAGGGAGCCGAGTCGCAGGGGCGCGGTGCCGAGCCGGTTGGAGATCCGGACCCGGACCGCGCTGCCACCGACGCTCGTGTGCACCACGTTGCGCACGGTGGCGCCGGGCAGCCCCGGCACGGTCCCGGACGGGGCGGCCTCCCAGGTGCCGGTCCAGTCCCGGGCGGCGGGGCGCAGGACCCCGGACGTCAGGGCCGCGGTGACGGAGGGGGTGGGCGGCAACGGATCGGCGCCGAGGGCCCCGTGGAGCACGCCGGGGGCGCCGAGGGCCGGGAGAACGGCCGCGGGCGCCCGACGGCGGTCCGCACGACCGGCGGGGAAGGCCCCGCCCCGGGCGGCAGGACCGGCGGCGGGAGCCGCGCGGCCGGCGAGCGGAACCGCAGGACCGGTGCCGAGGGCCGCGCCGCGGGCGGCGGACGCGACGGCCGGGGCGGCACCACGGGTCGGTGCGCCGAGGAGGGCGTCGCGGAGCCGGAAGCCGTGCGGCCGGGCGTCGCGCTCGGGGGCATCGCCGTCGGCCGGGTGGTCCGGCGCACCGCCGCTTCGGGCCACGAAGTCGTAGCCCGGGGCGGCGTGACGGGGGCCGTCGGCGGCCCGGGCGGGTCCGGGACCGGTGGCGGCGGCGGCCGCCGTCGGCGGGACGGGCGCCACGGCTGTCACCAGGGCGGCCAGCAGGCACCGGACCTTGATCGCTCGAGTCATGGGGCCATGGGTTCCCAGCCGCCGTCCTCCCCAACACGCCGTCACACCCCCGGGCGCACCGGACTCCTTCCCCGGACCCGGGACCAAAGCCCGATGCGCCCCCGGCACGGGAGTGTTTGGCTGCTGCCATGACCGAATTCAGCGAGCGGGAACGCGCCTACCTGACGTCGCAGCGGCTGGGACGGCTGGCCACCGTCGACGCCCATGGGCAGCCGCAGGCGAACCCGGTCGGGTTCTTCCCGCAGGACGACGGGACGATCCTGATCGGCGGCTACGCGATGGGGGCGACCAAGAAGTGGCGCAACCTCCGGCAGAACCCGAAGGTGGCTCTCGTCGTCGACGACATCGTCAGCCTCGACCCGTGGCGGGTGCGCGGCGTCGACATCCGCGGGGAGGCCGAACTGCTCACCGGCCCGCACGCGTTGGGCCCGCACTTCAGCGAGGAGCTGATCCGGATCCACCCGAGGCGGATCCACAGCTGGGGACTGGAGGAGGACTGAGCGCTGTCCCGGGCGGGTGCCGGCGTCGATGACGACCTGGTGGTTGGTGGAGTACCGGGGCTGAGTCAGCCGAAGAGGGCAACGAGTCCATTCACCCAGACCGCGAGGAACACGAGGGCCGCCACCAGGCAGCCGACGCCCGCCAGCACACCGCCGACCGTCCACGGCTCGGATGGTGCCTCGTACTCCCCTTCCAGGTCGTCCCGGTAGGACGCGGGGTCGTCCCAGTCGACGGGGTGCCCCAACTCCTCGGCGCGGGCGGTCCGCACCACGACGAGCTGCCCCTTGGCGAAAGCGGTGGCGGCCTTCGCCTCGGGGCCCTGCCAGGCGAGGGCCTTCATCCGCCACCCGGGAGACCCGTACCGCGCCTCGAAGGCGGCGGTCTCCTCGGCGTTCCGGTCCTCTTCGAGGTACATCCAGCGTCCAGCCTCGGCGGCGTCGCCGTAGAGCCGGTACACCTCGGCCAGACGACGGCGGAGCGTCAGGTCGTGCGGGAAGGACGAGATGAGACCGCGCAGGCGCTGGCGCGCGACGGGAACCCGGCCGGCGGCCAGGTCTGCGTCGACTCGGTCAAGGGTCTCTCTCAAGGGCATGAACGCATGATCGGGTACCGCACCGATCTACGTCGACCTGGTTTCGCCGCTCAGCGCTCGGTGCGAGCGTCGTGGTTCTCGCGGTTCGCGAGGACCTCGGCCATGCGCGTCTGCGGTCCAGCAGCTCTCGGCCGGGGCACCCTGCCAAGAACGCTCTCCCTCTCTCATGCGGACTTGGCCGCGCTGGACGACATCGGCCGCTGAATGCCCCGGAGCCGCGCGACCGGCCCCCCGGACCGGATCCACCAGCCGCCACCGGCGCGCTGACGCCCTCCCCCCGCCCCGGACCGGACCCGGGCCGCTCCCGGCCTCGGCCCCCGCTTCCCGCCGAGCCGATCCCAGACGACCCCTAAGACCTGCGGGCGGGCCCCAGTACCCCTTCGAGGGTGAGCAGCCGCTGTTTGCGGTCGAGGCCGCCCGCGTAGCCGGTCAGTGAGCCGTCCGCGCCGATCACCCGATGGCAGGGGCGGACGATCAGCAGCGGGTTGGCGCCGATCGCGCCGCCGATGGCGCGGACCGCGGCCCGCGGGGCGCCGATGCGCGCGGCGATGGCGCCGTACGTGGTCGTCGCGCCGTACGGCACGCAGTCCACGGCGGCCCATACCCGCTCCCGGAACTCGGTCCCGTCACCCCTGAACTTAAGGGTGAACGCGTCGAGTTCGCCGGCGAAGTAGGCGGCCAGCTGTTCCTCCGCGGCGCGGAAGAGCTCGGGCGTGTGCCGCCACTCCGGCCGGCGGGTGCGACCGCCCTTCTGGCCCGGTACGGACAGGGAGGTGAGGGTGCCGGAGTCGTCGGCGGTGAGGAGCAGCGGGCCGACCGGGCTGTCCAGGGTCGTGCAGTGCGTGGTGGCGTGCGTGGGCATGATCAGTGGGTTTCCCGTTCCGAGTCGTGGGCGGCGGCCGTGCCGTCCGCCGCGATGCCGGTGCCGGTGCCCGCTTCGGCTGCGCCGGCGGCGTGAAGGTGGTTCAGGGCGTAGGCGCGCCAGGGGCGCCAGGTGTCGGGGACGTCCTCGTCCGGAGGTGCGGCGTCCGGGTCGCCGAGGGCCCGGGTGCGGATGACCGCGGCGGTGCGCGGGTCCATGCCCGGCAGTGCGAGCAGCACCCGCTGCGCGTCGTCCCGGTCGGCGCCCGCGTCGAGCCGCAGGGCGCCGTCGGCGAGGGCGGCGGTCAGCGCGCCGAGTGTGCCGTCCGGTTCCGCCTGCGCGAGGACGCCGGCCTCGGGAAACAGGTGGGTGAGCGTCCCGCAGGGGGCGTCCAGCACCTTCCCGTACCGCCGTACCAGCCGCTCGGCCTCGGTCGGGCCGACGAGCGCGCGCACGGCCAGTTCGTCCGGGTCGGCGGTGCCGGGCGACCGCAGGCCCGGGCGGGCGGCGACCAGCGGTGCCAGCCGGGGATCGGCGGCGAGCCGCTCGTCCACCGCGTACGGGTCGGCGTCCAGGTCGAACAGCAGCCGCAGCCGTTGTACGGCGGTGGTGAGATCACGCAGGTCGGTGAGGTGCAGCCGGGCGTCGAGCCATCCGCCCGCGTGGGCGCAGGCCTGGCGCCCCGGTGTGCGCGGGCGTTCGTCGACGGCGACGATCCCGGTGCCGTACGGGAGGCGGAGGGTGCGCCGGTACGTGCGGCGTCCGCGGGTGCCGTGGACCTCCTCGACGCCCGGGACCGCCTCGCGGGCCAGGACGTCGAAGACGGCGCCTGACTGGTAGGGCCCGCGGTGGGCGAGCCGCAGCGGGATGCCCGCGGTGGGGGCCGCGCGCGGGCCTGCGGGACCGCGCCGTGCCGCGGCGGCGCGCAGCTCGCTGGGCGTGGACGCGTACACCGCCCGGACGGTGGCGTTGAACTGGCGCACACTGGCGAATCCGGCGGCGAACGCGATCTCGGTGACCGGCAGGCCGGTGGTCTGCAGCAGCACCCGCGCGGTGTGGGCCCGCTGGGCGCGGGCCAGCGCGACGGGGCCCGCGCCGAGCTCGGCGGTGAGCTGCCGCTGCACCTGGCGGGCGCTGTACCCGAGGCGTGCGGCGAGCCCGGCGACGCCCTCCCGGTCGACCACTCCGTCACCGATCATGCGCATGGCGCGGCCCACGACGTCGGCGCGGACGTTCCACCCGGCCGACCCGGGGACCGCGTCCGGGCGGCACCGGCGGCAGGCGCGGAAACCGGAACCCTGCGCCGCGGCCGCCGTCGCGTAGTACCGCACGTTCTCGCGCTTCGGCGTCACCGCCGGGCAGCTCGGCCGGCAGTAGATCCCGGTCGTCTCGACGGCGAAGAAGAACTCCCCGTCGAAACGGGCGTCGCGGCTGCGCACCGCCTCGTACCTGGTCTCTTCCTCGATCACGTCATCCAGTCTCCGCCACCGCGCCGCGCGTCGCTGGCGGGAATCGGACACGGCGCTCACGGGGGGGGGCGGCGGCGGCACCTGGCTCGCCGCGGGGAGACACCCGCACCGGGTTCTCCCCGCGGAGGGAGCCGACGCCGGCGTTGCAGCCGACGCCGGTGATGCAGCCCGGCGCCGGTGATGCAGCCCGGCGCCGGCGTTGCAGCCGGCGCCGGTATTGCGGGCCTCGGCTCCGCACGACGGAGGTTTACGACCAGGGGCCCCGTTTGGCGCGCATCGCCGCGCGTCCCTCCGCCCCCTTCCGCTTCCAGTCGCGGCGGATCTCCGCGCGCACCCGGGCGTCCGTCTTGGCGACGATGCGCTGGTTCTCCCGCAGGAGCTTGCGGTAGCTGTCGAGGCGGCGTTCGGGCAGGGTGCCGGACTCGACGGCGGCGAGGACCGCGCAGCCGGGCTCCGCGACGTGCGCGCAGTCGTGGAAGCGGCAGTCGCGGCCGAGTGCCTCGATCTCGGCGAAGACCTGGCCGACCCCGGTCCCGGCGTCCCACAGGCCGACACCCCGCAGACCGGGGGTGTCGATGAGGACGCCCCCGCCGGGCAGGGCGAGGAGGTTGCGGGTCGTCGTGGTGTGGCGGCCCTTGCCGTCCACGTCACGCGTGGCCCGCACGTCCATCACGTCCTCGCCGGTCAGCGCGTTGGCGAGGGTGGACTTGCCCGCGCCGGACTGCCCGAGCAGGACCGACGTGCCGCCCGACAGGACGGCGGCGAGGACGTCGAGGCCGTGCCCGGCGCTGGAGCTGACGGACAGCACCGGCACGCCGGGGGCCGCCGTCTCCACGTCCTGCACGAGGTGCGCGAGCGTCGCCGGGTCGGGCACCAGGTCGGCCTTGGTCAGGACGACCACGGGCTGGGCCCCCGATTCCCAGGCGAGCGCGAGGAAGCGTTCGACGCGGCCGAGGTCGAGTTCCAGGGCGAGCGACACGGCCACGACCGCGTGGTCGACGTTGGCGGCGAGGATCTGCCCCTCGGAACGCTTGGAGGAGGTGGAGCGCACGAAGGCGGTACGGCGCGGCAGGTACGCGCGTACGTAGCGCGGGTTGCCGGAGGGTTCGACGGCGACCCAGTCGCCGGTGCACACCACCCGCAGCGGGTCGTGCGGCGTCACGAACGCGGTGTCCGCGCGCAGGACCCCGTCGGTGGTGACCACGTCGCACTGGCCGCGGTCGACCCGGATCACGCGCCCGGCGAGCAGCCCTTCGGCGGCGTACGGGGCGAACGCGTCCGCCCATGCCTCGTCCCAGCCGTAGGGAGCGAGAGCGTGTGCGAGAGGGGAAGCGAAAGCGGAGGAGGACAAGGGAGACCCTTCACAAGGGCGGCCCCGGCACGCGCGCTCAGGCGCGGAGGATGAAGGAGAAGGTCAGCCGGCGGCCACGGAGGTGGACTTGATGAACGTCTGGATGCGGGCAGCGCCCATCACAGTGACAGCCATCGGTCAACACCTCCTGGTTTCCGCTCGGTCGGGCCCCGCGACTCACGCCGCAGGGGTACGAGGTACAGCCTAGGCGCACCCCGCGGGCGGACGCCACCGAATATTCACGGCCGTGCGCCCGCGCGTGGCGGCGGGCTCACGAACGTGTCGTGCAGGGGCGCCCGTTGAGGGTGAAGTCGTGCGCGGGCGCGTTGGCGTCCTGCCAGGAGGCGATGAAGCCGACGCCGAAGGTGCCGCCCGCGGGGACGGACTTGTTGTAGTCGGCGGCGGTGGCGGTGACCCGGGAGCCGTTCTGTGTGTAGTCGCCGTCCCACATCTGGCTGACCCGCTGACCGTCGCGGAAGGTCCAGCCGACGCGCCAGGTGTCGAGGGCCCTGGTGGAGGTGAGGGTGACCGCGGCCTGGAACCCGTCGGGCCACTCGCCGACGATGTCGTACTCCACGCGGCAGGTCGCGGACGCCCGCTTCGTGGGTTCGGCGGGCCGGTGCGAGGTGGTGGCGGGCGAGGAGGACCCGCCCTGGATGTTCGGGCCGGGGTCCGCCTCGGAGCGGGTCCTGGAGCCCGACGGCCGGGGCGACGCCGTCGAGTTCGCCGTGCCGGTGCCGGTGCCGAGGGAGGGGAAGGACGGGCCCGGGTCCGCCACCGGCTGCCGGTCCCCGGCGTCCCGCGCCGAGGTGCTGCCCTCGGAGCCGTCGAAGGGCATCAGCGAGACCGCGAGCGCCAGCGCGGAGACGAGGACGGCGGTGACCAGCGTGCCGGTGCGGCCGATCCTCGGCGCGGGCATCTCGCCCATGGCGATACCGGTGTCCGTGGAGGGGTCGGCGCGCCGGCCGACCAGACCCGCCTCCGCCGCCCGGCGGCGGCGCTCCAGATAGGCGAGGCCGCCCCAGCCGACGACGCCGCCGGCCAGCGCGCCCGGCAGTCCGCCGCCGTGCAGGCGCAGACAGGCGGCGGCCTCGGCGCACGCCACGCACCGCGCGAGGTGGTGCGAGAGATCTTCGGGTGTCCCGGTCCCGGGTGAACGGGTGACCGCGTCGAGGAGCCGTGCGAAGCTGCGGCAGCGCGCGTCCATGGGCGTGTCGAGGTGGTTGCGGTGGCAGCGGTCCCGGAACAGCGCCCGTACCTGGGCGAGTTCGGTGGCCGCGGTCGCCGGGTCGAGACCCAGCCGGCGGGCCACCGCGGACAGCGGCAGTGCCTCGACCTCGGCCAGCCACAGCAGCGCGGCGTCCGGTTCCTGGAGGTCCCTGAGGCCGCGCAGCGCGAGCGGGCGGTGCAGCGGCGGTCCGGTGTAGCGGGCCGCCTTCTCGGAGTTGAGCCACAGCCGCAGGTCCGGATCGAGGCGGTGTCCGCTCCCCTGTGCCTCCCAGGCGGCGGCGGTGGTCCGGACGGAGGTCAGCAGCAGGGGGATCCGGGGCAGCCGCAGCGTCCGGCGTCCGGCGCCCCTGGCCCCGGCGTCCTCGTCCCGCGCCTCGCGGATGCCGTGCGTGAACGCCTCGGTGGCCAGCCGCGTGGCCGCGGCGGAGCCGGAGGTGCACAGATCGGCGTACGACAGGACCGCGTCCCAGCACTCCGAGAACCACGCGGCCTCGGTGGTGTCCTGGGGGGTCGGCAGGTCGGGCATGGGGAGCTCCCGCGTCAAGTGCATCCTCAAGATACGTCAACTCGCTGCCGCTACAGGGGAGTTGGCGATCGACTCGCGACAGGCCCCGACCTTTTCACGGTTCCCGCACAACTGACAAGCAGCATATTCAATTGCGCGCGGGAGCGCGGCGGCCGGGGCGGGACGGCCGCCGCGCGGACGGCGACAGCCGTCCCGGGGTGTTGTACGGAAGAACGCCCGGGACGGCTCGATGTTCTGCGGGTTTTTTTCACGCCGGCGGCCCCGGCGGGCGCCGGACTACCCGCCGGCGTGCCCGGCCACCGGCTCGTTCGCCGGCAGGCTGTCCATGAACGAACTCACCGAGAAGACCGCCTGGCCGGGGCCGGACGGGCCGTAGCCGGGGGGTGAGGAGAGGCCGAAGTCCTCCATCGTGGAGCGGTAGGCCTCCAGCAGGCGAATGTGGTACTCCAGCGGGGCGCCCTGCGGGTTGGCCTTGCCGAGCGGGGTGGTCGGCTCCGGGCACCAGGTGGTGAAGCGGGGCGTGATGCCGTGCGACATGAAGAAGCGCAGCCCCTCGGTGGTGGAGGCGATGGCCTCGTCGACCGTGGTGAAGCCGAAGGGCTCGGCCATCTCGACGCCCGCCACGAAGTTGGGGATGACGTTGCGCGCGCCGAAGATCTCCGCCGAGTCGAGGATGCGCTTGTGCCACTCGTCGCGGCCGACGTAGCGCTCCTTGCCGGGGCAGTACAGCTCGAACAGGCGGCGGTCCCACACCTCGTAGTTGGGGTGGTAGATCTGCACGCCGTAGTCCTTGAAGCGCTGCACGTCGTCGCGCGGGAGGGCCTGGGCGACGACCTTGCCGATCCAGCGGCCCGGGAAGCGCTCCTCGATGGCCTTGGCGTAGTGGCCGTAGAAGTCGGCCTCGTCGCGTCCGGCGACCGTCTTGGTGATCGCGCCGCCGGTGAGGGTGTAGGCGGTGGAGGTCTTCGCGGTGTCGTACCGGTCGATGATCTCCAGGGCCTCCAGGACCTCCTCGACGTCCTTCACACCGGTGTAGGGGCGGCCGGCCGCCTTGTGCTGGCGCCAGTTGTGGTTGATGTCGCAGTACTGGCACTCCTCCTTGGCGCCGAAGTACTGGCAGACCCGGAAGACGGTGAGGTAGATCAGGTAGCCCCACTGGATGGTGGGCGCCACCTCCATCACGGACTTCCCGCTGGAGAGCTTGTGCCGGTAGTAGTCCGGCATGGGCGGGACGCCGACGTCGGAGATCCGCTTCCCGTCCAGGTAGAGGCCGAGTACGCCTTCGTCGTCGGCCGCGACGCGGTAGGGGGAGGCGGGGTTCACGCGGACGGAGACGACCGTGCGCCGCAGGTCGTAGGGCCCGCCGGTGAGGATGATCTCCTCGGGCGGGCGGCGCAGCGCGGCCTCGCCCAGCTCGGGCAGGGTGCCGTGGTCGAAGGAGAAGATGAAGTACGACTTCGGCTTGACGTCTCCGTCCTCGTTGTCCGAGAGGGCCGAGTCGTCGAAGGCGACGCCCCCGCGGAGCAGGTCCTCCTTGAAGACGGCTTCCCGCGGCACGTGCGGGAACCGTTCCATCAGATCTTCGACCAGCGCGGTGCGGCTGCCCATCCCGTTCTCCTCGCTCCCGGCGTTCGTGCTCGACTCCTCACGGTATGCCCCTGCCTGCGGCACGGCGGTGCCGGGTCCCCCGGGAGGGGTCCGTCCGTGCCCGCGGAGCGCCCGGGCCCGGGCGCTCCGCCGGGGCACCGGCACGTACGGTCTTGATCGCGAGGCGTCCTTCGGCTGGGATGCCTCGTACGCATCACGACGTCACAGCCGGTGCACGGCCGGCCGGGACTTCCAGGGGAGGGACGCACGCATGACCGGGACGCTGACCAACTGGGCGGGCAACATCACGTACTCCGCCGGGAAGCTGCACCGTCCGCAGTCGCTCGACGCGCTCGCGGCGCTGGTCGCCGCCGCCACGAGGGTGCGGGTGCTGGGCAGCGGGCACTCGTTCAACACGATCGCCGAGCCGGGTGACGACGGCGTGCTCCTGTCGCTGACCGCGCTGCCGTCCGCGGTGGACGTCGACTCCGGCGCCCGTACGGTCCGGGTCGCGGGCGGTGTCCGGTACGCCGAGCTCGCGCGCCGGGTGCACCGGGCGGGTTTCGCGCTGCCGAACATGGCGTCCCTCCCGCACATCTCGGTGGCGGGCTCGGTGGCGACCGGTACGCACGGCTCAGGAGTCACGAACGGTTCCCTCGCCTCGGTCGTGCGCGAGGTCGAGCTGGTCACGGCCGACGGCTCCACCGTGACGGTCGGGCGGGGCGAGGAGCGCTTCGACGGAGCGGTGACCTCCCTGGGCGCGCTCGGTGTGGTCACCGCCCTCACGCTCGACCTGGAGCCGGCCTTCGAGGTGAGCCAGCACGTCTTCACGGAACTCCCGCTGGCGGGGCTCGACTTCGAGACGGTCGCGGCGGCGGCGTACAGCGTCAGTCTCTTCACCGACTGGGTGCGGCCGGGCTTCCGGCAGGTGTGGCTCAAGCGGCGCACCGACCAGCCGCCTGCCGACTTCCCGTGGGCCGCGCCCGCCACCGCGGCGATGCATCCGGTGCCGGGCATGCCCGCGGTGAACTGCACGGAACAGTTCGGCGTACCCGGCCCCTGGCACGAGCGGCTGCCCCACTTCCGCGCCGAGTTCACCCCGAGCAGCGGGGCGGAGCTGCAGTCCGAGTACCTGCTGCCGCGCGCCCGCGCGCTGGAGGCGCTGCACGCCCTCGACGCGGTCCGGGACACGGTCTCGCCGGTGCTCCAGGTCTGCGAGGTACGGACCGTCGCCGCGGACCGGCAGTGGCTGAGCCCCGCGTACGGGCGGGACACCGTGGCGCTGCACTTCACCTGGGTCGCGGACACGGCGGCCGTCCTGCCCGTGGTGCGGCGGGTGGAGGAGGCGCTCGACGCGTTCGGTCCACGGCCGCACTGGGGCAAGGTGTACACGATGCCGTCCTCGGTGGTGCGGGGGCGTTATCCGCGGCTGGCCGACTTCGCGTCGCTCGCCGCCGCGCTGGACCCGGCGGGCAAGTTCCGCAACGCGTTCGTCCGGGAGGCCCTCGGCGTCTGACCCGGGAGAAGGGTGCCCGGTGTCCCCGCGGCACCGGGCCCGGCTCCCTCGCCTGCGACTCCCCGGCCTCCCGGCGGGCCGCCCCGCCCTTGACCGACGGCCTCGACCTCACCGCCTCCCGGCAGGCCGCCCCTCCCTCCCCTTCCTACAGCCCCTTTCCTAACCCCTTGTCGAAAGGCCCCGCGGGTCCTAGCCTTGCGTGTGGGCCGAGGGCCCCGGCATGGATCGCACGGGTCGAGGGGGCCAGTCCGGTGAAGCGCACGTCCCGCGACATCCGCACCGCCAACCGCTACGAGGTGCTGCGCCAGATCATCGCCGCCTCCCCCACGTCCCGGCAGGAGCTGACCGCGGTGACCGGGCTGAGCCTGGCCACGGTCGCCACACTCGTCGGGGAGCTGCTCGACCTGGGGATGCTGACCGAGGTCGGCTTCGAGGACTCCGCGGGCGGCCGGCCGCGCGGCCTGGTGGCGGTGAACGCCCCGGGCGGCGCGCTGATCGGTGTCGACATCGCCGAGACCTACGTACGCGTCGAGCTGTTCGACCTCTCCCTGGACGTCCTCGCCCGCGCCGGGGCGGATCTGCTCCCCGGCGAGAACCGCCCCGAGCAGGTGGTCGCGCAGGTCGCGGCGGCCGTCGGCTCGGTGGTGGCGCAGGCCGCGGTGGCGGACGCCCGCGTCCTGGGGGTGGGAGTCAGCGTCCCCGGGCAGGTCGACCGCGAACGCGGGGTCTGCCAGTACGCGGCGAACTGGGACTGGCACGACGTGCCGCTCCTCGACCTGCTCGCCGAGCACGTCCCCTACCCGCTGCACTTGGACAACCCGCTGCGCGCCTGCGCGGTGGCCGAGCTCTGGTTCGGCGCGGCGCGCGGCCGCGGGGACGCGGTGGTCGTCAACCTCGGCACCGGTGTCGGCGCCGGTCTCGTGCTGGGCGGCGGAGTGCACCGCGGGGTCAGCAACAGCGCGGGCGAGTGGGGTCATACGACGCTGGTGCTGGACGGGCGCCTGTGTCACTGCGGCGACCAGGGCTGCGTCGAGACGTACGTCGGGGCGCCCGGCATCATGCTGAACCTGCGGGAGCTGAGCCCCGGCAGCGCCCTGCTGCACCCCGGGGACCAGACCGCCACGATCGACGCCCTGGCCCGCGGGGTGGCGGCGCAGGACCCGGTGGCCCTGAAGGTGGTGGGCGACACCGCCCGCTACCTGGGCGCCGCGGTCTCCGACCTGGTGAACCTCCTCAATCCGGAGGTGGTCGTGCTGAGCAGCTGGGTCGCTGCCGCGCTCGGCGAGCCCCTGCTGCGTGAGGTGCGCGCGGCCGTCGCCCGGCACGCGCTGAGGCGGCCGCTGGCGGCGACCGAGATCGTCCTGTCCCCCATCCCCACCGACCCGGTGTGCCTCGGCGCCGCCACCTTCGCGCTGGAGGGCGCCCTGTCCGCGGTGGGCCAGAGACCCGCCGCCGGACCCGCCCCACGAGGCACCGTGCCCGCCCCTGCCAGGAGCCGTACCGCACCACCCGCGTGAACCGACGGGCGTCCCGGTCGTACGGACGCGTCCGGCACCCGCACAGCGAATCGCATCACGGGCCCAGCTAGGAGACCGATGTCGTTCCGCACCTCCCCCCTCGGGAAATCCCAGTCCGCCACCGACTACGTCGAGGACGTCTCCCCCGGCAGCGGGGTGCTGCCCCCGCGTGCCCGGTACGCGTCCTCCGACGCCGACTCCCTCTCTCTGAACGGCAGTTGGCGCCTGCGTGTCTCCCCGGCCGCCGACACCGAGGACGACTCCTTCGCCGAGGCGGGCTACGACTGCGGTGACTGGGCGGAGGTCTCCGTCCCCGGTCACTGGGTGCTCCAGGGCGACGGGGCCTTCGGCGCTCCGATCTACACCAACCACCTCTACCCCTTCCCGGTCGACCCGCCGCGGGTGCCGGCCGAGAACCCGACCGGGGACCATCTGCGCTCCTTCGACCTGCCCGCTCGGTGGCCTGCGGACGGCGGCAGCGTGCTGCGGTTCGACGGGGTGGAGTCCTGCGCCCGGGTCTGGCTGAACGGTACGGAGCTGGGCGGGTTCAAGGGCTCGCGGCTGCCGCACGAGTTCGAGGTGGGGCCGCTGCTCCGGCCGGCGGGCAACGTGCTCGCCGTCCGGGTCCACCAGTGGTCGGCCGGCTCGTACCTGGAGGACCAGGACCAGTGGTGGCTGCCCGGCATCTTCCGGGACGTCACCCTGCTGCACCGCCCGGCGGGCGGCGTACGGGACTTCTTCGTGCACGCCTCGTACGACCACGTCACCGGCGAGGGCACCCTGCGGGTGGACTCCGACGTCGACGGCCGGGTCACCGTGCCCGAGCTGGGTATCGACGTCGCCACCGGCGAGTCCGCGACGCTGCCGGTCGCGGCGTGGACCGCCGAGACACCCCGCCTGTACGACGGCGTACTGGCGACGGAGGGCGAGCGCGTACCCCTGCGGATCGGCTTCCGGACCGTCGCTCTCGAGGACGGACTGATCAAGGTCAACGGGCGTGCGGTCCTCTTCCGGGGCGTCAACCGGCACGAGTGGCACCCGGAGCGGGGCCGCGCCCTGGACCTGGCGACCATGCGCGAGGACGTGCTGCTCATGAAGCGGCACAACGTCAACGCCGTCCGCACCTCGCACTACCCGCCGCACCCCGCCTTCCTCGATCTGTGCGACGAGTACGGCCTGTGGGTGATCGACGAGTGCGACCTGGAGACCCACGGCTTCACCGAGCAGGACTGGCGCGACAACCCGGTGGACGACGACCGCTGGACCCCGGCCCTGCTGGACCGCGCGGCCCGGATGGTCGAGCGCGACAAGAACCACCCGTCGGTGATCGTCTGGTCGCTCGGCAACGAGGCGGGCACCGGGCGCGGCCTCACCGCCATGGCCGAGTGGATCCGCGGCCGGGACGGCTCACGGCTCCTGCACTACGAGGGCGACCCCGACTGCCGCGACACGGACGTGTACGCGCGGATGTACGCCTCCCATGCCGAGGTCGAGCGGATCGGCCGGGGTCTGGACGGCGGCGGCCACCGGCGGCGGACCCTGCCCTTCATCCTGTGCGAGTACGCGCACGCCATGGGCAACGGCCCCGGCGGACTCGCCGACTACCAGCGGCTGTTCGAGTCCCACGACCGCCTGCAGGGCGGTTTCGTCTGGGAGTGGATCGACCACGGCATCAAGGACGAGCGGTACGGGTTCGCGTACGGCGGCGACTTCGGGGAGGAGCTGCACGACGGGAACTTCGTCTGCGACGGGCTGCTCTTCCCTGACCGGACGCCCTCGCCCGGACTCGTCGAGTACAAGAAGGTGATCGAGCCGGTCCACCTGACCGGCGACGGGCGGCGCGGAACGCTCCGCATCACCAACCGGTACGACTTCGCCGACCTCTCCGCGCTGGCCTTCGCGTGGTCGCAGGAGGTGGACGGCGAGGCCGTCGGGGCGGGCACGCTGTCGGTGCCCGCGCTCGCCCCCGGCGAGAGCGCCGACGTGAAGCTGCCGCCGCCGCCCGACGGACGCGGGGCCGAGACCGGGTGGACGGTCCGCGCGGTGCTGGCCGGGGAGACCGCGTGGGCGCCGCGGGGCCACGAGGTCGCCTGGACCCAGATCCCGGCCGCCGGCCGGCCCGCACCGCGCGTGGTGCCTTCGGCACGCCCCGTGCCGGGCGAGCGCACGATCACGCTGGGCCCCGCCGTCCTGGACGCCCGCACCGGTGCGCTGCGTGCGATCGGCGGGACGGCGGTGACCGGACTGCGCCTGGACGTGTGGCGCGCGCCGACCGACAACGACGACGGCGCGTCCTGGCAGTCCGACCCGCGCCACGGCCCGCTGTGGCGCAGGCTCGGCCTGCACCGGATGCGGCACCGCACGGACGGGGTGGAGATGTCGGGCGACGCGCTGACCGTACGGACCCGGGTGGCGCCCGCGGGACGGGACATCGGCCTGCGCACGGTGTACCGGTGGACCTCCGACGGGACGCGGCTGCGGCTGACGGTGTCCGTGGCGCCCGAGGGCGCGTGGACGGTGCCGCTGCCCCGGCTCGGGATACGGTTCGGGCTGGCGTCGTCCGCGGACCGGGTCACGTGGTTCGGCGGCGGTCCCGGCGAGGCCTATCCGGACACCAAATCGGCCTCCCGGCTCGGCCGTTGGGAGGCGTCGGTCGACGCGCTCCAGACGCCGTACGTCCGTCCGCAGGAGAACGGCGCGCGGGCCGGCGTGCGCTGGGTGCGGCTCGGCGGGCTGCGCGTCGAGGGCGACCCCGAGTTCTGGTTCACGGCGCGACGCTGGACGACCGAGCAGCTCGACGCGGCGGACCACCTCACGGACCTGGAGCCCGGCGACACGGTCTGGGTGAACCTGGACCACGGCCAGCAGGGCATCGGCTCCCAGTCGTGCGGCCCCGGCGCACTCCCCCAGTACCAACTGAGGCCCGAACCGGCGGAGTTCTCGTTCGTCTTCGCGGAGCTCGACGGCTGACACGGTCACCGGGACGGCGTCCGGCCTTCTCCAGCGTCCGTCAGTGGTCCGCGCAGCACGGCGTCGGTTCCGGGACCTCGAAGGGGACGAGGGTGCCGCCGGCGGCGGGCATCGCGGTCAGGACGAGCACGCCGTCCCGCCACTCGGGGCGTACGTGGTCCCGCGTCACCAGCCGTTGCTCGGGCGGTGGTTGGCCACACGCGCCCAGGACGGCGACGCGGGCGATCGCGGAGGCCGACAGGGCCTCCGCGATCGTCACGGTGCCCGTGAGGCGCGTGACGCCCGGGTACAGCACCGCGCGGCCCACCGCGTCGGGTGCTCCCGGGGACACCTCGTACCCCTGGGCGGTGAGGCGCTGCCGGACGGTGCTCAGCAGCGCCCGTGAAGGGGCGGCGAGGGAGAGGGCGACCCGCGGGCGGTCGCCGCGCACCAGATGGGTGCAGCCGAACCAGTCCTCGGTGAGGGCCAGTTCGGCGGCGAGGGCGCGCAGCAGGTGGTCCGCCGTACGCAGGTCGCTGCTTCCCGCGTCCACCGTGAGGGTGTGGGGTGCGCTCACGACGGCAGGATCCACACCGGGTTGGAGTAGAACCACAGGTCGCGCCACGGGTCGGCGTCGCCGACGACGTCCACGGCCGGGCCCGCGGGGTCGACCGCGGCACCCATCAGGCCGGTCGCCGAACGGTTGCCGTCCGTGCCGCGGAGCCGGACGTAGAGCGGCCGGTCGACCTCGCCCAGGGAGTACGTCAGCCGGACCGTGCCGGTGGACTTCCCGACCTCGTGCGAGCGGACGACCCGGGCCGTCGGCGCGGTGAACGTGTCCTTGTCCCGCACGGCGCCCGTGACGTCTCCCTGGATGACGTCCACGCGGGCCAGCCGCGGTACGAATCCCGCCCAGTTCGGGCCGCCGGCCAGGGCGACGTCCGCCGTCAGGGTCACCTTCGTGCCCTTCTTGACGTGCAGCGCCCCGCCGAGCGTGGCCCAACGGCCGCCGCCCGCCGCCCTGACGTCGAGACCGCTGACCAACTGGCCGTGGTCCACCCAGATCCGGCCGGCGCGGATGCCGTCCATGACGGCGGCGTACGAGAAGCCGTCGGCGCCGACGTGCGTGCGGCTGTACTGGCCGGGCCAGTAGTCGCCCTGCGTGAGGTCGACCTTGCCGCCGTATACGGGGTCGGTGTGCCTGCCGTTGGCGGTGAAGTCGCTGTCCGGTCCGCCGCGCACGGCGGTGTCCGTGTAGACCTGGTGCGCGTCGGAGTTGGCGGTGATCCACCAGGGCTTGCCCTCGGCGAGCAGGCTGTCCCAGAGGCCGCCGACGGTGGCGGTCATCCAGTCGAAGCCGCCCCAGGTGCGGTAGCTCTCCAGCGGGTATCCGGCGAAGGAGTTGGCGCTCGGGCTGTTGTCGTAGATGCCGCGGGCGCGGCCCATGCCGGTGGGCGCGGCGATGCCGGCGGCCTGGTGGCCGGGCGCGCCCTCGAAACCGACCGCGATCTGGTGGCTCGCGGGGGTGGCGTCGCGCCAGCCGCGGATCTCGTGCGGGGAGTCGACACCGCGCCGCGCCGGGTGGTTGGCGAGCATCAGGGCGTCCTTGACCTTGCGCCGCCGCACCTGCTCGGCGAGGAAGTCGAGGCCCGCGACGGCCAGCGCCTCGTTGGCGGGCGTGGAGTCGGAGGCGCCCCGCACGCCGCCGTCGTACGAGGTCTCGAACTGCTTGAGGACGGCGACCTCGTTCCTGCCGGGGTGGACGAAGACCGTGCCGTGCTCGGCGGCCGGGATGTTCCACTCCAGCCCCTGGAAGACGAGCGTGTCCTCGTACGCGGCCCGGGCCTCCCGGATGTCCGGGTTGACCTTCTCGACGCCGATCCTGGCGTGCGTCTCGCTGCCGTGGTCGGTGATGACCATCCAGTCGAGCCCGTGCCGGGCCCCTTGGCGCACCTGGTCGCCGACGCGGTACTTGCCGTCGCTGCTGTACTGGGTGTGGATGTGGTGGTCACCGGAGAGCCAGAGGAAGCCGCCCTTTCCGCGTCGGCCTTCGGCGGCGTACGCGGGTGCCGTCGCCCCCTCGGCGAGGACGCTGCCCGCCGCCAGGCCCGCGCCCAGCAGACCGGCGCGCCGCAGCAGCGAACGGCGCGACTGCTGCTCGGGGGTCAGAGCCTCGTCCGGCACCGAGGTGTCGAAGGCGGCCGGGAGCGGCTCGGCCACGTGGTCGTGCGAATGGTGGTGATGCCCGTGCCCGTGGCCGTGTCCGTGCCCCATGTCGGTCTCCTGAGTCCGGCGGCGCCGGACGGCCGCGCGACAAGGAGGATCTACGGAACACGTGAACGCCGAACGGCCGCGGCGTGATCTCCGGACGGCCCCGGAGAGGCGGCTCCGCCCCGCCGCCCTCAGCCGGGTCGGTACATTGGGCTGCCTCCTAGGGATCCTGGGTTCCGACCAGGCAGAGGGGTGGGTGGTGAGGGGATGGCCCGTGCCGGGCTCACGGTCGACCGGCTCGTTGCGGCCGCCGCCGATCTCGCGGACGAGGTCGGCTTCGACCAGGTCACCGTCTCGGCCCTGGCACGCCGCTTCGGCGTGAAGGACGCGAGCCTGTACTCGCACGTCAGAAGCCTCCAGGAGCTGCGGACCAGGGTCGCCCTGCTGGCCGGCGAGGAGATGATCGAGCAGATCGCCGACGCCGTCGCCGGACGGGCCGGCAAGGACGCGCTGGCCGCGTTCGCGGGCGCCTACCGGGACTTCGCCCTCCGCCGGCCGGGACGGTACGCGGCGACCCAGATCCGCATCGACCAGGATCTCGTCGCCGACTCCCGCGCCCTGCTGCGGACCGCCGAGATCACCTACGGCATGCTCCGCGCCTACGGGCTCGACGAGCCGGACCTGACCGACGCCGTACGGCTGCTGCGCAGTTCGTTCCACGGCTTCTGCGGCATCGAGGCCGCCGGCGGCTTCGGCGCGCCCCGTGACGTGCAGACGTCCTGGGACCGCGCCGTCGACGCCCTGCACGTCCTGCTGGAGCACTGGCCCAGGGAGAAGCCAGGCCTGGGATGAAGTCCCGGCGCACGATGCAGGTCTCCGGGCCCTGACATGCTTTCGAGCGAGAACGGACTTTGACCGCGGCAAGGTCGAGGTGGGCGTCCAGGCCGAGGTTGACCTCCTCGTACGGCCGCACGTGGGAGCGGAACAGCGGGGTTCTCAGAGCTTCATCTGGATTCGGTCCGCCCCATGGGGGCGACGCTCGCCGACAAGGCCTTCCGCGCTGCCGTCCAGCTTGACGACGCCGCGCGGCGGCCCCCGACGCCAGGAGGAGTCAGGGGCCGCCGCGTGCTCGATGCAGGCGTTGAGGCAGCCGGGTGAGCGTCAGATCCGTGCGATCAGGGCGTAGCGTTCGTCGGTCACCGGGCCGCCCCACAGGGCGGCATCGGCGCTGAGGGGCTCGGTGCGCACGTCACTGACGAGCGGGCGTACCGCGTCGGCCAGGTCGTCGGCGGCGATGCCCCCGTACCAGGGCAGTGTGTCGGCGCCGACGACGTACGGCACGTCCTTCTGTCCGGCTTCGCGCCAGCGGCCCTCGACGAGGATCAGGAGGCCGCCGTGGCGGATGCGGCCGGCCCACTCGCGCAGGGCGGCGTGCGGGTCGGGCAGGGTCCACACCAGGTGGCGGGAGAGCAGGACGTCGAACTTCTCCTGGCCCGTGGGTGGTGCGGCGGCGTCCCCGACCAGGAACCGCCCCGGGAGTTGGGCGGCGGTCAGTTTGGCGCGGGCGGCCTCGACCATCCGCGGCGCCAGGTCCACCCCGGTGACCCGGTGCCCGGCCTGGGCGATCAGCTCGGAGAGTGATCCGGTGCCGCAGCCGACGTCCAGGACGTCGGCCGGGTCGGTGGGCAGCCACGCGGTCAGCAGGTCCGCCCATGCGGCGCGGGTGTGAGTGGCCTTGAGGCCGTGGTCCGGCTCGTCGTCGAAGCCCGGGGCGGCGGCGTCCCAGTAGGCGGTGATGGCAGCAGCGGGGCTTGTCATCCAGTGATCCTCTCAGGCGTCGACGATGATGTCGGCCTCGGCACGCAGCGCGTGGCCGATCCACCGCATCCGCACCTGCCCGATGCCGCGTACGCCCTTCACCGCGTGCAGCGCCTGCTCTGCGGCGGTGACCAGGGCGGGATCGACGGAGTCCATCAGGCGCCGGTAGACCTCGCGGGCGGCGTCCTTGAGGACCAACAGGATCGCGGCGGTGATCAGCAGACCGACGACCGGGTCGGCCGCCTGCCAGCCCAGGGCCGCACCGCCGGCGCCCAGCAGGACGGCCAGGGAGGTGAAGCCGTCGGTACGGGCGTGCAGCCCGTCCGCGACCAGCGCGGCAGATCCGATCTTCCTCCCGGTGCGGATGCGGTGGCGGGCCACCCACTCGTTGCCCACGAACCCCGCCAGCGCGGCAGCGGAGACGGCCCACAGATGGGTGATGTCGCGGGGGTTGAACAGCCGGTCGAGGGCCACCCAGGCGGCCAGGGCCGCGGAGGCGGCGATGGTCGCCACGATCAGGATGCCGGCCAGGTCCTCGGCCCGGCCATAGCCGTAGGTGTAGCGGCGGTTGGCCGCCCGCCTCCCGAGGACGAACGCGATGCCCAGCGGAACGGCTGTCAGGGCGTCGGCCGCGTTGTGGATGGTGTCGCCGAGCAGCGCTACCGACCCCGACAGGGCGACGATCACCGCTTGAACGACGGTGGTGACCCCCAGGACGGCCAGGGAGATCCACAGCGTGCGCATCCCCTCCCGTGAGGTCTCCATCGCCGCGTCGACCTTGTCGGCGGCCTCGTGACTGTGCGGCCGGGCCAGGTGGGCGACGCGGTGGCGCACCCGGGCCAGCCGCGAGATCTCTTGCCCGTGCCCCTCCTCCGCATGGTCGTGGTGGTGGTCGTGTGTGTGGGTGTGCTGATTCCCCTCCATGAGCCTCACCGTGGCACACGGATTCGATTGCAGCTACAGTCGTCATACCTGGCCTGACCAGGTGCGACGTCCTCGCAACAGCGCGCGCGGGGCAGTTGGTTGACAGCCCCGGCTCACACGTCTCCTGCCGCCCCGGCACCCGCCGGGCAGCGGGGCCTCCGGCGGCAAGCGGCGTGAAATCCGCGCGCTCACGTCCCCGGATCGCGGCCACCGGCGCGCGTCCGCCGAAGTGCCCTGCGGCTGCTCGTTCATGGGGGAGCTCCGGCGCTCCGGCGCTTCGGCACCGGCCGAACCGTGCCGGTCCTCCCGCCGGATCCCGGGGCGTCCCGGTTCCGGTCGGGACGCCCCGGGAGTCACCTCACCAGCCCCCTCGGGACCAGCCGCCGCGCCACGAGTTCGTCGCGGATCAGGCCCGCGTACACCGTGGCACCGTGGACGGAGGTGTGCGTGTTGTCGCGCTTCTCGTTGTAGAGGTAGAGCGCCTTGGAACCCTCGACACCCAGGGACTCGACGACGGACTTCGTCCTGGTTGTCAGGTCGATCAGCGGCACGTCCTCGGCGGCCGCGACCGAGCGGACGACGGCCGGATGGTCCACACCCAGGCCGTTCACGAGGAGGGCGGTGTTGTTGTTCAGCGTGCCGTCCGCGTTGAACCAGCGGCGGACGACGGGTGTCACCAGGACGGGCCTGCCGCCGCGGGCGCGGACGCCCGCCACGAGGGTTTCCAGATTGGCCCGGTAGGTCGCCTCGTCGGTCGTCTTGTCGTTGTGTGCGAGCTGGACGAGGACCAGGTCGCCGTCGCGGACCAGCGGCCGGACGGTCGCGAAGAGCGCCGGATTCTCGAGGTAGGTGACCGTACTCTCGCCGGAGTCGGCGTAGTTGGCGACGGAGAGCCCCTTGCGCAGGTACTGGGGCAGCTGCTGCCCCCAGCCCGAGTAAGGGTCCCCCGGCTGGTCGCAGACCGTCGAGTCGCCGACCAGGAAGATCTGGCGGACGCGGCGGGCCGGGGTCACCCGGATGTCCGCCAGTGCGGGCGCCGCCCCGCCGAGCGCGAGGTCCAGGCCGGCGCTGCCCTCGGGACCGGTCGGCTCGCCCTCGGGGGTGCGGACGTTCACGGTGAAGCTGCGGGCCACGCGCTCACCGGCCGCGGTGGCCGTCTCGGGAAGGAGCGAGCGCCGGGTCTCGCCGCGGACGCTCGTGCTCGCGGGGGCATCCCCGCCGAGCAGCACCTTCACCTCGTACGTGCCCGGCGCCACGTCGAAGTGGCAGGCGGTCGCCGTGCAGTTCTCCCGGCCGAGGACGGCACTCCCCCGGCCGATTCCCGCCTGCGCGGGGGTGACCGAGAGGGCGGTCGCGGCGACGACCGCCCCGAGCACAGCGGTCTTGACACGTCTCATCGCGGCTCCTCCGGCAGGACGACTCACCCGGCGGCTGGACGCTACCGTTCTCGGCAAGCGCTCTCTACAGGCGTCATGGAATTCGCTGGAACCTTTGCTTCATTGACGTGAAAGCGCTTCCCCGGGCGCGGACGGAGCCCCCGCCCGGGGAAGACCGGATCTCATGTCCCGCGTGTCCACTGCTGGTTGGTTCCTCCGGTGCAGGTGTACGTGAGGAGGGCGGCCCCGTCGGAAGTGGACGCGCCGGACACGTCGAGGCACTCCCCGCTCGCCCGCGACTTGAGCAGCACGTAGCCGCCGGAGGCGGTGACCGACCACTGCTGCGCCGTCGCGCCGGTGCAGTCCTCCTGGGTGACGCTCGTGGCGCCCTCGGTCAGGCACAGGGAGCTGTGCCGGGTCATCAGCGTGTAGTGGCCGCCGCCGGAACTCCTGAACCAGAACCTCTGGTTGGTGCCGCCGTTGCACGTGTACTGCGTGAACGCGACGCCTTCGAGGAGCGAACGGCTCGGCAGGTCGGCGCACTTGCCGCTGTGCCGGGCGGTGAGCGTCTCGTAGGTGGCGCTCGTGCCGCCGACCGTCCCCGTGGCCGTGTCGACGGTGATCTCGGGGTACCAGCTCATGCTCAGGCTCGTCGACGTCGGGAAGGAGAGCGGCAGCCACACGTACCGCGAGTCGTTGACCGTCCCGCCGAAAGCGTTGCCCCAGCGGTCCCCCAGATAGAGGTAGGCGGTGCCCGAAGTGCCCTGCACGGGGAGGACGTACGCGGTCTGCGAGCCGTACGCGGTGGAGTCGCCGACGTTCTTCATCGCGCTCCAGGGACCCGTGAGGGAGGTCGCCGTCGCGTACTGCTGCTGGTTGGGGTTCCAGCCCGTGGCGCCCGAGGTCAGCATGAAGTAGACGCCGCCGCGCTTGAAGAGGGCGGGGGCCTCGCGGTGGCCGCCGGGCCACGGGTTGGCGGTCAGCGCGGCGATGCCCGTGTAGTCGGCGGTGAGCCGGTACAGGTGCAGGTCGTAGTTCTCGCGGGCGGCCGAGACCAGGTAGCCCGTACCGTCCGTGTCGACGAAGACCGTGAGGTCACGGGACATGTGCTGGCCGAGGGGCCGGAAGCTGCCGCGATAGGTGTAGTCGCCGTCGACGGTGCCGGAGACGGCGACGGCCGCGCGCGCCTCGCTGTAGTCGGTGCCGTTCTCCTTGTGCATCCACATCACGAACGTGCCGGTGGCCGCGTTGTACATCACCTTGGGCCGCTCGATGTTGGCGTTCGCCAGCTCGCCCGCGCTGGACCGGGTCAGGACGTGGTTGCGGAACTCCCAGTTCTTGAGGTCGGTGGAGCGGTAGGCGTCCACGTACTGGAAGGTGTTGTCGGCGTTGCGGTGCTCGCCGAACCAGTAGTAGTAGGCGCCGACCTTGATGACGCCGCCGCCGTGCGCGTGGACGGCGTTGCCCGAGGTGTCGGTGAACCGCGTGCCGTTGACGACGGTCTGCGGTGCCGCCGCGGCCGGTCCCGCGGTCGTGAGTGCCGCGGCGAGCGCGAGGCACAGGGCGACGAGGACGGCGTACGCGCGGCGGGTGACGCTCGGCGTGCCGGTCGTTCCGGTCACGTCACACACTCTCCTTCAGCACCGTGAAGTGCCGGGCGAAGCCCGAGAGTCCGGGCAGGGTGCGGATCGGGGTCCAGGTGCGCAAGCCGTCGAGGCTGTCGCTGTAGTAGTACTTCTGCTCCGCGTAGCCGTCGAAGTAGATCCGCCAGGCGCCGTTGTCCAGGTGCACCAGGGCGGGGCCCTCGCGCCAGCTGCCCCAGCCTGCCCAGTCGCCCCTGCCGACGAAGGTGTAGGGGCCGGCGAGCCGGTCGGCGACCGCGTGCTCCAGGTACTTCGTGGTCTCCTGCTTGGTGATGGCGTGGTACTTGCCGGCGTAGCGCACGATGAACGTGTCGATGTAGTTGGCGGCGTCGAGCCCCGACAGCGGCCTGGGCACGGACCAGTTGCGCAGGGACGTGTCGGACGCGGTGAGCAGATGCGGTCGGAACACGGACGTGTTGGTGGTGTCGAGCGCGACGACGATGTTGACGCTGCCGTTCGCGGGGTCGACGAACCACTCGGGCGCCCAGGTGCGGGCCAGGCCGGCGGTGGGCAGGGTGTGGTTGGCGACGAACTGCCAGCTCGTGCGGTCCTTGCTGCGGGCGAACCCGATGGTGTTGCCGGTCCAGTTGGTGGTGTAGACGATCCAGTAGTAGCCGTCGGAGTGCTTGATGACCGACGGGTCGCGGATCAGTCCGGTGGGCGGGGTGTAGGCCGGGCCCTTCAGCAGCCGGTACGACAGGGCGTCCGCCGAGTCGTAGATGTACAGGTTCGACTCGCTGCTGTTGGTGAAGGCGGTCATCGTGTAGCGGGTCGCGGCCCGGACGGCCGGAGCGGGGGTGTCGGCGACGGGCACGCCGAAGTCCGGGGTGCCGTCCGCGTGCCAGCGGAGCCGCTGGATCCGGGTGTGCCGGTTGGGGTCGTTCAGCGGGTCGCCGGTGATCTCCTTGTACGGGCGGGCGTGGTACACGAGGACGTCGGTGCGGCCGTCCTCGGCGACGGTGAAGCAGTTGTGGCCCGGCCCGTACTGCCGGGTGGTGTCGTTGCTGGTGAAGACCGGGGTGGGCGACTTGGACCAGGACCCGGCGTCCAGGAGGTCGCTGCCGGCGTCGGCGGTGAGCAGGCCGAGGCAGTAGTGGTGGTCGGTCGCGCTGGCCGAGTACGACAGGAAGACGCGTCCGTTGCGCTGGATGACCGAGGGGCCCTCGTTCACCTTGTAGCCGACGGTCTCCCAGTCGTACTCCGGTGTGGTGAGGCGGACTTGGGGGCCCTTGAGGGTCCAGGGGTTGGCCATCGCGGAGAGGAAGACGCCCGTGTTGTTGTCCATGCCGGGTTCGTGCTGCGCCCAGACGAGGTAGCGGGTGCCCTGGTGGGTGAACGTGGTGGCGTCGAGCGAGAAGGTCTCCCACGCCGTCCTGAGTTGGCCCTTCTCCGTCCAGGTCCCCTTGAAGGGATCGGAGTTGGCGTTCTCCAGCACCCAGATGCGGATCGCCCACACGTCGTTCGCGGGAGCCGCGGCGAAGTAGATGTACCACTTGCCGTCGATGTGGTGGATCTCCGGGGCCCAGATGTGCGCGCCCATGTCGCCGCTCGCGTGCTTGCGCCAGATCACCGACTCGTCGGCCGTGGCGAGTCCGTTCAGAGTGCGGGAACGGCGCAGGATGATCCGGTCGTACTCGGGGGCGGTGGCCGTGAAGTAGTAACGGCCGTCGGTGTGGCGGTGGACGTGGGGATCGGCGCGGTTGCGGACGAGCGGATTGACGAACGGGGCGGCCGCCGGTGCGGCGGTCGGTGCGGCGGTCGGTGCAGCCGCCGCGGCGACGCCGGGCGTGGCGGTGAGGGCGCCCGCGGCCAGGGCGCCCTTCAACACCAGTCTGCGGCTCGGGATGTCGGGCAGGTCGTCGGCGCGGTTCATGCGGACCGCCTCTCCGTGGTGGGGGACACAGGGGGTCGCTCGGACCATGCCGTTCGACATACCGAACGGCATCTGTCATCACGAACGCCGAAAAGGTAAGGGCGTGTCACGAGGAGGTCAACGGGTCCGACGGGACGAAGATGTCTCGGCCTTCCGGCCGGTTGCCCGAACCGGACATGAAGACGGCCCTCGCGGTACCGATCCTCGCGAGGGCCCTTCGACGTCCAGCGTCAGTCGATCAGCCGACCGCGCTGCACGGCTGCCACGAAGGTGGACCAGCCGGCCGCCGGGAACACGAGCACCGGCCCGTGCGGAATCTTGCTGTCTCGCACCGGCACGACGGCAGCGAAGTCGTCAGAGATTTCGACGCAAGCGCCACCGTCCTGGTTGCTGTGGCTGCTCTTGCGCCAAGATGCGGCGCTCAGGTCGATGGATCGCACGTCGCTTCCTCCAACATCCGCAGGATGAACTTGCGCGACTCCACCGGGGTGAGCGCCAGGTCGCGCACCGCATCGTACGTGTTCTGCAAACGTACAACCGGACCGGCTTCCTCGATGAGTTCACCCCGGTACCCGTTCTCGGTATACGCCACAGTCCTGCCGTCCGGAAGGAGCAGACACCAGACGTCCACCCCCAGGAGACCGTGCAACCCGGCGCTCTGCAGCAGCACTTGCACCGTGAGGTCGGGGCGCTCCGCAACATCTCCCAGGTACTCCAACTGCTCCCGCCACTCCCGCACATCCCGCAACGGCGTCCGCAGCACCGCCTCCGACAGGATCGTCCGGAACCTCGGCGCATCCTCCCCCTCCAGCAACTCCCGTCGGCCCATTCGCGCCTCGACCTGCTGCTCCAGTTCCTTCCCCTTCAGTCCACCGGCCGCCAGCACCTCCCGTGCGTACCCCGGCGTCTGCAACAGCCCCGGCAGGACGCTCACCGCGAAGTGCCACAGGCTCACCGCCTGGGCCTCCAGCGCCATGTACCGCCGGTACCGCTCACGGAACTGCGTATGGTCCCCCGCGGCCAACTCCCAGAGCGCGAGCAGCAGTCCGGGCGTGCCGTAGTGCGTGTCGAGGGCCTGGACGACCTCCGGGCTGCCCAGTGTCTCGCCCTTCTCCATCTTGCCGAACAGGGACCAGTCCCAGCCCAGCCGCTCACCGAGCTGCCGCAGGCTCGTCCCGCTGCCCGCCCGCAGGATCCGCAGCTCCTCGGCGAACCGCTGACGTGGTTCCTGACTGCGGCCGGTGATGACGCGACGCTGCGGCATACGGCTGACTCCCCTCGGAGAGGCTCGCGTGGACGGTGTGGAAGGTGTGGAACGGCCCTTCGAGCACGGGGAAGCACGAACCCGTCCACGGCGCGGCCGTCCGGATCCGGGCGCATTCTCGTAACCCCCGGACTACGCAGCGTAATTCACCCAGCGCAGCCGGGTCATGGAATCCGCCGTACTCACCGATGAGGACTCGTATGACCGCCGCAACGCACCGCCCGCACAGCACGACGCCCCCCGCGACCAGGGCCCACGAGGCACTCGCCGCCCGCGACACCCTCGCGTACGCCCTCGGCCAGGCCGGCATCCAGCTCCCCGCGCTGGACGTCCGTACCCCGTGGACGGACGACCGCGAGGGCGAGATCCGGTACGCGCTCGTCCACCTCGGGGTGTGCTCCGCGCCGGTGGCCCTCATGCTCGCGGACGTGATCCTGAAGGGAATCGACAGGTGACCGAGGGCGGGAACGACGTCCCTGGTGTCGGAGAGGCCGTGCGCGACACCGTGCGCGACCGGGTCGGGCGGGTCATGGGCCACGAGGGCCCCTGCCTCCAGCTCCGCCCGCTCGGCGGTGGCCTCGAATGGGACGCGGACCCGCGTCACGTCCGAACACTGAGCCAGGCCGAGCTGCTGAGCGCTCTGGTGGCCGAGGTCAACGCCCGCAGCAGGCAGGGAGACCCGTGACGGAGCCACCCCGACACCCCGGCATCGTCCGGCACCCGTCCGCCGTGGGAGGCGAGCAGCTCGCGCTCATCGCCGAGCACCGGACCGTGGACACCCCGGGGCGGCGCCCCGCGCATCGGCTAGCGTCGGGGCATGACCAGCGACACCTCCCGCACCCTCACCGACGCACTCGCCACCGGCACGGTCGTCCTGGACGGCGGGCTCTCCAACCAGCTCGCGTCGGCCGGCCACGACCTGAGCGACGAGCTGTGGTCGGCGCGGCTGCTCGCCGACCGGCCCGAGGCGCTCGTCGAGGCGCACCTGGCCTACTTCGAGGCGGGCGCCGACGTGGCGATCACCGCCAGCTACCAGGCCACCTTCGAAGGCTTCGCCAAGCGCGGGGTCGGCCCCGCACGCGCCGCCGAACTCCTGCGCTCCAGCGTCGAGTCGGCGCGCGAGGCGGCCCGGCTGGCACACGCGGGCGGGATCGGCCGGCCGCTGTGGGTGGCCGCGTCGGCAGGCCCGTACGGGGCGATGCTGGCGGACGGCTCCGAGTACCGGGGCCGTTACGGCCTGAGCGTGGGCGAGCTGGAGCGCTTCCACCGCCCGCGCCTCGAGGTGCTGGCCGCCGCCGCTCCCGACGTGCTGGCCCTGGAGACCGTGCCGGACACCGACGAGGCGGCGGCCCTCCTGCGGGCGGTCCGCGGCCTCGGCGTACCGGCCTGGCTGTCGTACTCCGTGGACGGTGACCGCACCCGCGCCGGGCAGCCCCTGGAGGAGGCCTTCGCGCTCGCGGCCGACGCCGACGAGATCGTCGCGGTGGGCGTGAACTGCTGCGCCCCGGCGGACGTGGACCGCGCCGTCGGGACGGCCGCGCGGGTCACCGGCAAGCCGGTGGTGGTCTACCCGAACAGTGGCGAGACCTGGGACGCCGGCAAGCGCGCCTGGGACGGCCGGGCCACGTTCACTCCCGAGGAGGTCACCGGCTGGCGGGCCTCGGGTGCCCGGCTGATCGGAGGATGCTGCCGGGTGGGGCCGGAGGCCGTCGCCGGAATCGCGGCGGCCCTGCGGACCGGGTGATCACGGATGGCGGGCCCAGTCGGCCCGTTGAGAGATGGTGAGCGTCCACACCGCCCCCGCCCGGTCGGCCTCGCTGTCACCGCTCTGTGTCATCACGCGGGACGCGTCCCAGGGGAGCGGGCGCGGTCTGCGGATGGCCAGGGGGTCGGGGCTGGGCGCGGGTACGGAGCCGGACGGCTCGTCGAGGTCCGACGAGGAGTGGGAGCGGTTTCTGCAAGAGTCAACTGCCCCTTCCCGGCGCAGAAACTTGAGCCACCGCGTGATCATCGACGTATCCGGAGACGTGCCGGCTTCGCCATCAGCTCTTACTGGCGACTCAGCGTGCGGGTGATTCCGGCAGCGACCGTCGTGGCGAGAACCCAGCCGACGGCGATCAACATGTACGAGAGCCACTGGTAGAGGCCGGTAGGGGTGAAGGCGCTCTGCTGGCCGAAGTCGACGAACGGCAGCAGGAGGTCGAGGGTGTAGACGGGGGCGTTGAAGGCGGGGCCCTTGCCGTGTTCCAGGGCGGGCGGGTGGTGTCGGCCGTACGCGATCGAGCCCAGCAGGAGCAGTGTGAGGAGCCATGCGCCGGCACGTGTGGGACGGAAGCCGTAACCCACGGCGGCGTCTTGGACGTAACCCCACAGTTTGGCGTACCAGGTCAGCGTGGCCCGGCGCCTTCGCTGCTGAGCGAGCTGTACGGCGCGGGTGTCCGCGTCGTCGCCGACTCGGCGATAGGAAGCCGCGAGCTGTTCGTAACTGTGCGGGACGAAGCCGTCCGCATCACGGCGCAGTAACGCGATGCGGTCGCCTGCGCGAAGACGCGGGGCGAGTGCCTCGTACGTCAGTCCCTCCAGGCGCACGGTGGCCGGCCAGACCTGAGGCTCCGCCTCGATGACCTTGAAGCTGGAGTAGTGCAAGTTGACGTCGCCGACCACTGGTTGGGCGCCCCGGAGCGTCAACTGCGTCGCTTCACAACTGCTGATGCCCAGTGCGACGCCGCCCGGGTTTCCCAGCTGTGCTTCGATGAACGAGATCCAGCCTGCGACTCTGGCACCGGTGAGCCGGATTCGTCCCCGGGCGACAAGGCCGCCCGCATTCAGGACGGTGCCGACAGTGAGGCGTGCGGCGTCGAGTGCGTCGCCGTCCATGTTCTCGATTCGCGCGTCTTCCAGATCGACGGCTCCTTCGACACGCGCTGTGTCGAGTCGGATCCCGCCCAGTGCCACCATGCGGGGCGCCCGGACGTCGGCGCCCACAGCGGCATGGTCGAGCTGTAGGGCCCACGCCCCGTCCGGTCCGAGGTGCGCGCCGGCGAGGAAGATGCCACTGGAGATCTCGGCGCTGTTCAGCAGTACTCCACCCGGTATACGGCAGTTGGTGAGTCGCAGAGCCCCGGCGACGCGCACGGAGGCGCCGGTCAGCTCGGGGAGCCGGGAGCCGCTCAGGTCGACTTCGCGGGTCTGCGCCCCGTCGAACTTGAGAGGGTCCTGAAAGTGACAAGAGGTCAGCTCGACAGGATGGAGTATCTCCAGGTGCCGAAGGTCGAGAACACCGACAACGTCCGCTCCCGCGAGGCGCAGGGCCGGCGCCTCTGCCGACTCGGCTGGACCCTGCAGGGCCAGGGTCCGCAGAACCTCGGCGCGAACCGCCCGTTCCGCGCCGTCGGCGGTCGCGGAATCCTCGTCCGCGCCTGAGCGCAGGTCGACCGCGGCACCATGCGGATACGCCCGCCAGATGCGGCGCTCCAGAGGCGTCAGATGCGTCATGTCCACCGGCGAGACCCTATCCGCTCTCCCCTGGGCGGTTGGCAGTTGCCGGTCTGCGGCCTGAAGCGAGCGGAACCAGATCCACGGCATGGACGCGGATCCGTTCTTCGCCGGCGAGGGCGACGTGGACGCGGCCCGCGCTCTCGTCGAGTCGGCGGCGGATGCCGAGCTGTTCCTCCATCCCGGCGACCGGCATCTGTTCTGCGACAGCAGTCTGCCGTCGCACGGCGAGCCTTCTGCGACGCAGGTGGCTCACCGCATGCACGACTTCCTGGACCGCATCAAATAGCCCGCAATCCCTCTCGTGCAGGGGACACTTGGCGCCGCACCAGCGGGGATGCCGTCGTCGCCGCCGTAGGGTCCGGCCTGTTCGGATGCGCGAGAGGGACTCCCGCGGAAGCCGCACCCTCTGACCCGGCAGGCGGCTGGCGGCGAGGGCCCGGAAGCCGTCCCGATGCCCGCGGTCGACTCATCGCGGAGAGGTCAGGAGCTGTTCCCTGATCCGGCGGACCCTGCTCACCACTTCCTCGGCGCTGTCCGCACCGACACGCAGCGCCGTGTTGGCCGCCAGGAGCACCGCGTCCACCTGGAAGGCCGCGAGTTCCGCGTCGAGTTCGGCGACCTCCCCGGAGTCGGAGGCGTGGCGCAGTTCGTTGGCGAGGAGGATGCGCCAGTCACTCTGGCAGCGGAACAAGGCGTCGCGCACCGGCCCCGGCCGGCTGTCGAAGTCGGCCAGGTTGGCGGCCCAGAAGCAGCCTCCGGGGAACAGGGGCGCCGTGGCGTACTCGATCCACGACTCGACCAGTGCACGAAGTCGCACCGCCCCGGGAGGTGCGCTCATCGCGGGACGCACGACCACCTCGTTGAACACGTCACGTGCGTATTCGACCGCGCCGTTCTGCAGGTTCTCCTTCGTGCCGAAGAGGGTCTGCACGCCGCTCTTGCTGATTCCGAGGTCACTGGCCAGTCGGCCGAGGCTGAGGCCGGCCAGTCCTTCCAGTGACGCGAGGTCCACGGCATGACGCAGCACCGTCTGCCTCGACCGGGCGCCCTTCAGCAGACGCCGGTCGGACGTCGTCGGCTCGATCGCGCGGGCACTGCCGCCGGAGGTAAAGAGCCGCTGCTCGCCTTCGCTCATCACGCCATTTTGCCAGACCGCTTGATTCAACGTACGTACGGTCGTATGTTTACTCTGAGCGAATCAAGAAGGGCGTACGCAATGGATGGGGAACGCATGTACCAACTGGCCCGAGAACTCGCCGCCGCGAAGAACGACCAGGACGTGCCGGCCGCCCTGGAGCTCTTCCACTCCGACATGACGCTGTGGGCTCCCGCACTGGGGACCAAGGCGTGCGGCCGGACTGCCAACGAAGAGGCACTCCTGCGCTTCTTCGCCACGTTCCCCGACTACGCGGTGTCCCTGGACGGGCACGCCGCCGATCACGAGACGCTGACGTGCTGGGGCACGGCGGGGATGACGATGACGGGTGACCGGTTCGGGGTGATTCCCACCGGCCGACGTGCCGAACTTCCGGTGTTCATCCAGTTCACGTTCAAGGACGACCTGATCGCGAGTGAGCGGTTCTTCTTCGACCTCTGCGAACTGTGCGCCCAGTCGGGCGTGTCCGCAGACGCCGTCAGGCGCACGCTGTTCCACACAACTCGTCACAGTGGAAAGGGAGATGACGCATGGCAGCAGAAGCGCGCGTGAAAGACGTCGGTGAGATCAGGACGACCCACCTCTTCGACATGGTCGTCGACCTCCACCCTCGACTGGAGTACGGAGAAGGTCCCCTCGGCCGCCGGGTCTTCTTCGGTGACGCAGGGGGGACCTTCGAGGGACCAAGGCTGCGGGGTGACGTGCTGCCGGGAGGCGGAGACTGGGCACTGTTCCGCCCCGACGGCGTGATGACCCTGGACGTCCGGCTGACCTTACGCACCCACGACGGACATCTGCTGCACATGACCTACGGCGGCCGGTTGGTCACCCCGGCCCACTTGCGAGCCGACATCGCCAACCCCGCCAGACGACACCAGGTCGACCCGGCGAACTACTACTTCCGCACCAATCCGCTGTTCGAAACGGGAGCACCTCACTACAAGTGGCTCAACGACATCGTCTGCGTAGGGGCGGGATACCTCGTCGAAGGTGGCGTCGCCTACAAGGTGTCAGCCATCGAATGAGACGCTCGCCGGCAGGAGCCGTGCGGCGGGCTGATGGGCACGCAGACCTTCGTACGACCCAAGAACGCCACCGGCGCCGCCATGCCGAGAGCGACCTCTTCTCCGGACTGCGCCGACGGCAGTCCTTGGTGGAGCCCGGTGCCGGGATTCTCTGGGCAGACTGGGCGTATGACAGCGACATCGATGAGCAAGGGCGGCAACCTTCCCGTCGCCGCCGACGCGGTGCGGGTCGAGATCGGCTGGTCCGGGGGCCCCGGCGCGCCGGACGCCGACGTCTCGGCGCTGCTGCTCCGTGCCGACGGGCGGGTGAGGGACGACGGGGACTTCGTCTTCTACAACCAGCCCCAGCACGCCTCGGGTGCCGTGCGTCATCTGGGGAAGCTGCAGGACGGTGGCGGGACGACGGACACCGTCGGCGTGGATCTGGGGGCCCTGGAGCCGGAGATCGAGCGGGTCGTGCTCGGCGCCTCCGCGGACGGGGGCACCTTCGGCCAGTTGTCCGGTCTGCGGCTGCGGCTGCTCGACGCCGGCACGGGCGAACAGCTGGCGCTGTTCGAGATGGAGGCGACGACGGAGACTGCCTTCATCGGCGGAGAGCTGTACCGGCGGGCCGGCCAGTGGAAGTTCCGCGCGGTGGGACAGGGGTACGCGTCCGGACTCGCGGGCCTGGCCACCGACTTCGGGATCAGCGTGGACGAGGAACCGGGCACCACCGCGTCGACGGCTTCCCCCGCCGCCGCGACCGCACCCACGTTCCCGCCCGCGCCCCCCGCCTCCCCGTACGCGAGCGCCCCGCCCCGGCCCGGCCCCGCCACCCCGGCCTCCCCCTCACCGGCCTCCTCCTCCCCGGCCTCCCCCTCCCCGCGTCTCGTCAAGGGCGAGGAGCACTTGCCGGTGGACATGCGCAAGCGGCTCTCCCTGCGCAAGGAGCAGGTGGCCGTCAGTCTGCGCAAGCACGGGGCGGAGGGGGTGAGTGCGCGCGTCATCCTGGTCCTGGACGCCTCCGGGTCCATGTCGTTCCTGTACTCGAAGGGTGTCGTGGCCGACGTCGTGGAGCGGATGGCCGCAGTGGCCGCGCAGCTCGACGACGACGGTGAGATGCAGGCGTGGACGTTCGCGTCGAACCCGGCCCGGCTGCCGGACCTCGCCGTGGGTGACCTGCCTCAGTGGCTTCAGCTTCATGTGCGGGTCGGTGAACTGACGTTGTTCCGGCGCAGGAAGCCGCGCAGGGGTCTGTTGCCGGGCCAGGTGGACATGCGGGCGGTCGGGGTCCAGAACGAGGAGCAGAAGGTGATCGCCGAGGTGCGGGCGTACGTCCGTGAGCACCCGGCGGCGGCCCCCACCCTGGTGCTCTTCTTCTCCGACGGCGGCGTCCACCGCAACAGGGAGATCGAGGCCGAGCTGCGGCAGGCGGCGGACGAACCGGTCTTCTGGCAGTTCGTCGGACTGGGGCGGTCCGACTACGGCGTCCTGGAACGGTTCGACACCCTGCCGGGCCGACGCGTCGACAACGTCGGGTTCTTCGCCGTCGACGACATCGGCGACCTGCCGGACACGGAGCTCTACGACAGGCTGCTGTCCGAGTTCCCGTCGTGGGTCCGGGAGGCCCGGCGGCTGGGGATCATCTGAACGGTCGGGCCCCCGCATCGGCGAGATGGCAGGATCAGCAGGGGAAGGTGCCGCTGTAGAGGACGTGTCCGTAGGAGGAGCTTCCGGAGCCGAAACCGTAGGTGCCGTCGTCGCTCCAGACCGCTTCGCGGGAGCCGTTGACGCAGGCCGTGGTCGGTGCGATCGCGAAGCCCTCCAGGTTGCCGGCGGGCATGACGGCCGGGTTCGTGTAGGTCACGTCCGGCACGATCGCGCCGGAGGCGTTGACCTTCAGGAGGGTGTGGGTCTCACCGCAGGTGTTGTCGCAGGTCGCGACGAGGCGCTGGGTGCCGGCGTCGAACGTCACGTCCATCACGGAGGCCTTGCCGGTCGCGATCGTGCCGAACGTGGTGAACGTGCCGTCGGAGTTCAGACCGTAGACGTGCAGCGAGCCGTCCCACTCCAGACCGGCGAAGAACAGGCCCGAGCCGTGCAGCGGGTAGTTCGCCGGGTCGTAGGCGGCGCCGGTGCGCGGGTCGACCCAGCCGTTCGCGGTCAGCCAGCTGTCCGGCACATACCCGACGCCCTCGAAGCCGAGGTTGGCGTCGTCCTTGTCACCGGTGTCGAGCTGCGGGAACTGCGCGGTCATGTCCCACTGGCGGACCGGCGTCAGCGTCGATCCGGTCGCGGCCGGGTCGAACTCCAGGATCGTGTCCCTGGGCCGGGTGTTGTCGGTGTTGTCGCGCTCGGAGGTCACGTAGACGTGGCCGTTTCCGCCGACCGTCAGGCCCTCGGAGTCCGGCTCGCCGGAGCCGCTCGCGAAGCGGATCTGCTTGCCGGTCGCGCTCCAGGCCGCGTCCGGGATCCACTTGCCGTTGCTCTTGACCAGCTTGTACAGCCAGTTCTTGTTCTTGGCGGCCCACAGCACCGACGGGTTCGCCGGGTCGAACGCCAGGCCGCTCAGGTCCCGGCCCTCCGGGCCGGTGGACGTGGTGAACGCGCAGACGTTGTCCGCGATGGTGACGTTCGGGCCGCCCGGCCATGCCAGGGTGCCCGTCGGCGCGGAGCCCGTGCCGGAGGGCGCCTCGGGCGCGCAGCCGCTGGTGAGCGAGCCGCCGCCCCCCAGCAGTTGCCCGTTCTGCGGGTCGCCGCCGCCGGTGCCGCCCGAGCAGGAGTTCACGCTGCCGAGCGTCGCGGTCGTGGCGGTCCTGAACCAGCCGGTGCCGTTGGCGCAGCGCTCGTCCGACGGCTGGGCGCCGCCGGTCGTCCAGGTCACCGAGTCGATGGTGTTGCCGCTGCCGTCCGTGAGGAAGACCGAGTCGTTGTCGCCGAGGCCGATGGCCGAGTTGAACGTGATGTAGCCGCCCGCGGGGATGCTGCTCGCGCTCGGCGAGGAGGACGAGACCGACGCGGCGGAGTGCGAGGTGTCGTTGTCGACGTACTTCCACGATCCGACGCTGACCGCGCTCGTCCCGCCGTTGTACAGCTCCACCGTGTCGGAGCTGTTCGAGGTGACCTCGTTGATCCGCACGCGGCTCGCCGCCGGGACCGACGACGGGCAGCCCGAGGCGTTCGCGGCGCCGAACGTGGACGCCGGGGCCGCGGTCACCCACGCCCCGGTGCCGCCGCCGCAGCGCGCCATCGCCGGCTTCGCCCGGCCGGTCGCCCACTCGACACGGTCGACCACCGTGCCGCCGGACGTGTAGAGCACCAGTTTGTCCGCGTCACCCAGTCCCTTGGGCGAGTTGAAGGTGACGAAGCCACCGGCCGGAATCGTGCCGGAGGACGGGGTGAACGACTGCGGCGAGAAGCCGTCGTCGGCCATCTTCCAGCCGCTGACGCTCACTGCGGTCGCGCCGGCGTTGTACAGCTCCACCGTGTCGTTGTTCGACGAGGTGACTTCGTTGATCCGGACGTTCTGGTAGCCGACGGGGTCCGCGGCAGCCGCGGGCTGAGCGGCCAGCAGCCCGGTGGCGAGCAGTCCGGACAGGGCCAGAGCCACGGCGCGCACGGGGGCGGCGCCGGCACGTGAGTATGAGGTAGGCACGAGGCGGAACTCTGGTGAGACGATCTTGAAACGGCGTGTACTCCGGCTGAACGCCGCCCACTGGCCACCGGAACGTCCGGCAGACGACACCGCCGTCGCCCGCGTACGCGGGCACCGCGTCGGCGTACGCGCGCACCGCGTCGGCGTACGCGCGCACCGCGTCGGCGTACGCGCGCACCGCGTCGGCGTACGCGGCCTCCGGCCGCCCACCGCCGTCGGCCGGGCCGGTCGTTCCCTCGTCGCGCCGCCGCAGTCCGGCGTCCCGCTCGGCGGCCTCGCGCCGTCCCGTCGGCGCCCGGCAGAGGGCCGCCCGCCGGGCGGAGCCGCTCGGCGGGGTCGCCGTGGTCAGGGCCGACGGACACCCGCGGAGCGACGCAGGCGCCGTACGGCTGACAGCGGCGCCGTACCCCGCGTGGGCGAACCGGGCCGGGGAGCCGCCACGGGTGCGGCTGCCGCGCGGGCGGACCGCGCCTGCCACAGCTCCATTTCGTGGTCCCGCGGCCCGTACAGCAGCTCGGGTTCCGCGCCGAACATCCGCACCGGGTGCGACGCGTCCCAGGCGGGCCACCCCGGGTCGCCGTCCACCGCGAAGCGCACCCACGCCGCGTGCATCACGTCGGCCAGTTCCTGCGGGGCTCCGGGGCCCGCGAGCTTCGCCGACTCCGGCACATGGGCGGTGTCGAAGACGAAGCCCAGTTCCAGCGCGTGGCACGCGCCGAGTCCCGGCACGCTGGAGGGCCAGGCGAACTCGTAGACGTGGGAAGGGGCGTGGCCGACGCGGGCGTCGGCGAGCCGCTGCAGGGGGCGCCGCAGCAGATGGTCGGTGACCAGCTGGCCGACCAGCTCGGCGGTGCCCGCGTCCGGACGGGCGGCGCGGTAGCCGCGCGGGACCTCGGGGCCGCAGTGGCAGCGGGCCATCGCGCCGGCCACGGCCACCGGACCGAGCCGGTCGATGCGTTCGAGCAGTCCGGTCGGCGCGAGCCACAGCCGGTACTCCTCGCTGGTCCAGCCCAGCAGCAGACCGACGTCCCGCGCGGCGCCGTCGAGCAGGGCGGCCAGCGGATCGCGCGGCACCAGGTCACCGTCGACGACGATGCCGAACGCCGGTCCGCCGAGCACCGGGCCGGCACGGCGGCCGACCTCGGCCTGGACCTCGGCGAGGACGGTCCGGTCGACGCCGGCGAAGGCGGTGGCGGTCGCCGGGATCCTCAGCCGTGCCGCCATCCGCCGCACCAGGCGCCGCACCTTCTCCCGCTCCGTGACCCCCGGCGGGCCGCTCTGCAGGACCGCCCGGCGGAAGAGGCCCTCGGCACGCGGGCTCGCCAGCAGCGCGCCGATACTGATCGCGCCGGCGGACTCGCCGAAGACCGTGACGCGGTCCGGATCCCCTCCGAAGGCGGCGATGGTGTCACGCACCCATTCCAGGGCGGCGAGCTGGTCACGCAGGCCCAGGTTCGGCAGCGCGTCCGGGAAGAGGCCGTAACCCTCCACCCCGAGCCGGTAGTTGAGCGAGACGAAGACGACGCCGTCACGGGCGAAGGAGCCGCCGTCGTACACGGGGACGGCGGACGAGCCCCGGGTGAGGGCGCCGCCGTGGATCCACACCATGACCGGGAGCCGGGCGGCCGGATCGGGGTCGGGGGTCCACACGTTGAGGTTGAGGCACTCGTCGCCGGCCACCACGGGGTCGGACAGCAGTCGCCCGAACGCCTCGGAGTACGGCGGCTTCGGCGCGGTCGGCCCGAACGAACCCGCGTCGCGGACGCCGTCCCAGGGCTCGGGCGGGACGGGCGGACGGAAGCGGTGCGGACCGAACGGCGGGGCGGCGTAGGGGATACCGCGGAAGACGGCGGCACCTTTCTCGCGCCGCCCGCGCACGGCTCCGTACGGGGTGGCGACCACAGGATCCTCGGACACACCGGCCATACGTCCCATACATCCCTCTCCTCACCGCGGTGCGGGGCTGCGGCAGTCACCGCATGACACCGCCCGGCGCCCCCGCGGCCCGGACGGCCCAGGTCGTGTCCGCGAAGCCCCGTCGTGCGTGCCAGGTGTCGCGAAACAAGCGGGACTTGGCGGACATGACCTGGAACCGGTCTTCAGTGTGTCCCGCCCGGGTTGCGTGCCGCTGTCGTGCCGGTCGGGTCCGGGTCGCGAGAGTGCGGGGCGGCCCGCGGCGGCTCCTGTTCGACGGGGTGACACGCTCGCCGGTCCGCGCGTGCCGTTGATTTCCCGGGTCTTCCGGGGCGAGTTGCCGCACGCTTACTGTAGGAAGCGCTTTCTATCCGGTCTCCGCCTCCAGGGCGCGACCGCGGCTGTTCGAAGATTCGTCGGCCCTCGGGACGGGGCGGAGAGGCGGTTGTGGATGGTCCGGAGCCGGAGCCGGAGCGGGACGGCCGGGCCGACCCTGGCCGTCGTCGCGCGCGAGGCGGGCGTGTCCGTGCCGACGGCGTCGAAGGTCGTCAACGGACGGGAGGACGTGGCGCCCGGGACCCGCAAGAGGGTCACCGAGGCCCTGGACCGGCTCGGCTATGTGCGCAGGCCGCGGTTCGACCCGGCGCGGGCACCCCGCCTGATCGATCTGGTCGTGCACACGCTCGACAGTTCCCGGTCGGGAGCCGTGCTGCACGGGGCGGAGCAGGCGGCGCACGACGCGGGCCTGGACCTCGTGGTGACGACGGGCCCGGGCCGGGACGGGCGGCCGGGGCACGGCTGGCAGGACAGGATCACCGCAAGGGGCTCGGCGGGGATGCTGTTCAGCCTGGCCGAGCTGTCCCCCTCCCAGTACGCCTGGCTGGAGCAGCACCGCATCCCCTTCGTGATGGTCGACCCGGCGCACGAACCCCCGCCCGGCGTGATCTCGGTCGGCGCGGCCGACTGGCGGGGCGGACTGCTGGCGACCGAGCATCTGCTCGCCCTCGGCCATGAGCGCATCGCCGTCATCGGAGGCCGCCGGTACGAGGCGGCCGGCGGTGCGCGGGTCGCCGGGTACCGCTCCGCGCTCGCGGCGGCCGGCGTCCGGTGCCGGCCGGAGTACCTCCGCCACGCCGGGTCCGACGAGGGCGGTGCCCACCGGCGCATGAGCCGGCTGCTCGACCTGCCCGAACCGCCCACCGCGGTCTTCGCCTGCTCCGACACGATGGCGCTCGGCGTCTACCGGGCCCTGGCCGAGCGGCGGTTGCGCGTGCCGGACGACCTCAGTGTGGTCGGTTTCGGCGACCTGCCCGAGGCACGCTGGGCGGCACCCGCGCTGACCACCGTGCGCCAGCCGCTCTCCGAGATGGCCGCGACGGCGCTGCGGCTGCTCGTGCGCATGATGGCCGGCGACCGGCCCGAGGGGACCCGCACCGAGCTGTCCACGCGTCTGGTGGAGCGGGCCAGCACGGCACCTCCCCGCGGCGGGCCCGGGCGGTCCTTCCTGCACGGCGGCCCGGGCCACGTGCTCCGCGGGGTGACACCGGGGTGACCCCCGGCGATTGAACGGAACCCGGCGAACGGCCGTACGAAGGAGCGGCGGACCACGAGGCCGGGCCCGCCGACGGGTCCGCGGTGCCGTCACCGGGCTTCGCACGGAAGGAAATCCGGGTTGTCCCTCTTCACACGCTCACAGCGCCCTCGGCACACGGACGGGACACCCCGGCGGACGGAGACACCGGGGAACGGCTCACCCCGGCAGGAGGAAACTCCGGACACCGCCGCCGCCGAGCCGGGCGATGCCTCCGCCGGCTCCGGAGAGGCCGTGGAGGCCCCGGCCACCGCCTCCGCCGGCCCCGAGGAGGTGCCGGCGGACTCCGGTGAGGCGTCCGCCGATCCGCGCGAGGTCTCCGCCGGCTCCCCTGACGCCTCCGCCGGTCCCGGCGAGGCGTCAGCCGTCCCCGGCGAGCCGCCCACCGACCCCGGTGGTTCCGGCGCCCCCCGCGACACCCCTGCCGCCCCCGACAGCCGCCCGCGTGGCGCGCCGCGCGGCCTGCGGGCACGGCACCCCGCGCTCGCGCGCGGCCTGGCTCGCGGCACCGACGTGCTGGCGTTCGCGGCCGTCGTCATCGCGCTGCTGCTCCCGAACAGGCTCGGCGACCTCCGGGCCGCCGCGTTCGCGCGGCTCCCCGTGGAGGCGGTCCTCGGTGCCGCCGTGCTGATCGTCCTGCCGCGCAGGCCGCGCGTCGCCGTGGCGGTGACCGCGGGGCTGGGCCTCGGCGCGCTGACGGTCCTGAACCTCCTCGACCTGGGTTTCGACGAATTCCTCGGGCGGGGCTTCAACCTCGTCCTCGACTGGACCCTGTTCGGCGACGCCCGGGCGTATCTGAAGGACTCGGTCGGTCCGGCGGGCGCGACCGCCGCCGCCGTCGCCGTGATCGTCCTCGTCCTCGCCGTGCTGGTCCTCATGGCGCTCGCGGTCGTACGCCTCGCCCGTCTGCTGGCCCGGCACCGCCCTCTCGCGACCCGTTCGACGCTGGCGCTGGGGACCGTCTGGGTCCTGTGCACGGCGACCGGGGTGCAGTTCGGTGGCGTGCCCGTCGCCGCCGGCCACGCGGCGGCGGGCGTCCAGGACCGGGCACAACGGGTGCGGGCCACCCTGCGGGACGAGGCCGCGTTCGCGGAGGCGGCGCGGGAGGACACCTTCGGTGGCACCCCGCCCGAGCAGCTGCTGACCGGGCTGCGCGGCAAGGACGTGATGTTCACCTTCATCGAGAGCTACGGCCGCAGCGCGGTCGAGGACCCGGTCACGGCACCGGGGGTCGACGCGACGCTCGCCTCCGCGACCGAGCGGCTCGGCAGGGCCGGGTACGCCGCGAAGAGCGGCTGGCTCACCTCGGCGACGTACGGCGGCAGCAGCTGGCTCGGCCACTCCACCTTCCTGTCCGGCCTGTGGATCGACAACCAGCAGCGCTACCGCACCGTCACCGCCGGGGACCACCTCACCCTGACCGGCGCCTTCAGGAAGACGGGCGCCTGGCGGACGGTCGGCATCATGCCCGGCGTCCAGAAGGCCTGGCCGGAGGCCGAGTTCTACGGCCTGGACCACCTCTACGACGCACGGAACCTCGGCTACAGGGGCCCGAAGTTCAGCTGGTCGACCATGCCCGACCAGTACGCCCTCGCCGCCTTCGAACGCCTGGAGCACGGCAGGAAGCACGACAAGCCGCTGATGTCGGAGATCATCCTGACCTCCAGCCACCAGCCCTGGGCCCCGATCCCGAAGACGGTCCCCCAGGACCAGGTCGGGGACGGCTCGGTCTACGAGGGCATCCAGCGGGCCGGCAAGAAGCCCGCGGACGTCTTCTACGACTCGGCGAAGGTGAAGCAGGAGTACGGCAGGTCCATCCAGTACTCGGTCAGGAGCCTCATCGACTACGTGATCAGGTACGGCGGCAGGAACACCGTCCTGGTCTTCCTGGGCGACCACCAGCCCATGGCCCGGGTCAGCGGCGACCACGCGAGCCGTGACGTGCCCTGCGCGATCGTCGCCCACGACCCCGAGGTGCTGGAGAGGATCGCCGGCTGGGGCTGGACGGACGGTCTCCAGCCCGGACACGACGCCCCCGTGTGGAAGATGGACTCCTTCCGCGACCGCTTCCTCACGGCGTACGGGTCGACGCCGTCACCCTGAGGCGCCCGTGGCGCCGGCTGCCCAGGAGATCCCGCCGAGCAGATGCGCGCGGAAGGCGGGGTCCGCGTAGGCCTCCGAGGCGTGCCCGAGCGCGGTGTAGAAGACCCGGCCCGCCCCCTGCTCCCGGCACCACGCCAGCGGGTGGTCCGCTCCCATCCCGCCGCCCTTGTAGGAAAATTCGTCGGCGCGGACGAGGACGCGCACCGAACTCCGCGGGTTGTCGCGGAAGTCGTACCACTCGTCCGTGAACTCCCAGACCGCAGGCAGGTGGCGGGTCGCCGGGTGGTCGCGGTCCTCCACAACGGCCCTGCCCGGCTGGTGGGCGGGGTGCCGGGCGAACCACGTCCCGAGCAGCTCGCCGAAGTAGGGCCAGTCGTACTCGGTGCAGGCCGCCGCGTGCACCCCGGCGAACCCGCCGCCCGATTCCACGTACGCGCGCAGCCGGGTACGCCCCTCGGGGGTCAGGACCTCCCCGCTCGTGGACAGGAAGACGACCGCCGCGTACGCGTCGAGGGGCGCCTCGAAGGCGGCGGGGTCCTCGGTCGCGTCGACGGCGAAGCCGTGCGCGCCGCCGAGTTCGCGCACGGCGGCGACGGCGTCCGGGATGGAATCGTGCCGGTAGTCGGTGGTACGGGTGTACACGAGTGCGCGGAAGGCCATGCTGCGGAGCCTATTCCCCGGCGGGTCCGGGATCCCGGGCGTCCGGATCCGCCGGGAGCCTCTCCGGACCCGCCGGGAGCTTCCTCTGCCCCGGCCCGCGGGTCCCCACGGTGTCGTCGGGGGGTCCGTCGCCCACCTGCGGCGGGTCCCCGCGCTCGACCGGTCCCGCAGCCGGGCCGGCCGGAGCGCGGTGAACACCTGTGCCACCGGGCGTCCGCGTCCGATGCGCGTCCGATTCCTACAAGACCGGCCGCCGCCGGCCTGCCTACCGTGATCACATGACTCCAGCTTTCGCCGTGATCGGCATCGCCGTCTCCGACCTGTCCGCCTCGCTCGCCTTCTACCGCCGGCTCGGGATCGTCTTCCCCGAGGGTGCGGAGACTCTGCCGCACGTCGAGGCCGAGCTGCCCGGCGGTCTGCGGCTGGCGCTCGACACCGAGGAGACCATCCGGTCCTTCCACGCCGACTGGCGGGCGCCGGCCGGCGGCGGACGGGTCTCGCTCGCCTTCCGCTGCGACGCTCCGGCGGAGGTCGACTCGCTCTACGCGGACCTGACCGGCGCCGGGCACCACGGGGAGCTCGCACCCTGGGACGCCTTCTGGGGCATGCGGTACGCGGTCGTGCACGACCCGGACGGCAACGGGGTGGACCTCTTCTCGCCCCTGCCCGACGTCTGATCAGACGCCCGATCAGACGCCCGCCAGCAGCTCCCCCAGTGGCATGCCCGTCAACTCACGTACGTCCCGCGCCAGATGAGGCTGGTCGGCGAAGCCGGTGCGGGCCGCCGTCTCGGCGTACGGCACGCCGCCGCGGGCGAGGGCGAGGGCCCGTTGCAGCCGCAGCACGCGGGCCAGCGTCTTGGGTCCGTAGCCGAAGGCTGCCAGCGAACGGCGGTGCAACTGGCGGGCCCCGAGGCCGAGTTCGTCCGCCGTCGCGGCGACCGACCGCCCCGCGCGCAGGGCCGACACGACCATGCGGAGCTGCGGATCGGGTGGCCGGGCCCGGCCCGCCCGCTCCAGGGCGACCTCTTCGAGAGCGGTCACGGGGTCGTCGGCGGCGTCGATGCGGCCGGCGAGGCGCCGCACCTCGCCGGCGGGCCACAGGTCCGCCAACTCCACCCGCCTGTCGCGCAGTTCGTGCGCGGGCACCCCCAGGTAGGCGGGGGCCGTGCCGGGGAAGAAGCGCACGCCGGCCCAGCGGCCCGCCGCGCACGCCGGGACGTACGCACGGGTGTCCGGTCCGGCGACCAGCATCCGCCCCTCGTTCCACAGCAGGTCCATGCAGCCGTCGGGCAGCACGGGCCGTGCCGCGTCGCGGGGCGCCCCGTGCGACCACACGACGGCGCCCGCCAGCAGGGACGCCCGTTCCACGTACACGTACGCCAGGCTACGCCGCCCGGCTGCGGTACTCCTGCGGACTGACGCCGTGGACCCGTTTGAAGGCGGCGGACAGGGCGAACGCGCTGCCGTAGCCGACCTGCCGGGCGATCGCGCCGATGGTCTCCCCGCCGTCGCGCAGCAGGTCCGCCGCGCGGGCCAGGCGCCAGCCGGTCAGGTACGTCATCGGGGGCTCGCCGACGAGGTCGTTGAAGCGCCGGGCCAGCGCGGCCCGCGACACCCCGGCCTCCGCGGCGAGCGACGCGACCGTCCACGGGTGGGCCGGGTCGTCGTGCACCAGCCGCAGCACCCGGCCCACGACCGGGTCCGCGCGCGCCCGGTACCAGGCGGGGGCCGCCGCCTCGGGGCGGGAGAACCAGGCGCGCAGCGCGGCGATGACGAGCAGGTCGAGCAGGCGGTCGAGGACGACCTCCTGGCCCGGTTCGTCGCGCACGATCTCGGCGGTCAGGATCGGGGTGAGCGGGCACTCCCAGACGTCGGAGGTGAGCGACAGCAGCGGTGGCAGGGCGTCCAGCAGCCGGCCGCTGATCTCGCCCCGCACGAGATAGGTGCCGATGAGCATCACGGTGGAGCCGTCGGGCCGGTCGCCCCAGCTGCGCACGCCGAGGTCCCAGTGCCCGCCGAGGGACCGCCCGTCGGGGTGGACGCACTCGCCGCCCGGCAGGATCACCGCCTGCGGCGCGGTGCCGGGGTGGTCGGCGCAGAGGTACGGGTCGGGTCCGCGCGCGACGGCGAGGTCGCCCGCCCGCAGCCGTACCGGTTCTCCCCCGTCGGGCACGACCCACGCCTCGCCGCGGACCACGAGCATGATCGTGAGCGGGGCGCGGTCCTCGACGCGCACGGACCAGGGCGGGTCGAAGCACGCCCGGATCATGAAGGCGCCCCGCGCGCGTGGGCCTTCGAGCAGGTCTGCGAGGGGGTCCCCCCGCGTCAGCGTGTTCGAGCGTGGAGGAGCGTCCATGCCGCCAGCGTAGAGGCCCGGCGGGAACGGCCGTGGACGTCCCCTCATGGGAACCCACGAAGAGGCGTCCGGCGAATGGCGAGTGCGCCGGGGGCGTCCGGGAGGGGGTGACCGCGACGGGGGCGTCCGGCGAATGGCGACCGCGACGGCGGCGTCCGGAAGGGGGGTGACCGCGACGGGGACGTCCGGAAGGGGGTGGCCGCGACGGGGGCGGCCGGAAGGGGGTGACCGCGACGGGGGCGGCCGGAAGGGGGTGGCCGCGACGGGGGCGGCCGGAAGGGGGGTGACCGCGACGGGGGCGGCCGCCCCTCGGCCCGCTTCGGGCCACCGGTGCGGCGAGGGTCACCGCTCGGGCGGTGTCTCGTCCTCGTGCTTGGCCGGCGGGTGGTGCAGGCTCCTGGCGTGCGCCCGCAGCCGGGAGGTCACGTCCTCCGGGGGCAGGAAGCGCGACCAGCGTTCGGGGAACTCGGAGGGCATGTCCGCGTCGTCGGGGTCCGGGTCGCCGTCGCCGGAGCGGGCCGCGGAGGCACGGGCGATGTACTCGGCGGCCTGGGCCCGGCGCAGCCGCTCGTTGGCCGCGCGGGCCGCGGCGGTGGCGGCGGCCGGCCAGACCCGGTCGATGGCGGCGTTGACGGCGGCGCCGACCAGCACCGCGAAGGCGGACACGCCGATCCACAGCAGGACGGCGACGGGCGCGGCGAGTGATCCGTAGATCGTGGGTCCCTCGACGGTGCTGGTCAGGTAGATGCGCAGCAGGAGGCTGCCGAGCACCCACATGCCGAGGGCCACCAGGGCTCCGGGCACGTCCTCGATCCAGGGCGAGCGGACCGGCACGGACACGTGGTAGAGCGTCGTCAGGAAGACGATGGACAGCACGATGACGACGGGCCAGTACAGGACCTGCACGACGGTCGTCGACCAGGGCACGATCTGCACCACCGCGTCCGGGCCCGCGACCATCAGGGGCAGCGCGACCGAGCCGATCAGCAGGGCCACGATGAAGAGCAGGAAGGACATCACGCGGGTCGCGACGATGCCGCGGGTCCCGTCGAGGCCGTACATGACGGTGATGGTGTCGATGAAGACGTTCACCGCGCGGGAGCCCGACCAGAGGGCGAACAGGAAGCCGAGGGAGATGACGTCGGGCCGGCCGCCCTTCATGACGTCGTCGAGGATCGGCTGGGCGATCTGGGTGACACCCTTGTCGGACAGGACGGTGCGGGACGCCTCCAGCAGGTTGTTCTCCAGGCTGGCGATGCTGTCGGCGCCGGTCCAGTCGTCCACGTAGCCGAGCAGTCCGATCATGCTCAGCAGCAGGGGCGGCACGGACAGCAGCGTGAAGAAGGCCGCCTCCGCCGCCAGTCCCAGGATCCGGTACTCCATGCACGAGTTGACGGTGTCCTTGAGCAGCAGCCAGGCGGTCCTGCGCTTCGACACGTTCCGGTACAGCGCCTTGGCGCGGTGAAGACGGCCGGAGGATGGCCGTTCAGGTGTTTCTTTTGCCTGGTGCACGTCCTTACCGTATCCGTATGGCAGCCAGCACCCACACCGTGACCAACCAGCCTCCGCCCCTGGTCGGATATGACGTCTTCGCCGCCGACCGGGCCCTGGTGGAGGCGGTCGAACGTCATCTCGATCCACAGCTCCTGGACGAGGCGCGCGAGGAGCTCTCGGGCCTCGGACGCTCGTCCGGTTCCGCCCAGGTCCTGGAGTGGGGAGCGCTGGCCAACGAGCATCCGCCCCGGCTGCGCACCCACGACCGCTACGGCAACCGCGTCGACGAGATCGAGTTCCACCCGTCCTGGCACCGGCTCCTCGGCAAGGGCGTCTCGGCCGGTCTGACCGCCGCCTGGAGCCGTCCCGGGGGGCACGTCCGGCGGGCGGCCGGGTTCGTGATCTGGACGCAGGTCGAGGCGGGCAACGGCTGCCCGCTGTCGATGACGCACGCGGCGGTCCCCGCGCTGCGCACGGACCCCGCACTGGCCGCCGAATGGGAGCCGCGGCTGACGTCCACCGTCTACGACGAGGGGCTGCGGCCCGCCCACCAGAAGGCCGGCGCCCTCTTCGGGATGGGCATGACGGAGAAGCAGGGCGGCAGCGACGTCCGCGCCAACACGACGGCGGCCCGGCCGCTCGCCGAGGACGGGACGTACGAGCTGACGGGCCACAAGTGGTTCTGCTCGGCGCCGATGTCGGACGGCTTCCTGGTGCTGGCACAGGCCCCCGGCGGTCTGACCTGCTTCCTCGTGCCGCGCGTGCTGCGGGACGGCACACGCAACGTGTTCCGCATCCAGCGGCTGAAGGACAAGCTGGGCAACCGGTCGAACGCGTCGGGCGAGGTCGAGTTCGACGGGACCTGGGCGCGCCGGGTCGGGGACGAGGGCCGCGGGGTGCGCACCATCATCGAGATGGTCGCGGCGACCCGTCTGGACTGTGTGCTGGGCTCGGCCTCGCTGATGCGGCAGGCCGTGGCCCAGGCGGTCCACCACTGCACCCACCGGCAGGCGTTCGGCGGCACGCTGGTCGACAAGCCGCTGATGCGCAACGTGCTGGCCGATCTGGCGCTGGAGTCGGAGGCGGCGACGACGCTCGCGATGCGGCTGGCCGCCGCCTACGACGACGGCGGCGAGCAGGAGCGGGCGTTCCTGCGGCTCGCGGTGCCGGCGGCCAAGTACTGGGTGACCAAGCGGTGTACGCCGGTCGCGGTCGAGGCACTGGAGTGTCTGGGCGGGAACGGCTACGTCGAGGAGTCGGGCATGCCCCGGCTGTTGCGCGAGTCCCCGCTGAACTCCATCTGGGAGGGCGCGGGCAACGTCCAGGCGCTGGACGTCCTGCGCGCCCTCCAGCGGGAGCCCGGGGCTCTCGACGCCTATCTGCGGGAGGTGGGCCGGGCGCGCGGCGCCGACCACCGGCTGGACGGCGCGATCAAGAACCTGCTGACCGAACTCGCCGACCTGGAGGGCGCCGAGGCCGGGGCCCGCCGTCTGGTGGAGCGCATCGCGGTGGTCCTCCAGGGGTCGCTGCTGGTCCGGTACGCGCCGCCGGAGGTCGCCGACGCGTTCTGCGCCTCCCGGCTGGGCGGTGACTGGGGCTCGGCGTTCGGCACCCTGCCGCACACCCTGGACCTGGCCTCGGTGGTGGAGCGGGCGCGGCCGGTGAGCTGACCGGCGGGCCGTCCGTGCCCGGGCGCCCTCCGGCGTCGTACGGAACGGGGGTGGTGCTGCGCCGACACGGCACCACCCCCGCCCCGCGGGCCCCGGTCAAGGAGCACGGACGCCGCACGGGCGGCGCTGCTCAAGTTTCGGACACCGGGGGGCGCTTCGCCAGGGTTGCAGGGGGTTGCAACTCGCCCGTTCCCTTCGGGCGGATCGTGCACTTCCGAGGCCGCCGGGCTGCACTATGAGAACGGCAGCCGGCACGGAGGCGGAGCTCTGGCCGAAAAGGGGCTCGGAAGCCGGTTGCCCCAAGGCTATGCAGGAGGATCCGGTGGGGCACTCGGCGATGGATGTGACGCGGCTCGCCGCCCTGGACGCCGCGCAGGCGGCACGCGTGCTCAGCGAGGTGCGCAGCGCCGCTCTTGCGGGGCAGCGCACGCGGGTGGCGCCGCGGCCGGTCATCGAGGAGTCCTGGGAGCGGATGCTGCGCAGCGGGGTCGACCCCGACCACGACTTCCGGGCCGGGCTCCTCGGCGACGAGGAGATCGAGCGCCGGCGGCACGCCTCACCGCTGCGGCACGTGCTGCCGGTGCTGCGCGAGGGTCTGCTCTCGGTCGCGGACACGGCGCAGCACATCATGGTCGTCGCGGACGAGGAGGGCCGGGTGCTGTGGCGCGAGGGCAGCCCCGCGGTGCTGCGCAAGGCCGACGGGCACGGCTTCGAGGTCGGCGCCGACTGGCGCGAGGACGTCGTGGGCACGAACGGCGTGGGCACTCCCCTGGTGACCCGGCGCCCCGTGCAGGTCTTCTCCGCCGAGCACTTCGTGCGCACCCACCACTCGTGGACGTGCACCGGCGCCCCGGTCACCGACCCGCGCGACGGCCGTCTGGTCGGGGCGGTCGACGTGAGCGGTCCGCTGGAGACGATGCATCCGGCCACGCTGGCCCTGGTCGACGCGGTGGCCAAGCTCGCCCAGGCGCGGCTGCGGGAGCTGCACCAGGCCTCGCTGGAGCGGCTGCGCGCGGTCGCGGCGCCGGTCCTGGCGCGGCTCGACGGGCGTGCCCTGGTGGTGGACCGGGACGGCTGGACCGCGGCGGTGACCGGGATGCCGTACACGAACCGGGTGGCACTGCCCGCCTCCCTCGGCCGGGACGGCCGCTGCCGGCTGCCGTCCCTCGGGCCGTGCGCGGTCGAGTCCCTGCCCGGCGGCTGGCTGCTGCGGGTCGCGGACGAACCGCCGCCGCGGGAGGCGGTCCGGATCGTGCTGGATCTGGCCGATCCGCGGCGCCGGGCGGTGACCGTGTCGGGCGGCGCGGGTTCCTGGACGCACGAGCTGAGTCCCCGGCACGCCGAACTGCTCTGCCTGCTGGCCCTGCACCCGGGCGGCCGCGGCGCCTCCGGCCTGGCGGACGACCTGTTCGGCGACCCGGGCCGTACGGTGACGGTCCGCGCCGAGATGTCCCGCGTCCGGCGCTTCCTCGGGGCCTTTCTGGAACACCAGCCGTATCGTTTCTGCGACCGTGCCGAAGTCGAACTCCTGCTCCCCGAGGACCCGCTCGACCTGCTGCCCCACTCGACGGCCCCCGCGATCGTCCGGGAGCGGGCGGCCCGGCCGCGTGCTCCCCGGCCGCGCTGATCCGGCGGGGCCGGGGGCGTCGGCCGCGGCGATCCGGCCCGGGGGGTGGCGAGGTGCGGCGATCCGGCCCGGGGGGGTGGCGCGGTGCGGCGATTGTTCTCCTATTCGACCGTCCTCGACCGGCTTGGGTGCTCTCTGCCGTAGCATCCCTCTCATGGGTCACCCCGCATGCCCCTCGCTCAATGTCTTGACCATGAGGGGCAGTTGGCCTTACCGGGAGGATGCATGAAGCAGCGTGGCAGGCACCGTCGCAGGAGAAGGGGGCAGGCGCTGCGCGCCACCCTGGCCGGGACCGCACTGGCCCTGACCGCCGCGGCCACCCTGATCAGCACCTCCCAGGCCGGGGACGTGGCGGACCCGGGCAAGCTCACCCCGCTCACTTCGTCCGCCGAGATCGGCAAGCTCCAGCTGCACGAGAACCTGGTCGCCGAGAGCACCCTGGACACGCTCACCACGAACATGGGCGGCAACGTCGGGGTGCACGGCGTGCTGCAGAGCGCCAACCACCCGATGCGTGCGAAGGCGCGGTGCGCGGACACCGAGACGGCCGCCCTGCCGGTGGAGCCGACGGCCACGCGCGCGTACTGCTGGGACAGCGGGGACGCCATCACCCAGAAGTGGCTGCCGCAGTCCGTCACCACCTCCGGTGACGCCGACGACGACGGCACGTGGGGCGACGACCGCGTCATCCTGGCAGGCTGGACGCACAACGACCACAAGGCGGACGAGCCCCCGGAGGACACCGGGCTGGCCCGGATCGCCTTCGTCGACGCGAACGACCCCGACGACCTCAAGTACCGCTGGGTCCTGCTGGTGGCACCGCTGAACGGCGGCAAGAGCTTCGGGGCGGTGCGCTCCCACGTCGGCGGCATGGTCTGGTACCAGGACAAGCTGATCGTCACCGCGAAGAACGGCGCCGACCACGACAACGCCCTGTTCGTCTTCGACATGCACCGCATCCTGCGGGCGAACGTCGACAGCGACGCGGTCGGCAAGGTGAGCGGCGGCTACTCGGCGCACGGCTACCAGTACGTGCTGCCCGCCGTCGGCTCGTACAACCTGACCGGCGGCGCCTGTACGTCGAGCCACGACAACGCGGTCCCCTGCTTCGCGTCGGTCTCGCTGGACCGCACGTCGACGCCGGACAGCCTCGTCGCCAACGAGTGGTTCAGCTCGGGCGGCACGCAGCCGGGCCGCCTCTGGCGTTACTACTTCAGCACCGCGAGCGACCGCACCGGCCTGCTCGGCAGCAACGCGAGCGGCCTGGTGAACGCCGACGAGGCCTACGAGACCAAGGCCGTCGGGGTGCAGGGCGTCCTCTCCCACAAGGCCGCGGGCGCGAGCGAAGCCGACTGGTACGTCGGTCAGGCACCGGGGATCCGCGGCCGGCACGGCACCCTCTGGCGGCAGAACGGCAGCGGGGCCTCGGCGGCCCGGTGCACCGCCGACCGGACACTCGCCTGCTGGGGCCAGCACACGGAGTCCTTGTCGTACTGGCACGAGACCGGCGAGCTGTGGACGCTCACCGAGTGGGCGGCGAACAAGGACAACGCGTGGGAGCCCGACGCCATCCCGGAGCGGGCGCTGTACGCCGTCCCGCTGTCGTCGGTGGACAGCGCCCTCGACTAGCCGGCCGGGGCCTTTTTGGAGGCGAACCGCGCCCCGTGGTTCCCTGGCCGGCATGAGCAACCTCATCGTGACCACCTGGTCCCTGGAGCAGACGGCCCCCTCCGACCTGCTGCCCGCCTCCGCGCCCGGCGCGGACGTCAGGATCGTCCGCGCCGAGGTGCCCTCGCCCGAGTTCAGCCGCTTCCTTTACGCGTCGGTCGGCGGGGACATCCGCTGGACCGACCGGCTCGGCTGGACGTACGCGCGGTGGCAGGCGGTGCTGGACCGGCCGGGTGTGGAGACGTGGGTCGCGTACGACCGGGGGACGCCCGCGGGATACGTGGAGCTGGACCCGCAGGACGACGGGGCCGTGGAGATCGCGTACTTCGGGCTGATACCCGCCTTCCGGGGCCGCCGGATCGGCGGGCACCTGCTCTCCTACGGTGCCGCGCGCGCCTGGGACCTGGCCGGGCGCTGGCCCGGGCGGGCCGAGACCAGGCGGGTCTGGCTGCACACGTGCAGCAAGGACGGCGAGCACGCCATGGACAACTACCTGCGGCGCGGCTTCAAGCTCTTCGACACCAGGGTCGAGGAGGAGCCCGACGTAGCCGCACCCGGCCCCTGGCCCGGGGCCGAAGCCAGGTGAGCGGCCCGGGGTGTGACACCCCCTCGGCAGCAGGGCAACCGCGCCGCCATGTGATCGACAACACTCGCGTCTTGCGATTCGGGACAAGCATGTCCACATGACGGACAATGGTGGACTCCCCCGAGATGCCCGTGACACGCTTCCGTCATGTCTGGAACTGGGATTGCCTTGGTGAGTCGGCGACACGTCGATCTCTGCCGCATGTCCAGCGCCATCTGTCCGGCGAGCTGATCAGCCCAGCGCCGCCGAGATCCCCCCTTTCGTGAACCTTGCGCAATGACGCGCCCATACTTCGGTATGTGCCCATATGTGCAGGTCAGAGCCGCCCTCTTGCCTGTCCCGTAGTCCCGAAGGACGTATCAGCCATGGCCGCCACCCCGCAGAATCCCGCCGCGCCCCGCCGCAAGGTGAGCCGTCACCGCGGCGAGGGTCAGTGGGCCGTGGGTCACTTCACCCCGCTCAATGGCAACGAACAGTTCAAGAAGGACGACGACGGTCTCAACGTGCGGACACGCATTGAGACGATCTACTCCAAGCGGGGCTTCGACTCGATCGACCCCAACGACCTGCGCGGCCGGATGCGCTGGTGGGGCCTCTACACCCAGCGCAAGCCCGGGATCGACGGCGGCAAGACCGCGATCCTGGAGCCCGAGGAGCTGGACGACAAGTTCTTCATGCTGCGGGTGCGCATCGACGGCGGCCGACTGACCACCGCCCAGCTGCGGGTCATCGGCGAGATCTCGCAGGAGTTCGCACGCGGCAGCGCCGACATCACCGACCGGCAGAACATCCAGCTGCACTGGATCCGCATCGAGGACGTCCCCGAGATCTGGAACCGCCTGGAGGCCGTCGGCCTCTCGACCACCGAGGCCTGCGGCGACACGCCCCGCACCATCCTCGGCTCACCGGTCGCCGGCATCGCGGAGGACGAGATCATCGACGGCACCCCCGCCGTCGAGGAGATCCACCGCCGCTTCATCGGCGACAAGGCCTTCTCCAACCTGCCGCGCAAGTTCAAGACCGCGATCTCGGGCTCCCCGCTGCTGGACGTGGCCCACGAGATCAACGACGTCGCCTTCGTCGGCGTGCACCACCCCGAGCACGGCCCCGGCTTCGACCTGTGGGTCGGCGGCGGCCTCTCCACCAACCCCAAGATCGGCCAGCGCCTCGGCGCCTGGGTCCCGCTGGACGAGGTCGCCGACGCCTGGGAAGGCGTCATCTCGATCTTCCGCGACTACGGCTACCGGCGGCTGCGCAACCGCGCCCGGCTGAAGTTCCTGCTGGCCGACTGGGGCGTCGAGAAGTTCCGCCAGGTCCTGGAGGACGAGTACCTGAAGCGCAAGCTCGTCGACGGCCCGGCGCCCGCCGAGCCCGTCGCCCGCTGGCGCGACCACATCGGCGTCCACCGGCAGCGGGACGGCCGCTTCTACGTCGGCTTCGCGCCGCGCGTCGGCCGCGTGGACGGCGCCACCCTGACGAAGATCGCCGAACTCGCCGAGGCCCACGGCTCGGGCCGGCTGCGCACCACGGTCGAGCAGAAGATGATCGTGCTCGACGTGGAGCAGGACCGGGTCGAGTCGCTGACCGAGGCCCTGGAGGCGCTGGACCTGACCGTCCGGCCCTCGGCCTTCCGGCGCGGCACGATGGCCTGCACGGGCATCGAGTACTGCAAGCTGGCCATCGTCGAGACCAAGGCGCGGGGCGCCTCCCTGATCGACGAACTCGAGCGCCGCATCCCCGAGTTCGACGAGCCCGTCACCATCAACCTCAACGGCTGCCCGAACGCCTGCGCCCGTATCCAGGTCGCGGACATCGGTCTCAAGGGCCAGCTGGTCCTCGACGACCGGGGCGAGCAGGTCGAGGGCTACCAGGTGCACCTGGGCGGCGCGCTCGGCCTGGAGGCCGGCTTCGGCCGCAAGGTCCGCGGCCTCAAGGTCACCTCGGACGAGCTGCCCGACTACGTCGAGCGGGTCCTCAGGCGCTACCAGGCCGAGCGCGAGGAAGGCGAACGCTTCGCCGCCTGGGCCGCGCGCGCCTCCGAGGAGTCCCTGTCGTGAGCCGTGCGGACGACGAGACGAAGGACAGCGCATGAGCGAGCGCGCGGCGCCCTTCTACTGCCCCTACTGCGGCGACGAGGACCTGCGGCCGAACGAGGAGAGCCACGGCGCGTGGGAATGCGCGGCCTGCAGTCGAGCCTTCCAGCTGAAGTTCCTCGGGCTGCTGTCCCGGGGAGTTCGGCTCAACGACGTTGGAGGGGACGAGACATGACGACGCTTCAGGACGGACGGACGGCCGAGGACCTCAAGAGCCTCGCGGAGCAGGCCGGACGCGACCTCGAGGACGCGTCCGCACTGGACATCCTGCGGTGGGCCGCCGACACCTTCGGCGGCAGGTTCTGCGTGACCTCCTCCATGGAGGACGCCGTGGTCGCGCACCTCGCGTCCCGTGCCCGGCCCGGGGTCGACGTCGTGTTCCTCGACACCGGATACCACTTCCCCGAGACCATCGGCACCCGGGACGCGGTCGAGGCCGTGATGGACGTCAACCTCATCACGCTCACCCCGCGGCAGACGGTCGCCGAGCAGGACGCCGAGTACGGCCCCCGGCTGCACGACCGCGACCCCGACCTGTGCTGCAGGCTGCGCAAGGTGCAGCCGCTGGAACAGGGCCTGACGGCGTACGACGCGTGGGCGACGGGGCTGCGCCGCGACGAGTCCCCGACCCGGGCGGACACGCCCGTCGTCGGCTGGGACGACAAGCGCCGCAAGGTGAAGGTCTCGCCGATCGCCCGCTGGACGCAGGACGACGTGGACGCCTACGTCGCCGAGCACGGGGTCCTCACCAACCCGCTGCTGATGGACGGCTACCCGTCCGTGGGCTGCGCGCCCTGCACCCGCCGGGTGCTGGAGGGCGAGGACGTACGCGCCGGCCGCTGGGCGGGCCGCAACAAGACCGAGTGCGGGCTGCACGGATGACGACGACCACGCACCACTCCCAGGACTTTCAGGAGAAGCAAGTGACGACCGGAGCCACCATCTGGCTCACGGGTCTGCCGAGTGCCGGCAAGACCACCATCGCGAACGAGCTGGCCGGCCGGCTGCGCGAGGAGGGCCACCGCGTCGAGGTGCTCGACGGTGACGAGATCCGCGAGTTCCTCTCGTCGGGCCTCGGTTTCTCCCGCGCGGACCGCCACACCAACGTGCAGCGCATCGGCTTTCTCGCCGACCTGCTCGCCCGTAACGGCGTCAAGGCGCTGGTGCCGGTGATCGCGCCGTTCGCGGACAGCCGCGAGGCCGTGCGCGAGCGTCACCGGGCGAGCGGCGCCGCGTATCTCGAGGTGCACGTGGCGACCCCGGTCGAGGTGTGCTCCGTACGCGATGTGAAGGGGCTGTACGCCAAGCAGGCGGCGGGCGAGATATCGGGGCTCACCGGGGTCGACGACCCGTACGAGGAGCCCGTCTCGCCCGACCTGCGCATCGAGTCCCACACCCAGACCGTGCGGGAGTCCGCGGCAGCGGTGCACTCGCTGCTCACCGAGAGGGGTCTCGCATGACGACCGCAGCCACCGTCTCCGCAAAGACGGACAGCCCGTACGCGCTCTCGCACCTGGACGCGCTGGAGTCCGAGGCCGTCCACATCTTCCGCGAGGTGGCGGGCGAGTTCGAGCGGCCGGTGATCCTGTTCTCCGGCGGCAAGGACTCCATCGTCATGCTCCACCTGGCGCTGAAGGCGTTCGCGCCCGCGCCGGTGCCGTTCACCCTGCTGCACGTGGACACCGGGCACAACTTCCCCGAGGTCCTGGAGTACCGCGACCGCACGGTCGCCCGGCACGGCCTGCGGCTGCACGTCGCCTCCGTGCAGGAGTACATCGACGCGGGCAAGCTCCGGGAACGTCCGGACGGCACCCGCAACCCGCTCCAGACCGTGCCGCTGACCGAGCGGATCCAGGCCGAGCGTTTCGACGCCGTCTTCGGCGGCGGACGCCGGGACGAGGAGAAGGCCCGCGCCAAGGAGCGCGTGTTCTCCCTGCGCGACGAGTTCTCCCAGTGGGACCCCCGCCGCCAGCGCCCCGAGCTGTGGCAGCTCTACAACGGCCGCCACGCCCCCGGCGAACACGTCCGCGTCTTCCCGCTCAGCAACTGGACCGAGCTGGACGTGTGGCAGTACATCGCCCGCGAGGGCATCGAACTGCCTGAGATCTACTTCGCCCACGAGCGCGAGGTGTTCCAGCGCGCCGGCATGTGGCTGACCGCCGGCGAGTGGGGCGGCCCCAAGGACGGCGAGACGGTCGAGAAGCGGCTCGTGCGCTACCGGACCGTCGGCGACATGTCCTGCACCGGCGCCGTCGATTCCGACGCCACCACCCTGGACGCCGTGATCGCCGAGATCGCCGCCTCCCGGCTCACCGAACGCGGCGCCACCCGGGCCGACGACAAGATGTCCGAGGCCGCGATGGAAGACCGCAAGCGCGAGGGGTACTTCTAGCCATGACCAGCACCACCGAACCCGCCCAGCCGCTGTCGGTCGAGCAGTTGTCGGCCACCACCCTGCTGCGGTTCGCCACCGCGGGGTCCGTCGACGACGGCAAGTCCACCCTCGTCGGGCGCCTGCTGCACGACTCCAAGTCGGTCCTCACCGACCAGCTGGAGGCCGTCGCACGCGTCTCCGCCGGCCGCGGCCAGGAAGCACCCGACCTGGCACTGCTCACCGACGGCCTGCGTGCCGAACGCGAGCAGGGCATCACCATCGACGTCGCCTACCGCTACTTCGCCACCGCCCGCCGCCGGTTCATCCTCGCCGACACCCCCGGGCACGTGCAGTACACGCGGAACATGGTCACGGGCGCCTCCACCGCCGACCTCGCCGTCGTGCTCGTCGACGCCCGCAACGGCGTCATCGAGCAGACCCGCAGGCACGCCGCGGTCGCCGCCCTGCTGCGCGTCCCGCACGTCGTCCTCGCCGTCAACAAGATGGACCTCGTCGAGTACCGGGAGGCCGTCTTCTCCGCGATCGCCGAGGAGTTCACGGCGTACGCCTCCGAACTGGGCGTTCCCGAGATCACCGCGATCCCGATCTCGGCGCTCGCCGGCGACAACGTGGTGGAACCCTCCGCGAACATGGACTGGTACGGCGGTCCGACGGTCCTGGAGCACCTGGAGACCGTGCCGGTCAGCCACGACCTGGCGCACTGCCACGCACGGCTGCCCGTGCAGTACGTGATCCGCCCGCAGACCGCCGAGCACCCCGACTACCGGGGCTACGCGGGCCAGATCGCGGCCGGCACCTTCCGCGTCGGCGAGAGCGTGACCGTGCTGCCGTCCGGCCGCACGACGCGGCTCGCCGGGATCGACCTGCTGGGCACGCCGGTCGACGTCGCCTGGACCCCGCAGTCGGTGACCCTGCTGCTCGAGGACGACATCGACATCTCGCGCGGCGACCTGATCGTGCCGAGCAAGGACGCACCCCCGACCACCCAGGACGTCGAGGCGACCGTCTGCCACGTCGCCGACGAGCCGCTCACCGTCGGCCACCGGGTGCTGCTCAAGCACGGCACGCGCACGGTCAAGGCGATCGTCAAGGACATCCCGTCCCGGCTGACCCTCGACGACCTGTCCCTGCACCCGCACCCGGGCCGGCTCGTCGCCAACGACATCGGCCGCGTCAAGATCCGCACCGCCGAGCCGCTCCCCCTCGACGCCTACGCCGACTCCCGGCGCACCGGTTCGTTCATCCTGATCGACCCCGCCGACGGCACCACCCTCACCGCGGGCATGGTCGGCGAGTCCTTCGCCGCACCGGAGCCGGTCAGGGACGCGTCGGACGACGACGGGTGGGACTTCTGACATGACGTCCACCGACTTCTACTCCACGTTCGCGAAGGAGGGCGGCCGCATCGGCAGCGGCGCCCTCGGCAGCGGGCAGGGCGGAGTCGCGCGATGTGCGCGATGACGTACGCGCACTGCCTGCGCGCCCCGTCCCCCCACAGCACGCGAAAACGAAGACCTGCCGACTTCCCGGCCACGGCCTGAGAACACCGTGACCGCCGGGCCAACGAGAGGAACACCTCCCGTGCCTGCCAACCGCTCCACCGCCTTCCGCCGCACCGTCGCGGCCGTCGCCGCGCTCCCCCTCCTGACCCTGGCCGCCTGCGGCTACGGCTCGGACTCGAAGGACGACGGCGCCGCGAAGGTCGCCGCCGGCGCCGAGAAGATCGACGGTCTCGACACCGTGAAGATCGGCTACTTCGGCAACCTGACCCACGCCACCGCGCTGGTGGGCCGCCAGGAGGGCCTGTTCCAGAAGGAACTGGGCGCCACGAAGGCCGAGTACGCCACCTTCAACGCCGGTCCGTCCGAGATCGAGGCCCTGAACTCCGGATCGATCGACATCGGCTGGATCGGCCCCTCCCCCGCGATCAACGGCTACGCCAAGTCCGACGGCAAGAGCCTGCGCATCATCGGCGGTTCGGCGTCCGGCGGTGTGAAGCTCGTGGTCGACCCGAAGAAGATCAAGTCCCTGAAGGACGTCAAGGGCAAGAAGATCGCGACCCCGCAGCTCGGCAACACCCAGGACGTCGCGTTCCTCAACTGGATCGCGGAGCAGGGCTGGAAGGTCGACGCGGAGAGCGGCAAGGGCGACGTGTCCGTGATCCGCACGGACAACAAGATCACCCCGGACGCCTACAAGTCCGGCTCCATCGACGGCGCGTGGGTGCCGGAGCCGACCGCGTCCAAGCTGGTCGCCGAGGGCGGAAAGGTGCTGCTCGACGAGGCCGACCTGTGGCCCGGCAAGAAGTTCGTGATCACGAACATCATCGTGTCGCAGAAGTTCCTCGAGGAGCACCCGAAGGTTGTCGAAGCCGTCCTGAAGGGCGCGGTGAAGACCAACAAGTGGATCAACGCCAACCCGGACGAGGCGAAGGCGGCGGCGAACGCCCGCCTCAAGGAGGACTCTGGCAAGGAACTCCCGGCCGACGTCCTCGACCCGGCGTGGAAGTCCATCCAGATCACCGACGACCCGCTGGCGTCCACCCTCGACACCGAGGCGGACCACGCGGTCAAGGCCGGTCTGCTGGAGGCCCCCGACCTCAAGGGCATCTACGACCTCACGCTGCTGAACAAGGTTCTCAGGGCCGAGGGCGAGAGCACCGTCGACGACGCCGGTCTCGGCGTCAAGTAGCCATCCGACACTGATCAGTTCCCAGGAGGTGACGACCATGGCAACCGCTCTCGTCAAGGCAGGCGACACCGGCACGTCGGTGGAGCAGGCCGTGCGGCTCGAGCACGTCTCGAAGTCCTTCGCCGGGCCCGCCGGACAGCAGCTCGTCCTCGACGACATCTCGCTCGATGTCGCGCCGGGCGAGTTCGTCACCCTCCTGGGGGCTTCGGGCTGCGGCAAGTCCACACTGCTCAACCTGGTGGCAGGGCTCGACGCCCCGTCCGCAGGCACCATCACCACGGCCGGCCGGCCCGCCCTGATGTTCCAGGAACACGCGCTCTTCCCGTGGCTGACGGCCGGCAAGAACATCGAACTCGCCCTGAAACTGCGCGGCGTGGCCAAGGCCGACCGGCGCGGCCGGGCGGAGGAGCTGCTGGAGCTCGTCCGGCTGAAGGGCGCGTACGGCAAGCGGGTGCACGAACTGTCGGGCGGTATGCGGCAGCGCGTCGCGCTGGCCCGTGCGCTCGCCCAGGACAGCCCGCTGCTGCTGATGGACGAGCCGTTCGCCGCGCTGGACGCCATCACGCGGGACGTGCTGCACGACGAACTGACCCGGATCTGGAGCGAGACGAACGTCTCCGTGCTGTTCGTGACGCACAACGTGCGCGAGGCCGTCCGGCTCGCCGAGCGGGTCGTGCTGCTCTCCTCCCGTCCCGGGCGCATCGCGCACGAGTGGACGGTGGACATCCCGCAGCCGCGTCGCATCGAGGACACCGCCGTGGCGGAACTTTCCGTCGAGATCACCGAACAACTGCGTGGGGAGATCCGCCGCCATGGCCAGCACTGAGACCAAGGCCGACGCGAACGTCGGGGACCGCGACGGGCTGGCCGGGCTTGAAGCGGGCCTCGACGCGCTGGAGACGGTCCAGACGAGGCGTACGCCGCTCCGGCAGACCCTGGTGCAGAAGGTGCTGCCCCCGGTCATCGCCATCGCTCTGGTGCTGGTGGTGTGGCAGGCGCTGATCTCCTTCAAGGTCGTCGACGACCCCACCAAGCTGCCCTCGCCCGCCGACGTGTGGGCGGAGGTCGAGGACGCCTGGCTCGAGGGCAAGCTGCTCGGCTACATCTGGACGAGCGTCTCGCGGGGCCTGCTGGGCTTCCTGATGGCGCTGGCCATCGGCACCCCGCTGGGCCTGCTGGTGGCACGGGTGCGGTTCGTGCGCGCGGCCATCGGTCCTGTCCTGTCCGGCCTGCAGTCGCTCCCGTCGGTGGCCTGGGTGCCGCCCGCCGTGATCTGGCTGGGCCTCGAGCCGTCGATGATGTACGCGGTGATCCTGCTCGGCGCGGTGCCCTCCATCGCCAACGGTCTGGTGTCGGGCGTCGACCAGGTGCCCCCGCTGTACCTGCGGGCGGGGCGGACGCTGGGCGCGAAGGGGCTGCTGCACACCTGGCACATCGTCATGCCGGCCGCCCTTCCCGGCTATCTGGCCGGCCTGAAGCAGGGCTGGGCGTTCTCCTGGCGCTCGCTGATGGCCGCGGAGATCATCGCCTCCTCGCCGGAACTGGGCGTCGGCCTCGGGCAGTTGCTGGAGAACGGCCGCACGGTCAGCTCCATGTCCATGGTCTTCCTCGCCATCCTGCTCATCCTGATCGTCGGTATCGCCATCGACCTGCTGATCTTCAGTCCGCTGGAGCGGTGGGTGCTGCGCAGCCGCGGTCTCCTCGTGAAGAGCTGATTCCCGTGCCCGCAGCCGCCCGCCCCGTCCTGCTCGTCATCGCCCACGGCAGCCGCGACCCGCGCCATGCCGCGACCGTGCACGCCCTGGTGCGGCGCGTGCGGGCGCGGCGGCCCGGTCTGCGGGTGGAGACCGGCTTCCTGGACTTCAACGTCCCGTCGGTGAACGGGGTGCTGGAGTCGCTGGCGGCGGAGGGCGTACGGGACGTGGTGGCGCTGCCGCTGCTGCTGACCCGCGCCTTCCACGCGAAGGCGGACATCCCCGCGGTGCTGCGGGACGCGCCGTCGCGGCTGCGGGTCCGCCAGGCGGAGGTGCTCGGCCCGTCACCGCTGCTGACGGCGGCGCTCGAACGCCGTCTGTACGAGGCGGGGCTCGGGCCCGCCGACAAGTCCTCGACCGGGGTCGTCCTGGCCTCGGCGGGGTCCACGGACCCGGAGGCGATCGCAGTGATCGCCGACATCGCGCGGGAGTGGCGGCGCACCGGTTGGTGTGCCGTGCGGCCTGCGTTCGCCTCCGCATCCCTTCCGCGCACCGAGGACGCCGTGCGCGAACTTCGGGCGCTCGGCTGTGCCCGGGTGGCGGTGGCGCCGTACGTTCTGGCGCCCGGTTTCCTGCCCGACCGCATCGCGCGGGGCGCCGCCGAGGCGGACGTCCTGGCCGAGGTCCTCGGCCCGGCACCCGAGGTGGTGCGCGCCCTGCTGGAACGGTACGACGAGGCCAGGCACCCGGCCCTGACGGCACTCGGCGCGTAGCGACACCGGGGTGACACGCGCCGCACGCCCGGGGCGAGGTCGCGGGGACGCGCCGCGCTCGGGGCCGGCGTCGCGGAGACGCGCCGTGGACCCGGTGCGGTCACCGCGTGCCCGCGCCACGGTGACATGCCCCGCACCCGGTCCGGCGTCGCAGCGACGTGCCGTGCCCCCGGCCGGCGTCGTGCGTGTCCCGTGGTCGGGCAACCCGTTTCGCCCGCAGCTCGGGCAACCCGTCACGGGCAGGCCTCGTCGCCGCACGGCGACGGTGCTGGCGCCGGCGGTCCGGCCGCCGGCTCCTCGGCCGGGGCCGGACGAGCCGCACGGGGACCCTCAGCGGCGCGTCGCGCCCCGGCGCGGATCCCGGCCGCTCGCGGCCAGGGCGCGCTCGAAGACGGGCGCGTCGTCGGGGACGGCGACCGGGTCGGCGAAGCCGTCGTACCGGCGGTAGAGCTCGCCGTGCCGCTCGACCACGTCCAGGACGAGCCGGGCCGCGCCCTCCGGGACCCGGAACTCCTGGCCGGTGGAGACGGCCACGTCCCAGCCGTGGACCGCCGTCTCCTTCACGATCATCGGCACCAGCTCGGCCGCCGGCATCGTCGCCATGCCGAGGTCCACGTCGCCCTCCCACACGGCCGGGTCGTCCCAGGCGGCGACGGCGCGGTCGAGCTGGGCGGCGTACGCCCCCGCCCAGTCCGGGTCCGCCGTGAAGTCGCGTCCGGTCAGCTCCTCGGGGAGCGGCTTGCGCAGCGCCCGGTGCTCCAGACCGTACGAGGTGTAGAGGACCCAGTGGTTCACCAGGGCGCGGACGTCCCAGCCCACGCAGTGCGTGGGGCCGGCCAGCTGCGCGGGGGTGACGCCGCGGGCCACCCGCGCGGCCTCGGCGGCGCATTCCGCCAGGTACGGGTGCACGTTCTTGTACGCGTTCGTCATGCGCCCCACGCTAGAAGCGCCACGCCCGCTCCTCTTGAACAAACGCGACAGCGGCCGGGCGAGCGGCGCCGGCCGGAGCCGGTCCCGCGTGCCGTAGGGGTAACCTCCCGTCAATGATCTCGGAACGTCTCGTGCTGGGCGGGGAGCTGCCGGTGCGGCGGCTCGGCTACGGCACCGCGCAGCTCACCGGCCCCGGCTACTGGGGTCCGCGCGGGGACGCCCGGGACGCCGTCGCGGTCCTGCGCCGGGCGGTCGAGCGCGGGGTGACTCTGATCGACACCGCCGACAACTACGGCCCTTCGGTCGCCGAGGAACTGATCGCGCGGGCCCTGCATCCCTACCCCGAGGACCTGGTGATCGCCACCAAGGGCGGAGTCGTCCGCACCGGTGCCGACGCCTGGCACGTCGCGGGACGGCCGGAGCGGCTGCGGGCGATGTGCGAGGCGAGCCTGCGGCGGCTGCGGCTCGACTCGATCGGCCTGTACCAGCTGCACCGCCTGGACCCGGACGTGCCGATGGCCGAACAGCTGGGCACGCTCGACGCGTTGCGCGCCGAGGGCAAGATCCGGCACATCGGCCTGGACACCGTCACCGCCGGGCAGCTCTCGGCCGCGCTGGAGTCGACCGCCGTCGCGTCCGTGCAGAACCGCTACCACCTGCTGGACCGGGCGTCGGAGCCGCTGCTGAGGCTGTGTGAGGCCCGCGGGATCGCCTTCCTGCCGTGGTTCCCGCTGGGCAACGGTTCGTTGACGTCCCACCCTGTGTGTGCCGGGATCGCCGCAGCGCACGGGGCGACCGCGGGACAGGTCGCCCTGGCCTGGCTGCTGCGCCGCTCCCCCGTGCTCTGCCCGACCCCGGGCACGGGTTCGCTGCCCCACCTGGAGGAGAACCTCGACGCGACCGCACTCCGCCTCACGACCGAGGACATGTCCCGGCTGGACGCCCTGGGTTGACGTCGCCCCTGAGCGGACTCCCGTTCAGTCGCGGGTCAGTTCCTCCAGCTTGACGACCGTGTTCCAGTTCCTGGTGGTGGCGGTGAGGCCCTTCAGGAGCCGGGGTTTGGACAGGGTCTCCGCGAGCTTGGAGCGGCCGAGACCGTCGGGGGCGTACAGGTACAGGACACGGTCGCCGAGACGGAACTCCTCCGGCAGGAAGGCCGCCGGGTCGACGGCGGCGAAGCGGCCGGCGGTGACGGGCTCGGAGAAGTACGTGGCGTGCAGCTGCCTGCCCGCCAGCTCGGCGGCCGGGAAGGGGCAGGCCTCGCGCACCGCCTTCAGGTAGGCGTGGTCGCGCACCAGCACGGCGACGGCGAAGCCGAAGTGCGCCTCGACGGCCCGCTCCAGGTCGGCGGCGAGGGACCGCTCGTCCCCGTGCTCGCAGGCGAACACCGCGTTGCCGCTCTGCAGGTAGGTGGCCACGTCCGTGTACCCGAGCCCCTGCATGAGGGTGCGCAGCTCGGCCATCGGCACCTTCTTGCTGCCGCCCACGTTGATTCCGCGCAGCAGCGCCGCATACTTCGTCATCGGCACACCATAGAGCGGCCGTCGCCCCCGGTGTCGGCGGTGGCGGCGGCCGTGTCCGGCACCGTCACCCTGATCCGCATCCCCGACAACCGCCGTTACGTGTAAGGGGCCCTCATCATCCCCAGTGCGGAGGAGCCGGGGTCCGAGGGGAGGACCCGGGCGGCCGGCGGGTCACCGGGAAGCACGACGAGACGCGCTTATCCGGCCCATACCTTCATAAGGCGAGGTGGCGGCAGGGGGTTGTCACCGCATACGAGGGGGCTAGCCCGTCATGGGGAACGGAGACACAAGAGTGCGGGGGATCGCCGCCCGGGCGGGGGGATGGAGCGCCCGGCACCGATGGGCGGCCGTCGGGATCTGGGTGCTGTTCGTCGTCCTGGCCATGGGCCTCGGCTCGGCCGTCGGCCGCGTCGACGTCAAGGACAGCGAGCAGCTCAAGGGCGAGACCAGTACGGCCGCGCACATCATCGAGGACGCGGGCATCGAGGAGCCGGCCGGCGAGACCGTCCTGGTGCAGGCGAAGGACGGGGACACCAAGACCACCGATGCGGCGTTCCGCAGCGCCGTCGCCGACGTCGTGAAGGCGGTCGAGGCGACCGGCGAGGTCGCGGACGTGACCTCGCCGTACGACACGAAGACGATCTCCAAGGACGGCCGCAGCGCGCTCGTGCAGTTCGACGTGCGCGGCGACTCGGACACCGCCGGCGAGCGCATCGAGCCGGTGCTGAAGGCCGTCGAGGGGGTGCAGGAGGACCACACGGAGCTGCGGATCGAGGAGATCGGCGGCGCCAGCATGATGAAGACGTTCGACGACGCGTTCGGGGACGACTTCAAGAAGGCCGAACTGTCGGCCGTCCCCGTGGCCCTCGGCATCCTGCTCATCGCGTTCGGCGCGCTGGTGGCGGCCCTGCTGCCGGTGGCGCTCGCGGTCACCGCGATCATGGCGACGATGGGCCTCATGGGCATCGTCAGTCATGTGATGCCGATGAGCGACACCGCCAACTCCGTGATGCTGCTGGTGGGTCTCGCGGTCGGCGTCGACTACTGCCTGTTCTACCTCCGGCGTGAGCGCGAGGAGCGCGAGGCCGGCCGGGACGCGCAGACCGCGCTGCGGATTGCCGCGGCGACCAGCGGCCGGGCCATCATCGTCTCCGGTGTCACGGTGTGCGTCGCGATGGCCGGCATGCTCTTCACCGGCCTCGCCGAGTTCGAGGCGATGGGCCTGGCCTCGCTGATGGTCGTGGCGGTCGCCATGGTCGGCTCCGTCACGGTGCTGCCCGCGCTGCTCTCGCTGCTCGGCGAGCGGGTGGAGAAGGGCCGTCTGCCGTTCCTGCACCGCGACAAGCGACGCAGGAAGGACCGGCAGACCCCGGCGCGTTCCGGCGGGAGCGAGAGCCGCTTCTGGGGCGCCGTGCTGCGGGTCGTGCTCGCCAAGCCGGGCATCTCCCTGGTGGTCGCGGCCGGCGCGCTGCTGGCCGTCGCCGCCCCCGCGCTCGGCATGAAGACCGAACAGCTGACGCTGGACAAGGAGTTCGGTGACTCGCTGCCCATCGTGGCGACGTACAACCGGGTCAACGAGGCCTTCCCCGGCGGCACGGAGCCGGCCGAGGTGATCGTCAGGGCCCAGGACATCAACTCCCCCGAGGTGAAGTCCGCGCTGGCCGACTTCCGTGCGCGGGCGATCAGTTCGGGCGCCACCCGCGGCCCGGTGGACATCAAGGTGCACGACGCGCAGAACGTCGCCTTCGTCTACGTCCCGCTGGTCGGCGGCTCCGACCAGGAGAAGGCCGGCAAGAGCCTGGACCTGCTGCGCGACGAGGTGCGGCCGGACACGCTCGGCAAGGTCGACGGCGTCGAGGCCCCGATCACCGGACAGGTCGCGGGGTCGCGCGACTTCAACGACCAGCTCGTCGGCTCGGTGGTCCCGGTCTTCGCGTTCGTCGTGGTCTTCGCCTTCCTGCTGATGCTCCTGTCGTTCCGCTCGCTGACCATCGCCGTCACGTCGATCGTCCTCAACCTGCTGTCCGTGGGCGCCGCGTACGGCATCCTGGTCGGCGTCTTCCAGCACGGCTGGGGCGCCTCGCTGGTCGGCGCGGAGGGAGTGGGCGCCATCATCACCTGGCTGCCGCTGTTCCTCTTCGTGATCCTGTTCGGGCTCTCGATGGACTACCACGTCTTCGTGGTCTCGCGGATCCGTGAGGCACGGCTGCGCGGGCTCGCCACCAAGGACGCCATCCGGCACGGAGTGGTCACCACGGCCGGCGTCGTCACCAGCGCCGCCGTCATCATGGTCGCCGTCTTCGCGATCTTCGGCACGCTGTCCATGCAGTCGATGAAACAGATGGGCGTCGGCCTGGCGGCCGCCGTGCTGATCGACGCGACGATCATCCGCGGGGTGCTGCTCCCGGCGGTGATGGCCCTGCTCGGGGAGCACAACTGGTACTTCCCGAAGTGGCTGCACCGGCTGCCCGACCTCACGCACGACGAGGCTCCGGAGCAGTTCGCCGGGCCGCAGCAGCCGCCGGCGGTCGAGGGCGAGCGGGTCGGGGTCTGACCGTTCGAAACGCCGTACGTGGCCGGGGTGCACGCACCCCGGCCACGTCGCCGTACGGTCAGGCGGCCGCCGCGACGTCCTCGCGCTCGAAGGAGTCGATGGTGCGGGTGAAGTCGCGGGTGGACAACAACAGCTTGTAGACGATGGCGAGTTCGAAGACGAGAAGCAGCGCTCCGGAGACGATCGTCGCCTCGGTCACCGCGTCGAGGAGCGGCCCGACGATGAACACGCCCATCTGGAACTCGATGCCGCTGATCAGATGCGTACGGATGCGGTGCCGCAGCAGGAAGGAGCGGGCGCGCAGGTACGCGGGGAACCGGTGCCGGAACTCCTGGTGCAGGTCGATGACCCGGGCCGGCGGATGCCCCGCCGAGCCGCCGGAGCCGTCCGCACCGGCCGGCACGTCCCCGGCTGCGGTCCCGCCCCCGGCGTCCGGCCCGTCCGCCGCGGACCCGGTGATGCCGCCCGATGCGGACCCGGTGACGTCCGATACGGTCCCGGTGACGCTCGCCGCGGTCCCGGTGGCCGCCTTGCGGAGGTCCTGTTCGATGTCCGCCTCGGGGTTGTTGCGCAGCAGGTCCTCCATGAAGGTCAGCTCGGCCCGGTTCTCCGTACGCCGCGCCTCCCGCAGCCGGGCCTTGATCTGCTTGCGCATCGAGTGCCGGATCTTGAAGATCTCCAGTGAGTTGATGTAGCGCAGCGTGTCCAGGCCGACCACCGCGAGGGCGAGCCAGATGTAGAGGGTGTCGCCGCTGCGCTGGTACTGCCCCGCCATCAGCGCCACCGCGCACACCATCACGCGGATGCGGTCGAAGACGAAGTCGAGCCACGCCCCGAACACCGAGCCCTGGCCGGTGAGCCGGGCGACCTTGCCGTCCATGCAGTCGAGGATGAAGCTCAGGTGGTACAGGAAGGCGCCGGCGATCAGCCACCGCCAGTCGCCCAGGGCGAAGAACACGGAGGACGCGAGCCCCAGCAGGAAGGCGCCCCAGGTGATCTGGTTGGGGGTGATCCGGGTGCGCAGCGCGACCTGCCGCACCAGGGGCGTGGCGACCGGGTCGACGAGGAGCACGGTCCACCACGCGTCGCGCTTCTTCTGCGTGACGCGTCGGACCTCGGGCAGCGGCGGGATGTCTCGGCGCGGTGATCGCATGGTCCAACTTCCTGGTGTTCGACTGGAGTTCACCTCACGCTAGGTAGCCGTTGCGGCAAGGAACAAGATCCGGCCCGTGCAACCTTCCGAGGGGGGTAACGGTCTCACTCTCCGGACAGGTCGGTGGCTTCATCAGGCAGTGCCCGCGTTATCCGAGCGTTACCGAATGACCCGTCCGTTATCCAACACACGCCAGGACTTCACCGTTTCCCCGCAACCGTGACGCACAGGCAGGGCGAGGGACGCGGACCGTGACGTTCCGGTGCATCCGGGGCGCTGGACCGGCACGAAAACCGACTGAGGTCACCGCTGGTAGCGCGCCAGCACCAGGTTCCCGTCCTTCACCAGCCGCCTGCGCAGTTCGGCCAGACCGATCGCCCCGCTGTAGTACTCCTGGAAGGCGGGGGTCGCGACCTTGTCCTTCCACTCGGGATAGCCGCGGACGGACTGGGCGGGCGCGGACTGCAGATGCGCGGCCAGCGCCGTGCCCGTCGCCCAGTCGTTCTTCGCGGTGTGCAGGGCCGGGTCCCTGAGCGCCTCGGTGCCCGTGGGCAGCATCCAGTCGCCGAGTGCGAGCCGGACCATGTTCGCCGGCCGGAGCAGGAAGCCGAGGAACTCGGCGGCCTCCTTCTTGTGCGGGCTGTCCTCGGCGACGGACAGGGTCTGCGGGCTGACGCCCTGGGTGAGGCCGTCGGCGCCCGCCGGGGCGGGCAGCACCTGCCAGTCGAAGCCCTTCGGGGCCTGCTGGACGAGCTGCTGCCGGTAGGAGAAGCCGAGCGGGACCATGGCGTACCTGCCGCCGAAGAAGCCGGGCAGGGTGTCGGAGCCGCCCATCCCGAGCGTGGTGCCGGAGGCGCTGCGGTCCCTGTTCACCCCGTCGTGGACGATCCGCGGCACCACGGAGTCGGCCGCGTCGAAGCGGACCTCCACCTTGCCGTCCCCGGCGCGGTGGAACAGCCGGCCGCCCGCCGAGAGGGAGAGGTTGAGGGTGGCCGAGACCGGTTCCTTCAGTGGCCAGGCGACCCCGTAGCGGCCCTCACCGCTCAGCTCCTTCGTGACGGACCGGAACTCCCCCCAGCTCCAGGGGTGCTCCGGCGTCGGGACACGCACGCCCGACTCGCGCAGCCATGTCGCGTTCGCGACGAGCACCCGCGGCTCCTGGAGGAACGGCACCCCGTAGATTCCGTCCCCGAACGTCGTCGTCTCCCAACTGCGCCGCGGGATGTCCGACTTGAGCCGCTCGGGGAGCAGGTCCCGCAGGTCGGCGAGGTAGCCGCCGTAAGCGAAGTCCGCGAGGTCGTCCGAGGCGTCGTGGATGATGTCCGGTGCCTCGCCACCCTCGAAGGAGGTGAGCAGCTGGTCGTGAACGCTGTCCCAACTGCCCTGCACGTACTCGACCTTGACGTCCCGGTGCGTCGCGTTCCACTCCCTCACCAGCTCCTTGTTGGCGGTGACGGACTCCTCCTGCCACGCCAGGGACTGGAAGCGGAGGGTGACGGGGCCCTCCCCGTGCCGCCCGTCGTCCGAGCAGCCGGTGAGCAGCAGCGCGCACACCGTGAGGAACAGGCTCCAGCGTGTCCGCATCATCAGCTCTTCACCGCCCCGGCGAGCATGCCGCCCGTGATGTGCTTCTGGATGACCGCGAAGACGACGAGGGAGGGCAGCGTCGCGAGGAACGCCGCCGCCGCCAGCGGACCGAGATCCGCGACGCCCTCCGCCCCGATGAAGTGCGTGAGGACGACCGGCAGGGTCTGCCTGTCCGGCGTCTTGAGCAGCACCAGCGCGAAGAAGAACTCGTTCCACGCGCTGATGAACGCGAACAGCGCCGTCGCCACGATGCCCGGCGCCAGCAGCGGGGCCGTGATCGAGACCAGTGTCCGCGCCCGGCCCGCCCCGTCCACCGCCGCGGCCTCCTCCAGCTCGGTGGGCACCGCCCGCACGTACCCCACCAGCATCCACAGTGCGAAGGGCAGCGCCCACACCACGTAGACCATGACCAGTCCCGGCAGCGAGTCGACCAGCCGCAGGTTCTTCAGGACCAGGAACAGCGGGATGATCACCAGCACGAAGGGGAACGCCTGGCTGACGACCACCCACCCGGTGGCCGCCTTCGCGAGCAGCGTGCGGTGCCGCGCCATCACGTAGGCCATCGGCGTCGCGATCACCACCGCGACCAGCGCCGCCGCGAGGGCCGCGACCAGCGAGTTCAGCGCCGCGTGCAGCAGCGGCTGCTCATCGAAGGCCTGCCGGAAGTTGGCGAGGGTCGGGTCCTCGGGGATCCAGGTCGGATGCAGGCTGGCCAGCTCGCGCGGCGGCTTGAAGGCCGTGGAGATCAGCCAGAGGAAGGGGAAGGCGAGGAAGAGGAGATACCCGAACAGGGCGAGGTACTGCCCGAAGCGGCCCCGCCCGCTGGTCCGCAGGCCCGAGGGCCCCCTGCTCGTACGCGGCACGGCGGTCACCGGTCGTCACCGTCCCGCAGCCGGGCCACCAGGTGGAACGCGAGCATCACCGAGATCACCGCGACCATCACGCATCCCATCGCCGCCGCGTAGCCGAACTGTCCGTACCGGAACGCCTCTTCGTACGCGAACAGCATCGGCAGCCGGGTCCGGCCGCCGGGCCCGCCGTTGGTGAGCACGTAGACCAGGGCGAAGGAGTTGAAGTTCCAGATGAGGTTGAGCGCCGTGATCGCGAGGGCCACCGGCCGGAGGGCGGGCCAGGTGACCGTCAGGAAGCGGCGCCAGGCGCCCGCGCCGTCCATCGCGGCTGCCTCGTGGAGTTCGCGCGGGGTGTTCTGCAGCCCCGCGAGCAGGGCGACGGTGGTCTGCGGCAGGCCGGCCCAGACACCGACGACGATCACCGCGGGCAGCGCCGTGCCGAGGCCGGAGAGCCAGTCCCGGCCGTCGCCGAGGCCGGCGTCGCGCAGGGTCTCGTTGAGGATGCCCGCGTCCGGGTTGTAGACGAGCCGCCACATGATGCCGACGACCACCTCCGGCATCGCCCACGGGACGATCGCCAGCGCCCGGGCCAGCCAGCGCAGTCGCAGGTCCTGGTTGAGCAGCAGCGCGAGCCCGAGCGCGAGCAGGAACTGCGGCACGGTCACGCCGACCGCCCAGACCAGGCCGATCCGGAAGGAGTCCCAGAACAGCGTGTCGTGCAGCAGGTCCTGGAAGTTGAGGGCGCCGACCCACCGCGTGGGCACCGTCCGGCCCGACTGCGCGTCGGTGAACGCCAGCGCGACCCCGTAGAGCAGCGGCCCCACGCTGAGCACCAGGATCGGGATCAGCGCGGGCAGCACCAGGAACCAGGCGCCGTGGCCGCCGTGGCGGGGGGTCCCGCCCTTCGTGCCCGCGCGCTTGCCGGACCGCTTCGTCGCGGTCGCCGATGTCACGGATTCGGCTTCGTCGCGGTCGCTGATGTCACGGATTCGGCTCCTCACACGCTCGTACGGATCCGGGTCTCGTCGTCGCTGCGGCGCCGCCCGTCCAGGGACAGGGCCCCGTCATGGTCCTGACCCGCTGACGTGGCGTCAAGGTGGCGCGTCATCCCGTGTGACCGCTCCGACCAGTACGAATGCGACACTGGCGGACGGATGGCCGGAACTGAGGGCTGTCCCGCAATTCCCGGTGGATCAGCGCGCGGCGTCAGATGCGGTGCATCGCAAGGCGGAGGGTCGTCCTCATACCGGGCGTATTCGGGCGATCCGACAACGCGGCGAGGTGCCGTAGCTGTCGCCGTGCGCCCGCCGGGAATTGCGGGACAGCCCTTAGGCGCCGCACGGGACCGCCGGCGGCGCCGCCGGGAACAGGGCGTGACCGGGACGCGGTGCACGCGGGACCACGGAGGCGAAGGATGGACGAGGCGCGGGCGCGGGACGTGCTGGCCGCGGCGGGGGTGCTGCCCGAAGCGGCGGGGGACGCACGGCTTCTCGCCCTCGGGGAGAACGCGGTGTTCGCCGCCGGTGACCTGGTGGTCAAGGTGGGGCGCGACGCCGAACTCCTGGACCGGGCGCGCCGGGAGCTGGCCGTCGCCGCCTGGCTCGCCGAGGCGGACGTCCCAGCGGTGCGCGCGGCCGAGCCCGAGGCGCTGCTGGTGGACGGCTGCCCGGTGACGGTGTGGCATCGGCTCCCGGATTCCGTGCGCCCTGCGGAGCCGGCGGATCTGGCCGGCCTGCTCCGCGTGGTGCACGCGCTGCCCGCCCCGCCGTTCACCCTGCCGCCCCGCGAGCTGCTGGGCGGGGTGGAGCGCTGGCTGCGGCTCGCCGGCGACGCGATCGACCCCGCGGACGCCGCGTATCTGCGGGAGCGCCGTGACGGTTTCGCGTCGGCCGCCGCCGCCCTGACCCCGCGGCTGACGCCGGGACCGATCCACGGCGACGCGCTCCCCCGCAACGTCCACGTGGGCCCCGACGGGCCGGTCCTGGTGGACCTGGAGACCTTCTCCGCCGACCTGCGCGAGCACGACCTGGTGGTGATGGCCCTCTCCCGCGACCGCTACGGGCTGCCCGCGGGTGCCTACGACTCCTTCGTCCGTGCCTACGGCTGGGACGTGCGCGCGTGGGAGGGCTGCGGTGTGCTGCGCGGCGCCCGCGAGACGGCCAGTTGCGCGTGGGTCGCCCAGCACGCGCCCGCCAGTCCGAAGGCGCTCGCCGAGTTCGAACGGCGGGTGGCGTCGCTGCGGGACGGCGACGAGACCGTGCGCTGGTATCCCTTCTGAGCTCGCGGGCGGGGGGCGGCCCTCACACGGCCGCGCGGGTCAGCCTCGGGTGCGGATCGTCGCGGCGGCCTCGTGCAGCTCGGCCAGGACCCGGCGGACGGCCCGGCGCGCCGTGCGCTCGGGGCGGTGGAGCACGTCGATGTGCCGCCGGGCGCGGACGCCGCTCAGCGGTCTGAGCACCAGCGCGGCGTGCGGGCGCGTGGTCCAGCGCGGCATCAGGGCGAGCCCGCCACCCGCGGCAACGGCCTCGGCGACGACGGCGAACTCGTTGATGCGGTGGGCGAGATGCAGGCGGCGGCCCGCCGCGGTGGCGATGGCGTCGATGGTCGCCATGAGCGGGAAGCCGTCGTGCACGGTGATCCAGGGCTGGTCGGCGACGTCGCGCGGCGCGAGCCGCCGCCTGGCGGCCAGTGGGTGATCGACGGGCAGGGCGACGTCCAGCGGCTCCCGCAGCAGCGTGGTCGCGGTCACCGTGCGCGGCCAGGCCGGGGCGTGTTCCAGGCGATGGGCCAGTACGAGGTCGTACTGCCTGGTCAGCGGCGGGAAGTCGTCCTGCGGGACGTCCTCGTCGGCGAGCGAGAGCCGGGGGCCGCCGGGTGCGGTGAGCCCGCGGAGCAGCAGAGGGAAGAACGCCGACCCCGCGCTGTGGAAGGCCGCCAGCGACACCTCGCCGTCCGGCCGGCCGACGAACTCGGCGACGGTGTGCCGGGCCCGCTCCAGCGCGGTCTCCACCTCGATCGCCGCTCCGGCCAGGGCCTGGCCCGCGTCCGTGAGCACCAGCCGCCGCCCCTGCCGTTCGGTGAGCGGGACGGGGATCGCCCGCTGGAGCAGCCGCAGTTGCTGGGAGATCGCCGACGGGGTCACCAGCAACGCCTCGGCCACCGCGGTCACGCTGCCCAGTTCGCCCAGTTCCCGCAGGATCCGCAGCTGCCGTTCGTCCATGGCGTCAGTGTAGGGAAACTGAAAGATCGCTTAAGAAGGTGGCTCTGGGCTTCAGCGACAGGTCGGGGCAGGGTGGGCGCGTGCCTGATTCCCGCCGTACCGATGCGGTACTTCTCCTGGTCGCGCTCGTCTGGGGTTCCAGCTATCTCTCGGCCCGGACGGCCACCGCCGTCCTGCCCGTCCTCGTGGTGCTCTTCGCGAGGTACGCGCTCTCCGCGCTCGCCTGCCTCGGCCTGGTCGCCGCCGACCGGAAGTCCGGGGGGTGGACCCGCGACGAGATCCGCGTCGGCGTGCCGCTGGGGATCACCCAGGCCGCCGTCCTGGTCGTCGAGACGTACGGCGTCGCGCACACGAGCGCCGCCAACGCGGGGCTGATCATCAGCCTCACCATCGTGCTCACCCCGCTCCTGGACCGCGGCGGGCTGCCGCCGTCCTTCTACGCCGCCGCCGGGGTGTGCCTGCTGGCCGTCGGGCTGCTCATGTCGGGCAACGGCTTCCACGCTCCGCGCCTCGGTGATCTGCTGATGCTCCTCGCGGCGCTGGTGCGGGCGGTGCACGTCGCGCTCGTCGGACGGCTCATCGCCGGCCGCGCGATCCGTCCGCTGCGGCTGACCACCGTGCAGACCCTCGTGGGGACGGGGGTGTTCCTGCTGCCCGCCGCGAGCGGTCTGCCCGCCCTGACCCGGGTCGGGGCAGCGGGCTGGGCCCAGCTGCTGTATCTCTCGCTGTTCTGCAGTGTGTTCGCCTTCCTTGCCCAGACGTGGGCCGTCCAGCGGACCTCGGCGAGCCGGGCCAGCCTGCTGCTGGGCACCGAGCCGGTCTGGGCGGCCGCGGTCGGTATCGGTCTCGCCGGTGAGCACTTCACCCCGCTGACCGGTCTCGGCGCGGCGCTGATGGTCGCCGGGACGTACTGGGGTCAGGCGGTGGAGCGGGGCCACCGATCGCCCGAGGCCCACCGCGCGGCCGGCGCCCGCCGCCCTCCCGAGACGCCGGGCGAGCGGGGCACGCGGGACGGTACACGGGACGGCACAGCGCTCACCACGGCGCCGGCACGACATCCCGCGGGCTCCGGTCCGGGGTGACGCAACGGCTGCGGTGGATGCCGGTCGCGGGCGGAGGGGCGGCTGCCCGTCAGCCGGGCATGCGACGGATGCCCGGGGCCCCGTACGCGGGGCGGACGGCGACGGCCGTTCGGGCGGACGGCTGCCGGGCGGACGTTCCGGCGGATGGCTGCCGGGCGGACGTTCCGGCGGATGGCTGCCGGGCGGACGTTCCGGCGGGTGGCTGCCGGGCGGCGAGGTGTGCGCGGACGCCGGTCCGCCGGGGCCGCGGCCGAGGCGTCTCAGACGCGTTCGTCCGCCAGGTCCCGGACCGGCCACGTGCCGTCCACCACGGCCGCCTCGTCCCCCTTGCGCCGCAGGAAGCTCTGGAAGTCCGCCGCCCACTCGGCGTACCACTCGATCTGACGGCGGTGCAGCTCCGCCGGGCCGAGGGACGCGACCTTCGGGTGGCGGCCGGCTATCGCGGAGGCGAGCCGGGCCGCGGCGAGCGCGTCCGCCAGCGCGTCGTGGGCGGAGTCGAGCGCGACCCCGTACTCCGTGCACACCGCCTCCAGATTCCGCTTGCCGCGGCGATAGCGGTCCACGGAGCGGTCGATGGTGTACGGGTCGATGACGGGGGCGGGGTCCCTGCCACCGAGTCGGTCGCGCAGCGACGGCAGCCCGTACCGCCGCAGCTCGGCGGAGAGCAGCGTCAGGTCGAACGTCGCGTTGTACGCGACGACCGGGACGCCCACCTGCCAGTAGCCGACGAGGACGGCCGCGATGGAGTCGGCGACCTGGTCGGCCGGCCGGCCCTCGGCTGCCGCGCGCTCGTTGCTGATGCCGTGGACCGCCACCGCGTCCGCGGGGATCTCGACGCCCGGATCGGCCAGCCACTCGCGGCGTCCGACCGGCTCCCCGCCCCTGACCTCGATCACGGCTCCGGTGACGATGCGCGCCTCGCGCGGGTCCGTCCCGGTCGTCTCCAGGTCGAAGCCGATCAGCAGCTCCCGGTGCCAGCCCATGGGCGGCCCCCCTTCTTCGTGGTGCTTTCCCCCAGTGGTCCCCACGATCGCACGGGCCACTGACAACGCGAGGACCGCATTCCGCTTGCCCGGGACGCCGGGGGCGCGAACCACCGGATCGGGCCGCGGCACCGAAGCCTCACGGAGCCTTCGCCCCACCGGACCGCACCGCCTTCAGGACACCGGCCGGGAGTCCGCCCAGGCGACCTCGAACTCCTCACGGTACGTGGGGAAAAGCCCCTCTTCGGTGGTGTCGCCCGGTTTGAGCACACGTCCTCCGCCGCGCAGCACCAGGACCGGGGCCTCCATGCCGCGCGTCCGGCGCAGATAGGACTGCACCACGGCGACACCGTCGGAGCCGTCGCCGTCCACCAGGTACGCGGTGAAGCGCGGGGTCTCGTCGAAGACCTGGATCTCGAAGGCGCCCGGATCGCGCAGCCGGGCGCGGACCCGGCGCATGTGCAGGATGTTCGTCTCCACGGCGCGGCTCAGCTCGCCGCGCTTGATGCCGAGTTCGCGCTCCCGGCGCTTCACCGCGCTGGAGGCGGGGTTCAGGAACAGCAGCCGCACCCGGCAGCCCGTCTCGGCGAGCCGCACGAGGCGCCGCCCGGAGAAGTTCTGCACCAGCAGGTTCAGGCCGATGCCGATGGCGTCGAGGCGGCGCGCGCCGCCGAAGAGGTCCTCCGCGGGGAACTGCCGCAGCAGCCTGACCCGGTCCGAGTGCACGCCGACCACGTCGGCGTACCGGTCGCCGACCAGGTTCTCCACCGCGTCGACGGGCAGCCGGCGCGCGGACGGTACGTCGCCGCCGGCGCCGAGGATCTCCAGGAGCCGGGCCGAGGCGCGCTCGGCCTGGGCCAGCACGGCCTCCGACAGCGCCCGGTTGCGCGAGACCACGTTCCGGGTGACTTCCAGCTCGTCCAGGGCGAGTTCGACGTCCCGGCGCTCGTCGAAGTAGGGCTCGAAGCAGGGCCAGTGCTGCACCATCAGCTCGCGCAGCTGCGGCAGTGTCAGGAAGCTGAGGACGTTGTCGTCGGCCGGGTCGAGCAAGTACCCCTTGCGGCGGCTCACTTCGCGTACGGCGACGGCGCGCTGCACCCATTCCTGGCCCGCGGGTCCGGCCGCCGCGACCACCCAGTCGTCACCGTGGACGGGTTCGTAGATGGGGCGCAGCACGGCGGCCACGACCGCGCGGAGCCGCTGTTCGACCAGATTCAGCCAGATGTAGGCCCGGCCGGCTCGCTGGGCGCGGGTACGCACCTCGCGCCAGGCGTCGGCGCCCCAGTCCAGTTCCGGGCCGATGGAGCCCATCTCCATCGGCCGTGCCAGGGACACCGCGCCGGGCGGGACCTCTGTGGAGTTCCCCTCGTGACTCTCGTCACCAGGAGGCAGCTCCAGCCCTCCCGAGCCCACCCGTGCACCGCCTTCCGCTCCCCCGAGCTCTCCCCTACTGAACGATCAAGGAAGGGTACTCCGGGAGCGGTCGGCGGTGCAGCCCGATGGACAGGTCGCTTCTCAACTGCCTTCTCGAGGACGCCCGTTCTGGTCGGCGAGGTCCGCGGGAGTGAGCGGATTCATAGCCGTGACGTCGCGCGGGGCGATGGAGAAGCCCTGCCAGTGGACCGGCATGGGCTGCTGGTCCTCGTCCCGGGCGACGTGGTGGAAGCCCACGTTCATCCACACGACCGGGTGAGTGAGCGTCTGTCCGTTGACCCACTTGTCGACGGACTTGCCGCCCCCGGTACCGCAGTTGCGCAGGTTGTCGCTGGCGAACTGCTCGCACTTCTTGTACTCGGTGAAGTAGATGTCGCTCTTGGTGTACGGACGGCCCAGGTACTTGGTGGTGGCACCGGGGACGATCTCGTACGAACGCGCGTGGTTGTCCTTGTTCTTGCCCGAGTTGCTGACGACTCGCCACCAGCGCATGTTCTTGGCGTTGCCCGCGAGTTCCTTGGTGACCTTGGTGCGGGTCGTCCTGTTGGTCGGCCCCTCGTTGCCCCGCGCCGGCGGGGTGACGACGGAGTCGTACTGCTCGACCTTGCTCTTGGGGGAGCCGTCCAGGCCGAAGTTGAGCCGCCAGAAGACGTTGTGGCTGTGGCTGGTGGCGTACGAGGTGGCGTTCTTGCCGAGCGGCCAGCCGCGGCCGTCACCGGCGTCGTAGTCACCGGGAGAGAGGCTGCCGGTGGCTCCCACGTTCATGTGGAGGGTGCCGTCGTCCTGGAAGCGCCACTCGGTGATGTACTCGTACCAGCCGACCTGGTTGACGGTGTAGACGAGCAGGTCCTTGCCCTGGGTCTGCCAGACCTTGTTCGCGGTGTCGCCCTGCATGCGGTAGGCGTGTCCCCGTGAACGGGTGGTGGTGCACAGGCCGTTGACGTTGGCGTGCTCCGGGTCCCAGGCCTCCGGGACCTTGACGGTCTTGATGGTGCCGCCGGGGCACTCGCCGGGCGCCATGTTCACCAGGCCCTGGCCGAAGCCCGCGCCGGTGAGGTCGCTGTACTCGGCGCGGCCGTCGTCGTAGGGCACGTGGATCTGGGCGAGCTTGGCGCTGGTGAGGACCTTGATCGGCTGGGCCTCGCCCTTGGGCTGGTAGGAGATGTTCTCCAGGACGAGCCCGGCCTCGCTCTCGTAGTGCCAGCACATCCGCCAGGTGGTGCCGGTGGCGAGCTGCTGCTCGATCTTGTACGCCGCGCTGCAGTCGGCGGCCGTCGGGGCGGCCTTGGGCTGGGCGACGGCCGGCCCCCCGGCCGTCGTCAGGCCCACGGCGAGCGCGGCGGCCGTGAGGCCCACCGCCGCCCGGCTGCGGGCTCGGCTGATTCTGTTGACGCGCATGAAGAAGTGACTCCCTTGCAAAGAGCACGAAAGACGAGCACGGAAGACGGGCGGGCCGCACGGGCCGGCCCGCGGCCGGACGGCGGTCGGCCGTCGGCCGGTGCGAGCCGTTCGGCGGCCATCGGCCGCCCCACGGCTCAGCCGAGCTTGCCGACCTTGCGGGCGCTCAGATCGATGACCAGGTCACGGCTGTCGATCCAGGGCCCGTTCCGGACCTTCGGGAAGAGCCGTACGCACCGGTGGTCGCCGCAGTCGGCGAGTACGGCGGGCTGGGCACCCGGAGTCGCCCGGTAGACCATGCTGTTCAGCAGCAGCTGACCGGGCGAGGTGAGTTCCTTGCCGGTGGCGTCCTTGTAGTCGGCCTTCAGCCCCGCCCCGAGCGGGTCGGCGATCAGCAGCTGGGCGGCCTCGGTCATCTCGTCGCGGCTGATGGGCGGCTGGACACCGTGCTGTGTGCCCGTCTGCTCCACCTTGCCGGTGTCGAGGTTGACGGTCCTGGTGACGAGCGTGTCGTCCTTGTAGTCGTAGAACGTCACCTCGGCGCGGCGGGGCGCGCCCGGGTCGTCCAGTTCGTCCACCTCGGGTTCGGCGAGGTTGACGCCGACGCGCTGCGGGCCGCGCTCGCCCTCGACGTTCTCGGAGGAGGAGAGCAGTTGCCGGTTCAGCGCGAGCTGTTCCACCCGCTTCATCTCGTCCCCGGTGAGCGGGTCGCGCCCCTTGCCCTTGTCGCCCTCCGCCGGTGCCTGCTCGACGACGCCGGGCTGCGCCGCCCCTTGCGCCGCCCCCTGCGCCGTCGCGCCGGTCTGCTGGGAGGACCGGCCCGTCCCCTTGCCGGCGTCCGAGTCGTCGGCCCCCGCCGAACCCGGCAGGGTCACCGCGACCATCGCCGCCGTCCCGGCCACCGCGATGGCCGCACCGGCCACCATCTTGCCGAGATGGCGGTGCACTATTTTGCGCACATTCTCCCCCTACTCCCCCTGTGTCGCTAGGAGTCCTTCGAGCCCCACTGGTTGGGCATCACGCGTATGCCCTGGTCATTGGGTAAGAGGGAGGTAAGTCCTAGGAGGTTCCATCACTTTCGGGGAGACTCGGCCCGGAGTCGCCCCCCGGGGCACAGCACTACTGGGAGAGTCGTATCCATGCAGGTCTGGCCTGGAGAGGCGTATCCACTCGGCGCGACGTACGACGGCGCCGGCACCAATTTCGCGGTCTTCTCGGAGGCCGCCGACCGGATCGAACTGTGTCTGCTGCACGACGACGGCTCGGAGACAGCAGTGGAGCTGCGAGAGACCGACGCGTTCGTACGGCACGCGTATCTGCCCGGCATCATGCCGGGACAGCGCTACGGATTCCGCGTGCACGGCCCGTACGCACCGGGGCGCGGTCTGCGCTGCAACTCCGCGAAGCTGCTGCTCGACCCGTACGCGAAGGCGATCAGCGGGGAGATCAAATGGGGCGAGGAGGTGTACGGCTATCACTTCGGGGCGCCCGACAGGAGAAACGATCTCGACTCGGCGCCGCACACGATGGCGTCCGTCGTGGTCAATCCCTACTTCGACTGGGGGGACGACCGGCGCCCCCGCACGGAGTACCACCACACGGTGCTCTACGAGGCCCACGTGAAGGGCCTCACCATGAAGCACCCGGCGCTGCCCGACGAACTGCGCGGCACCTACGCGGCGCTGGCCCACCCGGCCATCATCGAACACCTGACCGGACTGGGGGTCACGGCCCTCGAGCTGATGCCCGTCCACCAGTTCGTGAACGACCACCGTCTCGTCGAGATGGGCCTCAACAACTACTGGGGCTACAACACCATCGGCTTCTTCGCCCCGCACAACGCGTACGCGTCCTGGGGCGACCGCGGGCAGCAGGTCCTGGAGTTCAAGTCGGCCGTCCGGGCGCTGCACGAGGCGGGGATCGAGGTCATCCTCGACGTGGTCTACAACCACACCGCCGAGGGCAACCACCTGGGTCCCACGCTGTCCTTCAAGGGGCTCGACAACCCGTCCTACTACCGGCTCACCGATGATCCGCGCTACTACATGGACACCACCGGGACCGGCAACTCCCTGCTCATGCGCTCCCCGCACGTCCTGCAACTCATCATGGACTCGCTGCGCTACTGGGTGACCGACATGCACGTCGACGGTTTCCGCTTCGACCTCGCGGCGACACTGGCCCGCCAGTTCCACGAGGTGGACCGGCTGTCGTCGTTCTTCGACCTGGTGCAGCAGGACCCGGTGGTCTCCCAGGTGAAGCTGATCGCCGAGCCGTGGGACGTCGGCGAGGGCGGCTACCAGGTGGGCAACTTCCCGCCGCTGTGGACGGAGTGGAACGGCAAGTACCGGGACACGGTGCGGGACATGTGGCGGGGCGAGCCGCGCACCCTCGCGGAGTTCGCCTCCCGGCTGACCGGTTCCTCCGACCTCTACCAGGACGACGGCCGCCGTCCCCTGGCCTCGATCAACTTCGTGACCTGTCACGACGGCTTCACCCTGCACGACCTCGTCTCGTACAACGAGAAGCACAACGACGCCAACGGAGAGGAGAACCGCGACGGCGAGAGCCACAACCGGTCCTGGAACTGCGGGGCCGAGGGCGAGACCGACGACCCGGAGGTCCTGGAGCTGCGGGCCCGCCAGATGCGCAACTTCCTGGCGACCCTGATGCTCTCGCAGGGTGTTCCCATGCTCAGTCACGGGGACGAGTTCGCCCGCACCCAGAGTGGCAACAACAACGGCTACTGCCAGGACAGCGAGCTGTCCTGGGTGCCCTGGCCGGAGGACGGCAGCCCCCTGCTGGACTTCACGCGCGCGATGGTGTGGCTGCGCCGGGACCATCCGGTCTTCCGCCGCCGCCGCTTCTTCCACGGGCGGCCGGTGGAGGGCACGCACGACGACCTGTCGGACATCGCCTGGTTCACCCCGGAGGGCAAGGAGATGACCCAGCGGGACTGGGACTCGGCGCAGGCGGGGGCGCTGACCGTGTTCCTCAACGGTCACGCGATCTCCGAGCCGGGCCCCCGTGGGGAGCGGATCTCCGACGACTCGTTCCTGCTGATGTTCAACGCCTCACCGAAGACGCTGGAGTTCGTGATCCCGGTCGACCACGGACGGCAGTGGGAGGTGATCGTCGACACCGCACGCGCCGACGGGATGCCTCCGGGCACCGTCCAGAAGGTCCAGGCCGGTGACCGGCTGACCCTGGTGGACCGGAGCATGACGGTGTTGCAGCGGCCCGCCTAGGGCGTGTGGCGGAGGGGCACGCACGCGTGGCGGGGCGTTCCGCGAGGACGCCCGCCGTGTGCGTGCCCCTCCGTCACGGCGGGGCGGCCGCTTCCGGCGACGGCCCCGGCGCGCGCCCGCGACGGCAGGCGGACGAAGGGCGCGGCGACCGCGTCCGGACGCGGCGCGGACGCCTGCGGAAGCAATCGCCGCGCCCTCGTCCGCTCGAAACCGGCCACCCGCGCGCGTACGTCCGCGTGAGTCCATGTCACGAAGGGCGGCCCGGCGGGTACGTAGGTCTGCATGACATCTGAGCGTCCTGACCCGGTGACGGTACCCACGGCCACCTACCGGCTGCAGCTGCAGCCGGAGTTCCCCTTCGCGGCCGCGGCGGCGGCCGTGCCGTACGTGGCCTCGCTCGGGGTCTCCCATCTGCACCTCTCCCCCGTCCTGGAGGCCGTCCCGGGCTCGCTGCACGGCTACGACGTTGTGGATCACGCGCGCGTACGGGCCGAACTCGGCGGCGAGGAGGGGCTGCGCTCCCTGTCCCGTACCGCGCGGGAGCACGGCCTGGGGCTGGTGGTCGACATCGTGCCGAACCACATGGCGACGGCCCCGCGCCACAACCGCCCCCTGTGGGAGGTGCTCCGCGAGGGCCCCGACTCGCCCTACGCACGCTGGTTCGACATCGACTGGCGGGCCCAGGACGGCCGGCTGCTGCTCCCGGTGCTCGGAGCACCGCTCGGCGACGAGATCGAGCGGCTGAAGGCCGACGGTGACGTGCTGCGCTACTACGACCACGAGTTCCCGCTGCGCGAAGGCACCGCGGACCTGCCGCTGCCACAGCTGCTCGACGCGCAGTGGTACCGCCTCGCGTGGTGGCGGCTCGCCCGGACCGAACTCAACTACCGGCGCTTCTTCAGCATCTCGGAGCTCATCGGGGTGCGCGTGGAGGATCCGGAGGTGTTCACCGCGACCCACGGGAAGATCCTGGCGCTGCTCCACGAGGGCGTGATCGACGGCCTGCGCGTCGACCACCCCGACGGCCTCGCCGACCCCGACGGCTACCTGCGCCGCCTGCACGAGGCGACCGGCGGCCGCTGGACGGTGGTCGAGAAGATCCTGGCCGACGGCGAACCGCTGCCGGCGCCCTGGCCGGTGGCCGGCACCACCGGATACGACGCCCTGCGCCACGTGGACGGCCTCTTCGCGGACCCGGCGGGCGCGACGGACCTCCTCGGCCGGTTCCGCCGGTTCGCGGCCCCCGAGGACGATCGGGGCGGCCGCTGGGAGGCCACCGTGCGGCGCGCCGCCCACGAGGTCGTCACCCACGAACTGGCCACCGAGGTCGAGCGCCTCACCCGCGCGGCGGACCGGCTGTGCGCGACCTCCTCCGAGCCCCGGCTGCGCGACCGCGCGCCCTGGGCGCTGCGCACCGCGCTGCGCGAGCTCCTCGTCCGTCTCGAGGTCTACCGGCCGTACGCCTCAGGGGACGCCGCCTCCGTCGTCACCGAGGAGGCCGCGGCCGAGGCCCGCAGTGCGTTCACGGTGCCCGAGGAGGCGCGGGCCGTGGACGTCGTACGGGACCTGGTGCTCGGGCGGGCCGGTGACGGGCCGGAGCACGCGGAGTTCCGTGCCCGGTTCGCGCAGACCTCGTCCGCGCTGCGCGCCAAGTCCATGGAGGACACGGCGTTCTACCGCCATGTGCCGCTCCTGTCGGCGAACGAGGTCGGCGGGAACCCGGGGAAGCCGTCGGTGTCCCCGGAGGAGTTCCACGCCTACTGCGCGCGCGTGCAGCGCGACTGGCCCGCCACGGGGACCGTGCTGTCGACGCACGACACGAAGCGCAGCGCCGACGTGCGCGCGGCCGTCGCCGTGCTCACCGAGTGCCCCGGGCGCTGGGACGACGTCCTGGCCGAGGTGACCCGCCCCGGACCGGACGCCGGGCCCGACCCCCTGCTGGCGTGGGCCGCCTGGCAGACGGTGTTCGGGCTCGGCCCGGCGGACGAGGAGCGGGTCCAGGGGGCGCTGCTGAAGCACGTCAGGGAAGCGGGGCTGCACACCACGTGGACCGAGCAGGATCCGGCGTACGAGGAGACGGTGACCGCGTTCGTCGCGGAGGGCCCGTGCGGGGCTCCCGGGCGGCTCGTGCACGACTTCCGGGCCGGCGTCGAGCCGCACGTCCGGGCGAACGCCCTGGGGGCGGCCCTGGTCCACCTGACGATGCCGGGCGTGCCGGACGTCTACCAGGGCACGGAGGGTGAGTACCGCGCCCTGGTCGACCCGGACAACCGCCGTCCGTTCGCGCCGCAGGAGCACCCCTCGGCCAGGACGGCGCTCACCACGGCCGCCCTGCGGCTGCGGCGGCGGCGCCCCGAGGTGTTCGGCGGGGCCGCGACGTACGCGCCCCTCGCCGCGGCGGGCCCGGCGGCGGCGCACTGCCTCGCCTTCGTACGTTCCGGAGAGGTGCTCACCGCGGTCACGCGGCTGTCGCTGCGGCTGGCGGAGGCGGGCGGCTGGCAGGACACCCGGCTGGAGCTTCCGCCGGGACGGTGGACCGATGTGCTGGCTCCGGGACGGGAGTTCGCGGGGCACACGAGCGTGCGGGAGCTGTTCGCGGAACTGCCGGTGGCACTGCTCGAACGGGTGCCGGAGGTCGGCTGAGGCGGCCCCGAGGGCGGGGCAGACCCGCGGAGGCGAGGCGGAGATCCGGCGCCCGGCGGCAGGCGCATGGCCCGGCGTCGCCGTCCGTACCCCTGTCCGGGCGGCTCGGTGCCCCGCGGAGCCGCCCGGGCGTTTGCTTGACACGTCACCCAGTCCGTGGAGTACTGCGAAGGCGACGCCGGACGGGACACGTCGGGGGTGAGTCCACTGCCGGAGCTGCGCTACCTCAGTGTGTCCGAGATCTTCTCGTCGGCCCGGGCGCTGGCGGACCGCCGGCCGGGACTGTGCACGCTCAGGCAGGTCGGTGTCTCGCGCGCGGGCCGGGCGCTGCACCTGCTGTCCGTCGGTCCCGCCTCCCGGGCGGTGCTCGTGGTCGCGGGAGCCCACGCGAACGAGCAGACCGGAGGTTCCACGCTGCTGTCCCTGGCCGAACGTGTCCTGCTGGAACGCAAGTTGCGGGCCGACACCTCGTGGCACTTCCTGCTCTGCGCGGACCCGGACGGCGCGAGTCTGCACATGGCGCCGGCGCCCCGCACCCTGCTCGACTACCACCTCGGTTTCTTCCGTCCCGCCGGGCCCGAGCAGCCCGAGTGGTCCCCGTCGGTGCTGCCGCCCGACCGGCTGCCGCCCGAGACACGGGCGCTCCTCGGGGTCATCGACGAACTGCGGCCCTACCTCCAGGTGACCCTGCACGGAACCGATCTGGGCGGCAGCTGGGTGCAGTTGACCAAGGACGTCCCGGGACTCGCGGAACCGTTCGCGAAGTCCGCGGCCGAGCTGCACATCCCGGTCGAGACGGGCCCCTCGGACGCGGCCGGCTGGCCGGCGTCGGGGCCGGGCGTCCACGTGATGCCGGCCCCCGGCTCGTACGCGGCGTATCCGAGCATGCCCGACGACCCACGCCACAGCACCTGGTACCACGCCCACCGGTACGGCGGTCTGACCGCCGTGGTCGAGGTGCCGATGTGGGCGAGCGACCTCGTGGACGATCCGGCGCCCCATCCCGCCCCGGCGGCGGCGCTGCGGCACCTGGCACGCAGGCTGGAGCGGGACGCGTCCGAGGTGCAGCGGATCCTCGCGGAGGCGCTGCCGCGGCTGCCGGGTCCCGAAGGACCGCTGCTGCGGGCCGCGCAGTGGGCACTGGAGCTGGTGCCGGGGCTGGCCGGCGACTGGGCCGGCGAGCCGTTGCCGGACACCACCGTCGCGTACGTCGGCAGTGTCGACGCGTTCGGCCGGCGCCTGCCCCTGCGGGCGGCGGCGATGCTGCTGCGGGTCCTGCGGGAGTCCGACGACCGCGCGGCCCCTCGCCTCGAACGGCTCGTCACCACCTGGAGCGAGGCCTTCGCCGCCCGTTTCCGCGCCCGCTGGGTGCCGCTCGAGCACCAGGTCGAGCACCAGTCCCGCACGGTCGTCGCGGCGGCCCGCCACGCCCGCCGACGGACGGGCTGAGCGAGGGCGGCACGCGCATCCCGTACCGCTCTCCCGTCACCACGGGAGCACGCGGAACCCGAGGGACACACCGGGAGCCGCGAGCGGGAGCGGGTCATGTCCCTTCGCGCGGGCCGGAGTTCGTCGGCTGCATCACTCCGACGCGAGCTTGAACGCCATCCGTCCGAAGGCGACCTGGTCGCCGTCCCGCACCACGGCCGCGCCGATCACGCGCCGCCCGTTCACCGTCGTGCCGTTGGTCGAGCCGAGGTCGCGCAGCACCCACAGCCCGCTCTGGCGGCTCAGTTCGGCGTGCACGCGGGAGACCGTCTCGTGGTTGAGCCGCAGGCCGCTGGCCGGGTCCCGGCCGATGCGCAGCGGGTAACCGCTTCTGCCCTGCGGCAGCTGGAGCTTCGGAAGCCGCTCGGCCTGCCAGGCCCTGCGCAGCCGCACGGAGAAGCCGGAGACCGCCTCGACGGTGCCGAACACCAGGCGCGACCAGCGGCTCTCCGTCGACAGGTCGGCGGTGAGCACGGCGAGTTCCTCGGAACGCCGGGCGGCGAGCGCCAGTTCCATGCGCCGGATGAACGTGTCGTGCGAGAGACGCCCGAGGGCGACGCCGTCACGGAGCACCTTCAGCGCGCTGTCGCGCTCGGCGTCCGAGGGCCGCGCGGGGTACGTGTGGAACTCGAAGGACGACGTCACGGAGGTGATTGTCGGACAGCATGCGCGGAGTGTCCAGAAAACGGGGAAGGACCACAGCGTCCGACGGAGTCGTCCGGCGCGGCAAAAGGGTCGATTCAAAAGCGAATTGATCTCGCGTGACGCACCATGGACGGGCGACGTCACGCTGAGCAGACGAGGGAGAACCGTCCGTGCAGTTCGAGGTGTGGGCACCACAGGCCGACCGGGTCACGCTCCGGTGCGGCGACTCCACGCACGCGTTGGGGCGCGATCCGGACCGGGCCGGATGGTGGACGGGAGAGGCCGACGCGCAGGACGGGACGCGGTACGGGTTCGCCGTGGACGACGGGCCCGTACTGCCCGACCCGCGCTCACGGCGCCAGCCGGACGGCCCCGACGGGCTGAGCGCGGTCGTCGACCAGGGGCGGTACGCGTGGCGCCAGGCGTGGCCGGGACGCGGCCTGCCGGGCGCGGTGCTGTACGAGCTGCACGTGGGGACGTACACGCGCGAGGGCACGCTGGACGCGGCCGCCGAGCGGCTGGGGCACCTGGCGGAACTGGGCGTCACGCACGTAGAGCTGATGCCGCTCTGTCCGTTCCCCGGCCGGCACGGCTGGGGGTACGAGGGGGTCTCGCTGTGGGCCGTGCACGAGCCGTACGGCGGGCCCGAGGCACTGAAGAGGTTCGTCGACCGGGCCCACGAGCTGGGTCTCGGCGTCGTCCTCGACGTGGTGCACAACCACCTGGGCCCGTCCGGCAACCACCTCCCGGCGTTCGGGCCGTACTTCACGGACACCCATCAGACGCCCTGGGGCTCCGCCGTCAACCTGGACGCGCCCGGCTCGGACGACGTGCGCGCGTTCCTCATCGGCAGCGCGCTGGCCTGGCTGCGGGACTACCGCCTCGACGGGCTGCGCCTGGACGCGGTGCACGCGCTGGCCGACACGCGGGCGCTGCACTTCCTCGAGGAGCTGTCGGCGGCCGTCGACGAACTGGCCGCCGATCTCGGCCGGCCGCTGTTCCTGATCGCGGAGTCGGACCTGAACGATCCGCGGCTCGTCCGCCCCCGCAAGGAGGGCGGCCTCGGGCTGCACGCCCAGTGGAACGACGACTTCCACCACGCCCTGCACACGACCCTGACCGGTGAGGGCCAGGGCTACTACGCTGACTTCGCGCGGGCCCCGCTCGCGGCACTCGCCAAGACGCTCACGGCGGGTTTCTTCCACGACGGTACGTACTCGAGCTTCCGGGGCCGCCGGCACGGCCGTCCGCTGGACCGTACGCGCGTGTCGGCGCACCGCCTGCTGGGCTACTCCCAGACCCACGACCAGATCGGCAACCGCGCCGTCGGAGACCGGCTCTCCGCCTCCCTCTCCCCCGGGCTGCTGGCCTGCGGCGCCACGCTGACGCTCACCGGCCCGATGACGCCGATGCTGTTCATGGGTGAGGAGTGGGCGGCCGGCACTCCCTGGCAGTTCTTCACCGACCACACGGATCCCGAGCTGGCGGACGCCGTACGCCGCGGCAGGCGCCGTGAGTTCGCGGCGCACGGCTGGGCGGAGGAGGACGTGCCCGACCCGCAGGACCCGGTGACCCGGGAGCGCTCCTGCCTCGACTGGTCCGAGCTCGCGCCGGAGCCGGCCAACGCGGTGCACACGCGCGTACTGGCCTGGTACCGCGACCTGATCGCCCTGCGCCGCCGCCACGCCGACCTCTCCGACCCCGGCCTCGCGGCGGTCAAGGTCGCCTACGACGAGGACGCCCGCTGGCTCGCCCTCGGACGCGGCGACGTGCGGGTGGCCGTGAACCTGGGCAAGGAGCCGGCGGTGATTCCGCTGGGTCTGCGGCGCGCACGGGTACTGGCCGCGTGGGAGCCGGTCGCGACCCCGGGCAGCGACGGGCTGCTGAGCCTGCCGGGCGAGTCGTGCGTGGTGCTGACACAGGCGTGACGAGGGGCGTGCCTCGTCCGGGCCGGGACGGCCTCCGCCGCCCCGGCCCGCTCAGGACCCCTCGTCCGCCCCGCCGCCCAGGTCGCTGACGCGCTCCAGGAGGATCGGCTCCCAGGCGCGGCGGAGCCGGGTGCGCAGGAGCGGCAGGCTTCCCTCTCCGGGGCCCCGGAGCCGCCCGGCGAGGCGCACCACGGTGTCGCAGCGGGCCAGCCACAGGCCGCGCAGACAGGGACGCGCCCCGTACCCGGCGAGTGTCGCGGCGCGCACGGCCGCGGGGGCGCCGACGGCGACGGCGAGCCCGGCGATGTCCTCGGCGGGGTCGCCGACTACCGCGCCCGTCCAGCCGAGGACACCGCGTACCCGCCCGTCGCCGCTGACTACGAGATGCTCGCCCCGGAGCCCGTGGTTGACGAGGACCGCGGCGCCGGACTGTGCCCCGAGCTGGGCCGCGGCGGGCGCCGGGAACCGGGCGAGCCGGGCTGGGTCGAACTCGTCGGCGGCGGCGAGGTCCCGGGCGGCTTCCCCGGCCGCGGCGCGCAGTGTCTCCAGGGAGCGCGGCGCCTCGCGCGGGACGCCGAGTGTCTCGGCCTGCCGTACGGGGACTTCGCGCAGGCCTGTCAGCAGCCCCGCCAGATCCGCCTCGCCGACCGCCGACACGGCCTGCTCCTCGGCACTGCCGCCGGGCAGCCTGGCGTCGAGCGTGTAGGTCAGGCCGTCGTCGGGCCATTCGCCGTGCGCGACGCTCACCGGCACCGGGACCGGGATGTGCGGCCGTACGAGATCGCGCAGCCGCAGCTCGCGGCGCTGCCGGGCGGCGGCCTCGCGGTCGGGGGCGAGCCGCAGCACATGGCGGGTGCCGACCCACCAGGTGCGGTGTCCGCCGTCGTCGGTGACGGGCCGGACGCCCGGCCCCGCGTCGGCCTTGCCGCCGTCGGCGAGCAGTGAGCGGACCAGCCGGCGGACGGTGTCCGCGGTCGGTGTCGGTGCCTGGGTCATGGTCGCGCCATCGCCGTTCGGGACGTGGTGGGGGCTGCCGGCGCCCGGTCAGCCGACGATCATCAGGTCGCGGTCGGTGGTGTTGAGGCGGCGTCCGCCGTCCCCGGTGACGGTCACGATGTCCTCGATGCGTACCCCGAACCGGCCGGGCAGGTAGATGCCGGGCTCCACGGAGAAGCACATCCCCGGGACGAGGGGCTGCTCCTCGCCCTCGATCATGTAGGGCGGTTCGTGGGTGGTGACACCGATGCCGTGGCCGGTGCGGTGGATGAAGCGGTCCCCGTATCCGGCGTCGGTGATGACCGCGCGGGCCGCCCGGTCGACGTCCTGGCAGGCGGCTCCCGGCCGCACCGCCCGGACGCCCGCCTCCTGGGCCGCGCGCACGATGTCGTGCACCCTGCGCTCCTCCTCGCCCGGTTCGCCGACGTGCACGGTGCGGGAGGTGTCGGAGCCGTAGCCGTGCTTGAGTCCGCCGAAGTCGAGGACGACCATGTCACCGTGCTCGATGACCCGGTCACCCGCCTCGTGGTGCGGGTTGGCGCCGTTCGGGCCCGAGCCGACGACAGTGAAGTCGACCTGGGAGTGGCCGTGCCGGCGGAGCAGGTCGGCGAGGTCGGCGGCGACGTCCGTCTCCCTGCGACCGGCGAAGGGGACCTTGACGATCTCCTCGTAGGTGGCGTCCGCGGCCGCGCCGGCGGCGGCCAGCCGTTCGAGCTCCGCGGCGTCCTTGACGGCGCGCAGCATCGGCAGGGACTCGGTGAGGGAGGTGTAGCGCGTGTCCGGCAGCCGTTCCTGGAGGCCGAGCAGGTGCAGGGCCCACGCGTTGTCGCTGACGCCGAAGCGGCCCGCGCGGTCGAGGAGCGAGGTGGCCGCCTCGTACGGGTCGGTGCCGTCGGTCCAGTCGCGGAGCGTCAGCGCGCTCGCCGCCGCGGCGGCTGCCGCGTCGGGGGCCTCCAGGGTGGGCACGACCAGGACGGGGTCCTGGCCCGGCCTGAGCACGAGCAGGGTGAGGCGTTCGGTCTCGACGGGCCGGTACCCGGTCAGCCAGACCAGGTCGGGTCCGGGTGCGACCAGGACTCCGTCGAGTCCGGCGTCCGCGGCGGCCTGCGCCGCGCGCCGCATCCGCGCCGCGTAGTCGTCGGCGGTGAAGGGTGCGGGTGTGCCGGTCATCCATGTCTCCGTCCGGAGTTCCCCAGGGGCCTACGGGCAGCATCCTGCCCTTCCGGTGCGGCGGACGCGAGCCGGTTGCGTCGGCGGATCGGGGGTGGCGGCGTCGGCAGGCGCAGCGGTCGCGCGGCCGTACGTCCGCTCGGCGTCCGTGCAGACGTGCCCGGGGGTGGCGCGGCTCAGGTGACGACGCCCGGGGTCGCGGACAGCCGCTGACGGGCGCCGTCCGCACGCCGCACCGTCACGGTGACCGGGGAGCCGGGGCGCGCGACCGCCACCGCCCGCGCGAGTCCGTCGGCCGAGCGGACGCGCGCCGTGCCGAAGCCGACGAGGACGTCACCGCGCACCAGACCCGCGGTGTAGCCGGGACCGGGCACGTGGACGCCGACGACGAGCGCCCCGCCCCTCGGCGCGTCCACAGCCTCGACGCCGAGGGTGGCGCTCACGGGCTTCTGAGCCGGAGCGGCCGTCCCGGATCCCGAAGCGGCCGTCCCGGATCCCGCCGCCGCCCCGGGTCCCGAAGCCGCCCTGGACGAGGCCGGCTTGGACGGAGCGGATGCGGACCCGACGGACGGCTGGTGACCAGTGCCTTTGCCGAGCCGGTCGGGTCTGCCGGGCCTGCCGGACTCGCCCGACTGCTTCGGGGAGCCCTGTCCCAGGGTGCGGGACTCCCCCGGCGTCCCCGGGCGCGCCGATGGGCCCGGCGCGCCCGGCGCGCCGGTGCCGGTCTGCTTCCGCAGGTCCGCGAGTTTGCTCATGCCGATCACCGTGGCGCCCACCGTGCCGAGGCCGACGCCCGACAGCACCAGGGCCGCTCCGACGAACAGACCGAGGAGCAGGGTCATGAGCCGCCTGCCGCGCCGCCATGCGGTGTGCGGGCGCCGGGAAGGACCCCCCGGCATGCGGACACCGCCCGGTTCACCGGTACCACCCGGCTCGCGGTCACCACCCGTTTCGCGGTGACCGTCCGACGGGCGGGCGTCGCCGGGCTCCCGGCCCGGCATCGGCTTGGGACGCAGTGCAGTCTGTTCCATGGTTCGCCTCCGGGAGGTGCTCTACCCGGCACTCCGGCGCGCGACGATTCACGAACGAGTGAGACTGTCCGTCGTGTTCGAGAAGTCCGTCCGCCCCGGTCGCCGCTGCGCGGAGAGGGGCGCCGTGGTCCCCGACCAGGTGAACGGCAGGGCCGGCGCCTTGTCGGGGACGAAGCCGTGAGCGCGCCTGGCGAGGTCGGCGGCCCCGTAGCGGCGGCAGTCCTGGTGCCACTTCAGGATGCCGGCCAGCCAGTTCTGCAGTTCCCCGACATAGCCCCGCATGATGTCGCGCGCCTCCTCCGAGAGCCTGAAGTCCTCGTACAGGATCGGCAGTTCGTGTGCGGCGACGTGCTGGAACTGCTTCATGCGCTGGGTCATCAGGTCGTGGACGACGCCGAGGGCGGTCGGGTAGTCGCAGCCGAAGAAGTTCTGCACGACGAGGATGCCGTTGTGCACCTCGCCCTCGTACTCGATCTCCTTCTGGTACGAGAAGACGTCGTTCAGGAGCATCGCGTAGTCCATCGCGGCGTTCTCCAGTGAGCGCACCGGACCACTGCGGTACACCTCGGGGGGAACCTCCTTGCCGTGTCCCAGCCGGCACAGGCTCATGGTCAGCTCGGAGCCGAAGGTGGCGCGGCGCATCTCCAGGTAGTCGACCGGGTCCGGGATGCGGTTCTGGATCTGGTTGGCCAGTTCCCACACCCAGCTCTCCGTCATCACGTCGACGGCGGCCTTGAACGTGCGGCGTGCCTGCGGTGTCATCCCCGCCGTCGTGCGCGTCCACAGGTCGACGAGGCCGCGTTCCATGCCGTTGGCGGGGGCCGGGGGCTCCTCGCCGTCGACGGGCATGCAGGCCGACAGGCGCGCGGTGCACGCCTTGGCCGTCGCCAGGTCGCGCCGGTGCCCGAAGACGAGCGGGTAGTAGTCGTCGCCGTAGGTGCCCCAGGCGAGCCACTGGGAGGCCAGGTCGAGGCCTTCCGGGGTGGCGTCCGGATGGATGCCGGCCGCGCACAACGGCAGGTCGTAGGCGGCGAGTTTGTCCTCGTCCCAGACACCCTCCGACAGGATGCCCACGGCGTGCGCCCAGCCGGTGATGCGATGCCGCGCACCGTCCAGGTGGGGGCTGAGCGTCAGCGGGAAGGGCATGTGGAAGTCGGGCAGCCGGGACGGGCCGACCTTCTGAAAGGGCACGTGGGTGAACGACCGCAGCCGCTGCGCACCGGCGGCGGAGAGCAGGGCGCCGATGTCGGCCGCCGAGGTGCCGGCCCCGAAGGCACGGAAGGGCTCTCCCGTGAGTGCCCCCTCGTTCATGTACCGGCTGGAGCGCAGGTGCCATTCGTGGCCGCCCGACTGCCAGTCCTGGAGCCCCTGCGTGTACGCCGCGACGGCCGCGACCTCGTCCGGGGCGAGCCCCTGCTCCAGGGCGAGGGCGGGCACCTCGGTGAACGCCGTGTGCTCGAACTGGTGCAGCCGCGAGGTGAGGACGTCGTTGACGATCTCGGCGGCCTCCTGCGTCGTACAGCCGAAGAAGGTCTCCAGGACGAGGACGCCGTTGCTCAGTTCGCCCTCCTCCTCGACCTCACGCTGGTAGGAGAAGAGGTCGTTGCGCAGGTGCACCCCGTCGGAGAACGTCTCCATCAGCACCCGCAGCGGCCGCGACTCGGCGACCCGGGCGGGCACTTCGGCGGTCGCGTACTCGACGAGCCCCGCCGACCAGGGGGCGCCGCCCACCTTGCGGCGCATCTCGATGTACTCGACGGGGTTGGCGACCCGCCCCTCGTTGATGTTCGACAGCTCCCAGAGCGACTCGTTCAGCAGGTGCTCGGTGGAGACGGCGAAGCGCCTGCGCCAGTCCGGGGACATCGAGGGGACCGTGCGCGCCCACAGGTCGGCGAGTCCCGCCTCGACCGGGTTCCGCGGCTCCGGTACCGGGGTGGCCAGGTCGAGCGGCATGAACAGCGGCAGCCGGTCCAGGTAGGCCTTTCCGCCCTCGCGGTCCTGGCTGCGTTTGAAGGTTTCGAGGAAGTGGTCGTCGAAGAAGAACACCCACACGTACCAGTCGGTGATGAGCGAGAGCGCGGGTCCGTCGCAGTCGGGGTGGGTGTAGGCGCACAGCAGTCCGTAGTCGTGCGCGTCGAGGTCGGACTGTTCCCAGATGCCGGAGCCCTCCAGCATGCCCATGCCGCGCGCCCACTGCGTGGTGTGGGCGCGGGCCTCGTCGACGTGCGGGTTGAGCCGCGCGGAGTACGGCATGTAGAAGTGCGGGAGTACGAAGGGCTGCGTCATGGCCGGGCCCTACCCAGGGCCTCCCCGGGGCATCCGTGAGCCCGGACATGATCACACCATCGCGTGAATCGGCGCCGTAAGGCCCCCCGGCGCGAGCCTCAGGTGTCTGTCCCGCTCGCGGGCCGGTCTCCCGGGTGCCGGTGCGCCTCCTGTCCGGCCGGGCCACCGTACGGGGTGCGCGCCCCGACGGCCGGGCCGGGTGCGCCCCTCGACGGGCGGGTCCGGGCACGCGCACCCTGACGGACCGGGCCGGGGGCACGCGGCGTGCCTCCTCGTGCGCCCGCGTGCGCGCCCTTGTCCCGCGGCGGTGTGCCGGTCACCGTAGGCGCATGACCTCCTTCGTGCTGCCCCATGAACTGCACGGCGCCGGCACCCACAAGGTGTTCGCGGTGCACGGCTGGTTCGCCGACCGGTCGGCGTACGCGCCGGTGCTGCCGGACCTCGACCGCACGGCGTTCCAGTACGCGCTGGTGGATCTGCGCGGTTACGGGGCGGCCCGGGACGCGGCGGGCGCGTACACGACCGCCGAGGCGGCCGCGGATCTGCTCGCTCTCGCCGACCGGCTCGGCTGGGAGCGGTTCTCGGTCATCGGGCACTCGATGGGCGGCGGCGTCGCGCAGCGGCTGCTGGCCCTCGCCCCGCGGCGGCTGCGGCGGATCGTCGGGGTCTCGCCGGTGCCGGCCTCCGGGCTGCCGTTGCCCGGCGACCAGTGGGGGCTGTTCGCGGACGCGGCGCACCGGCCGGAGAACAGACGTGCCATCCTCGACTTCACCACCGGAAGCCGTCGTCCGGCCGCCTGGCTCGACCGGATGGTGGCGCGCTCCCTGGCACGGAGCGACCCCAAGGCGTTCCGCGCGTGGCTGGACTCCTGGGCCGGTGAGGACTTCCACGCCGAGGTCGAGGGCGCGACGGTGCCGGCGCTGGCGGTGACGGGAGCGCTCGATCCCGCCCTGTCGGCCGGGCTGATGGCTCAGACCTGGATGCGCTGGTACCCGCACGGCTGCCACCACGAGTTCCCGGCGGCCGGCCACTACGCGATGGACGAGACGCCCCTGGACCTGATCGCGGTGGTCGAGGCGTTCCTGCGAGAGGACGACGAGGACCGCGAGGACGCTTCGGACGAGGTCGGCGAGGAGACCCGGCCGGCCGCGCGGGGCGAGTCCGCTCGCGCGGCGGGCGAGTCCGTGTGAGCGTGCGTGAGACGCCGCCACCCGTCCCGGACGTCTTCGATCCGCGGCGGTACGGTGACGGCGTCCCGTACGCCGCCTACCGCGTCCTGCGCGACCACCACCCCGTCGCCTGGCAGGACGAGCCCGAGGTGCTGGGCTGGCCGGCCGGCCCGGGGTTCTGGGCGGTGACACGGCACGCGGACGTGGTCCGGGTGCTGAAGGACCCGGCGGCCTACTCCTCGCACCTGGGGGCGACCCAGATCCGCGACCCGGATCCGGCCGACCTGCCGTTCGTCCGCCGCATGATGCTCAATCAGGATCCGCCGGACCACGGCGGGCTGCGGCGGCTCGTCAGCCGTGCGTTCACGCCCCGCCGCATCGAGCGCTTCGAGGCGTCGGCACGCGAGCGGGCCCGCACGCTCCTCGCGCGCGGACTCGACGGGGCCCGCGCGGGCGACGGCACCTGCGACCTCGTCGCGGACGTCACCGACGACTACGCCCTGCTGAACCTGGCCGACCTGCTCGGCGTACCGGAGAGCGACCGGGGCCTGCTGCTGCACTGGACGCGGCGGGTCATCGGCTACCAGGACCCGGAGGAGGCGGGCGAGCCGCTGCGCGACGGCACGGGCCGGCCCCTCGACCCGCGCTCCCCCGCCGCTCTGCGGGACATGTTCGCGTACGCCCGGGACCTGGCCGCCCACAAGAGGAGCCGTCCCGCCGACGACCTCATGTCCACCCTCGCCACCGACCCCGAACTCACCGAGCCGGAACTGGAGATGTTCTTCTTCCTGCTCACGATCGCGGGCAACGACACCGTACGCAGCGCCGCGCCCGGCGGCCTGCTGGCACTCGCCGGACACCCGGAGGCGTACGCGGGACTGCGGACCGGCCGACTCGAACTCGCACCGGCCGTGGAGGAGTTGCTGCGGTGGCATCCGCCGGTGCTGACCTTCCGGCGTACCGCGGTCACCGACACCACGCTCGCCGGGCGGCGCATCCGGGCGGGCGACAAGGTGGTCGTCTTCCACGCCTCGGCCAACCACGACGAGCGGGTCTTCACCGACCCGGGGCGTCTCGACCCGGCCAGGACCCCGAACCCGCACGTCTCCTTCGGGGACGGTCCGCACGTATGCCTCGGCGCGCACTTCGCACGGCTGCAACTGCGGGTGCTGTACGGGGAGATGCTGCGGGTGGTGCCCGCGCCGCGGGTCGCCGGGCCCCCGGTCCGTCTCGTCTCCAACTTCATCAACGGCATCAAGTCACTCCGGTTGCACGTGACATGAGACCCCGGACCGGCCCCGGACGAGTCACCTTGACCGCCTGATCCCCCGCTCAGGACCTTGCCTGGCTCAGGGCCTTGCCTGGATCAGGGCGTGGGTGCCGCTCGTCCGCCAGCTCTGCCCCTCGGCGGCGACGAGCGAGGACTCCGTCCGGGGCGCGAGACCGACGACGACGTCGGACTTGAGGGTGCGCAGGGCGGCGACGGGGCCGGGGAAGTAGGCGGTGGCTCGGGCGAAGGGCGTGGTGGGCGGCCAGTCGCGGTCCCCGACCAGACGGCGGTAGTTGAGGTCGCCCTTCAGGAGGGTCACGTCGGCTTGCGCGAACTCGTGGGCGAGGTCGTCGGGCATGTCGGCGTAGGGCAGCGGCGCACAGGAGAAGGGGTGGGTGCGGACCGCGAGGCTGCCGTCGGTCAGCGCGACCCGGAGACGGCGACCGGACTCGGCGGCGGCACCCCCCGCCCCGGTCAGCCGGTGCACGGCGTCGAGCAGGTCGGCGGTCGTGGCGTCGGAGACGTAATACGGGTACGGCTTCAGGTGCAGCACGACCCGGTCCGCACGGCCGTGCAGCAGCAGGTGGTCGATGAGCAGCAGGTCGGGGATCAGTTCCCGGCCCGCGTTGTCCGCGACCAGGCACACGGTGCCGCCACTGAACAGCGCCCAGAACAACTCGCTCTCGTCGGCGACGAGTTGCCTTTCGGCGGACGGACCCCCGGCGGCGGAGAGCTGGAAGCCGAGGTCGGCGCGGTTGCCCCACAGCGAGCCGTGCAGGAGGGCGGTCGCCCGGTCCTGGGCCGGCCGCGCGGCGAGTTGGTCGAGCGCGGCCAGTTCCGCGTCGGCCTCCGGGGTGTCGAGTTCGGCGAGCTTGAAGGGGCGGAAGGGGTCGACACCGCGCCAGGGACCCGGGGCGAAGTACCCGACCGCTTCGAGGAGTCGGCGGTAGAAGTAGCTCTCCGCCCAGAGGAACGGCACCTCGAACCAGGAGCGGCCGGCATACGCCCGCAGGCCCCAGGCGTCCCACTGCGCCCCGTCCGCGGCGTCCGGCCCGAGCGGTTCCAGCACTCCTTCGGTGACGCTCGTCAGCAGCGCGTCGAGGGCCCGGCGCCGGTCGGGGCCGTAGGGGAACGCGTCCAGTACTTTCCGGATGAGGGCCGGATGCCGCTCGGCCAGCACGCTGTGCGGGAAGGACTCCGGGTCACTGCTGACGATCACGGGGGCGTCGGGCATGCGGTTGCGTTCCTCCGGTGCGGGGCAGGACCTCGCAGGCACAGTAGCGTCCCCGGCCGGCCCACCGGGGCGCACCCGGCCCACCCCGCATCGGCGGCCCGGGCGGGGGCGCGCGGACCGCCCGCTGCGGCGGCCGGGGGCCGGGGGCCGGGCATTCCTGTGCGGCTGCGGGCGGGACACGTCGGGCCGGATCACCGGAGGGCCCCGTTCAGGCGCCCGTGTCGCCGAGCCGCCACCCCCTCCGGCCGGGCACCTGCCTGCGGGCCCGAGACCGGCCGGCGCCCACCCGCTGAACACGCGGCCCGCATTTCCCGTACTGCACGGGGAACGGCCCCCTTCGCCACAGCCCGAGGAGCCCCACCGGATGACCGCACACCGCACCGCCGCCGCGGCCGCCGTCGCCGTCGCGGCCCCGCTCCTGCTGACATCCTGGGCCGCGGGACCGGCGCAGGCCCACGGAGCGCCCACCGATCCGGTCAGCCGGGTCGTGGCGTGCTCGCCGGAGGGCGGAAGCCGTGCCGGGTCCGCGGCCTGCCGGGCGGCGATCGCGTCGAACGGCGCGCCGTTCACCGCCTGGGACAACCTGCGGGTGGCGGGCGTGAACGGCAGGGAGCGCCAGGTGATCCCCGACGGGCAGCTGTGCAGTGGCGGTCTGCCCGCCTACAGAGGGCTCGACCTGGCCCGCGCGGACTGGCCCGCCACCCGCCTCTCGCCCGGCGCTCCGCTGACCCTCGCCTACAGCTCGACGATCCCGCACACGGGCACGTTCAGGCTCTACCTGACGAAGCCGGGGTACGACCCGGCGAAACCGCTGACGTGGTCCGACCTGCCGACGCGGCCGTTCGCCACGGCCACCGACCCGTCCCTGGTCAAGGGCGCCTACCGCATCGCGGCGAAGCTCCCCGCCGACCGGTCGGGCCGCCATGTGCTGTTCACCGTCTGGCAGAACTCCAGCACGGCGGACACGTACTACTCGTGCTCGGACGTGGTGTTCGCGCGGATCGGGGGCGGCGGTACGGCGGGGCCGGCCGCGCAGGCGCCGGGTTCGGGCGGCGCGAGCGCCGCGGCGAAGCCGAGCCGGCCCGCGTCCTCGAAGACGCCCGAGCCCTCGGAACCGGCGTCGACGTCCGCGGCGGCTCCGGCCGAGGCCGCGAAGCCCGCCGAGGACGTCGCGGCCGACCGGTCCGAGCCCGTGGCGGACAGCGGTTCCCGTGGGCCGGCGGCTCTGCCGTTGCTCGCGGGTGGCACCGGGGCGCTCCTGCTCACGACGGGTGTCGCGCTCGCCCTGCGCCGCCGCCGGGGCCGGGTCGGCTGACGAAGACCACCGGGTCGCCCGCCCGGAGTCCGGGGGCCGGGACGCGTGCTGCACGGCGGCGGGCGGAGCCCCGGACAGACTCCGCCCGCCGCCCGGATCTCAGGTGCTGCTTCTTCTTGCGAGCCTGGACGACGCCGAAGACGATGAACGCCGGGACGATTCCGAACAGCGGCGAGAGAGGGACGCCGCCAGGCCCCTCACAGGCCGGCACGGTCGAAGCCGCGGTTGATTGCACGACGCCTCCCTACGCCGGCCCTGCGGAGCCCTGAACTCCTCGAGCGTGTCGACCTCGTTCCCGCATCGGCACGTTCGACGTCACCCCTGTCCTCAGAGGCGGTCGCGGAGTGCGTCGAGCACCTCCTGGAGGACACCGGGGTCGGGCGGCCGGGCGGCGGGCACGGGCGCCCTGGTGACGAGGTGGCCGCTGTCGACGAGGTCGGCGGCCAGCACCTTGGTGACGCTGACCGGCAGCTCCAGGTGCGCGGCAGCCTCCGCGACCGACAGGGCTCCCGGCCCGCACAGCTCGACCAGCCGGCACTTCTCCGGGCTCAGCGGGCCCGGCGGCGGATCGTAGGCGCCGACCAGCAGGGTGCCCGGCTCGAGCGTGTTGCGGGTGGGGTGCGCGCGGCCGTCCGTGACCACGTACACCCGTACCAGGCGCCCCGCCGGTGGCCGCCGGGGTGTCATGACGTGCCGCCGTCGTCGTCCCGCGGCACATCCGCGGTCGTCTCCCGGGCCCCGGCCTCGGAAGGTCCGGCGGCCCGGCCCCGGCGGAGTCCGCTCGCGAAGGCGCTCATCCGCCGGGCGTTCTCCTCGGCCGTGCGGACCGTGTCCGCGTCGTGCCGAGCGGCTTCCCGGCCCGGCACACGCTCACCCGGCCCGCCTCCATGACCCGGCACACGCTCACCCGACCCGCCACCCCGGCCCGGCACGCCCCCCTCGGCTCCACCGGCCGTCTCACCCGGCCCGCCCGCAGCGACTCCCTCGGCCCCCACTGCCCCCACAGCTCCCCTCCCTGTCTCGGTTCCCTCTCTCGCCCCGGGTCCCCCGGCCGTCGGCACGCGACCGGCTCCCGGCACCCGAGGCGTCGTACGTCGCCGCCGCCTCGGCAGCGCCTGTGCCGCGTCCCCCTCCGCCGCGCTCCCGTCGGCACCGGCACCACTGTCGGCCGCCGGGAACACGAGCAGCGCCGGCGGGATGCGGACGACGGCGCGTACTCCTCCGTAGGGCGACCGGGTGTCCACGGAGACGGCGAGGCCGTACCGGGCGGCGAGCGCGCCGACGGTCGCGAAGCCGAAGCGGGGCGGGTCGCCGAGGCGGGTGACGTCCACCGGGTGACGGCCGGAGAGCAGGTCGGTGGCGTACTCGGCCGTCTCACGGTCCAGGCCGGCACCCGCGTCGTCGACCCGCACGCAGGCGCCGTCGGGCACCGACAGGATGTCGACCTCGACCGTCGTGCCGGGCGGGGAGTGGCGCGTGGCGTTGTCCAGCAGTTCGGCGAGCGCGAGGACCACGGGTTCCACCGCCCGGCCCGCCACGGTCACGTCCGCCCGCCCGCCGACCCGGATCCGCCGGTACTCGGGGATGCGGGAAGCCGCCCCGCGCACCACGTCGGTGAGGTCGCAGGCCTCCCGTCCCCGCTCGGGCCAGGAGCCGCAGAGCACGGCGAGGGCCTGGACGGGGTGGGCGATACGGGCGTTGAGGTGGTCGACGCCGAGCAGGTCGCCGAGGACGTCCGGGTCGTCGTACCGGTCCTGCATCCCGGCGACGGCCGCCTGCTGTTCGTCGGCCAGGACTCCGACCGAGCGCATCGCCTCCCCCAGGGCGGCCCGCGCGGCCCGGTCGGCGTCCGCCCGCGCCCGCTCGACCGCGCCCGCGAACCGTTCCAGCACCGCGTCGAGGCAGGCCGCGAGACCGGTGCCGGCCAGGCGCGCGTCCAGCGGGCCGGTGTCCACGAAGGTGAGCGGCCGGTCGGTGACGGCGGACCGGCCCGCGGGCGCGGGTTCGTCGGCCGCGAGGGCCGGGCCGGCTCCCGGCGCGTACGCCCCGCCGCCGGGCGTCGGCGGATGCACCGGCGCCATGGGCACCGGCGGGCGCACCCCGTCGTCGGGCCCCGGCAGCCGCACCGCGACCAGATGCCGTATCTCTTCCTCCCAGGCCCGCAGGCGGTCGGCCAGCCGGGCGTGGTGAGCACGCTGGACGGCGATGACCCGGCGCTGGCGCACGAGCAGGACGGTCAGGGTGAGCAGGCCGGCCGCCAGGAGCGCCCCCGCCGCATCCGGTGTCCAGGCGGGCATGGTCCCCCTCCGCGCCGCGGTGCCGAGACCGTTCTCGGTGCGGCCCCCTCAACTACGTACAGGACGAGCGGGTTGCTCACCACCGGCGCGCGCGGTCTCAGGGTGCCGCGCGCGAGGTGACCGTGAAGCGCGCCCCGTCGGGGTCGGCGAGGACCGCCTCGTCCACGTCGGTCCCGCGTCTGAGGGCGCTGCCGCCGTGGGCGAGGGCGGCCGTGACGCAGGCCTCCACGTCGGTGACGGCGAAGTGGATCTGCCAGTGCGGCCGCAGGGCCGGGTCGGGCGCCGCCCCGAGAGCGCCGGAGTGGATCCGGGCCACCACGAGTCCCCCGCTGGTCAGGACGACCTCGTCCCCGTCGTAGTGGACCTCGCAGCCGCCGGGGCGGGTGGACGCCCACTGCAGGACCTCGCCGTAGAAGATCGCCGCGTCGAAGGCGTCGCGGGTGTGCAGCCGTACGAAGGCGGGCGCGGCCTGGCGCCAGTGCTCCCAGCCGGCCACGAGCGCGCCCTCCCAGACGCCGAAGACGGCTCCGTCCCGGTCGGCGAGCACGGCGGCCCGGCCGGGCGGGAAGGCGATCGGGCCCACGGCGGTCGTCCCGCCCCGCTCCTGGCTGCGGGACACGGCGGCGTTCGCGTCGGTGACCGCGAAGTACGGCGTCCAGGAGACGGCCGTCCGCCAGGCGGTGGCCACCTCGGCGGCGCCCGCGACCGGTACGCCGCCCGCACGGGCGGTCCGGAACTGGTCCCCGAACCCGCCCGTGCTCCACTCCCAGCCGAGCACGGCGGCGTAGAAGGCCTCCACGGCCCCCAGGTCGCGCGCGCTCAGGCTGACCCAGCACGGCGCGCCGAACACCGAGTGGCTGGAGAGCACCTCACCGTGGAGCGCTTCGTCTCTGTTCATCCGGCCCAGCATCTCCCGTCCCGGCCCGGGGCGCACCGTCGGTCACCCAGGCGGGTCGCGGGTCAGCCCTCGTCGGGCGTCAGCCGCAGCGAGATCGAGTTGATGCAGTACCGCTGGTCCGTGGGTGTCGGGTAGCCCTCGCCCTCGAAGACGTGCCCGAGGTGGGACCCGCACCGGGCGCACCTGACCTCCGTGCGGAGCATGCCGTGCGTGCGGTCCTCGATCAGTTCGACCGCGTCGGTGTCCTTGGGGTCGAAGAAGCTGGGCCAGCCGCAGTGCGACTCGAACTTCTCCCCGGAGGTGAAGAGTTCGGCGCCGCAGGCCCGGCAGGAGTACACGCCCGTGGTCTTGGTGTCGGTGTACTCGCCGGTGAACGCCGGTTCCGTGCCGGCCTTGCGCAGGACGGTGTACTCGGCAGGAGTCAGCTCCGCGCGCCACTGCTCGTCCGGCTTCTCGATGTCGTACGCCATGAAGCTCAACCCCTCACAAACGCTGTGCCTACTTCGACAGGCGGGCCAGGATCTCGGGGCCGAGATCCGTCACGTCCCCCGCGCCCATGGTGAGAACGAGATCACCGGGCTTCGCCATTCCCGCCACCACGGAGGGCACCTCCGCCTTGTCGTGGACCGGTGTCACGTCCGCGCCCGCGGCCCGCGCGGCCTCGATGATCAGCGCGCTGGTGATGCCGGGGATCGGGTCCTCGCGGGCCGGGTAGATGTCGAGGACCACCGAGGCGTCCGCCAGGGACAGGGCGTCGCCCATCTCCTTGCCGAGTTCCTGGGTGCGGGAGAAGAGGTGCGGCTGGAAGACGACGAGGATGCGGGCGTCGCCGGCCGCCGCGCGCATCGCCTCCAGGTCCGCGGTCATCTCGGTCGGGTGGTGGGCGTAGGAGTCGACGACCTGGACGCCCGCCTCCTCGCCCTTCAGCTGGAGGCGGCGCTTCACGCCGGTGTAGGAGGCGAGGGCCGGGGCCAGCTCGGCGGCCGGGATGCCGAGCGCCGCGCCCGCCGCGAGCGCCGCCACGGCGTTGTGCGCGTAGTGGCGGCCGGGGACGGAGACGGTGAAGGTCAGCGGCGTGCCGTCCAGCTCGACGGTGACCTCGCTCCTGAGTCCCTGCGCGACCACCGAGAGGACACGGACGTCCGCGTCGGCGGCCTCGCCGTACGTGACCACCCGGACGTCGCGGGTCCTGACGCGGCGGGTCAGCTCTCGGGCACCCTCGTGGTCCGAGGAGATGACCAGCGTGCCGCCCTCGGTGAGGCGTTCCACGAAGGTCTCGAAGGACTCGTAGATCTCGTCCATCGAGGCGTAGTTGGCGTGGTGGTCCAGCTCCACGTTGAGGATGATCGCCACTTCGGGGGCGTACTTGTGGAAGCTGCGGTCCGACTCGTCGGCCTCGGCGACGAAGATCTCGCCCGTGCCGTGCAGGGCGTTGGAGCCGGGGACGTCCAGGTCGCCGCCGATGGCGTAGGACGGGGCGAGGCCCAGCGTCGACAGGGACACCGCCAGCATGGAGGTCGTCGTCGTCTTGCCGTGGGTGCCGGCCACCGCGATCGGGCGCAGACCGTCCATCAGACGGGCCAGGGCGTCCGAGCGGTGGACGACCGGGATGCCCAGCTCCGCCGCGCGGGCCAGCTCCGGGTTGTCCGCGCGGATCGCCGAGGAGACGACGACACAGGTGGCGTCGGGGGCGAGATGACCGGCCGCGTGCCCGATGTGCACCGTCGCGCCCAGGGCGCGCAGGGCGTCGGCGGTCGCCGAGTCCCTGGCGTCGCTGCCGGCCACCCGGGCACCCCGCTGGGCGAGGATCTTCGCGATGCCCGACATCCCGGCTCCGCCGATCCCGATGAAGTGCGGTCGGTCCATGGCGGTAGGAAGGCCGGGTGCCATGTGTGTTCTCCCCAAGCGGTGCGGTGGTGACGAGCGGTAGGACGGCAGCGGACGGCAGGTGCCCGCGGCTGCGCGGGCCCCAGCCTATGCCTTGCTGTGCGAGAACAGTTTCAGCACCGGGACGCCCACCTTGTGCCGCGCCCGGGAGGCCCAGTCCCGGTGGAAGAACTCCTCCACGTAGTGCGGGTCCGTGAGCACGATGACCTCGTCGGCGCCGATCTCGTCGACCAGGGTCTTCAGCGCGTCCAGCGGGTGGTCCTCGACGAGCCGCCCCTGGGCCGCGCTGCCGGACGCGCGCAGGGCGAGCAGGGAGACGTCGAGCGCCTGCTGTCCCTGCCCGAGCGCGTCCTCGCCCTCGGGTGTCTCGTCCTCGCGGACCGCTTCGTCCAGCTCGCCGAGGGCGACGTCGTCGATGGCCCGCAGCAGCCGGTCCGCCTGGTCGCCGCGGGGCTGGAGCAGTACGTGGAAGGTGACCGCCTCGTCACCGTGCAGGGTCGTGACGAACTCCACGTCGGCGGACGTCAGGGCCTTCTCGATCATCAATACGCTTGTGAACACGACAGGCGCCCTTCTCCTCCGGGGCCGTCTGGGGCCCGTCTCCTGCGGGGGCCGCACGGCCCCGTCTCCTGCGTCTCGCGCACGGGCCGTTCTGTGACCCTGCGGAAACCATCCTGCCCCGTAACCGCACGGGTACCGCGCGGTGGGGCGTGCCCGGTGGAAACCAACCGGAACAGCGCATTCCGTGACCGTGTCAGGTCCGACGGTAACGGCTGAAGAGAAACCCGGCCTCCTCCAGCAGGGACGCCAGCCCGAAGCGCGCCGGGACCGTCACCGGGGGGCCCGAGGCGATCCGCTGGGCGCCGCCCGCCGTGAGCATCGGGGAGACGGTGAGACACAGTTCGTCGAGCACCCCGGCGGCGATCAGCTGGCCCAGCAGGCGGGGACCGCCCTCGGTAAGCTGGCGGGTCAGGCCGCGGCCGGCGAGGGCGCGCACCGCACGGGCGGGGTCCACCCCGGTGCCGTCCCCGGCGATCACCACCTCGGCGCCCGCCTCCTCGGCGGCGGCGATCCTGGCCGGCGCCGCCGCGGCACCGGTGAGCACGAGCGTGGGCACCAGCGGCGAGGTGAACAACGGCAGCGAGAAGTCCAGGTCGAGACTGGCGCTCACGACGGCGACGGCGGGCGCGGGGCCCTGCCCGGCCGCCGCGCGGAGCGGCGCGAAGGCCTCACGCGCGCGTGCCGGGCGGTACCCCTCCTGGCGCACCGTCTCGGCGCCCACCACGACCACGTCCGCGAGGCCGCGCAGGGTGCCGAAGATCCGCATGTCCGCGGCGCAGGAGATGGGCTGCGAGCGCCCCTCGTGCTGGGCCGCGCCGTCGAGGGTGGACACCATGTTCGCGCGCAGCCACGGGTCCCGGCCGCCGGGGTAGGCGTAGGCGCGCGCCAGCTCCTGGAGGCTCCACTCCCGGTCCGTCACCTCCGTACCGGGCGCCCCGTCCGAGGCCTGGGCTGCTGTTTCTTCGGTCACAGGGAACAGGCGTCGCATGTCGTGCAGTGTGGCACGGCCCTTAGAGTGGGTGACCGTGTCGTCCACCCCGGCCGCTCCCGGCCCCAGCCCGATAGCCGAAGCGGCTCCCCTGTCCCTGTGCGCCCGCGAGCCCCACGTCCCCGCGGACCGGCTCGTCGCCGAGATGGTGCCGCCGCCGCGCTTCGACTCGGTCCGCTTCGATACCTACCTCCCGGACCCGAACCAGCCCAGCCAGACCGAGGCCGTCCGCGTCCTCGGCGACTTCGCCGCCGGCCTCGGCGGTGCGCACGCCTCCGGTGCGGGCAGACGCAGGCTGTTCGGCTTCGGCAGGGCTCCGAAGGCGCCCGCCGGGCCGCGCGGCGTCTATCTGGACGGCGGGTACGGCGTCGGCAAGACCCATCTGCTGGCCTCCCTGTGGCACGCCACCCCGGCCGAGCCCGCCCTCAAGGCCTTCGGCACCTTCGTGGAGCTGACGAACCTGGTCGGCGCGCTCGGCTTCCAGAAGACCGTGCAGACGCTCTCCGGACACCGGCTGCTGTGCATCGACGAGTTCGAGCTGGACGATCCGGGCGACACCGTCCTGGTCTCCACGCTGCTGGGCAAGCTGGTCGACGCGGGCGTGGCCCTCGCGGCCACCTCGAACACCCTGCCGGGCAAGCTCGGCGAGGGCCGGTTCGCGGCCGCCGACTTCCTGCGGGAGATCCAGGGCCTGTCCGCGCACTTCCGTCCGCTGCGCATCGACGGCGAGGACTACCGCCACCGCGGGCTGCCCGAGGCGCCGGCGCCGTTCTCCGACGAGCGGGTCACCGAGACCGCCTACGCCACCGAGGGCGCGTCCCTCGACGACTTCCCGCATCTGCTCGACCACCTCGCGCGCGTCCACCCCAGCCGGTACGGCGCGCTGACCGACGACGTGCGGGCGGTCTGCCTGACCGGGGTGCGGCCGGTGCCGGACCAGTCCACGGCGCTGCGGCTCGTGGTGCTCGCGGACCGGCTCTACGACCGCGAGGTACCGGTCCTCGCCTCCGGGATGCCCTTCGACCGGCTCTTCAGCGAGGAGATGCTGAACGGCGGCTACCGCAAGAAGTACTTCCGCGCGATCTCCCGGCTCACCGCGCTGGCCCGGGACGCCAAGGTCCTGGTGGAGAAGACGGAATCGGAATCCGGCCGAACGTAAAACGCCTTCCGCAGGCGGTATCCCGCCACTCCCCCTCCCTGCCGTTTCAGGCCCCCTTCAGGGTGAAACGTTAAGTTAACCCAGCGAACAACTTGCCGCGCTAGCGTGCTGGTCGACGTGTGGGGACGGACGCCGGGAGGGGGGCGCGTGTTACGAGGTAGCAAGGCCCGGGCGCTGTTATCCGCTCTCGCCGCCGTCCTGCTGGTCCTTCAGCTGTTCGCGTCCTCCGAGGCGTTCGCGTCCGTACACACGAGCGAGATCATCTCGTGCGCGGAGACCGAGGACCCGCAGAAGGTGGCCCCGCCTGCGGCGGCGCGCGACCGGAGCCGCGGCCAGGACCGCGTACCCGAGGCGCCCGTCGGCGGCTCGCCGGCGCCGGCCCACCCCCGCGTGCTCCCGCTGCTCGCACTCGCCGGCCCCGACCCGCACGCGTCGAAATCCCCGGCCGCCCACTCCCCGGCGGCACTTCAGGTCTTCCGCTGCTGACCGAGGCGTGATCCCCCCACATCACGTTTCGTCAGCCGACGCGCCTTCGAGGCGCGCCAGGAGGAACCGACATGCAGCCCCTCATCGATCACGCACGCGCCCACGGACAGCGACCGGAGGAGTTCGCCCTGCTGGCCGCGGGCCAGTCTCCGCAGGCCCTGTTCATCACCTGTTCGGACTCCCGCGTCGTCCCGGCACTGATCACCGGGGCCCGTCCGGGCGAGCTCTTCGAGCTGCGCACCGCGGGCAACATCGTCCCCCCGTACACCCTTGGCCGGCCCACCGGCGAGGCGGCCACCATCGAGTACGCGGTGAACGTGCTCGAAGTCACCGACGTGGTCGTCTGCGGCCACTCGCACTGCGGCGCGGTCGGCGCCCTGGTGCGCGACGACGACCTGACCGCCGTACCCGCCGTCCGCGACTGGCTGGCCCAGACACCGCGCCCCGGGGGCGCGGTCGAGGACCCGTCCGTGACCGAGGCGGTGCAGAGCCACCTCCTGACGCAGCTGCTGCGGCTGCGCTCCTACCCGTGCGTCGCCGACCGGCTGGCGGACGGCCGACTGCGCCTGCACGCCTGGTTCTACGAGGTGCACACCGGAGCCGTACGGGAACACCGTCCGGACACCGACACCTTCGAGGCGCTGTGAGCGCCGCGACGAAGCCGGCCGGGGTGCGGCCGGAGCGCCCGGCACGGTTCCCCCACCTGCGGCAGGACTTCGCCGCGTCGGTCGTGGTCTTCCTCGTCGCCCTCCCGCTGTGCGTGGGGGTCGCCGTCGCCTCCGGCGTGCCGGCCGAACTGGGGCTGGTCACCGGCATCGTGGGCGGGATCGTCACCGGACTCATGCGCGGCAGCAGCCTCCAGGTCTCGGGGCCGGCGGCCGGGCTGACCGTACTGGTCTTCGAGGCGGTGCGGGAGTTCGGGCTGCCGGTCCTCGGGGTGATCGTGCTGGCGACGGGCCTGCTGCAACTCCTCATGGGAGCCCTGAAGCTGGGGCGCTACTTCCGGGCCATCTCGGTGGCCGTCGTCGAGGGCATGCTCGCCGGCATCGGCCTCGTGCTGATCGCGGGCCAGCTCTACTCGGCGGCGGGGCTGACCGCGCCCGCCTCCGGCCTGGACAAGATCACCCACCTGCCGGAGGCGCTCGTCGGGGCGCTCGACGACACCGGGTCCCTGGCGTCGCTCGCCCTCGGCGCGGGCACCGTCGCCGTCCTCGTGCTGTGGAAGCGGCTCCCGGACCGGGTCCGGACGGTGCCGGGCCCGCTCGCCGCGGTCGCCCTGGCCACCCTCGCCTCGCTGCTGTTCTCCCTGCCGGTCGCCACCGTCGAGGTGCGGGGGCTGCTGGGCTCGCTCCAGCCGCCGCCCCTCGACGCCTTCGGGGAGCTCGCGAGCCCCGGCCTCCTCGGCACGGTCCTCGCCTTCGTGCTGATCGCCTCGGCGGAGAGCCTGTTCAGCGCCGCCGCCGTGGACCGGATGCACGACGGGCCGCGGACCCGGTACGACAAGGAACTGATGGCGCAGGGCGCGGGCAACACCGTCTGCGGGCTGCTCGGCGCCCTGCCGATGACCGCGGTGATCGTCCGCAGCGCCGCCAATGTGCAGGCGGGCGCGCGCACCAAGGCGTCCCGGGTCCTGCACGGTGTCTGGCTGCTGCTGTTCGCCGCGCTGCTGCCCGCCGCACTCGCGGTGATCCCGCTGCCCGCCCTCGCCGGCGTCCTGGTGCACGCGGGCTTCAAGCTCATCCCACTGCGCCAGATCGCCGTGCTCTGGCGGGAGCACCGCGGGGAGGCCCTGATCCTCGTCGTCACCGCCGTGTCCATCGTCGTCGTCAGCATGTTCGAGGGTGTCCTGATCGGCCTCGCCCTGGCCGTCGTCAAGACCGCCTGGGAGGCCTCGCACATACGGCTCGAGGTCATAGACAAGGGTGCGGGCCCCGTCCAGGCGTATCTCTCGGGCAACGCGACCTTCCTACGGCTGCCGAAGATCCTCGACAGCCTGGAGGCGCTGCCGCAGGACCGGCCGGTCGAGCTGAACCTGTCCGGGCTGCACCATCTCGATCACGCGTGCCGCGTCGCGCTGGAGAACTGGGCGGCCCGGCACAGCTCGACCGGAACCGAGCCGGTCAGGGTCACACCGGTGCCCTGAGCCGCTCGGCCGCCCGACCGGGCCGGGCCCGCCCCCACGGCGGGCCCGGCCCGGTGCCGTGCGCGGACTCCGGGGAGCCCGAGACGGCGGCGTACAGTGGACTTTCCAGGCATGTCGGGCGGCTCGAAGGGGGTCGTCGTGCTCGAAGAACTTCTCGTCGCAGGTGCGGCAGCCGGTTCCGCGGGGCTCGTCTACCTCGCCGCGGCCGCCCGGATCGTCAAGCAGTACGAGCGCGGGGTCGTCTTCCGGCTCGGCCGTCTGAGGGGTGAGGCGCGCGGACCCGGTTTCACCGCCGTGGTCCCCCTGATCGACCGGCTGCGCAAGGTCAACATGCAGATCGTGACGATGCCGGTGCCGGCGCAGGACGGCATCACCCGGGACAACGTGACGGTGCGGGTGGACGCCGTCATCTACTTCAAGGTCGTGGACGCCGCCGACGCGGTCGTCCAGGTCGAGGACTACCGCTTCGCGGTCTCGCAGATGGCGCAGACCTCGCTGCGGTCGATCATCGGCAAGAGCGATCTGGACGATCTGCTGTCCAACCGCGAGAAGCTGAACCAGGGCCTGGAGTTGATGATCGACAGCCCGGCCATCGGCTGGGGCGTGCAGATCGACCGGGTCGAGATCAAGGACGTGTCGCTGCCCGAGACCATGAAGAGGTCCATGGCCCGGCAGGCGGAGGCCGACCGGGAGCGCCGCGCCCGCATCATCAACGCCGACGCGGAGCTCCAGGCGTCCAAGAAGCTGGCGGAGGCCGCCGGCGTGATGTCCGAGCAGCCCGCCGCCCTGCAACTGCGCCTGCTCCAGACCGTGGTGGCCGTCGCCGCCGAGAAGAACTCCACCCTCGTCCTGCCCTTCCCGGTGGAGCTGCTGCGCTTCCTGGAACGGGCGCAGCAGGGCCCGCCGCCGGCCGCGCAGCCGGGCCCGCCGGCCGGGGGTCCGCCGCCGGGCGGCGAGTGACACGTGCTACGCGCGTGGTTCCGGTAGCCCGCAGCGCGTGATACCACAGCGGGGTCACAGTCCTGTCCGCCAGCAGGAGGTTGCCCCATGTCCGAGCCCGCCCGATCCGCGACGCGACGTCAGGTCCTCGCCCGTACAGGCGCGTTGGGCGCCTCGATCGCCTTCGCAGGAAACCTCTCCGAACTCTTCGCGGGCACCGCCGCCGCACAGGATCTCGGCCACCACGGCTACGGCCCCCTCGTCCCCGACCCGGACGGACTGCTCGATCTGCCGGAAGGTTTCCGCTACCGGGTCCTGTCCCGCGAGGGCGACCCGCTGCGCTCCGGTGAGGGTCTGGTGCCGAGCAATCACGACGGCATGTCGGCCTTCCCCGGCGGCCACGGCCGGGTCCATCTGGTCCGCAACCACGAGAACCGGGCGACCGCGAAGATCCCGGTCCCGGCGGTCGAGGGCATCACGTACGACCCGACGGGCAAGGGCGGGTGCACGGCCCTGACGGTGGACCGGCACGGCAAGGTCCTCTCGGAGCGCGTCGCCATCGCCGGCACCGCCGTCAACTGCGCCGGCGGGCCCACTCCCTGGGGCACCTGGCTCACCTGCGAGGAGACGGAGGACAGGGCCGGCACCAACGGCTACACCAAGGACCACGGCTTCATCTTCGAGGTCGACCCGGTGAACCCGCGCCGCACCGGCGCCGTCCCGCTCACCGCGATGGGCCGCTTCCAGCACGAGGCGATCGCGGTCGACCCGCGGCGCGGCATCGTCTACGAGACCGAGGACGCGTTCCTCAAGCCCTTCGGCCTCTTCTACCGTTTCCTGCCCAACAGGCCCGAGGGCGGCCTGGGTTCGCTGCGCGCGGGCGGCAGGCTCCAGGCGATGCGCGTGCCCGGCGTGCCCGACCTGTCGTCCATCCAGGAGACGGGGGCCACCTTCGACGGCATCGAGTGGGTGGACGTACCGGACCCGCTGGCCGCGCAGACTCCCGTCCGGCTCCAGGACTTCGGCCCGAAGGGCATCACGCACGCCCAGAAACTGGAGGGCTGCTACTGGGGCGGGACGTCCGTGTACTTCGTCTCCTCCTTCGCCCACAGCGCGGAGGGCTCGGCCGCGGACCACTACGGGCAGATCTGGCGCTACGACCCGTCCTCGCGCCGCCTCACGCTCGTGATCGTCTTCGGCCCGGACACCGACATCCAGCTCCCGGGCGAGTCCCCGGACAACATCTGCCTCGCCCCGAGCGGCGGCCTCATGGTCTGCGAGGACGGCAACGGCGCCCAGCACGTCTTCGGGGTGACCCGGCGCGGGGAGGTCTACCCGATGGCCCGCGGCGCCCAGAACATCGGCACGCCCGAGGCCCCGGAGTGGGGCGAGTTCGCGGGCGTCACCTTCTCCCCGGACGGCCGGACGATGTACGTCAACTGCTACACGCCGGGCACGACGTTCGCGGTGACCGGGCCCTGGCGCAGGTGAGGCAGGGCCCGCCACCTGAGAGGGCCGAGCCCCGGGGCGCCCGTCCCGGGGCTCACCGCATTCCCCCGAGTCGGACGGCGGGTAGCGGGCACCCGTGCCCCGGCACAGGATCGAGGGACACGGCGTGAAGGGGTACGTGGTGGCGAAGAGCAAGGCCAAGACCAAGAGCGGTGCCGGGAGCAAGCACGAGAGCGGTTCCGGCAAGAACGGGGCCGGCAAGGACGCGGCCGGCAGGAGCGGCGCGGAGCAGGGGCGGGACTCGGGCGAGCGTTCGACTCCGCTGCGGGAACTGCTGCGCGTCCCCCCGGGCGCCCCGGTCGACCTCTCCTCCTACGACACGAAGGGCACGCCCGGCGGCCCCGCCGACAAGGCCGCGGGCCGCGAAGCCACCGCCCGGACGGGCGAGCAGCTGGCCGACCTGCAGGAACGCCTGTACGCCTCGGCCACGGCGGGTGACCGGCGCCGGGTCCTGCTGGTGCTCCAGGGCATGGACACGAGCGGCAAGGGCGGCACGGTCAAGCACGTCATCGGCCTGTTCAACCCGTCCGGCTGCCGCATCAGGGCGTTCAAGGCACCGACCCCGCAGGAGCGCAAGCACTCGTTCCTCTGGCGGGTCAGGAAGGCGCTCCCGCAGCCCGGCGAGATCGGCATCTTCGACCGCTCGCACTACGAGGACGTTCTGATCGCACGCGTCCGCGAGCTGGCTCCCCGGTCCGAGATCGAGAGCCGCTACGGCCGGATCGACGACTTCGAGAAGTCCCTCGCGGACGACGGCGTGACCGTGGTCAAGTGCTTCCTCCACGTCTCGTACGAGGAGCAGCGCCGACGCCTCCTGGCCCGCCTCGACAACCCGGACAAGCACTGGAAGTTCAGCCCCGCCGACATCGACGAGCGCGCCCTGTGGCCGGCCTACCAGGAGGCGTACGAGACCGCGCTCGAACGCTGCTCGGGGGTCCCCTGGCACGTGGTCCCGGCCGACCGCAAGTGGTACCGCAACTGGGCGGTCAGCAAGCTCCTCCTCGAACATCTGGAGGCTCTGGACCCGCAGTACCCGAAGGGCGACATCGACGTGGCGGAGTGCCGGGAGCGGCTGCTGGGCCAGACCCTCTCCCCCTGAGGCCGGGAGGGACGGGCGGCCGGGCGGGTGACGTCGCCGGCCGGTCGGCACGGCACGTACCCGCGACGGGCGATTAGTCACATTTACCCGGATACCTTCATCGGGTGATCATTCTTGTACGACACATCGCCGCCGTCTGTGTGCTGAGCGCCGCCCTGGCCGCCTGCGGCTCCGCCGACGCCCCGTCGGCCGCCCGGCCGTCGAAGGCGTCCGCCCGCCCTTCGGCCACCTCCCGCTCGGTCTCCCCGACGCTCGCTCCGGGGCCCGCAGGCCTGACGCCCGTCTTCACGAACGGCCCCCGGACCCGGGACCGGACGGTCGCGCTCACCTTCGACGCGGACATGACCTCGGACCAGGGGGAACGGGCCGCCTCCGGCGAGCGCTTCGACAACCCGGGACTGATCGCCGCGCTGCGGGAGCTGAAGGTGCCCTCCACCGTGTTCATGACGGGGCGGTGGGCCGACGAGTACCCGCGGGAGGCCCGGGCCGTCGGGCGGGACCCGCTCTTCGAGGTCGCCAACCACTCGTACAGCCACCACGCCTTCACGGGCGACTGCTACGGCCTGCCGACCGTGCCGCGGGAGCGGATGAGGTCCGACGTGGAGCGGGCGTTCGCTGCGTTCCGCCGGGCCGGGGTACCCGATCCGAAGCCGTACTTCCGGTTCCCCGGCGGTTGCTACGACCAGCCGGCGTTGCGGGCGCTGAGCGCGTCCGGCGTCACCGCCGTGCAGTGGGACGTGGTGAGCGGGGACGCGTTCGCGACGGACGCCGACGCGGTCGCCCGGCAGGTGCTCGACGGGGTCCGGCCCGGTTCCGTCGTCGTCATGCACTGCACGCGCAGCGCGGCCCCGACGACCGAGCGGGCGGTGCGGACCATCGTGCCCGAGCTGCGCAGGCAGGGGTTCCGGTTTGTGAAGGTGTCGGAGCTGATCGGCGCGACGGCGGCCCACCGCTCGTAGAGCTGTCCGACGGACGCCTGGTGGCGGGCCCGGCCTACGCTGGAGGCATGAGCGACTACTGCGACACCGGCGCGGAACGGGAGGCGGGCCCGGAGCGGGCCGTCGGCCCGGCGCCCACGGCGGACGGACCGCCGTTCGCCGAGTGCGTGCTGTGCCGGAGGCCTACCGAGTACCCGGAGTCGTACAAGGGGGCCACGCTGTGCCCCGTCTGCGAGTGGCAGGAGGCGCAGCGCACCGCCTGCTCGGGCTGACCGGCTCCGGAGGGACCGGCCCGACGAGTGCCGCGTCCCGTCCGCGGGCACGACCGCCCCATGGGGGCCGATCTTGCGCCTGGCAGACTGGACGGCGTGACCAGTGATCCGAGCGCCGTCGATCCCGCGCCGTCCGGCGACAGCCCCTTCCGCTCCGAGCGCACGGCGCGCGACGAGGCGCCGCAGTTCGTGCTGCCCCTGGTCGTCCGCATCGAGAAGACCGCTCCCCCGGCGCGCACGGACGCGCTGGAGACGGCGGCGCGCGCCGTGCTGACGGTCCTGAGCGACGAGCGGTCGCTCGGGGACGGGGAGTGGGCGCAGCGCGTGCGGGACTGGCAGGACGCCCGGATCCGCAAGGTGGTGCGCCGGGCGCGCGGCGCGGAGTGGCGGCGGGCCGAGGCACTGCCCGGCATCACGGTGACCGGCAAGTCCGCCGAGGTCCGCGTGTTCCCGCCGGTCCCGCTGGACGGCTGGCCCAAGGACCTGGCCCGCCTCCAGGTCTCCGGCACGGACCTCGAGGACCCGGAGCCCCCGGTGGACACGGACCCGACGGCGCCCGTGCTCTGGCTGAGCCCGGACCTGGACATGTCGGCGGGCAAGGCGATGGCTCAGGCGGGGCACGGGGCCCAGCTGGCCTGGTGGGAGCTGTCGGACGAGGAGCGGGCCGCCTGGCGCGACGCGGGATTCCCGCTCGCAGTCCGTACGGCCGAGCCCGCCGGGTGGAGCGGACTGACCGCCTCCGGGCTGCCGCTGGTGCGCGACGCGGGCTTCACGGAGATCGCGCCGGGGTCGTGCACGGTGGTCGCCGACCATCCCGCACTGCGCCGCTGACCCCCTCTTCCGCAAAGATCCGGCACTTCGCCGGGGCGATTGAACAGCACAGCCGTCCCGTACGTACCTCCTGGCGCTGGCCAAGCACAGATTCCCAACGACCAGTTGGTTTTCCCCGGGAGGCTCATTTGCGGCGTATCAACGGTACGGCCCTTGTCATCGCGGCCCTCGTCGCCACCGTGGGCGCGCTCGCGTTCCCCGTGTGGTCGTACGCCGACCGCTCGGGCACGGGTCCGTCCAATCTGGCGGCCGGGACGGTGAACACCCGCTGGGGTCCCCTCTCCGCCTCCGACCGCGACCTGATCGTGCGTGTACGGCTGGCCGGGCTGTGGGAACTCCCGGCCGGACAGCAGGCGATCGAGCGGGCCCCCACGAAGGCGGTCAAGGAGGCGGGCGATCACCTGATCGTCGGCCACACCGACCTCGACAAGCGGGTACGGATCATCGCGGCCCAGCTCGGCGTCGAGCTGCCGAACCAGCCGAACGAGCAGCAGCAGGGCTGGCTGGACGAGCTGACGGCCGCTCAGGGCAAGGAGTACGAGCGCAAGTTCGCGAACCTCCTGCGGTCCGCGCACGGCAAGATCTTTCCGGCGATCGGCGCGGTACGCAACAGCACCCGCAACACGTTGGTGCGGCAGCTCGCCTCGGATGCCAACCAGACCGTGCTCGACCACATCACGGTGCTGGAGAAGACGGGTGACGTCGACTTCGACGCCATCGCCAACGACACGGCGGCCGGGTCGACCGCCAGCCCGACGGGACCGCCGCCGCCCACCGTGGGGGCGTCCCCGGCCTCGGTACCGCCCGCGGAGCCGTCCGGACCCGTCGACGTGTCGTCGAGTCCGTCGCCCGCGGCGCCGGGGGAGGTCAACACGAACCGTCCGGAGCCCAGCGGCGATCCGGCCGGCGAGGTGGGCTGAACTGCGGTGAGCCCGCCGACGGGGACCTTCGGAACCTCAAATGTTGCTCTGAAGGTCCCCTCCGGCGGGTTGGGCCCCGGTTTCCGGGGCCATCACCCCGTCACGCCGGAACACCGGTCCGCCGCGGGGGGCGTCGCGAACAGACGGCACGCAGGGTCCGGTCGGGACGTGACGTGACGCAGAAGGGGGCAGGGACATGCAGCAGCTCGGGACGGGAATCGGGTGGCGCCCGGAGATCGCGGACGCCGTCGAGCGCATGCCCGGCATCGACTGGGTCGAGGCCGTCGCGGAGAACGTGTGCCCCGGGCACCTTCCCGCCTCACTGCTGCGGCTGCGCGAGCGCGGGGTGACGGTGGTGCCGCACGGGGTCTCGCTGGGCCTCGGCGGCGCGGACCACCCGGACGAGTCCCGGCTCACCGCGCTCGCCGAGCGGGCACAGGCACTGGGCGCGCCGCTCGTCACGGAGCACATCGCCTTCGTGCGCGCGGGCGGCCCGCTCACCGCGTCCCCGCTGCTGGAGGCGGGCCATCTGCTGCCCGTCCCCCGCACCCGGGACGCGCTGGACGTCCTGTGCGGGAACATCCGCGCCGCTCAGGCCGCGCTGCCCGTTCCGCTCGCCGTCGAGAACATCGCGGCGCTGATCTCCTGGCCGGGCGAGGAGATGACCGAGGGGCAGTTCCTGTACGACCTCGCCGACCGCACCGGCGTACGGCTGCTGATCGACGTCGCGAACCTCCACACCAACCACGTCAACCGCGGCGAGGACCCCGCGAAGGCGCTGGACGAACTCCCGGTCGAGGCCATCGCCTACGTCCATGTCGCGGGCGGCTTCGAGCGCGACGGCGTCTGGCACGACAGCCACGCCCACCCCGTCCCGCGGCCGGTCCTCGACATCCTCGCCGACCTCGCCTCCCGGGTCTCCCCGCCCGGGGTCCTGCTGGAGCGCGACGAGAACTTCCCCGCTCCCGGGGAGCTGGAGCGGGAACTGACGGCGATCCGGGAGGCGCTGCGCACGGCGACCCCCCGGACGACCGGCACCGGAACCACGCGGACACCCGTCCCGGAACCGGCGGTCTCCACCGGGACCGGAGCCGCCCGGACACCCGCCTTCGAGCCGGCGGTCGCCGCCACCGGAGCCGAAGCCGCCCCGACACCCATCCCGGTCGAGCCGGCGGTCTCCACCGGAGCGGCGACCTCCGCCGAGTCCGGCGTCACCGCCGCCGAGGCCGCCGAGGCCGCCGAGCAGGGTGCCGCCTGCGGCGGGAGCACCGGTGCCGTCGAGGCCGACGGCGCCGCCCGGCAGCGGCTCGCGCTCGCGCAGGCCGCGCTGCTCTCCGCGCTCGTCGCGGGCACCCCGGTCCCCGAGGGATTCGACCGGGTGCGGATGGGCGTACAGGCCAGGGCGCTCGCCGCGAAGCGCGCGGACGTGGTCGCCAAGGTCGCCCCGGAGCTGCCCGGGATCCTCGGCGCGGCGTACCGGCCCGCCTTCCTCGCGTACGCGCAGCGGCACCCCATGGCCGGCGGTTACCGGCAGGACGCCCTGGACTACGCCGAGCACCTGCTGCTCGCCGGGCGCCCCGAGGACGCCGATACCCGGCGCCGGCTGCGCGACTGGTGGCTGGACCGGTCCGGGCCGGCCCCGCGCTCCGAGCGCCCTGCGGCCCGCCTGGCCCGCGCCACCCGGCGCGTCCTGCTGCGCCGCTGATCCGGCGCCGCCCCGGCGGCACCGGACGGGGACGGTCACCGGCTGTGCCCGGACCGCTACCCTCACCATGGACCCAGCGACGATTCGACCCCTTTTGCCATGATGCGAGGGTGGACATATCTCGCGCATCCGGCACCCCGCGCCGCCGCGGAACCCGTTCCTCCTGTACGGCAGTTGGCGTACGGACGGCAGTAATATGCCAATCCGCACCCGAAGCGCACTAGCGTGCGGTGCCGCAACAGGAGGCACCATGCGATCCATCAACCGCAAAGGACTGGTCGACGGAACCGGGCTCGTCGTCGCGGGCCTGACGGCGACCCTCGTCGCGCTGGTCTTCCCGGTCTGGTCGTACGCCGACCGCTCCGGCACCGGCCTGGACACCCTGAACGCGCAGACCGTGCCGACACGGTTCGGCCCGCTGTCCGGGCTGGACCGGGAGTTCATCACGAAGGTCCGGCTGGCCGGTCTCTGGGAACTGCCCGCGGGCCAGCAGGCGCAGGAGCGCGGTACCACCCAGGCCGTACGGACCGCGGGCGGGCACCTCATCGAGGGCCACACATTCCTCGACGCCCGCGTCCGCAACGTCGCCGCGCGGCTCGGCCTCGAACTGCCCAACCAGCCCAACCCGCAGCAGCGCGAGTGGCTGGCCACGCTGGACGCCGCCCACGGCGCGGAATACGACCGGGAGTTCGCGAACGTCCTCCGCAGGGCACACGGCAAGGTCTTCTCGGTGGTCGCCCAGGTCCGCGCGAGCACCCGCAACTCCCTCGTACGCGACCTCGCCGACGACGCGAACACCACCGTGCTCGACCACATCAAGGTCCTCGAGGCCACCGGGTACGTCGATTTCGACGCCCTCGCCGAGGACGCCGCCACCGCCGCCCCGCCCCCGCTCACCAACTCCCCCGCCCCGCCCGGCCCCACGGCCTCCGCCAGGCCGCCCGTCCCGGTGAGCCCCTCCCCGGGCTACCCGCTGCCCCCGGCCGCGTCCAGCCCGAGGCCCCCGGAGGACGGCGAGGACGGCACGGTGTCCGCATCGTGAATAAGGTGTGGCGCTCCACGGCCCGTGTCGCATAGAAAAACGCCATGTTCTGGGTCCTGCTTCTGCTCCTCGCCTGGGTCGCGACCGGGTCGGCCTGCACCCGGCTGTGCCTGGCCGCCGTCCATACGGCGGCCGTCGACGAGCAGGCGGGCCGCGAACACGAACTGACGCTGTACGAGGCCGCGTTCCTGTCCGGCGGGCCGGAGCGGGTCGCCGAGCTCACCCTGGTGTCGATGGCCCGCCAGCGCCGGCTGCTGCTCGCGCACACGGGCTGGGCGACCGTCGTGGACCCGGACGGGCGGGACGACATGGAGCGTTCGGTGCTGGGCGCGATAGGGCCGCGGGGACAGTCCCGGATAGCGCCGGTGCGCCGGACCACCGCGGCGGCCGACGCGGTGCGCGGACTCGCCGACCGCCTCGTCGCGGCCGGGCTCGCCGTGCCGGACGGGGCCCGTACGAGCGTGGCCGACGGCGTCCGCCAGGTCCGGGCGGCCGCGGCGGCCGTCCTCGCGCTGGGCGCCACCGCCCTGCTGCTGCCCGGCCCGGCCGGCGAGGACCGGGGTCTGATCGCCCTCTGGTTCGCGCTCCCCCTCGTCCTGGCCCTGGGCTGCCTGGCCATCGCCCGGATCGAGATCCACCCGTACACCCGCTGGGCCTCCCCGGCCGGACAGCGACTGCTGGGCGCTCTCTCCCGGCGTCCCTCCGGCACCGGGGACGACCGTACGTATCTGGCCGCCGTCGCCGTGCTGGGCATCCGCGCGGTCCGCGAGCCGGAGCTGCGCGCCGCCTTCGCCCACCGCTAGGGTCCGTCTTCAAACGGATCTTGCCCAGAACAGAACCGGTGCGAGGGTGACCGCTGCCTCGTGCGTCTTCCATGGCGGGCGCAGGCGCGGGCGTCAGCGCAGGATGCGCCACCGGTTGTCGGGAGTACCGTCGTCCGGAACCTGCACCACGAACGCGCCGATCGCGGTGGAGCCGTTCTCGACGCCGAGCAGTTTCCCGCTGTTCGCGTTGCGGATCTTGAAGGTGCCGTCGCCCTGGTCGAGGAGTACCCAGCGGTGGTCGGCGGTGCCGTTGTCCGACCACTGCAGGACCGCCGCGCCGTCGGCCGTCGACATGTCCCGCACACCGAGCACCTTGCCGCTGTGGATGTTGCGGAAGCGTGCGGCGTCGCCGTCGGGGATCATCTCCCAGTCGTGGTCGGCGGTGCCCGAGTCGCTCCACTGCAGGGCGCGGCCGCCGTCGGCGGTGGCCATGTCCTGGATGCCTAGGACGAGCCCGCCGGCGGCGTTGGCGAGGCGGACGGAGGAGACGGAACCGGTGTTCCAGTAGACCGTGTAGTTGTGGCCGTGGGCGTCGTGGAAGGGGCCGAGGGCGACGGCCGAGCCGTTCGCTGTGGCGGTGAAGGACAGCGCGCTGGAGCTGGTCCGCCGGATCGACGACGTGTCCAGCACGGGCAGCGAACCGAGCGCGGTGTCGCCGTAGTTGCCGGACAGGACGACGGGGCCGTAGGTGATCGCGGCGACGTTCGGGTTGTCGTTGGCGGGGCGCAGGACGGTCCGCATGGGCAGGCGGACGGTGACCGTGTCGCCGGAGGTCCAGGCACGGGTCAGCGTGGCGTAACTGCCCGGGGTGGTGGCGATGTTCTGCACGGCGCCGTTGACGCTGACGGTGGCACCGCTGGTCCAGCCGGGGATGCGGATGCGCATCGCCCACGTGCCGCCGACGGAGCCGGTGACGCGCAGGGTCGTGGTGTCGCTCGCCGGGTAGGACGTGGTCTGCGTGACGGTGATGCCGCGCTGGGTCCAGGTGAGCACCGACGGCACGAACAGGTTCACCGTCAGGGTGGTGCCGGCGTGGAAGTAGACGGAGTCCATCAGCCGGGTGTGCATCTCCAGGCCCGTGCCCTGGCAGCACCAGAAGGTGGTGTAGTCGGTGCTCCAGGTGCCGCCGCCCCAGGCAGGGCCGACGCCCCGCCGGCCGCCGGGGTTGAGCGGGGTGAAGTAGGTAACGTGGCCGTGGGGGTCGGCCGGATTCTGCTGGCCGATCATCTGGTTCAGCCAGGCCTGCTCGTAGTAGTCGAACGGGGCCGCGCGGTCCGGGTTGAGGGTGAACAACTCCCTGGTGAGCGTAAGCATGTTGACGGTGTTGCAGCTCTCGCAGGTGTCCTGCCGGAGGTATCCGGCGATGGCGTTCGGGGCGCGGAAGTGCTCGGCCTGGCTGTTGCCGCCGATGGCGTAGGTGTGCGCGCCGACGCAGATGTTCCAGGCGTTGGTGGCGATGTCCCGGTAGCGGGTGGTGCCCGTCGCCTTGTACGCGAGGGCGGCCCCGATCCACTTCGGCACCTGCGTGTTGGCGTGCAGCCCGGCCAGCTTGTCCTGGCCCACCGCCAGCGGATCGAACACCGCGGCGTGGTCGAAGCGCTGGGCGGCGGTGAGCCAGCGGCTGTCGCCGGTCTGCCGGTAGAGGTCGGTCAGGACGGCGTTCATGCCGCCGAACTCGGTGCCCAGCACGGCCTGCATCCGGGCCGTGCTCAGCTTCACGGTGCGCCGGTCGACCCAGCCCGCCAGGGCCAGCAGCACGTCCCGGGCCTGCGTGCTGCCGAGCCGGCGCCACACGTCCAACAGGCCGGTGAGGGTCTTGTGGATCGTGTAGTACGGCACGTTCCCGTTGGACAGCGTGCCCGCCTCCAGCGCGTCGAAGTCGGACTCCGGGTAGCCCGACAGATACCCGGCGCCGAAGCCCGCGGCGCTGTTGTTGGCCTGGCACCGGGCCAGCTCCGCCACCATGTAGCGGGCCTTGTCCCGGCACACGGTGTCCCCCGTGACGGCGTACGCCTGCGCCCACGCGGTGAGGAAATGCCCCTGCACATGGCTGCGGAAGGGGAAGTCGGGCGCCTCCCAGCCGCCCACCGGGGCCGCGCCGCCGGTCGGCAGGCGGTGGTTGGCGCGGAAGGTGTACAGCAGCCGGTCGACGTCGACGAACCGCAGATAGCTCAGGGTGCGGTTCTGGTTGTCCAGCCACCTGCTCGCGGTCAGCCGCACCTGGCCGAGCTCGAAGGGAGAGGCCAGCACTCCGGTGTCGGCGCGGAGCGGCGGTACGGCGGCCCGGGCGGGGGAGCCGCCGAGGAGCGGTCCCACCGCGCCGGCCGCGGCGCCCGCCCCGGCGAACTGGAGGAGGTGGCGTCTGCTGACGGAAGAGGACATGCGGGAAATCCTTTCGGCTCAGGCGCAGGCTTCCTGTTCGCAATGTCGAACATCGTTCGCAGAATCGACGAGACCCTAGGGGGTGCGCACGGGCCCGTCAATGTCGCCGACCTCGTCACCGCTGCCGAAAATGTTTCGTAGCCGAGCGCCGAGCGCATCCGAAGTGGGGCGGCGGCACGGCATCTGGCTGCACGTCGACCACGGTGGGCCCACGCAGGGCTGCGTGAGCCCGGCGCAGAAGCACATGAAAAATGGGGTGCTCGGTCAAGACCGAAGCAGGGACGGGACGTTGATGGTGTCGTCGCCTTCCTCCGTATGACCGCCGGGCTGGAACCGACGGCCACCGGAGGCGAGGTGGCAGATGAGCAGCACCTCGTCGATCGCGCGCCACGCACCGGCCATTAGCGCGTGTCGTCGGAGCGCCCGGCGCGGCGCGGCTCGACATGAAAATCGAACGCGAGTGTTCCGGGGTCAAGGGCTGTCGCCCCGCCGTCAACGGCGAGCACGGCGCCGTTGACGTACGACGCCGCCGGAGACAGCAGCCAGCTGACCGTCTCCGCAATCTCACGCGGCTCACCCGGCCGGCCCATGGGCAGCGGCATGGTCGCCTCGTCGTAGGCGGCCTCGGCGCCACCTTGCAGACCCGCTTCCTCAGCGAAGCGGGCCATGCGCCTGTCGGCCATCTCGCTGCGCACCCAGCTCGGGCACACGATATTGGCGCGAAGCCCCCGCCGCCCGTAGTCGACGGCGACGGAACGGCACAGCTGGAGCAGAGCCGCCTTGGACGTGGCGTACGGCGCGTTACCCGTTCCGTTCCGCAGTGCCGACACAGAAGCGACCGCAACGATCGACCCCTTGGATTCCAGCAGGTGAGGAATAGCCGCACGCAGAAGCAGCAGCGGACCGGTGACATTCGTACGCATCACCTCGTCCCAGTCCTCCAGCGACAGGTCCCCGACGCTTCCGCCGCGTCCGATACCCGCGTTGAGCACCAGCCCGTCCAGACGTCCGTACGCGGCCAGGGCTGCCTCGACGAGACCGCCGGCCGCCTCCGGGTCACCGATGTCGGCCGGATACGCCAGTGCCCCGGCCTCCCGTTCGACGCGCCGCAACGGCTCGGGCCGTCGACCGGACACGACCACGTGATGGCCTTGCCCGCACATCAACCGCGCGGTGGCCTCTCCGATCCCCGTACCTCCGCCGGTCACGATGACAACTCGCTCGTCAGTCAATGCGTTCCTGCTCCATCCTTGCCATCGGCGCCGTCGGACAAGGGAATCCGTAGTGGGAAACTATCGCCGACTCACTGCGTCCGACGACGGAAAGCAGCCATCTCGTGTGCTACGCACGAACGACGGCACGCCGCCCGGCACCCGACGGCCCCAAAAGGGGATCAACTAGCGACGAGCGTGCAAGGTGCGGATCTGCATCAGCGCTGACCTGGAGGGCATCACCGGACGCGTCGATGCCCACGACGTGCAGCGCCTGGCGGCAGGGACGGCCGGCTCGGCACGGGGGCGCGGACTGCGCCCCCGTGCCGAGCCGAGCCGGCGCCGGTGCCGCCGGGCGGTCGCGCGAAGGCGCCCCCGGCAGCCGCGGACGCGCTGATCAGGCGAGGCCGGCGACCAGCTCGGCGACGTCCTTGCGGCGGCCCGTGTAGAACGGGACCTCTTCACGGACGTGCATGCGGGCCTCGGAGGCGCGCAGGTGCCGCATGAGGTCGACGATGCGGTACAGCTCGTCGGCCTCGAAGGCGAGGATCCACTCGTAGTCGCCGAGGGAGAACGACGCGACGGTGTTGGCCCGCACGTCCGGGTAGCCGCGGGCCATCTTGCCGTGGTCGGCGAGCATGCGGCGGCGGTCCTCGTCGGGCAGCAGGTACCAGTCGTAGGAGCGCACGAACGGGTAGACGCTGATGTAGTTCCGGGGCGTCTCGTCGGCGAGGAACGCCGGGATGTGCGAGCGGTTGAACTCGGCGGGGCGGTGCAGCGCCATGTTCGACCACACCGGCTCCAGGGCGCGGCCCAGCCGGGTGCGGCGGAAGAGGTTGTACGCCTCCTGGAGCTGGTCGCTGGTCTCGGCGTGCCACCAGATCATCAGGTCCGCGTCGGCGCGCAGTCCGGACACGTCGTACGTACCGCGGACGGTCACGTCCTTGGCGGCGAGCTGGTCGAACAGCTCCTGGACCTCGTCGGCGTAGCCCGCGCGGTCCTCGGGGAGGGCGTCACGGAGCTTGAAGACGGACCACAGCGTGTAGCGGATGACCTCGTTGAGGTCCTTGGCCAGCTTGCCCTTGTTCGGGATCTTGGCGGGGGCGTCGTCACTCATGGGGCTATTCTCCCGCGCCGCCGTGCAGACTCTGCACCGGGTTCGCGGTCAGCGCGTCCACTCCGGCGCGATCGCCCCGCAGCGCGTCCACCGCGGCGTACGCACTGGCGATGCACGCCGGGATGCCGACGCCGTCGTACGCCGCGCCGCAGACGGCGAGGCCGGGCACGGCGGCGACGTGCTCGCGGACGCGGGCCACGCGCGCGTGATGCCCGACCGGGTACTGCGGCAGGCCGTCGTACCAGCGGGTGACGCGGCCGGCGACGGGAGCGGCGGTCAGGCCGGTGGCCTCCCGCAGGTCGTGCCGGGAGACGCCGACGAGGTCCTCGTCGTCCCGGTCGAGCACCTCGCCCTCCTCGTACCGGCCGACGGAGGTCCGCACGACGAGCAGCTCCGGGTTCTCCTCGTCGATCCAGCCCCACTTCCGGGAGGCGAAGGTGGACGCCTTGATGGTGCGCCCGTCGACCGGCGGCACCAGGAAACCGCTCCCCTCGGGGAGGGTGACGTCGGCACGGCGGTAGGCGAGGGTGATGAGGGCCATGGACGCGTACTCGACGGCGGCCAGCTCGGCCGCGGCCGCGGGTGCCTCGGCGCGCAGCAGGGTCGCGGCGGCCGGTGCGGGCAGGGCGAGTACGACGGCGTCGGCGTGCAGGACCCGGTCGCCGGCGGTGATCCGCCAGCCGTCCGGCCGGCCCTGCGGGCCGGTGCGGCGCAGTTCGGTCACCGGTGCGCCGGTGACGATCTCCCCGCCCCGGGCGCGGACCGACTCGGCGACCGCGAGGGGCAGTTGCCCGACACCGCCCCTGATGCCCATGAACACCGGCCCGGTCCGGCTGCCGGCGGCCGCCTTGTCCTGGATGTCCCGGACGGCCTCGGTGAGCGAGTCGTGCGCGCGGACGGCCTGGAAGAGCTGCGGGACCGCGGAACGCATCGAGATGCGGTACGCGTCGCCCGCGTAGACCCCGCCCAGCAGCGGTTCCACCAGCCGGTCCACGACCTCCCGGCCGAGCCGCTCCGCGACGTGGGCGCCCACCGCGACGTCGTCACCGATCTCCGTGCGCGGCAGGTCGGCGTCGCGCCCGATGCGGCGCAGTCCCTCGTCCGAGAGGAGACCGGCGAGGGCGGCGGCGGTGCCGGGGACGCCCATGACGTGCCCCTTGGGCATGGGGCGCAGGGCGCCGCGGGTCCAGATCGAGGCCGTCGCGGTGGCGGGCGGCGCCAGCCGGTCCGCCAGGCCCACCTCGCGGGCGAGGGCGACGGCCTCCGGGCGGCGCGCGAGCATCGACTCGGCGCCGAGGTCGACCCGCGCGCCCGCGATCTCGCCGGGCAGCAGCTTGCCGCCCACCCGGTCCGACGCCTCCAGGACGGTCACGCGCACTCCGGAGTCCAGCAGGCGGTGCGCCGCCGCCAGTCCCGCGATCCCGCCGCCGACGACGACGGCCTGTCCCGAACCGGTACGAGTGTCCTGTGCACGCATGCCTCCACCCTCTCAGACCCCGCCGGCGGTCCCGCCGCGAGGCCGGTGTCCTGCGCGAGTCCTTTCCGTGACCGCATCGGAACCGGATCATCCCAACGTCCCGGCCGGTCCGGGCGTCGAAGGAACGTAAGTCGTCACGACACACCCGGGGGATGCCCGCATGCAGACACGACGTTCGGTACGACCGGTACAGGCCCTGGCGGGAGTTCTCCTCGCCGCCGCTCTCGCGCTGACGGGGTGCGGCGGCGCCGACGACTCCGGGGGCAGTTCCTCGGACGGCGACTCCAAGGCGTTCGCCCCGGGTGCCCAGGAGGGCGGCAAGGGGGCCCGGGACGCCGGTGGGGGCGCCGCGGACCGGAGCAGCGGCGGCACGTCGACGGGCACCGCCGCGCCCAGGCCCGCCGACAGCCACATCATCCGCACGGCCTCGCTGACGGTCCGGGTCAAGGACGTGCCCGACGCGCTGGCCGACGCTCGCACCACGGCCGAGGACGCCGGGGGTTTCGTCGGCAACGAGACGACCACCCGGGACGGCGGCGGCCGCGAGCGGACCCGGGTGATCCTGCGGGTGCCCGCCGAGCGGTACGAGGAGGTGCTCGACGAACTGGAGGGCGCCGGCAAGCTCCTCGCCCGCACCGCCAGGGCGCAGGACGTCACCGAGCAGGTCGTCGACGTGGAGAGCCGCGTCAAGTCGCAGCGCGCCAGCGTGACCCGGATCCGCGAGCTGATGGACGAGGCCACCAAGCTCAGCGACGTGGTCGCCCTGGAGGGCGAGCTGAGCAGCCGTCAGGCCGACCTGGAGTCCCTGCTCGCGCAGCAGGCCTCCCTCAAGGACCGTACGAGTCTGGCCACGATCACCCTGTCCCTGTCCGAGAGGCCGGCGAAGGAGGCCGACGGGAAGGACGGGGATCCGGGCTTCCTGGACGCGCTCGCGGGCGGCTGGCACGCGTTCGTCACCACGCTGCGCTGGATCGCGGTCGCGTTCGGCGCCGTCCTCCCCTTCCTGGCGGGCGCGGCGCTGCTCATCCTGCTGTGGGTGCGTGTCGTACGGCCCCGGATGTCCCGCAGGGCCGCCCCGGCGCCCTCGGCCGGGACGCTCCCGGCCGCCCCGCCCGTCCCCGAGCAGCCGGGGCGGGGCGGGCAGGCCCGCACGACGGAGGGACGCGAGCGGGACTGAAATGCCGGGTCCCCGTAGCGTGTTCGCATGAGCATGAGCCATGGGAGCGGTACCGGCCGGCGGAAAGAGCGACTGGTCGTGGTCGGTGGCGACGCGGCGGGCATGTCCGCCGCGTCGCAGGCACGCCGGCTGCGGGGCGCGGACGAGCTGGAGATCGTGGCGTTCGAGCGCGGCCACTTCACCTCCTTCTCGGCGTGCGGCATCCCGTACTGGGTGGGCGGTGACGTCACCGACCGGGACCGGCTGATCGCCCGCACTCCGGACGAGCACCGGGAGCGCGGCATCGATCTGCGGATGCGCACGGAGGTCGTGGAGATCGACGTGCCGGGTGCCCGGGTCCGCTCCCGGAACCTGGACTCCGGGGCCGAGGAGTGGACCGGGTACGACAAGCTCGTGATCGCGACCGGCGCGCGGCCGGTCCGGCCCGACCTGCCCGGCGTCGACGCGCCCGGAGTGCACGGCGTGCAGACCCTCGACGACGGCCAGGCGCTGCTCGACACGCTGGCCGCCACCGAGGGGCGGCGCGCGGTGGTCGTCGGCGCGGGCTACATCGGCGTGGAGATGGCCGAGGCGCTCATCAGACGCGGCTACGAGGTGACGGTCGTCAACCGCGGCAGGGAACCGATGTCCACCCTCGATCCCGACATGGGCCGGCTGGTGCGCACGGCCATGGAGGGCATGGGCGTCACCATGGTCAACGGCGCCGAGGTCACCAAGATCCTCACCGACGGCACGGGCCGGGTCCGGGCGGTCGCCACCCAGGACGCCGAGTACCCGGCGGACGTGGTGGTGCTCGGCATCGGCGTACGCCCCGAGACCGGGCCGGCCCGGGCGGCCGGGCTGCCCGTGGGCGAACACGGCGGGCTGCTCACCGACCTCGCCATGCGGGTCCGCGGACACGAGAACATCTGGGCGGGCGGCGACTGCGTCGAGGTCCTCGACCTGGTCTCGGGACGCGAGCGGCACATCGCGCTGGGCACGCACGCCAACAAGCACGGGCAGATCATCGGCAGCAACGTGGCCGGCGGGTACGCCGTCTTCCCGGGCGTCGTGGGTACGGCGGTGAGCAAGGTGTGCGAGCTGGAGATCGCCCGCACCGGACTGCGCGAGAAGGACGCCCGCCGCGTCGGGCTGCAGTTCGAGACGGTCACCGTCGAGTCGACGAGCCGCGCGGGCTACTACCCGGGCGCCGCCCCCATGACGGTGAAGATGCTCGCCGAGCGCCGCACGGGACGCCTGCTGGGCGTACAGATCGTGGGCCGCGAGGGTGCGGGCAAGCGGGTCGACGTCGCCGCGGTGGCGCTCACCGCGGGCATGACGGTGGAACAGATGACCGCCCTCGACCTGGGCTACGCCCCGCCGTTCTCCCCGGTGTGGGACCCGGTCCTGGTGGCGGCCCGCAAGGCGGTGGCGGCGGTACGCGACAACGCCGGCTGAGCGGCGCGCGTCCGGCCCGGAGCCGCCTCTCCACAGCCCCGGTCACTCACCCGGGACCCGCGCGGCAGCCGGCCCGGGGCCCCGGGGAACCGCGGTGACCTCCGTCGCAGCGCGGACGACGGCCCACCCGGGGGCGCGGGGACCCGCCCGACCGGCCGCAGCGGACCCGCGGCCCTGCGACGGCCCACGCGTCCCCACGCCCGTACCCGGCGCCCCGGGCACGGGCGGCGTGCCCGGGAGCCGTCCGTGCCGGGGACCGGCCCGCCCGTGACGGCACGGGCTCACGCCGACTCGTGCTGCCCGGTCCCGTTGATCCGCTCGATGGCCTGCCGGGCCTGCTCCGCGGGCGGGCGCCCCGGCAGCGAGGACACGGACGCCGCCGACGGCATCGACGGGGTCTGCGCGGGCGCCGGCTTCGCGTGCGCGGCCGGCCGGGCCGACCGCAGCCGGTGGCTGACGGCCTCGTCGAGCGTCACCGGCCGCTGCATGCGGGCGGCGAGCCGGCCGGCCTCCTGGCCGAGCGCGGCCAGGTCCTCCCAGGGCAGGTGCAGTACGAGGGCGATCTCGGCCTCGCCGTCGGGCAGGGCGTGCATCGGAGGAGTAACTCGCTCGTTCATCGCCTGTGTCCTCACGTCTTCCTCGCGTCGCGGCTTCCCCGCGCCACGGACGGTCGAGGAGTCATACGCGGGCGCGCACGGACGCGTTCACCGGTTCGCCCCACGGAATCAGGGGCAGTGATTCCCTGTGGTCATCCCCGTCCATGACGTGAATCCGGCCGCCGTACGCACCCGGCCCACGTGGCGGGTTTCCTCGCGGGCATGGTGCTGGCCTGGCCGCTGCGCCCGGGCACCCCGCCCCCGCCGGAGCCGCGCAGCCTGCTCTGGGGCAGGCAGGCGCGGCACGCGTGAGGGGCCGTCAGCGGGCGGTGAGCGTGTGGACGTGCTCGACGAGGCGGGTCAGCGCGTCCGGGTCCGTGGTCGGCAGGACACCGTGGCCGAGGTTGAATACGTGGCCCTCCAGACCGGCGGCGGCGTCGAGCACCTCGCGGGTCGCCCTTTCCACGGCCTCCGTCGAGGAGAAGAGGACGGCGGGGTCCAGGTTGCCCTGGAGCGCCTTGCCGGGGCCGACGCGGCGGGCGGCCTCGTCGAGCGGGACACGCCAGTCGACGCCGACGACGTCCGCGCCGGCCTCGCCCATGAGGCCGAGGAGTTCCCCGGTGCCGACGCCGAAGTGGATGCGCGGGACGCCGTACCCGGCGACGGACTCGAACACCTTCGTCGAGGCGGGCATCACCGAGCGGCGGTAGTCGGCGGGGGCCAGGGCGCCGACCCAGGAGTCGAAGAGCTGGACGGCGCTCGCGCCGGCCTCGATCTGCACCTTCAGGAAGGCGGAGGTGATCTCGGCGAGACGGTCGAGCAGGTCGGCCCACAGCTGCGGGTCGCCGTACATGAGCGCCTTGGTGTGCTCGTGGTTCTTGGACGGGCCGCCCTCCACCAGGTAGCTGGCGAGGGTGAACGGCGCACCGGCGAAGCCGATGAGGGGGGTCTCGCCCAGCTCGGCCGTCAGCAGCCCGATCGCCTCGGTGACGTACGAGACGTCCTCCGGGGTCAGGTCGCGCAGCTGCGCGAGGTCGGCGCGCGTACGGATCGGGTTCTCGACGACCGGGCCGACGCCCGGCTTGATGTCGAGGTCGATGCCGATGGCCTTGAGCGGGACGACGATGTCGCTGAAGTAGATCGCCGCGTCCACGTTGTGCCGGCGGACCGGCTGGAGGGTGATCTCGGCGACCAGCTCGGGCCGCATGCAGGACTCCAGCATGGGGATGCCCTCGCGCACCTTCAGGTACTCGGGGAGTGAGCGCCCGGCCTGCCGCATGAACCACACCGGAGTGTGCGGCACGGGCTCGCGCCTGCACGCCTTGAGGAAGGCGGACTCGTACGTGGCTGTCGGCTGCTGGCCCGGGGGGCGGCGATCGTTGGCACTCACGTCGGAAAGTCTCGCACGGTCCGGCGGCCGTCCCGTCCCGGGCAGCGGGCGCCGACGGCGCGGGGCGCGTGTTCGCACGGCGGGATCCGGACAGTGGCGCCGTGCACGGGTGTCTCTCCCTGCGCGAAGGCTCCGTTCCCCTTAATCTTCCCCGCATGGCTGCGGCTCAGGGACGACTGTCGGACGGCGCTGGCGGAATGGACGACTCGAAGGAGGGGGACGGGGATGCGAGGGAGGCGGCGCCGCTGCCCTTCCGGGCCGCCGTCGAGGCGCTGAGAGCCGCGCGCCCGCGGCCGGAGATCGAGATCGACCCGACCCGGCCGCCGCAGCGCCTGGCGCCCTACGCGTACGCCCTGGAGGCCGCGGTCGTCCAGGACGACGAGGATCTGGCCGACGGCCGGCTCGTCCTGCTGCACGACCCGGCGGGACACGACGCCTGGCAGGGGTCATTCCGGCTGGTGACCCTGGTCCGGGCCGAGCTGGAACCGGAGATGGCGGCCGACCCGCTCCTTCCCGAGGTGTGCTGGTCGTGGCTGACCGGTGCGATGCAGGCGCGCGGTCTGTCCTACGGCGAGCCCAGCGGCACCGTCACGCGCGCGAGTTCGCACTACTTCGGCGGTCTCGCGGAGCGCCCGTCCGCCTCCCAGATCGAGATCCGGGCGTCGTGGACGCCGCGCGAGGGGCTGGGCGGCGTCCCGGACACGGGGGCGCACTTCGCCGCCTGGTGCGATCTGCTGTGCCAGGTCGCCGGGCTCCCGCCGGCCGGTCCCGGCGACGCGTCGGTGGTCACCCTCCCGCAGCGCCGCGGTCCGCAGTCCCGCTGAGTCGCGCGCGGCCCCGTCCCAGCGCATCGGCCTCCCGGCCGTGCGCTTTCTGCTGCGCCCCGCCCCGCCCGCACCCTCCCGCTGCCCCCTCAGGGCCCGCACGCCGACTCCCTCCGTGCGGCCGGTCACTGATCGTCCCTTTGTCGATACGACCACTTTCGGACGCGTAATGACGCGGAGCGACTCGGTTCGATCTTCGGATGATCGATAGCGTGTCCGAATTGCACGGATTGTTACTCACTAAATCGTGATCATTCTCTAAAGGCGGACGGGTTTGGTGCCGAAGACGTCTGTGACCTTGAAAGCACGGTTCATCCCGGCTTCATCCCCACAGCCGGTCCCCCCGTCCCCGCACCCCAGGAGGCCTGGTGTCCGTTCTCCTTGAGCAGCCCGCAAGCCTGGTCGCCTACCGCCCGAACAAGCCGACCGCCATGGTGGTCGTGGCAGACCCACGGGTCCGTTCCACCGTCACACGCCACCTGTGGGCGCTCGGAGTACGCGACGTCATCGAGGCGTCGTCCGTCGCGGAGGCCCGTCCCCGAATCGGCAACCCGCGCGACATCTGTGTCGCCGAAGTCCACCTGCCCGACGGCAGCGGGCTCACCCTGCTGTCCGAGACCAGGGCCGCGGGCTGGCCCAACGGCCTGGCCCTGTCCGCAGCCGACGACATCGGCGCCGTGCGCAACGCCCTCGCGGGCGGCGTGAAGGGCTACGTCGTCACCGGTACGCGGACGAACCTGGGGCTGCCGAGCCGCCCCGGGGCCTCCCCCCTCGGCGGCGCCGCCCGCATGCACCGCCGCCCCCCGGGTGCCCCGAGCCACCCGGGCGGCTACCGCGAACTGTCCGGCCGCGAGGTCGAGGTGCTCCGCCTCGTCGCGGAGGGACAGTCCAACAAGGCCATCGGCGTCTCGATGGGCCTGTCCGCACTGACCGTCAAGAGCCACCTCGCCCGGATCGCCCGCAAGCTCGGCACGGGCGACCGCGCCGGCATGGTCGCGGTGGCGCTGCGCACCGGCATCATCCACTGACCCTGCGAGGGGTCCTCCCCGACCGTGAACCGGATCTTTCACCGCGGTGACTGGTTTACGCCCCCCGGACGCCCGCCGACGGAACGTTCCGTCGGCGGGCGTCGTCCATCCACGGATACCCTTGACAGGTGACCGACGCCCAAGAGACCGCAGCAGACAGCTCACTGCGAACCACCGGAGGCGCCCCTCCGGACGACGTCGAACCGGCGCCGATCCCTTTGCTCGAGCCCCGGGAAGGCATTCCGCCCGTGATCGCCGACGACGCCTCGCTCGCCGAGGTGGTCGCCGCCTTCGCCGCCGGCTCCGGCCCCGTGGCCGTGGACGCCGAACGCGCGTCCGGGTACCGATACGGCCAGCGCGCCTATCTGGTGCAGCTGCGCCGCGAGGGCGCCGGCAGCGCGCTGATCGACCCCATGGCCTGTCCCGACCTGTCGGGGCTCGGCGAGGCGCTCTCCGGAGCGGAGTGGGTGCTGCACGCCGCCACCCAGGATCTGCCCTGCCTGCGCGAAATAGGCATGATCCCCACCCGCCTCTTCGACACCGAGCTGGCCGGCCGCCTGGCCGGGTTCCCCCGGGTCGGGCTCGGCGCGATGGTCGAGGGCGTCCTGGGCTTCGTCCTGGAGAAGGGGCACTCCGCCGTCGACTGGTCGACGCGCCCGCTGCCCGAGCCGTGGCTGCGCTACGCGGCCCTCGACGTCGAACTGCTCGTCGACCTGCGGGACGCCCTGGAGAAGGAGCTGGACCGGCAGGGCAAGCTCGAGTGGGCCCGCCAGGAGTTCGACGCGATCGCCCAGGCCGACCCCGCACCGCCCCGCAAGGACCCCTGGCGCCGCACGTCCGGCATGCACAAGGTGCGCAGGCGCCGGCAGCTGGCCGTCGTCCGGGAACTGTGGCAGGCCCGTGACCAGGTCGCCCAGCGACGGGACATCTCGCCGGGCAAGGTCCTCGGGGACGCGGCGATCGTCGAGGCCGCGCTGTCCCTGCCCGCCAACGTGCACGCCCTCGCCGCGCTGAACGGCTTCGGGCACCGCATGGGCAGGCGCCAGCTGGAGCAGTGGCAGAGCGCGGTGGACCGGGCGAGGGCGCTGCCGGACTCCGAGCTGCCGCAGCCCGGGCAGCCGGTCACGGGTCCTCCGCCGCCGCGCGCCTGGGCGGACAAGGACCCGGAGGCCGCGGCCCGGCTCTCCGCGGCGCGGGCCGCGGTGTCGGCGCTCGCCGAGGAGCTGAACATGCCGCAGGAGAACCTGATCGCGCCCGACACCGTCCGCCGGGTCTGCTGGGAGCCGCCGGCGGTGCCCGACGCCGACTCGGTCGCGGCCGCGCTCGCCGGACACGGGGCGCGGCCCTGGCAGGTCGAGCAGGTCACCCCGGTCCTGGTGGCCGCGCTGCGCTCCGGCGCGGCCACGGCCTGACGCATCGGGGCCCGACGCATCGAGGCGGGACGCATGGCTGCGGGATGCAGGCCGCGGGATGCATGGCCGCGGGACGCGATCCCGGCTGGGATCGCGTCCCGCCGCGTACGCCGGACGCCTCGTGCGGCTGTTCGGCGACGTCGAGATCACGCCAAGATCCGGGGATACCTCCGGGGGGACGCCGGAGGTCCACGGCACCCCGGCGGTGTGACCTTCGCCGCTCCCGGCCGGGGGACTGGGCAGCATGGTTACCCGCAAGTAGCATGAGGGGTGAGCGCGCGCTCAGGCGTCTGCGCCGCGCAGCAGTGCCATCCCGCATCTGGAGGAGAGCCATCGTGCCTCGTACCGTCAGGGACGTCGTCTTCGTCGACGGCGTCCGCACCCCGTTCGGCAAGGCGGGCCCGAAGGGCATCTACCACGAGACCCGGGCCGACGACCTCGTCGTGAAGGCCATCCGGGAGCTGCTGCGCCGCAACCCCGGCCTGGACCCCGCGAAGATCGACGAGGTCGCCATCGCCGCGACCACGCAGATCGGCGACCAGGGTCTGACGCTCGGCCGCACGGCCGGCATCCTCGCCGGGCTCCCCCAGTCGGTTCCCGGCTACTCCATCGACCGCATGTGCGCGGGCGCCCTGACCGCCGTCACGGCCACCGCGGGCTCCATCGCCTTCGGCGCGTACGACGCCGTCATCGCCGGCGGTGTCGAGCACATGGGCCGTCACCCCATGGGCGAGGGCGTCGACCCGAACCCGCGGTTCGTATCGGACAAGCTGGTCGACGAGTCGGCCCTGTTCATGGGCATGACAGCGGAGAACCTGCACGACCGCTACCCGCACATCACCAAGCAGCGCGCCGACGAGTACGCCGTGCGTTCGCAGGAGAAGGCCGCCAAGGCGTACGCCAACGGCAAGATCCAGCAGGACCTGGTGCCGATCTCGGTGCGCAACACCAACGCGGAGGTCGGTGAGACCGGCTGGGGCCTGGTCACCGCCGACGAGCCGATGCGCCCGGGCACCACGCTGGAGAACCTGTCCGGCCTCAAGACGCCGTTCCGCGTGCACGGCCGGGTCACCGCGGGCAACGCGGCCGGTCTGAACGACGGCGCCACCGCGTCGATCATCGCGTCCGAGGACTTCGCCCGCGAGCACGACCTGCCGGTCAGGATGCGCCTGGTCTCGTACGCCTTCGTGGGTGTCGAGCCGGAGGTGATGGGCTACGGCCCGATCCCCGCCACCGAGAAGGCCCTCGCCAAGGCCGGCCTCTCGATCGAGGACATCAACCTCTTCGAGATCAACGAGGCGTTCGCCGTCCAGGTCCTGGCCTTCCTGGACCACTACGGCATCGCGGACGACGACGCGCGCGTCAACCAGTACGGCGGCGCCATCGCGTTCGGCCACCCGCTCGCCTCCTCCGGCGTCCGTCTGATGACGCAGCTGGCCCGCCAGTTCGAGGAGCAGCCGGAGGTCCGTTACGGCCTCACCACCATGTGCGTCGGCTTCGGCATGGGCGCCACGGTGATCTGGGAGAACCCGCACCACAAGGACGCCGGAGGCGACAAGTGACCACCGCTGAACTCCTGAAGGGCGCAGCCGAGCTGTTCCCCGACGAGGTCGTGACCTCGGCGCACGTACGCCACCTCGACCTGCCGTTCAACGCCGGGCGCTTCGCGCTCGTCACGCTGGACAACGGCTTCGACCACACCAAGCCGACCACCTTCGGACCGCAGTCGCTCGCGAACCTGAACGCCGCGCTCGACCAGGTCGAGAAGGAGGCCGCGGCCGGCGAGATCGTCGGTGTCGGCCTCACCGGCAAGCCGTTCATCTTCGCGGTGGGCGCCGACCTCAAGGGCGTCGAGCTGCTGAAGGACCACAGCGACGCGCTCGCCATCGGCAAGGGCGGCCACGAGGTCTTCAAGCGTCTGTCCGGCCTCGCGGTCCCCACCTTCGCCTACTACAACGGCGCGGCCATGGGCGGCGGCGTCGAGGTCGGCCTGCACTGCAGGTATCGCACGGTGTCGGCGTCCATCGCGGCCTTCTCCCTCCCCGAGGTCTTCCTCGGCCTGGTCCCCGGCTGGGGCGGCTGCGCCCTGCTGCCGAACCTGATCGGCGCCGACAAGGCCGTCTCGGTGATCATCGAGAACTCGCTCAACCAGAACAAGCAGCTCAAGGGCCACCAGGTCTACGAACTGGGCATCGCCGACGCCCTGTTCGAGGGTGCCGACTTCCTCGAGCAGTCGCTGCTGTGGACGGCGTCCGTCCTCAAGGGCGAGATCGTCGTCGAGCGTGCGGAGATCGACCGCGGCGAGGCCTGGGACCAGGCCGTCGCCAAGGGCCGCTTCATCGCCGACTCCAAGGTGCACGGCGCCGCCCCGGCCGCCTACCGCGCCCTGGACATCATCGCCGCCGCCAAGAACGGCGACCTCCAGCAGGGTTACGACGCCGAGGACCTGGCGCTCGCCGACCTGATCATGGGCGGTGAACTGCGCGCCGGCATCTACGCGTTCAACCTGGTGCAGAAGCGCGGCAAGCGTCCCGCCGGTGCGCCGGACAAGTCGCTGGCCCGTCCGGTCACCAAGGTCGGTGTCGTCGGCGCCGGCCTGATGGCCTCCCAGCTCGCGCTGCTCTTCCTGCGCCGCCTGGAGGTCCCGGTCGTCCTCACGGACATCGACCAGGAGCGGGTCGACAAGGGTGTGGGCTACGTCCACGCCGAGATCGACAAGCTGCTCGGCAAGGGCCGCATCAACCAGGACAAGGCCAACCGCCTCAAGGCGCTGGTGAGCGGTGTCCTGGACAAGGCCGAGGGCTTCGCGGACGCCGACTTCATCATCGAGGCCGTGTTCGAGGAGATCGGCGTCAAGCAGCAGGTGTTCGCGGAGGTCGAGGCGGTCGCCCCGGCGCACGCGATCCTCGCCACCAACACCTCCTCGCTCTCCGTCTCGGAGATGGCGTCGAAGCTGAAGAACCCCGAGCGGGTCGTGGGCTTCCACTTCTTCAACCCGGTCGCGATCCTCCCGCTCCTGGAGATCGTGCGCGGCGAGCAGACCGACGACGCCTCGCTGGCCACGGCGTTCGCCGTCGCCAAGAAGCTGAAGAAGACCGCGGTCCTGGTGAAGGACGCCCCGGCGTTCGTCGTGAACCGCATCCTCACCCGCTTCATGGGCGAGATCCAGAACGTCATCGACGAGGGCACCCCGGTCGAGGTCGCGGAGAAGGCGGTGGAGCCCCTGGGCCTGCCGATGTCTCCCCTGGTCCTGCTGGAGCTGGTCGGCCCCGCGATCGGTCTGCACGTCTCGGAGACCCTCAACCGGGCCTTCCCGGACCGCTTCACGGTGTCCCCGAACCTCGCGGCCGTCGTCAAGGCGGGCAAGCGCGGCTTCTACGTCTATGACAGCGGTAAGCCGGAGCTGGACCCGGAGGTCGCCGCGCTGCTGAAGCAGGGCGACGTCGTCCTCACCGAGGAGCAGGTCCGTGCCCGCGTGCTCGACGCCGTCGCCCAGGAGATCGGGCTCATGCTCGACGAGGGCGTCGTCGCCGAGGCGCAGGACATCGACCTCTGCCTGATCACCGGCGCCGGATGGCCCTTCCACCTGGGCGGCATCACGCCGTACCTGGACCGCGAGGGCGTCTCGGAGCGGGTGAACGGCAAGAGGTTCCTGGAGCCCGGCGTGGCGAGCGTTCCCGCCTAGCCGAACCTTCGGTCCGTACGTTGCCCGGCACACCGACTGGCGTGCCGGGCAACGGCGTTCACGGGGTCGGCCGACCGGAGTCCGCGTACCGGGAGGCGGTTGTCACACCGCCCGCCACGCCTCCAGCGCGAGGCCCGGTTCGTCCTTGCGGCGGGTGAGCAGGAGTTCACCGGCCGGGGCGAGCGTCGCCGCGACCACGCGGCCCTCCTCGTCCTGGGCCAGCGACACCCGGGTCCCGTCGGGCAGCCGGGGCCCCGAGGGGGTCCACCAGGCGCCCGCGGACTCGTCCTCGGTCGGATAGGCGGCGAAGGCGACCCGCCCGTCGGCGGCGACCTGGGCGAGCAACGTGCAGTCGTGGCCGTCCAGTTCGGTGCGTACGGCCGTCACCGGGCCCGGTCCCGCGGCGGCGAGCAGGGTGACGGGCCCGGTGCCGGGACGCCAGAGGCACAGATCCCCGGACTCGTCGGTGAAGAACAGCGAAGTGCGCTCGGGCGAGGTGGCCAGCGCCCGGAGCGTGCCCGGCCGCACCGGTGCCTCCGTCACGTCCTCCAGGACCGGCTGCTTGCCCGGTTCCTCCTGCCGCCAGTGCAGGAGCGCGCCGGGGGCGGACGCGTACAGCTCGACGCGTCCCGACTCCCCCGTCACGGCCGTCAGGGCGGTGTGGACGTCCTGCCCCGCGAGGTCCCGCCACGGCCCCCAGCCGCCCTTCTCCTTCTGGCCGAGCATGCTCACCCCGCCGCCCCTGTTGCGCACGAAGACGTGGGCCCGCCCCTGCGCGTCGACGGCGACGGCCGGGGTTCCGGTGCGGTCGCCGGTCCTGTCCGGGTGCCCGAGCGGGACCCAGTCGAGGGCGGCGAGGTGGGCGCGGTAGTGCGTGGAGTGGACGAGTCCCGACTCCCCGGGGACGGTCGGCCGCCAGGACACCAGGTGGGCGTAACCGTCCGCGCCCCGGCCGACGGCGAGCACGGGATGCAGGCGCTGGTCGCCGCCGACGACGCGTGCGGGGTCCCACGGGCCGCCGGGTCCGCGCTCGGCCCGGCACCGGACATCGGCGTCCGACGGCACGTACACACTCAGCCTGCCGTCGCGCCCGCGCAGGAACCAGTCCCCGTTCACCACCGTCGCCACGGGCTCACTCTAATTCGGCGTCCCCGCGGAGTGGACGGGGCCTCCCCTGTTCCGGGCCCCGCCGCGTCCGCCGGCCCGGGTGCCCGCTCGGCCCCGGCTCTCGGGCACTCTGGCAGGGTGGATCCCATGACCCTGCTCATCGTCGACGGCGCGAACGTGGTGGGCTCGGTGCCCGACGGGTGGTGGCGCGACCGCCGGGGTGCCGCCGTGCGCCTGCGGGACCGGCTGACCGACTGCGCGGAGCGGGGGCTGCCCGGCCGCCCCGGCCCCCTGGAGGTCGTCCTGGTGCTGGAGGGCGCCGCGCGCGGTGTGGAGTCCGTGCCGGGAGTACGCGTCGAGGACGCCCCAGGCAGCGGCGACGACCGCATCGTGGAGCTGACGTCCGCCTCCCCCGGCCGCGCCCGCCTCGTCGTCACCGCCGACCGCGAACTGCGCCGCCGGGTGACCGCCCTCGGCGCGGAGGTGGTGGGCCCGCGCGCGGTGCACGGCCGGACCTGACGCCACGGGCGTACGGCCCGCCCTGCCGCCGAACGCGTACGGCGGGCCCTGTCCGGCGCGCGTACGGCCGCCCTCGCCCGGCGTCCGTACGGTCAGTTGCGGCCTCGCGCCGGTACGTACAGCACCGCGCCCGCAACCTCCCCCACCGCCTCGTACCGGGCCGCAAGGAGCCGGCGCAGTGAGGGCACGCGCTCCGGCCGGTACGGTCCGTCGCCCGAGTCGTCGACGATGAGCGTCGGCGGACGAGCGTCCAGCTCCCCGCGGAAGACCGGCCAGGCGCCCTCGACACCGTACTTCTCGCCGACCCGGGGGCCGCTGCGGCCGCCGCTGTAGTTGGTGAGGAGGCCCGCGGTCAGATAGCGGCTGGCGGGAGCCCGGCCGGCGAGCCAGTAGACCTCCGGGTGTATGCCCCACACCAGGACGCGGTCGCCTGGTTCCGTCCGGCGGGCCACCGTGTCCGCGAGGCGCTGTGCGTGCGTGAGGCCGGACCGGGGGGCCAGCACGCCCCACGTCAGGAACAGCGCGCAGCAGCAGACCGACGTCACCACGGCGCGCACCCGCCGCCCGCGCGGCAGGCTCTGCAGTGCCGCCGTCGCCAACAGCGCCATCGGCGGGACGAGTTGCAGGTAGTAGTGCCCGAAGAAGTGGAACCCCAGGCACACCGCGGCGGCCGAGGCGGCGAGCCACAGCCAGAGCTCCGCGGGACCGCTGCGGGCGGAGCGCAGCACGCGGACGACCGGCGGGATCAGCCCCGCGCAGGCCACGGCCAGGATCGCGGCGTTGACCGACCCCCGTGCCAGCACGTGCAGTTCGGAACCGGTGAAGCTGGCGTACGCGCCCGAGCCGGTGACCGTCCAGAACAGGAAGCCCGACGGGTCGGTGAGCAGCGCGGCGCCCAGCACCGGCACGGTCGCGCCCAGGCCCGTACGCAGCAGGGCCGTTCGTGGGCCGGCGTCCCGGTACAGCAGCCACAGCACCGGCACGAGCACCGCTCCGCCGGTCTGTTTCATGAGGAACGCGCACGCGACGGCCGCCCCGGCCGCACCCCAGCGGCGCCGGTCCGCGCACCACATCGCCGCGGCCGTGCACGGCAGCATGAACACCTCGAAGGTGGCGGCCTGCGCGTCCTCGGGGTTGAGTCCGACGGAGGCCAGCAGGTACAGCGTTCCCGCCGTACGGCCGGCCGTGTCCCCCCACCGGCGCCGGGCCAGGGACGCCAGGAGTACGGCGGTCAGCAGCTGTGCCAGGGCCGCGAGGACCCGTACCGGGGTCAGCGAGTCGGAGCCGAAGAGCGCGAAGGCGCCCTCGTAGAGCCACGGCACCAGCGGCGGCTTGCGGTCCACGACCGTCTCGTACAGCTCTCCCCCGTCGGCGAGCAGCCGCGCCTGTACGGCGAGATACCCCTCGTCCGGGTTCCACAGCGGCCGCAGGAAGGAGGGAACGCGCGTGACGCAGGTCAGCAGCGCCAGCGCGGGGAGCAGGCGCCCCCAGTAGCCGGGGTCCGTGCGCGGCCGGAGCGCGGGGGCGGAGCGTGGCGGGGCGAGGGGGCCGGCGGGCATACGGTGCACGCTATCCGGCCCCGCGGTCTCCGCCGGTGCGGGACATACGGGGCCGGGGCGGGAATCGGTCGGATCACTCGGTGGTGCGGCCGGGCGGCGGAACCGCGCCGCCCGCCGCGGCCTCCTGGCTCCTGCCGAGGCGGCTGTGCGAACGCCCGTACAGGAAGTACACGAGGAAACCGATCGCCATCCAGATGCCGAACCGCAGCCAGGTCTCGGCGGGCAGGTTCAGCATCAGCCACAGCGAGGCGAGGACCGACAGGATCGGCAGGACGGGCACCAGCGGGGTGCGGAAGGAGCGGGGCAGGTCGGGACGCGTACGGCGCAGGATGATCACGCCGACGGCGACGACGACGAAGGCGAACAGCGTGCCGATGTTCACCAGCTCGGCGAGCTCGCTCAGGCTGGTGAAGCCGGCCACGATCGCGATGATGACGCCGAGCAGGATGGTCGGCCGGTGCGGGGTCCTGAAGCGCGGGTGGACCCGCGAGAAGAAGCGGGGCAGCAGTCCGTCGCGGCTCATCGCGAAGAAGACCCGGGTCTGCCCGAGCAGCAGGATCATGCAGACGGTGGTGAGGCCGACGGCGGCTCCGAAGCTGATGAAGCCGGCGAACCAGGGGTGTCCGGTGGCCTTGAAGGCGTCGGCGAGCGGGGCGTCCACGGACAGCTGCTTGTAGTTCTGCATGCCGGTGACGACGATCGACACGGCGACGTACAGCGTCGTGCAGATGAGGAGCGAGCCGAGGATGCCGCGGGGCATGTCGCGCTGCGGGTTCTTCGTCTCCTCGGCGGCCGTGGCCACGACGTCGAAGCCGATGAAGGCGAAGAAGACGACCGAGGCGGCGGTGAAGATGCCCATCACGCCGAAGTTGGAGGGCGCCCAGCCGAACATCAGCTGGATGAGCGGGGAGTCGAGGCCGCCGCCCGCCTCCACCGGCTTCGCCTTCGGGACGAACGGGTCGTAGTTCTTGCCCTCGATGAAGAAGGCGCCGGCGACGATCACGACCAGGACGACCGTCACCTTGATGGCGACCACGACGGCGGTGACCCGCGCGGAGAGCTTCGTGCCGACCACGAGGATGGCGGTGAGCACCAGGACCAGGGCGGCGGCGAGGATGTCGAAGCCGAAGCCGTCGGCGCCCTCCCGTCCGCTGAGTGCCGCGGGCAGATGCCATCCGGCGTTGTCGAGCAGCGAGGCGACGTACCCGGACCAGCCGACCGCGACCACCGCCGTGCCGAGGGCGAATTCGAGGACGAGGTCCCAGCCGATGGTCCAGGCGGGCAGTTCGCCGAGGGAGGCGTACGAGAAGGTGTACGCCGAACCGGCGACCGGGACCGTGGACGCGAACTCGGCGTAGCACAGGGCGGCGAGCGCGCAGACGACGCCGGCCACCACGAAGGCCAGGGCCACCGCGGGACCGGCGTTGTTCTTGGCGACCGTGCCGGTGAGGACGAAGATGCCGGTGCCGATGATGACACCCACACCGAAGACGGTGAGGTCCAGAGCGGACAGCGACTTCTTGAGTGCGTGCTCCGGCTCCTCAGTGTCCGAGATCGACTGTTCGACTCTCTTCGTCCTGAAGAGGGTGGTGCTCACGGGCGTACCTCCCACGCTTGTCGTGCTCGACATGATCCGAGGGGGCTCCCGAAGCGCATGCCGCGGCGCGTGGAGGTTCACGCGAACGGGCCGGTTCCGCCACCCGTACAGGGAGGGGGAACCGGCCCAATGGACCAGTGGCGCGTCAGTCGCGGGCGGACTCCACGGCGCGGGCCGCCGGGCGCTCGAACCGTCCGTCCAGCTTGGCGACGAGACCGGTGACCTGGCGGGCGATGTCCGGGGCGGTCAGGCCGATCTCCGCCATGACCTCCTTGCGGGAGGCGTGGTCGAGGAAGCGCGGCGGGATGCCGAAGTCGCGCAGCGGCACATCGACTCCGGCGTCGCGCAGGGCCTGCGCGATCGTCGAACCGACGCCGCCGACCCGGGAGTTGTCCTCGACGGTGACGACCACACGGTGCTGCTCGGCGAGCGGGGCCATCGCCTCGTCGACGGGCTTGACCCAGCGCGGGTCGACGACGGTCGTGGAGATGCCCTGCTGGTCGAGGAGGCCCGCGATCTCCAGGCACATGGGCGCGAGGGCGCCGACGGAGACGAGCAGCACGTCGGGTGCGTCGGTGCCGGGCTCGCGCAGGACGTCCATGCCGCCTACGCGGCCCACCGCGGGTACCGCCGGGCCGACCGCGCCCTTGGAGAAGCGGACCACCGTCGGCGCGTCGTCGACCTCCACGGCCTCGCGCAGCTGGGCGCGGACCTGGTCGGCGTCGCGCGGGGCGGCCAGCCGCAGGTTCGGGACGACCTGGAGGATCGACATGTCCCACATGCCGTTGTGCGAGGCGCCGTCGGTGCCGGTGATGCCGGCGCGGTCCAGCACGAAGGTGACGCCGCACTTGTGCAGGGCGACGTCCATGAGGACCTGGTCGAAGGCGCGGTTGAGGAAGGTCGCGTAGACGGCGAAGACGGGGTGCAGCCCGCCGGTGGCGAGGCCGGCCGCGGAGACGGCGGCGTGCTGCTCTGCGATGCCGACGTCGTACACCCGCTTGGGGAAGGCCTTCGCGAACTTGTCGAGGCCGACCGGCTGGAGCATGGCGGCCGTGATGGCGACGACGTCCTCGCGCTCCCTGCCGAGCTTGACCATCTCCTCGCCGAAGACCGAGGTCCAGTCGGCGCCGGAGGTGGAGATCGGCAGGCCCGTGTCCGGGTGGATCTTGCCGACGGCGTGGAAGCGGTCGGCCTCGTCCTGGAGGGCCGGCTGGTAGCCGCGGCCCTTCTCGGTGAGGCAGTGCACGATGACCGGGCCGCCGAAGCGCTTGGCGCGGGCGAGAGCCGACTCCAGGGCCTCGATGTCGTGGCCGTCGATCGGGCCGACGTACTTCAGGCCGAGGTCCTCGAACATGCCCTGCGGGGCGATGAAGTCCTTGAGGCCCTTCTTGGCGCCGTGCAGAGTCTCGTAGAGGGGCCGGCCGACGACCGGGGTGCGCTCCAGGAGGTCCTTGCCGCGGGCCAGGAAGCGCTCGTAGCCGTCGGTGGTGCGCAGGGTCGCGAGGTGGTTGGCGAGGCCGCCGATGGTGGGGGCGTAGGAGCGCTCGTTGTCGTTGACGACGATGACCAGCGGGCGGTCCTTGGCGTCGGCGATGTTGTTGAGCGCCTCCCAGGCCATACCGCCGGTGAGGGCGCCGTCGCCGATGACCGCGACGACGTGGTCGTCCCGCTCCAGGACCTGGTTGGCCTTCGCCAGGCCGTCGGCCCAGCCGAGGACGGTGGAGGCGTGGCTGTTCTCGATGACGTCGTGCTCGGACTCGGCCTGCGAGGGGTAGCCCGAGAGGCCGCCCTTCATCTTCAGCTTCGAGAAGTCCTGGCGGCCGGTGAGCAGCTTGTGGACGTAGGACTGGTGGCCCGTGTCCCACAGGACCCGGTCCTTCGGCGACTCGAAGACGCGGTGCAGGGCGATGGTCAGCTCGACGACACCAAGATTCGGGCCGAGATGGCCGCCGGTCTTGGAGACCTCCTCGACCAGGAAGGTCCTGATCTCCTCGGCCAGCTGCGTCAGCTCTTCCAGGCTGAGCCGGTCCAGATCGCGCGGTCCCCTGATGCGGGTCAGCAGCGGCACCCGTGCCTCCTTGCAATAGAGCTGTTCGAGCTTTGCCGGGTCTGTCGAGTCTAATGTTCCGCCTCTGCCGCCGGTGCCGGGGCCATGCTTTGTACGTCACGCGAACGGTCTTACCCATTCTCGTACAAACGTTCCGCAACGAGACGCGGGGTTGCGGGTACGGCGAAGTGCCCGGCACCGCCATGGGTGCCGGGCACTTCGGTCCGGGGCCGGAAGGGGCCGGGGCTGCTAGGCGCGGCCCGCGGTCTTCTGGGTCTTGCGGGTGACGGAGTCGATGACGACGGTCGCCAGCAGAACACCACCGGTGATCATGTACTGGATCGGCGTGGCGATGCCTTCGAGGGCCAGGCCGTACTGGATCGAGGTGATCACCATGACGCCGAGCAGCGCGTTCCACGTGCGGCCGCGGCCGCCGAAGAGGCTGGTGCCGCCGATGACGGCCGCCGCGATGACGTTCATCAGAAGGTCACCGGCACCGGCGCTCTGGTTGGCCGCGGCGATCTTGGACGACCAGAACAGACCGCCGACGGCGGCGAAGAAGCCCGCGATCGCGAAGACCGAGATCCGCACGGCCGTGACGTTGATACCGGCACGGCGGGAGGCCTCGACGCTGCCGCCGAGCGCGAAGATCTTGCGGCCGTATCCCGTGCGGCGCAGCAGGAAGTCGGTGCCGACCAGGACCAGCACGAAGAGCAGCAGGGCCAGGGGCAGGCCCTTGTACTGGTTGAACATGACCGCCGCGGCGTATCCGACGATCGCGAGCAGCACCGTGCGCAGCACGATCTCGCTGAGCGGCCGGGACGGGATGCCCGCGGCCTCGCGGCGCCGGCTGTCCAGGAACGAGGTCACGAAGAAGACCACGACCGCGACCGTGGCGAGGCCGTAGGCCACCGCGACGTCCGAGAAGTAGTACGTGGTCAGCTTGCCGACCACGCCGTCGCTGTCGATGTTGATCGTGCCGTTCTCGCCCAGGATCTGGAGCATGAAGCCGAGCCAGAACAGCAGGCCGGCCAGGGTGACCGCGAACGCGGGCGCCCCGATCCTGGCGAAGAAGAAGCCGTGGATCGCGCCGATGGCCGCGCCGCTGGCGAGAGCGATGACCACCGCCAGCCACTCGTTCATGCCGTGCGTGACGCTGAGCACGGCGGTGATGGCGCCCGCGACACCGCTGACCGAGCCGACCGACAGGTCGATCTCGCCGAGCAGCAGCACGAAGATGATGCCGACGGACATCATGCCGGTGGCGACCATCGCGACCGCGATGTTGTTGAGGTTCTCGGAGGAGAGGAACGCCGAGTTCAGGCTCTGGAAGATCGCGCAGATGACGATCAGACCGACGACGACCGGGAGGGAACCCAGGTCACCGGCGCGCATCTTGCGCTTGAACTCGTCGAGGTAGCCGGCGAAGCCGCGCTCGCGCACGAGCAGCCGGGGGTCGACGGCGGTCACCGCGGCGGCGGCGGCCTCGGGGTTCTCGACGGCGTGCTCGTCGGAGGTGGCGGAGGTCTTGTCGATGCTCACTTCTGAGCCTCCCCGTTGGTGCGCGCCGCACGACGGGTCACGGCGTTGTCCGTGGCACCGGTGATGGCGGAGATGATCTCTTCCTGCGAGGTCGTCTTGACCTCGAAGATGCCGTTGTTCCGGCCGAGCCGGAGCACGGCCACCTTGTCGGCGACAGCCTTCACGTCGGCCATGTTGTGGCTGATGAGGAGGACCGCGTGGCCGCGCTCGCGCAGCCGCTCGACCAGGTCGAGGACCTGTGCCGTCTGTTCCACACCGAGGGCGGCGGTGGGCTCGTCGAGGATGACCAGCTTCGGCTCGCCGAGCATGGAACGGGCGATGGCCACGGTCTGGCGCTGACCGCCGGAGAGCGAGGCGATCGGGATGCGCACGCTGGGGATGCGGATCGACAGCGTCTGGAGCAGCTCGCGGGAGCGGCGCTCCATCTCGACCTCGTTCAGGATGCCGCGCTTCTTCAGCTCACGGCCCAGGTAGAGGTTGCCGACGACGTCGATGTTGTCGCACAGCGCGAGGTCCTGGTAGACCGTCGCGACGCCCAGGTTCTGCGCGTCGTGCGGCTTGTTGATCTGGACGGCCTTGCCGTCCCACTCGATGACGCCTTCATCGATGGGGTGCACGCCGGCGATCGTCTTGACCAGCGTGGACTTTCCGGCGCCGTTGTCGCCCACCAGGGCGACCACTTCACCGGCGTGGACCTCAAGCTCTACGTCGGTGAGCGCCTGGACGGCACCGAACCGCTTGGAGACCCCGCGCAACGCCAGCACGGGCGTAGCGGACACGTGAACCATCTCCTTCGCCGCCTGGCCGGGCGGGAGGTTGTGCAGAAGTGTGGGAGGGGGGTGTTGTTCGCTCCGGCGCCCCGCCCGAGCTTGCGGGGCTGGTGAGTGCGGGGCGCCGGAGGAGCTTTTTGTGCGCAGGTCCCGTGGGGGAGTCCGGGAGCGGATTCCCCCGTACGGGACGGAACCTGCGGCTGGTTACTTCAGGCCGGCCTTGTCGCAGGCGGCCTTGTACTTGGCGGTGCAGATGTCGTCGACCGTGTAGACGCCGTCCTTGACGACGGTGTCCTTGACGTTGTCCTTGGTCAGCGAGGTGACGGGGACGAGCACCGACGGGACGCCCTTGGTGGTCGGGCTGTCGACCGAGTCCTTGGCGATGTCGCCGAGGTCCTTGCCCTGGGCGAGCGCGACGGCCATCTCGGCGGCGGCGTCGGCCTCGGGGGCGTAGGGCTTGTAGACGCTCATGTACTGCTCACCCGCGATGATGCGCTGCACGCCCGCGAGCTCGGCGTCCTGGCCGGTGACCGGCGGGAGCGGGGTGACGCCCGCGGACTTGAGGGCGGTGATGATGCCGCCCGCCATGCCGTCGTTCGCGGAGTACACGCCGACGATGTTCTTCTTGCCGACGGCGGAGATCGCCGCGTCCATGTTGCTGTTGGCGTTCTCCGGCTTCCACTCCTTGGTGTCGTACGACTTCGCGATGGCGACCTTGCCCTTGAGCTCGGCCAGCGCGCCCTTCTTGAAGAGGGCGGCGTTCGGGTCGGTGATCGCGCCGTTCATCATGACGATCTTGGCGGAGGGCTTGGCCTTGTCACCCAGGGCCTCCAGGAGCGCCTTGCCCTGGACGTGACCGACCTCTTCGTTGTCGAAGGAGGTGTAGGCCTTGATCGGGCCCTCGGCGAGGCGGTCGTACGCGACGACCGGGATGCCGGCCTCGTCGGCCTTCTTCACCGAGTTGGCGATGGCCTTGGAGTCGACGGCGTCGACGATGAGGACGTCCACCTTGTTGGTGATCATCGTGTCGACCTGCTGCGACTGGGTGGTCGCGTCCTGCTTGGCGTTGGCGTAGACGAGCTCGCCCTTGTTGTTCGTCAGCTCCTTGATCTTGTTCTCGATCAGGGGCTTGTCGAACTTCTCGTAACGCGCGGTCTGGTTCTCCGGGAGGAGCAGACCGACCTTGATCGCGTCACCCTTCTTGGCGGAGCTGGAACTGTCACTTCCACCGTCGGCCTTGTCCGCACTGCCACAAGCGGCCAGCGAAACGGCCATCGCACCAGCGGCGACGGCTACAGCTGCACTACGCATACGCGTGTTCACTTCAGAACCTCCCTGACGAGGCCGCGACGTTGCGGCCGAGGTGGCTGGAAGTCAACTCGGCCGCACGTGCGACGTCAAGAAGTAAATCCTTAACGAGATGGCAACGGTGCCATCCGTTCTCTAAGTGAAGGCAGGCGTGGCAGCCGTCAGAGACCCGTCCAAAAGGGTCGAATCACCCATCTCGCTGAGCGCGAGAGCGAGTGCCCCGAGGACCTCCGCACGGCCTCCAAGAGCCCCTGGCAACACCGAGAGTTGACGCGCGGCGCTGGGGATCGCGTACCGGCCGACCGACTCCCTGATGGGCCCGAGAACCAGCTCCCCGGCCTCGGCGAGATCGCCGCCGAGAACCACCCGGCTCGGGTTCAGCAAGTTACAGAGATTCGCGACTCCACTGCCGATGTGGCGGCCGACGTCGGCGATCACCCGACGGCAGCCCGGATCACCGTCCCGCGCCAGCCTGACGACGCCTTCCATGGTCAGATCCGTACCGTGACTGGACTGGAGGAGCGGCAGCACATAGCGCGCCGCCGCGAAGGTCTCCAGGCAGCCGCGGTTACCGCAACGGCAGACCGGGCCGGACTCGTCAAGAGTAATATGCCCGATTTCTCCCGCCGTGCCACCCGGGCCGCGGTAGATCTTGCCGCTGATCACCAGACCGGCGCCGACGCCGCTGGCGACCTTGATGTACGCCAGGTCCCTGACGCCCCGGCCGCTCCCCCACACCAGCTCGCCGAGGGCGCCCAGGTTCGCGTCGTTGTCCACGTGCACGGGCACGCCGAGCCGCCCCCGCAGCTCCTCGGCGGGCCGCGCGCCGGTCCAGCCCGGCAGGATGGACGTGGAGCCCAGCGTGCCGGACTCCACGTCGATCGGGCCGGGCACGCCGAGGCCCACGCCGGCGATCTTCGACCGGTCGACTCCTGTCGCCGCGATCAGGCGGCTGACCAGTTCCTCCGCCCGGTCGAAACCCTGCGGCGCGGAGGCGTCGACATCCAGGGGCTCGGACTCCTCGGCAAGCACCTGATGGGCCAGATTCCCGATCGCGACGCGCAAATGCGTGTGCCCGAAGTCCACGCCGATGACGATGCCGGCGTCTCCGCTGAGCGACACGCTGCGGGCTCTGCGACCGCCCGCCGAGGTGGGCGTGACCTCGACCGTTCCCCCGTCCTTGAGCTCCCGCACGATGTTGGAGACCGTCGCTGCGGACAGGCCCGTCGTCCTCGCGATCTCCGCCTGCGTGAGCGACCCGGCAAGGCGCACCGCACGGACGACGCGCTCCAGATTTGCTCGGTGCAGCGACGACTGCGACCCCGGAGTCTCCATCGACTCATCCACTCCTGCCCTCAGCCGGACGGCGAAGATGCCGCCCTTGTGACCCGGGCCACAGCAGCGGGACCCGGGTCACTTACAAGTTGTGAACTCCAAGCTCCGCTGAACGGGTTACCGCAGTCAAGTCCTTGAGGGAAATCGGGTGCAACCTGCCGGACCGCACACAGACGTGTCGGCGCCGGCCCGGGTTCACGGGCACGACGCCGACACGTGAAGGGACAGGGCCCCTCAGGACACCGCAGGGCTGCCGATCCGGGCCGACGGACGCTGCGTGGTCACTCCGCTACTTCAGGGCTCCCGCGGTCAGACCCTGCACCACCTGGCGCTGGAAGACGATGTACGCGGCGAGGACGGGCAGCATCGCCATCACGAGGCCGGCGAACAGTCCCGACCAGTCGCCCTTGTACCCCTGGCTGGTCGCGAGCTCGACCAGTCCCTGGGAGAGCACCTTCTTGTCCGGGTCGGTGTTCAGCACCGTCGGGAGCATGTACTGGTTCCACTGCCCGAGGAAGTTGAAGATCCCGACGCTGATCAGGCCCGGCTTGGCCATCGGCAGCATGATCTGGAAGAAGGTCCTGGTGTGCGACGCCCCGTCGACGAACGCCGCCTCGGCGATCGAGGTCGGCAGCGTCCTGAAGAACGAGGTCAGGAAGAACACCGTGAAGGGCAGCGAGTAGGCGATGTAGACGAGGATCAGACCCGGGAGCGTGTTCAGCAGCCGCATGTTGTTCAGCACGTAGAACAGCGGTACCAGGGCCAGCATCACGGGGAAGCTCATGCCCCCGACGAAGAGGTAGTAGACGAAGCGGTTGCCCGGGAAGTCGAAGCGGGCCAGGACATAGGCCGCCATCGAGCCGAGCACGAGCGTGCCGGCCAGCGAGAAGCCCACCACGATCAGGGTGTTGGCGAAGTAGTCGCTCATGTGCGCCTGCGACCAGGCACGCGACCAGTTGTCGAAGTGCAGCTTGTCGGGCAGCGACCAGGGGGAGCTGAAGATCGAGTCGTCGTCCTTGAAGGACGTCATCACCGCCCACAGCAGCGGCATCACGACCATGATCGCCCAGAGGACGAGGACGCCGTGGGAGAAGACGTTGAGGACTCCTCGCTCACTGCTCCTGGCCGGCTCGGGCGCGCCCGGCTTCCCGGTCACCGGGGAGTGGTCCTGTACCGGGCCCACCGGCGGCGGGATCTCAGTGGTTTTCATCAGAACTCCAGCCGCTCGCGCCGGCCCAGCCGCATCACGACAGCCGCGAACAGCAGCGTGACGACGAGCAGGGCGACCCCGATCGTTGTTGCGTAGGCGGCGTTCGCGTCACGGAACGCCGATTGGTACACGTACAGCGGAAGGACCGTCGTCGAGTAGTCCGGTCCGCCGGGGCCCACCGTCATGATCTGAACGGCGGCGAACGCCTCGGCGCCGAGGGACAGGATGCCCATGTAGACCCAGCCGGACTGCACGGTGTCCCAGAGCAGCGGCAGGGTGATACGGAAGAACGTGGTGAAGCGGCTCGCGCCGTCGAGGAGAGCGGCTTCGTAGAAGTCCTTCGGAATGGAGGCCATTCCCGCCGAGAACAGCACCACGAAGAATCCGACGGTGCTCCACAGGAGTACCGACATCACGCACCAGAGGGCGAGCCCGGGATCGCCCAGCCAGTCGGGCTGAACACTGCCGAGACCGATGGCCTTGAATGTCCCGTTGATCACGCCGTCATTCGGGTTGTACGCGAACTGGAACAGAAGAGCGACGATCGCGATCGAGAGCACCTGCGGGAAGAAGTAGGCGATCTTGTAGAAACCCGAACCCCGCACTCCGGTGATGGCGGCGCCTTTACGGCGCCGCCCGCCGACATTGAGCATGAAGGCGAAGAAGAGTGCGAGGCCCAGCGTCACCAGCGGCAGCAACAACGCGAATACGAGGCTGTGCTGCAACGACTTCCAGAAGACGTCGTCGTCCAGCATTCTGGTGTAGTTCGCGAAACCGACCATCTTGAAGTCGGGGCTCAGGCCGGTCCAGTCCGTGAACGAATAGTAGATCGCCTGGATGAACGGCCAGATCACGAAGATCGCGTACAAGGCCAGAGGGGTCACCAGGAACCCCGTGATGAACCGGTACTTGCCGTGTTGCATGGTCACCGACCCCGATCGTTGCGCGGGTGCCGCCGCTGATGACGCGTCCGCACGTGCTGCTACTGGTGCTTGTAGTGCTTGATGGACTGGTCCTTGGCCGCCGCGTCCGCGTACGCCTGAATCTTCTTGATGGCCTCGACCGGGGTCAGTCGCCCTGCCATCATCTCGCCGAGACCGGAGACACCGATCTGCTCCTTCTGGAGCTTCACGTACCAGTCCTGCAGACGCGGGTTGACCACGTTGTCGCCGGCCTTGTCCAGGGCCGCGACGCCGGACTTGAGACCCGGAGTCAGCTCGATTCCGTCGGTGCCGCCGTTGAACGCGGTGAGCGACTTGACCTGGCTGGTGAAGTTCTTCGACGAGGCCTCGCTGAGCATGATGCGCAGCTGCTCCATGCCGCCCTCGGGGTTGTTCGCCTTGGCGGGCACGATGAAGGGTTCACCGCCGGACGCCCAGATGGTGCCGAACGGCATCTTGTCCGAGCTGTCCAGGCCGGACGGACCGCTGACGGCCAGGTTGAAGTCCGCGGGGATGACCTTCGCGGACTCGTTCTCCACCCAGGAACCGTTGGGGATGAAGAGCGCCTTGCCCTTGGCCCACGCGGTCTGCGACTGGATGTGGTCGATGCCCGGGGTGCCCTTGAGGATGTAGCCCTTCTTGTAGAGCTCGTAGTACGCCTCGAACGCGGCCTTGACGGCCGGGTCCTTCCAGGCGTTCGGCTCCAGGTTGTCGATCCTGTCGAGGACCTCCCGGCCACCGATCTTCGCGATGAAGGGGTACAGCGAGAACGGCAGGTAGTACGGGTACTTGCCCGCGTACGTCCAGCCGGCGATGCCCTTCTTCTTCGCCTTCGCGCACAGCGCGAGCATGGCGTCCCAGTCCTCGGGATACTCGGAGTCGAGCTTCTCCAGGGCGGTCTGCGAATACCAGACGCCGTAGACCGTGTACGCGTAGTACATGATCCAGACGGGGTCGCCGTCGAACTGGCCCATCTCGACGATGCCGGGACGCAGGGTGTCGCGGACCTTCTTCGCCGGGTCGTCGATCGACGGCGCGTCGAGGAGCGGGGTGAGGTCGGTCAGCTGCTTCTTGCCGACGAGCACGCCCATGTCCATCTGCTGGGCGCCCGAGTTGTCGATCAGGTCCGGCGGCGTGCCCCCGTTGAACTTGGGCTGCAGCTCGGACTGGATCTTCTGGGTCTTGTGGAAATCGATCTTGACCTTCGGGTACGCCTTCTTGTACTCGGCGTTCGCGTCCGTCGCGTACTTCGTACCGAAACCACCGTCGAAGATGACGACGGCGAGCGGGGCGGTCGCGTTGACGCCCAGCGGGTTCTTCGTCGTCTTCTTGCCGGTCTTGGCCTTGTCCTCGGAACCGCCGTCCCCGCTGGCACACGCGGACAGGAAGCTCATCGTCGGGACGGAGATCAGGCCGAGCGCGGCGGACCGCTTGATCAGTGCGCGGCGGCCGACACCCTCGGTGTTGCTGTTCTCGGCGGAAGTGGATCCCATGCTCAAGTCCTCGCCTTCTCCAGGACTCAGGCGGTGAACCGGATCCTCCCCGGCACCGCGGTGTGGTGAAGCTGGGGTCGTGCGTGGGGGATTCAGCTGGACGGCACGGCATTCGGCGCACTGGGCGCGGTCCGCGACATCGAGATTCCCCCCGGGGCCTGCCTGCCTCCCGACCATCGGAGACGGCGGAGCAGATGCCGACAGGTATAGTCCACTTCCCGTCGGCGGAGCAAGATCGAATGCAGGTTTGCCCGTGGGTCTTTTCCGAGTTGAGACCTCACGGAAATATGGGGCGCCTGTGCACTCCCACAGAGGGAAATCCTTGACATCAGGCCCGAATGCCGCATCCAACACCCTTGACATCTCTGGCAACTTGACTCCCTACTGGTCCTTGCGCAGCGAATTTGACAACGTTGTCCAAGCGCAGGGAGGGTGCTCGCGCATGCAGAGAGCTCGGCTCAGACGGGGTTCCACGGCGGTCGTCGCAACGGCCGCCTTCGCTCTGGTGGTGGCCTCGCAAGGCGCCGCCGTCGCGCGGCCGGCCGAAAGGGCGTCCGCCGACCAGGAGTTCGCCTCCTCTTTCGAAACGGCTGATCCCGCACCGGACTGGCTGAACACGGTCGATACCGCACCGGACGGGACGAAACGCGCCGCCGGGGTCGACGGCGGCTACAGCAGCGGCATCCCGGGCAACGTCAGCGATCACGTCACGGACGTCCGGGCCAGCGGCGAGAACGCGGGCGGCGGCGAGGTGAAGGAGAACCTCGTCGACGGGGAGTCCAGCACCAAGTGGCTCACCTTCGCGCCCACCGGCTGGGTGGAGTTCGACCTGGACGCCCCGGTCAAGCTGGTCACGTACGCGCTGACGTCCGCCAACGACCACGACGAGCGCGACCCGAAGGACTGGATCCTGCAGGGCTCGGCGGACGGCAAGGACTGGAAGGACCTGGACAGCCGCTCGGGCGAGTCCTTCTCCGCACGGTTCCAGACGAAGTCGTACGATCTCGCGGAACCCGCCGAGTACCGGCACTTCCGGTGGCAGGTCACGAGGAACAACGGCGCCTCGGACGCCACGCAGCTCTCCGACCTCCAGTTCTCCGTCGGTGGCAGCGACGACCCGGCGCCGAGGGACATGCTGTCGCTGGTGGACCGCGGCCCGAGCGGCTCCCCGACCGCGAAGGCGGGCGCGGGCTTCACCGGCAAGCGGGCCCTGCGCTACGCGGGTACGCACAAGGTGGACGGCCACGCCTACTCGTACAACAAGGTCTTCGACGTGAACGTCGCGGTGGGCCGGAACACCGAGCTGTCGTACCGGATCTTCCCGTCGATGGCGGACGGCGACCGGGACTACGACGCCACCAACGTCTCCGTGGACCTCGCGTTCACGGACGGCACCCACCTCAGCGACCTGAAGGCGACCGACCAGCACGGGTTCGCGCTGACCCCGCAGGGTCAGGGCGCCTCGAAGGTCCTGTACGTCAACCAGTGGAACAACGTCCGCTCCCGGATCGGCTCCGTCGCCGCGGGCCGCACCGTGGACCGCATACTCGTCGCCTACGACTCCCCCAAGGGACCTGCGAAGTTCCGCGGCTGGGTCGACGACATCGCCGTGAAGGCCGTCGCGCCCGAGAAGCCCAAGGCGCATCTGTCGGACTACGCGCTGACCACCCGCGGCACCAATTCCAGCGGCGGCTTCTCGCGCGGCAACAACTTCCCGGCGACGGCCGTGCCGCACGGCTTCAACTTCTGGACGCCGGTCACCAACGCGGGCTCGCTGAGCTGGCTCTACGACTACGCCCGCGCGAACAACGCGGACAACCTGCCCACCATCCAGGCGTTCAGCGCGAGCCACGAGCCGAGCCCGTGGATGGGCGACCGGCAGACCTTCCAGGTGATGCCGTCGGCCGCGTCCGGCGCCCCCGACACCGGCCGCACCGCCCGCGCGCTCGCCTTCCGGCACGAGAAGGAGACGGCCCGCCCCTACTACTACGGGGTCACGTTCGAGAACGGACTCAAGGCGGAGATGGCGCCGACGGACCACGCCGCCGCACTGAAGTTCACCTATCCCGGCGACGACGCGAGCGTCGTCTTCGACAACGTCACCGACCAGGCCGGTCTCACCCTCGACAAGGAGAGCGGGACCTTCACCGGCTACTCGGACGTGAAGTCCGGGCTGTCCACCGGCGCCACCCGGCTGTTCGTGTACGGCGTCTTCGACGCGCCGGTGACGGAGGGCACGTCGTCGGGCGTCAAGGGCTATCTGAAGTTCGAGCCGGGCGCCGACCGCTCGGTCACCCTGCGCCTGGCCACCTCGCTCATCAGCATCGACCAGGCGAAGGACAACCTGCGCCAGGAGATCCCCGGCGGCACCTCGTTCGGCGCCGTCAAGACGCGGGCGCGGCAGCAGTGGGACGCGATCCTCGGCAAGGTCGAGGTCGAGGGCGCGACCCCCGACCAGCTGACCACGCTCTACTCCAGCCTGTACCGGCTGTACCTCTACCCCAACTCCGGTTTCGAGAAGGTCGGTTCCAAGTACCAGTACGCCTCGCCGTTCTCGCCGATGCCGAACCCGGACTCGCCGACGCACACCGGCGCGAAGATCGTCGACGGCAAGGTGTACGTCAACAACGGCTTCTGGGACACCTACCGGACGACCTGGCCGGCGTACTCGCTGCTGACCCCCGGCCAGGCCGGCGAGATGGTCGACGGCTTCGTGCAGCAGTACAAGGACGGCGGCTGGACCTCACGCTGGTCCTCGCCCGGCTACGCGGACCTGATGACCGGCACCTCGTCGGACGTGGCGTTCGCGGACGCGTACGTGAAGGGTGTCGACTTCGACGCGGAGTCGGCGTACCAGGCGGCCGTGAAGAACGCCACCGTGGTGCCGCCCTCCTCGGGCGTGGGCCGCAAGGGCATGTCGACCTCGCCCTTCCTCGGCTACACGAGCACGGACACGCACGAAGGCCTCTCGTGGGCGCTGGAGGGCTACCTCAACGACTACGGCATCGCCAAGATGGGCCAGGCCCTCTACAAGAAGACCGGCAAGAAGAAGTACAAGGAGGAGTCCGCGTACTTCCTCAACCGGGCCCAGGACTACGTCAACCTCTTCGACTCCGAGGCCGGGTTCTTCCAGGGCCGCGAGGCGAAGGGCGACTGGCGGGTCGAGTCCTCCAAGTACGACCCGCGTGTGTGGGGTTACGACTACACCGAGACGAACGGCTGGGGCTACGCGTTCACCGCGCCCCAGGACAGCCGGGGCCTGGCGAACCTGTACGGCGGACGCAGCGGTCTGGCGGACAAGCTCGACACCTACTTCGCGACGCCGGAGACGGCCTCGCCGGAGTTCGTCGGCTCGTACGGCGGGGTCATCCACGAGATGACGGAGGCCCGTGACGTACGGATGGGCATGTACGGGCACTCCAACCAGGTCGCGCACCACGTCAATTACATGTACGACGCGGCGGGCAAGCCCTGGAAGACGCAGAAGAACGTCCGCGAGGTGCTCTCACGCCTCTACACCGGCAGCGAGATCGGCCAGGGCTACCACGGCGACGAGGACAACGGCGAGCAGTCGGCCTGGTACCTCTTCTCCTCCCTCGGCTTCTATCCGCTGGTGATGGGCAGCGGCGAGTACGCCGTGGGCTCCCCCCTGTTCACCAAGGCGACCGTGCACCTGGAGAACGGCCGGGACCTGGTGGTCAAGGCGCCCAGGAACAGCGCGAGGAACGTGTACGTGCAGGGCCTGAAGGTCAACGGCAAGAAGTGGAGGTCGACCTCGCTCCCGCACTCGCTGATCGCCAGGGGCGGGGTCCTGGAGTTCGACATGGGCTCGAAGCCGTCCTCCTGGGGTACCGGCAAGACGGACGCGCCGGTGTCCGTCACCCAGGACGACAAGGTGCCCTCGCCCCGCGCGGACACGCTCAGGGGTGACGGCGCGCTCTTCGACAACACCTCGGCGACGAACGCGAGCGTGACGTCGGTGGACCTGCCGGTCACCGCGCGGACCAAGGGAGTTCAGTACACCCTGACCTCGGCGGACCGCACGAAGGCGCCGACCGGCTGGACCTTGCAGGGCTCCTCGGACGGCACCCGCTGGTCGACCCTCGACAAGCGCTCCGGTGAATCCTTCACCTGGGACCGGCAGACGCGGGCGTTCTCGGTGGCGACACCGCGCTCGTACGCGCACTACCGCCTGGTCCTGACCGGTGAGGCGACGCTGGCGGAGGTGGAGCTGCTGTCCTGACGCACCTCCCCACGGGAGCGGGGCGGCACGGAGACTTCCTCCGTGCCGCCCCGCGGCGTGTCGGGCGCGCCCGGGGTGGGCCGGGCACGCGTGGGTCAGCCGACGGCGACCGTGAAGACGTGCAGGTCGCCGTTGTCCGGCAGCTTCACGCTCCTGATGGTCCGCCCGGCCGGTGCCTCGAAGGGCTTCGTGGCGAAGACGTACGTCGCCACCGGGTCCTTGTCGGCGCCCGCGACGTTGCGGTACGGGGTCTTGGCGACGACCTCGTTGCCGTACTGGACGGTGCCGCCTCCGCCGCCGACGGTCCAGTCGGTGAGGGCGAGGTCGACGGTGTCCGTGCCGCCGTCGGTGTAGGTGACGGTCGCCTCGGCCCGCTGGTTTCCGTTGACCGCGCTGCCGATGAAGCTCAACATGGCTGCGGGCTGCGTCAGTTCGAGGATCTGGCCGGACGCCGTCGCGTTGTCGGGGCGGCCCGCCGGGGAGTCGGGCCAGGTGAAGGCGAGGCCGCCGGAGACCGTGCCGCGCTCACCCGGCGTGAGGCCGGCCGCGGCCAGCGCCTGGCGGGAGTAGCTCCAGCCGCCGCCGTCGTAGTCCGCCTCGTCGTGGTCGCCCTCGTCGTCCGAGACGCCGGTGTTGTCGTAGGCGGCGAGGAGCGAGCCGGGCGCAGCCACCGTCAGGGCCACCGGCTGCCGGTAGGAGGACCCGCCGGACGTCACCGTCACCTGGACGTCGTAGAAGCCCTGCCGGGCGCTGTCGGCCGCCTTCAGGGTGATGTGCTGCGCCCCGTCGCGCACCGTGCCCTCGGCGGGGGTCGCCGTGACGCCGTCCGGCACGTCCACGTGGAAACGGACCTTTGGACCTGCGCCGCCGCTCAGGGCCAGTGCCTTGATGTCCAGCTCGGTGCTGCCGCCCGGCGCGAGCCTGGCCGTGGTGGGGCCCACGCCGATCTGGTACGGCTGCTCGCCGGTGCGGAAGGACGGCGGGGCGTCTTCCGGGGCGCTGCCCCACTCCTTGTCCGGGGTGCCGCTCAGCGTGTAGTCGAGGGTGCCGCCCTTGCGGACGAAGGAGGCGGGCAGCCAAGGGCGGTCACTGGAACGGCCGTCGACCTTCAGCGCGTGCACGTACGGAACGTCCGGCGCCGCTTTGGCCGCGCGGATCCTGATGTCCCCACCGCCGGGGCGGGAGATCTCGGCGCGCGGGAACAGCGGTGACGCCAGCACCAGTTCCGACCGGGAGGGGACCTGCGGGTACATGCCGAGCGAGGAGAAGACGTACCAGGAGGACATCTCCCCCAGGTCGTCGTTGCCTGGGATGCCGCCCGGCCGCGTCGACCAGAGCTGCCGCACGGCGGCCCGGACGGTCTCCTGCGTCTTGTACGGCGCGCCCGCGTAGGCGTACAGGTAGGGGACGTTGATCGACGGCTCGTTGTCCAGCTCGGACTTGTCGCCGCCGCTCCCCGTGAGGGCCCAGCCGCCGTCCGCGTCGTGGAAGAAGGTGTCGAGGCGGTCGAGCGCCTCGGCCCGGCCGCCCATCGCCGCGAAGAGACCGGCCGGGTTGTGCTGCACCATCCACGTGTACTGGGCGGCCGTCCCCTCGACGAAGCCGTTGCCGGTGGCCGGGGTGAAGCCGGTGACCCAGCTGCCGTCCGCCCTGCGGTTGGCGATGTAGCCGCCGGTGGTGTCGGCCGCGAGGTTGAAGTTGTTCTGCCACCACTGGGACCGGTCGGCGAAGGTCTTCGCGGTCCGCTTCTCCCCCGCCGCGGCGGCCAGTTGGGAGATCGCGAAGTCGGCTCCGGACATCTCCAGGGTCTCGGCCGCACCGCCCCAGGCGTTGGAGACGGACGGCATGTAGTGGTGCTTCAAGTACTTGTCGAGGGAGGGCCGCTGGCCCACCGACAGCACCGGCTTGCCCGCGGGCGACAGATCCTTCTCCGTCGGCACGGTCGCCGCCCTCACCAGCGAGTCCAGTGCCCCGCGCAGGTCGAAACGGGTGCCGCCGAAGGCACGGATCCCGGCGAGCGCGGCCGGCGAGGGGTCGCCGTTCATGACGTGGGTCCCGCTCGCTCCGTGCAGCCAGCGGTCCCAGATCCCGCCGTTCTGCCGGGCCAGCCGGAGCAGTGACTGCGCGATGTCGGAGCCGACGTCCGGGTCGAGGAGGGTCAGCAGCTGGACCTGGGAGCGGTAGACGTCCCAGCCGGAGAAGGTGCCGTACTGGGCCCGGTGCCCCCGGCCGACGACATGGACCTCGCCGTCGCCGCCCCGGTATCTGCGGTCGGCGTCACTGATGACGTTCGGGTGCAGGAGGGAGTGGTACAGCGCGGTGTAGAAGGTGGTGCGGTCGGTGTCGCTGCCGCCGCCGACCCTGATCGCGCCGAGACGTTCCCGCCAGGCCCGCCGGGCGGCCTCCCGCACGGACGCGAAGGACCGCGACCGCGGGTTCTCCGCCGCGAGGTTCGCCGCCGCGCCCGCCCGGTTCACGTACGAGATGCCGACCTTGACGTGCACGGGGCCCGCGCCGGGCGCGAACTCCACGTAGCCGCCCGCCCCCTTGCCCGCGACGGGCCGTCCGCCGTCGGCGAAGCCTCCGGTGCCGCCGCTCGCCTCGGTGGCGCCCGGGTTCAGCCTGTCGTCCTTCCAGGTGCCCGTCTCCTTGAAGTCCCGGTCGAAGCGGGCGGTGAAGTACAGGGTGTAGTAGCTGCGCCGGCCCTCCGGGTCGAGGTAGCCGCAGAAGTTGCCGGAGGTGACGGACCCGGAGACCGTGCGCGTCGCCGGGTCGATGCGCAGGTCCGAGTCGGTGGATCCGACCTCGGAGTTGGCGGTGCGGATGAGCATGGAGGCGGGTTTGTCCGCCGGGAAGGTGAAGCGGCCTGAGCCGGTGCGCGCGGTCGCGGTGAGGTCGGCGGTGACGCCGGAGGCGAGGGCGGCCCTGTAGTGACCGGGCTCGGCCGTCTCGTCGGAGTGCTTGAAGTCGGCGGCGTACACCGCGTCCTTGGTGTCGCTCGCCGGGGAGGACGTCACCTGCCCGGCGTACGGGAAGAACGGGATGTCACCGCTGCCGCCCGCACAGCCCGTGCCGGACATGTGGGTGAGGCTGAAGCCCCGGATGCGGGTGGCGTCGTAGTGGTACCCGCCGGGCGCGGCGGTGCGGGTGGCGTCGCCGCGGGTGTTCTCGGGGCTCCAGGAGAGCATGCCGAAGGGGACGACGGCGCCGGGGAAGACGTTCCCGCCGTTCCTGGTGCCGATGAGCGGGTCGACGTAGGCGGTCGGGTCGCGGACGAGGTCCGGCGGGCCGGACGCGGGCGCGGCCAGGGCGGGAGTGGCACCGCCGGCCGTCAGCACGACGGCTAGCAGCACGGATGACGGACGGAAACGCATGACGCGGCCCCTCCTCCTTCGGACGGGTCGCGCACCACGGGTCGCACAAGCCGCAGGGACAGTAACGTGCGCCACCGGTACCACGGAAGACCGCGTCCGGACCGCCCGGCGCGCGGGGCGCGCCCTCCCCGGGGTCCGGCGCCCACCCCTTCGGCGGAGAACCGTCCGTGATCTTCGGCGCAACTGGCTTGACATCGTTGTCCGTTGAGGCGGTAGAGTCATGTACAGACCATTCGACAACGTTGTCGCACACCACGGTCGCCACAAGCCACGCACCACCCCGGGCCGGCACTCCCCCCTTCGGCCGGCCCGGGCTCGCGGACCGGGTGAGTCCAAGCAGCCACCCGGTCCGCCCCGAGCCGCCGACCGCCCGAGGGCGGTGCGGACGGGCGAGGCGGGAACGGCCCCCTCGGGGCGGGTTCCGGTCCGCCACCATGGGAGCGCTCCCACCCCATGGGGAAGTTAGCGCGCACCGGCACCGCTGTAAACGGCTGTCACACGATGGACCCCACCCTGCGCACGTCTCGCACCGGAACGCACGAATCCCGCTCGCGCCCGCCGGGGCGAAGCGGTCCCCCCGCGAACGTCGAGGGCCGCACCCCCGTCCCGCGGGGATGCGGCCCTCGACCGCGTGCGCGGAAGCCCCGTAACGGGCCTCCCGGTCCGCCTACTTGCGGATCAGGCTGCGCAGCACGTACTGCATGATGCCGCCGTTGCGGTAGTAGTCCGCCTCGCCGGGGGTGTCGATGCGGACGACCGCGTCGAACTCCACGCCGGTGTCGGTGGTGACCTTCACCGTGCGCGGCGTCGTGCCGTTGTTGAGCTCCTCGACGCCGGTGAAGGAGAAGGTCTCCTCGCCGGTCAGGCCGAGGGACTCGGCGTTCTGGCCCTCCGGGAACTGGAGCGGCAGGACGCCCATGCCGATGAGGTTCGAGCGGTGGATGCGCTCGTAGGACTCGGCGATGACGGCCTTGACGCCGAGGAGCGCGGTGCCCTTGGCGGCCCAGTCGCGGGACGAGCCGGACCCGTACTCCTTGCCGGCGAGCACGACGAGCGGGATGCCCTGCTCGATGTAGTTGCGCGAGGCGTCGTAGATGAACGACACCGGGGCGTCATCCTTGGTGAAGTCGCGGGTGTAGCCGCCCTCGGTGCCCGGCGCGATCTGGTTGCGCAGGCGGATGTTGGCGAACGTGCCGCGGATCATGACCTCGTGGTTGCCTCGGCGCGAGCCGTAGGAGTTGAAGTCACGACGCTCCACACCGTGCTCGGTGAGGTACTGGCCCGCCGGGGTGTCGGCCTTGATCGCGCCGGCCGGGGAGATGTGGTCGGTGGTGACCGAGTCGCCCAGCTTGGCGAGGACGCGCGCGCCCGTGATGTCGGAGACCGGGGTGGTCTCCATCGTCATGCCCTCGAAGTACGGGGGCTTGCGGACGTAGGTGGACTGCGGGTCCCACTCGAAGGTGTTGCCGGTCGGGATCGGCAGCGCCTGCCACTGGGCGTCGCCCGCGAAGACGTCCTGGTAGGACTTGCTGAACATGTCCTCGCCGATGGCGCTGGCGACGACCTCGTTGACCTCGGCCTCGGTCGGCCAGATGTCCTGGAGGAAGACCGGCTTGCCGTCCTGGTCGGTGCCGAGCGCGTCCTTGGTGATGTCCACCTTCATGGAACCCGCGAGGGCGTACGCGACGACCAGCGGCGGGGACGCCAGGTAGTTCATCTTGACGTCGGGGTTGATCCGGCCCTCGAAGTTGCGGTTGCCGGAGAGCACCGAAGTCACGGCCAGGTCATGGTCGTTGACGGCCTTGGAGACCTCGTCCGGCAGCGGGCCGGAGTTGCCGATGCAGGTGGTGCAGCCGTAACCGACGAGGTTGAAGCCGACCTTGTCGAGGTAGGGGGTGAGGCCCGCCTTGTCGAAGTAGTCGGTGACGACCTTGGAACCGGGCGCGAGCGTGGTCTTGACCCACGGCTTGCGGGTCAGGCCCTTCTCGACGGCCTTCTTCGCGACGAGCGCGGCGGCGACCATCACGTACGGGTTCGAGGTGTTGGTGCAGGAGGTGATCGCGGCGACGGTGACGGCGCCGTGGTCGATCTCGTACGTCGAGCCGTCGGGGGCGGTCACCGTGACCGGGCTGGACGGCACGGAGGCACCGGTGACGGCGGCGTGCTCGGGGGCGCCGGCGCCGTTGTCGTCGTTGCCGTAGGCCGGGGCGTCGCTGGCCGGGAAGGACTCGGAGCTCGCCTCGTCGACCGGGGAGGCCACGCCGTGCGGCTTCTCCTGCGCGGGGACGCCCGGCTTGCGGTCGTCGCCGCCGGTCACGCCGGCCTCGACGTAGTTGAGGACGTCCTGCGCGAACTGCTCGGCCGCGTTGGCGAGGACGATGCGGTCCTGCGGGCGCTTCGGGCCGGCGATGGAGGGGACGACGGTGGAGAGGTCGAGCTCCAGCTTCTCGGAGAAGTCGGGCTCGGCGGCCGGGTCGAGCCAGAGGCCCTGCTCCTTGGCGTACGCCTCGACGAGGGCGACCTGCTGCGCGTCGCGGCCGGTCAGGCGCAGGTACTTCAGCGTCTCGTCGTCGATCGGGAAGATCGCGGCGGTGGAGCCGAACTCCGGCGACATGTTGCCGATGGTCGCGCGGTTGGCGAGCGAGGTGGCGGCGACGCCCTCGCCGTAGAACTCGACGAACTTGCCGACGACGCCGTGCCCCCGCAGCATCTCGGTGATCGTGAGGACCAGGTCGGTGGCGGTGGTGCCGGCCGGGAGCTCGCCGGTCAGCTTGAAGCCGACGACGCGCGGGATGAGCATCGAGACCGGCTGGCCGAGCATCGCGGCCTCGGCCTCGATGCCGCCGACGCCCCAGCCCAGCACACCGAGGCCGTTGACCATGGTCGTGTGCGAGTCGGTGCCGACGAGGGTGTCGGGGTACGCCTGGCCGTTGCGGACCATGACCGTGCGGGCCAGGTGCTCGATGTTGACCTGGTGGACGATGCCGGTGCCCGGGGGGACGACCTTGAAGTCGTCGAAGGCGGTCTGGCCCCAGCGCAGGAACTGGTAGCGCTCCTTGTTGCGGCCGTACTCCAGCTCGACGTTCTGCGCGAAGGCCTCGTGCGTGCCGAACTTGTCGGCGATGACGGAGTGGTCGATGACCAGCTCGGCCGGGGAGAGCGGGTTGACCTTCGCCGGGTCGCCGCCGAGCTCCTTCACGGCCTCGCGCATGGTGGCGAGGTCGACGACACAGGGCACGCCGGTGAAGTCCTGCATGATCACGCGCGCCGGCGTGAACTGGATCTCCTGCGACGGCTGCGCCTGGGAGTCCCAGCCGCCGATCGCCCGGATGTGGTCGGCGGTGATGTTCGCGCCGTCCTCGGTGCGGAGGAGGTTCTCCAGCAGCACCTTCAGGCTGTACGGCAGGCGGGCCGAACCCTCCACCTTGTCCAGCCGGAAGATCTCGTACGACTCGTCGCCCACCTGCAGCGTGCTGCGGGCGTCGAAGCTGTTCGCCGACACGACAGTCTCCTTCATATATGTGCGCGTACCCACCGCAATCCTGCCGCCACGACGGCCGGCCGATCCGCTAAGGTAAGGCTAAGTTAGGTCACCCTCACCTGACGTGGCGGCTACGGGGCGCCTCGGCAGTTATCTCGATGTCGAGATAACTCTAGTACATGACCCCTGCGCGCAACCAAGCGCGTACCCCTGTCACGCCCCCTCATCGTCGTACGGGGCGCACGGGTGCACCAGCGCTACAGCGACGGGGCGGCCTTCAGCCCGCCGTCGTCGGCGCAGCGCAGCTCCTTCGCCATCGCCAGGGAGAAGGAGTGGGCGACGGTCGCGTAGGCGCGCTTCAGCTTCCGGGGGTCGCCCTCCGGTTCCTCGAACGGGTCCGGGTTCTCCACGTTGACGGAGATGTGGTTCGGCGTCACGGTGGCATGGCCGTTGGCGCGGCACTCGAAGTAGAGGTAGCCGCCATCGGTCGCACCACCGGCCTGCTCGCCCATCGGGAACAGGGTGTACTTCGGGTGGTGGTCCTGATCCGGGCCGGTGTCGTACATGTACCAACGCACACGCAGGTCGTCGACCTCGGTCCTGGAGCCGACAGGGGGGAAGATGCGGCAGATCTCCCCTCTCCCGATGGTCGTGGAGACAGCCGGGCGGGACAGCTCCGCGGCGGCGGCCGCGACGGTGGTCTTCTTGTTCGTGGCCTCGAACCGGTCGGTGCCGAAGATTTCTTCGAGGGCCTTGGCCGCCTCCTCGGTCACCGCCTTGCCACCGCACAACTGCTGAGCCCGGACGGAAGGGGTGGGCTTCTCTGCGTCGCCTCCTGAATCGCAGCCGACGACCGCGAGTGCGAGAAGGCTGGCCATGAGCGCACAGCGGACCCCGTGCGTCCTGGTGGGGTTGGTCATCATCAGAGTTCTCTTGGTCCTTCTGTGTTCAGTCCGTTTCCGGGTCGTTGCCCTGCTGCTTCTGGCGGTCATTGCCAGCGCCGTAGCCAAGCTCCATGGCCTGCCTGAGGTCCTCACCGAACGCGGTGCTCGACTTCTGGCCGTGGAGCGCCAAGAACTCCTCCATCGGAGATTCGGCCCGCCTCTCACCCGCGGTGTAGATCATCTTCCTCTGATCCGCGTTGAGCTCCCCGACCTTGTCCTTGTGCTCGTCGACCGAGCTGTCCGAGAGGTCACCGACGAACTGACTGATGCCCTGCTCCACTACGCCGCTCGCGGTGTCGGTCGCGAGCGGGATAAGGACCGCGGCCGTACCCACCGCCGCGGTCGCCGGCAGGAAGGCCACGCCCGCGGCTACACCGGCGGTCGCCCCGAACTCGATCCAGCCGGCCCGCTTGGCGACCGCCTTCTCGTAGTCCTCGTGGGTCTTGAGGTTGGTGGCCTCGACCTGGTCGGCGCGGGACTGGTCGAGCATGCCCTGCACTTCGGCGCCGAGGCGCACCGTGGCCCTGGCCGAGCCTTCATCGATCTTGCCGTCGGGGCCGACCGTACCCTCCAGGACACTGCGGGTGTAGGCCTGCTCGGCGGTCGAGACCGTAGCGTAGGCGTCGGGATGCTGGCCGAGCGAGCTGAGGAAGCCACGGACAACGCTGCGGCCGTCGCCATCGAGGGTGTCGGTGAAGTCAATGCGCCCTTCCGCGTTCGGGCCGGGCGCGAAGGGGCTGTCCGTCCTGTTCTTGTCGAGGGCCCAGTTGATGTCGTCGATGTATCCGGCGCCCATCGTGCCGAGGCTGTCGGAGAGGGCTTCCTGCGTCTTGAGCAGACCCGCGTCCGAGCCGTACTTCTCCATGACCTGCCGCATGACCGCGGCGTTGTCGGCGTCCTTGACGACGCCGCCGTCGGGGTTCCCGGCGGGGTAGCCGAGGGTCGCGGCCTCCAGCGCCTTGCCCAGCGCGTCGGGCATGTGGTTGAGCGAGCCCTCCTGCTCCTTCCGGTCCAGTGAGTTGACGTCGCCGAAGGTCTCCCACTTCTCGTTGCCGAAGAAGTCGAGGTAGTTGTCGACCGGCTGTCCGTCGGCCTTGCCGAGGTCGGCGGTCGCGCCGCGGTTGACCGTGCCGTCCTCGTTGTACGCGGTCGGCGGGTCGGCGAAGAAGTGCTTGGCCGCGTCAGGACTGTTGCCGAGGGCTTCCAGCATGGCGGTCGTAGGGTCGTAGCCCGCGCCGTTGACCCCGGAGGGGTTGAACGGGTTCTTGAACGGGCTGTTCACCACCTTGTTGCCGGCGAACAGGTCCGGGTCCTTCTGGTGGAGCTGCGCCACGTGCTCGGCGATGGGGTTGAGGAACTGCTTGTCGTAGTTCCCGTACCGCATGATGCCGCCGAGGAGCTGGTACCCGTAGGGCCCGCCGTAGTCGTTCTTGGCAAGGGGGATGCGCTCCGTACCCAGCTTGCGCAGTTCCGGGCCCCACTTGTCGCTGAACTCCGTGTCGTGGGAGGCGGTCGCGAGGTTCAGTCCCAGATTGCGCTGGAGTTCCTGGACGTCCTTCAGACGCTCCTTGTCGACCTTCCCGTGCTCGTACGTGTCGGTGGAGAGCTGGCCGAAGAACGCGAGGGACTTCTCGGGGCCGAGCTTCTCGTAGAAGTTCCTGGCGAACTCCGGTGACGTCCCGTTGTCCTTCAGGAGTTCGTTGAGGGCCTGGAGTTCGGTGTGGGTGATGTCTCCGCCCTTGGCGGCCAGGTCGGCCGCGCGGGCAGCCTCCTCCTGGTCCAGCTTCGTGTACTTCGGAGCGCTGAAGTCCTTGCGGTCGGTGACGTTGGCCTCCAGGGAGTTCTTGAAGGACACGTCGGTGTCGTTGCAGTTGTCCACGAGGGCGTCGATCCTGCGCTGCCAGGAGGCGATGTTCTCCTTCTCCTGCCGCACCAGCTCGGGGTAGTCCGGGTCGTGGTGGCGCAGGGCGGGCGGCACGTCCTCCATCGGGTGCAGCGCGCTGACCTTGCCGCTGCCGTCCACTCGGATGCCGGCCGCCGGCCCCTGGTGGTCGCGGATGTCGATCAGCTCGTCCCTGGCCTTCTTGATGGCCGCGTGACCTTCCTCCAGGATCAGCTTCACGCCCTTGGCCTCGGCGGCGGCGTCCCTGAACTCCTTGGCGGTCTTGCCGATGAACGCCTTGCCGACGCCCGCGTTGACGCCCTCCCAGTCGGCCTTGTTCGCCCGGGCCAGCATTCCGTCCTCGGCCTGACCCGCCAGCCGGTCCAGGTGGCCCGCCATCTCGGTCCAGTCGTCGACGGCGGTCTTCAGCTTCCCGAGCGGCGCGTCGATGATGTCCTCGTACTTGAGCATGTCGGAATTCCCCGGGCCCCTACTGCAGATACTCGGTGAGCTTGGACACGGAGGTCAGATCGCCCTGGATCCTCACGTCGTCCTTGGCGTGCTGGGCCTTGGTGTAGTCGAGGTGATTCGAGATCTGCGCGCAGGCGTCGAGCAGCGTCTTCACGTGGGTGTTCCAGCGGTCGTGCACCTTGAGCAGGGCGGCACCGCTGACGAACTCGCCGTTGGTCAGGGCGATGGCCGCATCGAAGGTGGCGGGCCTGGCCTGGTCGCCCTCCTTGGAGAGCCGGGTACGCAGCTCGTACGCGTCATTTCCGATACGCCCCAGTTCGTCGCGGTGCACCACCAGATCGGCGGTGCCGCCGCCCCCTCCGCCCTCCGGCGGCAGGCTGTTGAGCTGCATGGCGCCATGGCGTGCCGCCGCCGCGTCCCGTAGTTCGGCCCATTCCTCGTCGAACGACATGAGTCCCCACCGGTTCAACGGCCGCCCCCGTCTGGTGCTCGCGGCCACGCGTTCGCCTACCGTAACCGTCTCGCTCTCGCCGCCGTCAAGAGCGGAAGGACCGGTCCAGCAGCGCACAGGGCGAACAGATCGGAGTTACCGGGCACGGTGGCCAACTCGGCGCCGGCCTCCGGGGTTTCGCGTCGACTGATCGCGGGAGGCGCGGGTATCCGCACGGCATGGCTATCACATTCCGCAAGAGCTTCCGCATCCTCCCCGGCGTCCGTCTGAACATCAACCGCCACTCCTGGTCCATCACCACCGGCGGCGCGAACGGACCCCGGCACACGCACAGCAGCACCGGCCGGCGCACGACGTCGATGGACCTGCCGGGCCCGTTCGGCTGGCGGCGCACCCGCACCTCCAAGCGGCGGTAGGTCCCGGCAGACGGCGCGTCAACCCCGCCGGGGGGCCCAGGGCTGAGAATGCGTCACCTGAAGGGACCCCCCGGGAGGCGCCATCTCATATCTGAGATAACCTCGGCCTCATGGCAGACGACTACCTCGTACGCATCGGCAAGCTCATCCGTGACGCCCGGCAGCACCGGGGCTGGACACAGTCGCAGCTCGCCGAGGCGCTCGGCACCAGCCAGAGTGCCGTCAACCGCATCGAGCGCGGCAATCAAAACATCAGCCTTGAGATGATCGCCCGAATCGGTGAGGCGCTGGACAGCGAGATCGTCTCGTTGGGCTACGCGGGTCCGATGCATCTGCGGGTGGTGGGCGGCCGTCGCCTGTCCGGCTCCATCGACGTCAAGACCAGCAAGAACGCCTGTGTGGCGCTGCTGTGCGCCACGCTGCTCAACAAGGGCCGCACCGTACTGCGCCGGGTCGCCCGCATCGAGGAGGTGTACCGCCTTCTGGAGGTGCTGGGCTCCATCGGCGTACGCACCCGGTGGATCAACGACGGCGTGGACCTGGAGATCGTGCCGTCGGCCGACCTCGACATGGACACCATCGACGCGGACGCGGCCCGCCGCACCCGCTCGATCATCATGTTCCTCGGCCCGCTGCTGCACCGCCTGGACAACTTCAAGCTGCCGTACGCGGGCGGCTGCGACCTCGGTACGCGCACGATCGAGCCGCACATGATCGCGCTGCGCCGGTTCGGTCTGGACATCGCGGCCACCGAGGGGCTCTATCACGCGCAGGTCGACCGGTCGGTCTCCCCCGGCCGGCCGATCGTGCTGACCGAGCGCGGCGACACCGTGACCGAGAACGCTCTGCTGGCCGCCGCCCGCCACGACGGCGCGACCGTCATCCGCAACGCCTCGTCGAACTACATGGTCCAGGACCTGTGCTTCTTCCTGGAGGCCCTGGGCGTGCGGGTCGAGGGCATCGGCACGACGACGCTCACCGTGCACGGCGTGCCGAACATCGACGTCGACGTCGACTACTCGCCCTCCGAGGACCCGGTCGAGGCGATGAGCCTGCTCGCCGCCGCCGTGGTCACGGAGTCCGAGCTGAAGGTGTGCCGGGTGCCGATCGAGTTCCTGGAGATCGAGCTCGCGGTCCTGGAGGAGATGGGCCTCGACCACGACCGCACGGCCGAGTACTTCGCCGACAACGGGCGGACGCGCCTGGTGGACCTGACGGTGCGGCCCTCCAAGCTGGAGGCGCCGATCGACAAGATCCACCCGATGCCGTTCCCCGGCCTGAACATCGACAACGTGCCGTTCTTCGCGGCCATCGCGGCGTCCGCGCAGGGCAAGACGCTGATCCACGACTGGGTCTACGACAACCGGGCGATCTACCTCACGGACCTCAACCGCCTCGGCGGACGGCTCCAGTTGCTGGACCCGCACCGCGTCCTGGTCGAGGGCCCGACCCGCTGGCGCGCCGCCGAGATGATGTGCCCGCCCGCGCTGCGGCCCGCCGTGGTCGTACTCCTCGCCATGATGGCGGCGGAGGGCACGTCCGTGCTGCGGAACGTGTACGTCATCAACCGCGGTTACGAGGACCTCGCCGAGCGGCTCAACACGATCGGCGCGCAGATCGAGATCTTCCGGGACATCTGACCAACATGGTCAAGATTCCCGCCGCTCCCCTCCTGACCTGCGTGCAGGCAGGCCAGGAGGGGAGCGGCGACACGCGTGGGACTTGTCCGGGACTTCGGCCCGGGGCCGGACAGGCACCGGCGATCACGTCCACGGAGGAGACGCCGTGCCCTTCGCGTACACCGGATGCCGCTCACGCAGCCCGAGGACCGTCAATGGCGCAGGCATCCGGCGCGGGTCTTCATGGGAAGGCCCGCCGCCTGCGGCTCTTCCGTTAGGTTTCCGCCATGACCGACCGCCTGCTCGAACTCCACGTCGAGAACTTCCGCAGCCTGCGCGACGTGACGGTGCCGCTCGGCCCGCTGACGGTGCTCGTCGGGTCGAACGCCGCGGGGAAGTCGAACCTCCTGGAGGTGTTCGACTTCCTCGCGGACGTGATCCGTACGGACCTCCAGCCGGCCCTGGATTCCCGTCAGGGTTTCTCCGAGATTGCCTTCTGGGGTGGCCCCAAGCCGCCGAACACCCTGAAGATCGGGCTCAAGGCGACCTGGACGACCAACGCGAGCGCGAACACCCCGGACGAGTACGAACTCACCGTTCAGCGGCGGACGTTGAAATCGGGGTCCGACAGCCTCTCTCGCAGAGAGTCGTTCCGGTTCAAGCGCACGCAGGGCCGCGGACGCCGTATCACGATCTCCGGCGAATCCGCCCAGGTCACCGACAACAAGGCGGGACAGGAGTACGACAGCGGCAGCTTCGGGATCCAACGCCTGAGCAGCGGCCTGTCCACTCTGCCGCGCCTGGCGAGTGCGGACGGGGGCAAGGAGGTCTCCCGGTTCGCCGAACAGTTGTCGTCCTTCCGGGTCTTCGACGTGGACGTGGCGGCAGCACGCCTGCCGAACCGGATCCGCCGCAGCTCCCGCTTTCTCGACCTCTCCCCGCAGGCGGACAACCTGGCCGAGTTCCTCATGTACCTGCGCACCGAGGATGACCTCTGGAACTCCCTGATCTCGGACGCCCGTACGGTGCTGCCGCAGCTGGAGGAGATCGAGTTCGCCACGTTCGGCGGAGGGTCCGACCAGGTCACCGTCCTCCTCCACGAGCGCGGCCTCCGTCGCCCCACCCCGCTGGCCTACGCCTCGTACGGCACGGTACGTCTGCTCGGTCTGCTCGCGCTCCTCTACGATCCGAACCCTCCGGCCCTCACCTGCATCGAGGAGATCGACCACGGCCTGCACCCGCAGGCGCTGGCTCTGATCGTGGAGCGCCTGCGGGAGGCGTCATCCCGCAGTCAGTTCCTGGTGGCCACACATTCACCCTCGCTGGTCGACCGGCTCCTTCCGGAGGAGATCGTGGTCTGCGAGCGCGACGAGGACGGAGCGTCGGTCATTCCGGCTCTCAGCACCGACGAGGTACGGGAGATCGTCGAGGAGAGCGGCGACCAGCCATTGGGTGAACTGTGGTTCTCCGGTGTCCTCGGCGGCGACCTCACCGGGGGTGAGATGTGAGTCTCCGGGGGGCGAAAGGGGGCCAGGCGGGACGCGGAGTGATCGTCTTGGCCGGCGAGGACGCCAATGATTGCCAGATCGTCGCCGAGATCATCAAAGTGCACCACCCCGGGCTGGGCAGCAGCAAGATTGTCAGGATCAACGATCCCGTTCGACTGAAGAAGAAGACCGGGGCCGCGCTGGAGGAGAACGTACGCGTCCTCGTCGGCAAGGCCAAGGGCAAGGCGCTGCAACAGAAGGGACCGCTCGTCGGCTTCGCTGTTCACGAGGATCTGGACGACTACACCGGGAACCGCTACCAGGCCGTCCGGAAGGCAGTCGCGGCAGAGCTGCACCGTCAGTGCCCGACGGACTCCTTGTACGCCCTGGCCGCTTGGGAGTCCGAGGGCTGGCTTCTCCTGTTCCCGCAGGCGTTCCCCCGCGTTCACCCCAAGTGGAAGATCCCAACCCAGTTGACCGGCAAGGACACGGGCCTGATTGACAACCCCAAGGAGAAGCTGAGGCGGGCGCTGCCATCCCCGGCGTTTCGGGAGAGTGACGGACCGCTGATCGCCAAGGCCGCGTCCACGCACGGCCTCCTCACCTCTCCAGTAGGGCAGAACCGCTCGCATGCCGATCTGCTGACCGACCTGCGCCGCTGGACGCGTCGCTCGTAGCCGTGAACAGGGCGGGCCCCCGGCAACCTCGGTGGGCCCGCCCACCGCCCGGTTCGCGCCACGTGCGTCACCCCGGCGGTCCCGGTCCCCTGCCGCGCCGTCACGCCGGAGCGGTGAGCCCGACGCCGGCGTGGCCGCCCGGTCCTCAGCCCCGGGCGAGCACGACCTGCTGCCGGCCGGCCGCGTGGGTGTGCGGCAGCGGGAGGCCCATGAAGCCGGGCCGCAGTTCCATCAGCGTGGCCTCGACGTGCGCGTCGCCCGCCTTGAAGGTGGCCGACGCGGGGCGGGACGCGTTCGCCCAGCGGTGTTCCGCGCCGTCGCAGACCGCGCGGGTGCCGCCGATGCCGTACCTGACGTTGCTGTCGCCCTGCACCAGGGACGAGCTCACGAAGACCGGGCCGGTCGCGGCCGAGCAGCGGTAGGTGCCGGACAGGGTGACGGTTCCGTCGGAGCCGAGGCGGCCCGCCGCATCCACGGTGACCCAGTCGGCCGAGGCGGCGGGAGCCGTCGGCACGGCTGAGTCCGCCGGCGTGCTCGGGACGAGCGCTTCGTCGAGGGCGTGCGCGGTCGGGGCGAGGAGCAGGAGCAGCGCGGCACCGGTGGCCGCGCCGACGGCCTGACGGAAGGACATGGAGTACCTCCTGGAGTGGGGGGCCTGCGAAGGGGTCTCCAAGGGGTCTTCCACCCGTACCGGTCCGGCGCCGCCCCGCGCCGCGACTGTCACCCCATCGGTGGTGGGCCCGGCGGCCCGTTTCCTGGCCACGGGCCCGCCTCCCCTGTGCCTCACGCGCCTCCCCCGGTGCCGGATGCGCCGCGGCCGTCTTCGCGGCGTACCCGTGTTGTCCGCGTGTTGTCACGCTTCGGGGCCGGCTGTTCCGCCGGCTTCGCCACGGGAGGATGGTCTACCCATGCGAGGCCGCGGCGGCGCTGCCGCCCACGGATCGCATCCGACGTGGAGGTGCGCCATGTGTTCCCACCAGTCCTCGGACCGACCCGGCCGCGAGGCCCCGCACATCGTCGCCGCCCACCCCGAGCAGGGGTGGAGCCTCAGGTGCGACGGGGCGATCGTCTTCGACGACACCGGGGAGCTGCTGCCCGACGGCCGCGTGGTCGCGCCCCGCCGCGTCTCCGTCGAGCAGCTGACCGCCGCGGCCTGACACCCGGCCCCCGGCCCGGTTTACGGCAGCACCGCGAATCCGTCGAGTTCGACCAGGGCCCGTTCGTCCCAGAGCCGCACGGCGCCGATGACGGCCATCGCGGGATAGTCACGGCCCGCGAGGTCGCGCCAGACGCGGCCGAGTTCGGCGGCCCGGGCGCGGTAGCCCGCGACGTCGGTCGTGTAGACGGTGACGCGCGCCAGGTCGGCGGGGGTGCCACCCGCGGCGCGCAGTGCGGTGAGCAGATTGGCGAGTGCCGTCGCGAACTGTTCCGTGAGCGTTTCGCCCACCACCTTCCCCTCGGCGTCGAGCGCGGTCTGCCCGGCGAGGAAGACCACCCGGCGGCCGGTGGCGACGACCGCGTGCGAGAAGCCGGTGGGCGGTGAGAGTCCGGGCGGATTGATGCGCTCGGCGGTCACGGCGCGTCCCCTCCTTCGCACGCGCTCCGGCGGGCCCCTTCCCCGCACTCGCTCCGGCGGGCGGTGCCGGAGGGCCGTTGCCTGTACAACTCCTTGGCGATGACTTCCCGTTGGACCTCGCTGGCCCCTTCGTAGATACGGGGCGCGCGCACCTCGCGGTAGAGGTGTTCGAGCAGGTGGCCGCGGCGCAGGGCACGGGCGCCGTGCAGCTGGACGGCGGCGTCGACCACGTACTGGGCGGTCTCGGTGGCCAGCAGTTTCGCCATCGCGGCCCGCCGTGGCACGTCCGGCGCACCTTCGTCGTAGGCCGCGGCCGCCGCGTAGACCATGAGGCGGGCCGCCTCCGTGCGCAGGGCCATCTCGGCGACCTGGTGCGCCACCGTCTGCAGGTCCCGCAGGGTGCCGCCGAACGCCTCCCGGTGGGCGGTGTGCGCGAGAGTCGCGTCCAGGGCCGCCTGGGCCATCCCGACCGCGAAGGCCCCCACGCTCGGCCGGAAGACGTTGAGGGTGCCCATGGCCACCCGGAATCCCCGGTCGCTCTCGCCGAGGACGTCGGCGGCCGTCACGGGTACGCCGTCGAAGTCGAGTGCTCCGACGGGGTGCGGGGACAGCAGGTCGAGCGGGGTGCCGGTGAGTCCGGAGCGGTCGGCGGGGACGAGGAACGCGGTGACGCCACGGGCGCCGGCGTCCTGGGTGGTCCGGGCGAAGACGGTGTAGAAGTCGGCCTCGGGGGCGTTGGAGATCCAGCACTTCTCGCCGGTGAGCCGCCAGCGGCCGGGACCGTCCGCGTCGGCCCGCAGGGCCAGCGCCGCCGCGTCGGAGCCCGCGCCCGGCTCGCTCAGCGCGAACGCGGCCACGGCCGTGCCCTCGCGCACGCCCGGCAGCCAGCGGTCCCGTTGCGCCTCCGTGCCGTACGCGTGCACCGGGTGGGCACCGAGGCCCTGGAGTGCGAGGGCCGTCTCGGCCTCGGTGCAGGTCTGCGCCAGGGACTCGCGCATCAGGCACAGATCGAGCGCGCCCGAGGTGAACAGCCGGGTGAGCAGTCCGAGTCGGCCCAGCTCCGCGACGAGCGGGCGGTTGACGCGACCCGGTTCGGCCCGGGCCGCCAGGGGCCGCAGCCGCATCCCCGCGGTGCGCAACTCGGCGCACCAGGTGGCCTGTTCGGGATCGAGCGAGAAAGCGGTCACTACCGGTCCCCTCCCCTGCCGAGCGGCCCGAGACCCACTCCCACGACCGTATCGCGGACCGTTGACTGTCGTCACCAACACGATACGCTCGTGGGGCGAGCCCACCACGACAAGGGGGCGAACGGCCATGGAACCCAGGACGCCCGGGGACAGGACCACGACGGACGCCACGGGCACGGCCGGCGCCGTACGGCTGTCGCCCTCGGCCCACGTGGACACCTTCACGCGCGACCACCTGCCTCCCCCGGACCAGTGGCCCGACCTCCGCTTCGAACTGCCCGGGCTGTGCTACCCCGACCGGCTGAACTGCGCCGTCGAGCTGCTGGACCGCACGGTGGAACGGTTCGGCGCCGGGCGCCCGGTGTTCCGCACCGGCTCCGGCGCCGTGTGGACGTACGGGCAGCTGCTCGACCGTGTGGACCGGATCGCCCATGTCCTCACGCGCGAGCTGGACGTCGTACCGGGCAACCGCGTGCTGCTGCGCGGACCGACCACACCGTGGCTGGCCGCGTGCTGGCTGGCGGTGCTGAAGGCGGGTGCGGTCGCCGTCACGGTGCCGGCCCGGCAACGGCCGCGGGAACTGCGCACCGTGTGCGGTATCGCCCGCGCGACCCACGCGCTCTGCGACAGCCGTTCCGTGGACGACCTGCTGACAGCGGGGATCGACGGACTGCGCGTGACGACGTACGGCGGGGACGTGCCCGACGACCTGCTGCTGCGGATCACGGGCGCACCCCCGGAGCCGTACGCCCCGGCCGGCACCGCCGCGGACGACGTCGCGCTGATCGCGTTCACCTCCGGCACCACCGGGCGGCCCAAGGGCTGTCTGCACTTCCACCGTGATGTGCTGGCGATCGCGGACACCTTCTCCGCGCACGTACTGAGACCGCGCGCGGACGACGTCTTCGCGGGCAGTCCCCCGCTGGGGTTCACGTTCGGGCTCGGCGGGCTCGTGGTCTTCCCCATGCGGGCCGGTGCCAGCGCCCTGCTGCTCGAACAGGCGGGCCCCAGGCAGCTGTTGCCCGCCATCGCCGAGCACCGGGTGTCGGTGCTCTTCACGGCGCCGACGGCGTACCGCGCGATGCTGCACGGTCTGGACGCCCACGACACCGGGTCGCTGCGCCGGTGCGTCTCGGCGGGCGAGAACCTGCCCGCCGCGACCTGGCACGCCTGGCACGAGCGCACCGGCCTGCGGATCATCAACGGCATCGGCGCCACCGAGCTGCTGCACATCTTCGTCTCCGCCGCCGACGAGCACGCCCGGCCCGGCGCGACGGGGCTTCCCGTACCGGGCTGGGAGGCGCGCGTGGTGGACGACTCGGGCGTCCCCGTCCCCGACGGCCGGCCGGGACTGCTCGCCGTGCGGGGGCCGGTCGGCTGCCGCTATCTCGCCGACCCGCGACAGCGGGAGTACGTGCGCGACGGCTGGAACCTCACCGGCGACACCTATGTGCGGGACCCGGACGGCTACTTCCGCTACGTCGCCCGCGCCGACGACATGATCATCTCGGCCGGGTACAACATCGCCGGGCCCGAGGTGGAGGAGGCGCTGCTGCGCCACCCCGACGTGCTGGAGACGGCGGTGGTGGGGCATCCCGACGAGGCGCGCGGGCAGGTCGCGGTGGCCTACGCGGTGCTGCGGCCGGGCGCGCGGCGGGACGCGGAGGCGCTGCGCGCGTTTCTCGAGTCCGAGCTGACGCCGTACAAGTGCCCGCGCCGGATCGTCTTCCTGGACGCGTTGCCGCGCACGGCGACGGGGAAGCTCCAGCGTTTCCGGCTGCGCGCCACGGCCGGGGGCCCGGCCGCCGACGGCACGTCCGTCCCCGGGGACGGCGCTCGCGGCCCCCGGGAGGGCCAGTAGGAATGATCTACGCTTTAGAGTGATCAACGTGTCCGAGCAGCACGCCCCCCGGTCCCTCATCGTCACCTTCTACGGCGCCTACGGCCGCTACGCACCCGGTCCGGTTCCGGTGGCCGAACTGATCCGGCTCCTCGCCGCGGTCGGTGTCGACGCGCCCTCCGTACGGTCGTCGGTGTCGCGGCTCAAGCGACGGGGACTGCTCCTGCCGGAGCGCACGGCGGGCGGTGCGGCCGGGTACGCGTTGTCGCCCGACGCCCGGCAGTTGCTCGACGACGGCGACCGGCGCGTGTACGCGTCCGCGGCCCCGCACGACGAGGGCTGGGTGCTTGCGGTGTTCTCCGTCCCGGAGTCGGAGCGGCAGAAGCGGCACGTGCTGCGCTCCCGGCTGGCCGGGCTCGGCTTCGGTGCAGCGGCCCCCGGCGTGTGGATCGCGCCCGCGCGGCTGTACGAGGAGACCCGGCACACCCTGGCGCGGCTCCGGCTGGACCCGTACGTGGACCTCTTCCGCGGTGAGCACCTGGGCTTCGCGGCGACCACGGAGGCCGTCGCCCGCTGGTGGGACCTCGCCGCGATCGCCAAGCAGCACGAGGCGTTCCTGGACCGCCACGCGCTCGTGCTGCACGGCTGGGAGCGCCGCGCGGACACCCCGCCCGAAGAGGCGTACCGCGACTATCTGCTGGCGCTGGACTCCTGGCGTCATCTGCCGTACACCGACCCGGGACTGCCCGCAGCACTGCTGCCGGAGGACTGGCCCGGCGCCCGGTCGGCCGCCGTCTTCCGGGCGCTGCACGAGCGGCTGCGGGACGCCGGTGCCGAGTTCGCGGGCATCTCCGTGACGGGGTGAGGCAGTTCGCGAGACGCGACCGCGGGCGCCGGCGGCGCGGGGACTCGTCCGGCCCCGGGCGCCGCGGGCGTGCCCGTCCTCAGGTGCCGAGCCTCAGGCGGGGCTTGGGGCCGTCCGTGCGTCCGGTCCGCGGGCGCCGGCTGCCCGCCCGGTACGGTTCCGGCCAGACGGCGCCCGGCCCGGCGTACCCCTGCTCGGCCGCCGCGTGCAGGGTCCAGTGCGGGTCGTAGAGGTGCGGCCGGCCGAGCGCGCACAGGTCCGTGCGCCCGGCCAGGATCAGGGAGTTGACGTCGTCCCAGGAGGAGATCGCGCCGACGGCGATCACCGGGATCCCGGCCTCGTTGCGGATGCGGTCGGCGAACGGCGTCTGGTAGGAGCGCCCGAAGTCGGGGTGCTCGTCCGCGACGACCTGCCCGGTCGAGACGTCGATCGCGTCGGCGCCGTGGGCGGCGAAGGCACGGGCGATCGCGACCGCCTCGTCGGCGGTGGTGCCGCCCTCGGCCCAGTCGGTGGCGGAGATCCGTACCGTCATGGGCCGCTCCTGCGGCCACCCGGCCCGTACGGCGTCGAAGACTTCGAGCGGGAACCGCAGCCGCCCGGCGAGGGAACCGCCGTACCCGTCACTCCGGTGGTTGGTGAGGGGCGAGAGGAACCCGGAGAGCAGATAGCCGTGGGCGCAGTGCAGTTCGAGCAGGTCGAAGCCGCAGCGGGCGGCGCGCCGCGCGGCGGCCGCGAACTGCTCGCGTACGTCGGTGAGTTGCGAGCGGCTGAGCGCGCGGGGCAGCTGGGCGTCCGGCCGGTACGGGATCGGGGAGGCGGCCACGAGCGGCCAGTTGCCGTCCTCCAGCGGCTCGTCGATGCCTTCCCACATCAGCTTCGTCGACCCCTTGCGGCCGGAGTGGCCGAGCTGGACGCCGATCGCCGTACCCGGTGACCCGCGGTGCACGAAGTCGGTGATCCGGCGCCACGACTCGGCCTGCCGGGGTGTGTAGAGGCCGGCGCAGCCCGGGGTGATGCGGCCCTCGGCGCTGACGCACACCATCTCGGTCATGACCAGTCCGGCGCCGCCCAGTGCCCGCGCCCCGAGATGGACGAGGTGGAAGTCTCCCGGCACGCCGTCCACCGCCGAGTACATGTCCATCGGCGAGACGACGACCCGGTTGCGCAGGCTCAGTCCGCGCAGCCGGAACGGCGTGAACATCGGGGGCGTGCCCGGCGGACAGCCGAACTCGCGTTCCGCGGCCGCCACGAAGTGCGGGTCCCGCAGCCGCAGGTTGTCGTGCGTGACGCGCCGGCTGCGGGTGAGCAGGTCGAACGCGAACCGGCGGTCCGTCCTGCCGAGATGGAGCCCGAGGTTCTCGAACCACTCCAGGCTGGCGCGGGCGGCGCGCTGCGTGGAGGCGACGACGGGGCGCCGCTCGGCCTCGTACGCGGCGAGGGCGTCACCGAGCGCCGGCTGTTCGTCGAGACAGGCGGCCAGTGCGAGGGCGTCCTCGACCGCGAGCTTCGTACCGGAGCCGATGGAGAAGTGGGCGGTGTGGGCGGCGTCGCCGAGGAGGACCAGATTGCCGTACGACCAGCGGTCGTTGACGACGGTGCGGAAGGTGGTCCAGGCGGACCTGTGGGAGCGCAGGGGACGGCCGCCGAGGGCGTCCGCGAAGATCTTGGCGCACCGCTCGACGGACTCCCGCTCGTCCAGTCCGGCGAACCCGGCAGCCCGCCACACCTCTTCGCGCATCTCGACGATGACGGTGGAGGCGCTCGCCGCGTACGGGTAGCCGTGGAGTTGCAGTACGCCGTGCTCGGTCTCGGCGATCTCGAAGCGGAACGCGTCGAGGGCGAAGTCGGCGGCGAGCCAGATGTAGCGGCAGCGGTGTTCCTCGACGGACGGCCCGAACACGTCGGCGTGCGTCCGGCGGGTGAGGCTGTGCACGCCGTCGGCGGCGACGACGAGATCGTGGGTGGTCATCAGCTCCGCCGCGGGCGGGGCCTCGGTCCCGAAGCGCAGCTTCACCCCGAGCGCACGGCAGCGTGCGTGCAGGATCTCCAGGAGCCGGCGTCTGCCGAGCGCCGCGAAGCCGTGGCCGCCGCAGGTGTGGCGCACCCCGCGGCGCACGACGTCGATGTCGTCCCAGCGCACGAACTCGGCCCGCAGCGCCTCGTACACGACGGGGTCGGCGTGCTCGATGCCGCCGAGCGTCTCGTCGGAGAGCACGACACCGAAGCCGAAGGTGTCGTCGGCGGCGTTGCGCTCCCAGACGGTGATCTCGCGGTCGGGGCGCAGCCGCTTGAGGAGGGCGGCGGCGTACAGACCGCCGGGCCCGCCCCCGATGACGGCGACCCGCAGAGCGCGCCGGCCCCCGTCGGGCGCCTCTCGGGTGCCGTGTTCGTCCCGCACGGTCAGCGCCCCCGCCACTCGGGCGGCCGCTTCTCGGTGAACGCCGCGTGGAACTCCGCGTAGTCCTCGCCGTGCATGAGCAGTGCCTGGGTGGCGGCGTCGAGTTCCACCGAGGCGGCGAGCGGCATGTCCAGCTCGGCGGTGAGCAGCGCCTTGGTCTGCGCGTACGCGAGCGCGGGGCCCCCGGCGAGGCGCAGGGCGAGCCGCTGCGCGGCCTCGTCGGCGCGGCCCTCCCCGGCGAGTTCACTGATCAGGCCGATCCGTTCGGCCTCCGCTGCCCGCACCGGTTCCCCCAGCATCAGCAGCCGGGTGGCGTGCCCGAGCCCGACCACCCGGGGCAGCAGATAGGCGGCGCCCATGTCGCCGCCGGACAGTCCGACGCGGGTGAAGAGGAAGGCGAAGCGGGCGGAGGGGTCGGCGACCCGGAAGTCGGCGGCCAGCGCGAGGACGGCTCCCGCTCCGGCCGCGACCCCGTGCACGGCCGCGATCACCGGGAACGGGCACTCCCGCAGCCCGCGCACGACCTGCCCGGTCATCCGGTTGAAGTCGAGCAGCCGGGCGGTGTCCATGGAGAGGGTCGCGCCGATGATCTCGTCGACGTCACCGCCGGAGCAGAACCCGCGGCCCTCCCCGGCCAGCACCAGGGCGCGCACGGACTTCTCGCGGGACAGCTCGGCGAGCAGGTCGCGCAGGTCGGCGTAGGCGCCGAAGGTGAGCGCGTTCAGCTTCTCCGGGCGGGCCAGCGTGACGGTGGCGACGCCGTCGGCGATCCGGCACCTCACGTGCTGCCAGTCGGGGGTGCGGGCGGCGGAACCCGTGAACGGACTCATGGCGTGCGGCCTCCTCGGACGGGGGCGGCGGGCGGCGGTGCCGGGCGGCGGCCGCCCGCGGTTGCGTGCACGTGCGGCCGCTCCACGAAGTTATCACCTGTCTGTGACTGTCGTCACGACCACGCGATAGAGCGAACGGGACGTGACGGCCTCCGGGCGGGGGCGACGGGCGCCGTCACGGAGTCACGGATCGTCGATGGCCGCGTGACGGCGGGAGCATCCGTGCGCGACGGGCGGTTCGCCCGGGTACACGGCCCGGTAGGCGGGGCGGACGTCCCCGCCACCGCCCGTCGACCGCCTGCGGGCGGGAAGCCGTACCATTCCTGTGTTGAAAGCAGGACAACCTGCTGATGAACGGACCCGCCTTGCACGAGCCGCCCTCCGCCCCCGCCTCCTGGCGCATCGCGCTGCCGCACACGGCTGCGGCGGTGCCGGTCGCCCGCGCGCTGGTCCGGACGGCGCTCGCCGAGCTGGAGCACGCGACCGACAGCGACACCGCCGAGCTGCTGACGGCGGAGCTGGTCGCCAACGCCGTGGAGCACGCCGCCGGGAACGGTCCGATAGAGCTGGTGGTGGAGCTGCTGCCGTCGGGCTGTCAGGTCGAGGTCCACGACCCGGACCCGGCACCACCCGGCGACCTCACGATCCCGCGGCAGGCCGGGCCGCCCGACCCGTGGCAGGAGCACGGGCGCGGCCTTCTCCTCATCCGCACCCTCAGCTCCTCCTGCGGCCACCGCCCCACCGAGTCCGGCAAGGCGGTCTGGTTCAGGCTTCCCGTCGTGCCGCCGCAGCGCCGGTACGCGCGCTAGTCGCACCCTCGGCGAGCCGCGAGTGGCGGCGACCGTAGCCCACGTACACCAGCAGTCCGGCCACGAGGAACGCGGCGAACTGGAGCCAGGTCCGCCAGCCGGTCTCGTACATGAGGTAGAGGCAGAAGCCGACTCCGAGCACCGGCATGACGGGGTAGAGCGGCACGCGGAAGGTGCGGGCGAGGCCGGGCTCGCGGCGGCGCAGGGCGATCACCACGACGTTGACGACCGCCATGACGGCGAGGGTGCCGATGGTGGTGAGGTCGACGACCGCGTCCAGCGACGCGAAGGCGGCCGGGACCGCGAAGACCGCCGCGACGATGAGCGTCCCGGAGACCGGGGTCGAGGTCTTCGGGGAGACCCGCTCGAAGACGCGCGGGACGAGTCCGTCGCGGGACATGGACATGAGGACGCGGGTCTGCCCGTACATCACCGCGAGGACGACCGAGGCGATCGCGACGACCGCTCCGAAGGCGACGATCCCGCCGCCGACGGCGGAGCCGGTGACCTCGTTGACGACGTAGGACAGCGCGGCGGGCCGGTTTCCGACCCGGTCCGCGCCGATGGCGCCGATCGCGGCGAGGGCCACGGCGCAGTACAGCAGGGTGACCAGGCCGATGCAGATCAGGATGGCGATCGGGATGTTGCGGCGCGGGTTCCTGGCCTCCTCGCCGGCCGTGGTGATCGCGTCGAAGCCGATGTACGAGAAGAAGGCGGCCGTGGTGCCCGCGCCGATGCCGCCGAGGCCGGCCGGCGAGAACGGGCTGAGGTTGCCGTCCTCGAAGGCGGTGAAGCCGATGGCGCAGAAGAGCACGAGGATGGCCAGCTTCAGGATCGCCATGGCGGCCGTCGCCCGGGCGCTCTCACGCACGCCGCGGACCAGCAGGACCGAGGCCAGCGCGATCACGACGACCGCGGGGAGGTTGACGATCCCACCGTCGCCGGGACCCGCGGACACCACGTCGGGCAGCTGCACGCCGAACAGGCTCCGGAGCAGCTCGTTCACGTACTGGCTCCAGCCGACGGCGACGGCCGACACGGAGACGCCGTACTCCAGGAGCAGACACCAGCCGACGAGGAACGCCGTGCCCTCACCGAGTCCGGCGTAGGCGAAGGAGTACGAGGATCCGGAGACGGGGATCGCGCCGCCGAGTTCCGCGAAGGAGAACGCGGTGAAGACGCAGGTGAGCGCGGCGAGGACGAAGGAGACGACCACGGCGGGTCCGGCCTGGCCGACCGAGTCGGACAGGCCGACGAAGATGCCGGTGCCGACGATCGCGCCGACGCCGAAGCAGACGAGCTGGAAGAGGCCCATGGTGCGCTTGAGGCCATGGCCTTCGAGGTCCGCGCCGGATTCGGCGACCAGGAGCTCGGTGGACTTGATGCGGGGAGCGCGCTTGCCGCGGGCGGCGGGCTCGGTGCGTGGAGCGGGCATGCGGGTGGTGCTCATTTCGGTGCAGCGGGGACGCGACGGGGTCGGTCGCAGGACGAGCTGCGGAAGGGATGGTTCCGCATCTCGCCGAGGATCGTACGGTGAGATGTGGCGCCAGCGGTACACAAGGCCGGACGGGGGCGGCCCGTGACCGGCCGGAGAGCGCGGACGAACCGGCCCGGGCCGGGCCGAAGCACGCCTCAGGCCGGGCCCCCGGGGCCGGCCGCGGTCAGGCCCGGGCGAGCGTCGCGACCAGGATCGCCTTGATGGTGTGCAGCCGGTTCTCCGCCTCGTCGAAGACGACCGAGTGCGCCGACTCGAAGACCTCGTCGGTGACCTCGAGCGAGTCCAGGCCGTGCGCCTCGTGGATGTCCCGCCCGACCTTCGTACCCAGGTCGTGGAAGGCCGGCAGGCAGTGCAGGAACCTGACGTCCGGGTTGCCGGTGGCGCGCAGCACGTCCATCGTCACGGCGTACGGCGACAGGGCGGCGATGCGCTCGTCCCACACGTCCTTGGGTTCCCCCATGGACACCCAGACGTCGGTGGCCACGAAGTCGGCGCCGCGGACACCCTCGGCGACGTCCTCGGTGAGCGTGATCCCGGCGCCGCTGTGCTCGGCGAGCTCGCGGGCCCGGGTGACGATCTCCTCGGCGGGCCAGTACGCCCGCGGTGCGACGATCCGCACGTCCATACCGAGCAGGGCGCCGGTGACCAGGTAGGAGTTGCCCATGTTGAAGCGGGCGTCGCCGAGGTAGGCGAGGGCGATCCCGTCGAGCGGCTTGTCGCTGTGCTCGGTCATGGTGAGGACGTCGGCCAGCATCTGGGTGGGGTGCCAGTCGTCGGTCAGCCCGTTGTAGACCGGCACCCCGGCGTACGCGGCGAACTCCTCGACGCCGGCCTGGCTGTCGCCCCGGTACTCGACCGCGTCGAACATCCGGCCGAGCACGCGGGCGGTGTCCTTCACGGACTCCTTGTGGCCCAGCTGCGATCCGGCCGGGTCGAGGTACGTGGTGGAGGCGCCCTGGTCCGCGGCGGCGACCTCGAACGCGCAGCGGGTGCGCGTCGAGGTCTTCTCGAAGATCAGCGCGATGTTGCGCCCTTGCAGGTGGCGCTCCTCCGTGCCCGCCTTCTTGGCCGCCTTCAGCTCCGCGGCCAGCTGGACCAGAGCGCGGAACTCCTCCGCGGTGAAGTCCAGCTCCTTGAGGAAGTGGCGGCCGGCGAGGGCGGTCGGGACTGTCGCCATTGGGGGCGCTCCAGGGTGACGATGACGGGGACTTCTGGAATTCTATACGACTCCCAGCATTTATATACAGGCCCGGTGTCCGACCGCTCCCATGTCCGGACGTCCGGGAGCCCGGGGTGCCGCCGCCCCGGACGCCCGGGAGCCCCGGCGCCCCGCCCGCCCGGCCGTCCGCTCCCGCCGGTCTACACGGCGTCCCGCTCGACGGGGCAGCTCATGCAGCGGGGGCCGCCCCTCCCCCGGCCGAGTTCGCTGCCCGGGATCTCTATCACCTCGATGCCCTGCTTGCGCAGGTGGGTGTTGGTCGTCGAGTTCCGCTCGTAGGCGATGACGACGCCCGGCTCGACCGCGAGGACGTTGCAGCCGTCGTCCCACTGCTCGCGCTCGGCGGCGTGCACGTCCTGCGTGGCGGTCAGTACGCGGATCTCACTGAGTCCGAGGGCGGCGGCGATCGCACGGTGCATGTGCTCCGGCGGATGGTCGGTGACCTTCAGCTCCTTGTCCCCGACGCCCGGCTCGATGGTGTACGAGCGGAGCATGCCGAGCCCGGCGTACTGCGTGAAGATGTCGCCGTCGACCATCGTCATCACCGTGTCCAGGTGCATGAAGGCCCGGCGCTTGGGCATGTCGAGCGCCACGATGGTGCGGGCCGAGCCGGCCGCGAACAGCTTGTGCGCGAGCATCTCGACGGCCTGCGGCGTCGTGCGCTCGCTCATGCCGATGAGGACCGCGCCGTTGCCGATGACCAGCACGTCGCCGCCCTCGATGGTGGACGGATAGTCCGCCTGCCCCTCGGACCAGAGGGAGAAGGACTCGTCGCGGAAGAGCGGGTGGTGCCGGTAGATCGCCTCGAAGTGCACGGTCTCCCGCTGACGCGCCGGCCAGCGCATGGCGTTGATGGACACCCCGTCGTAGATCCAGGCGGAGGTGTCCCGGGTGAAGAGGTGGTTGGGCAGCGGGCCGAGCAGGAAGTCGTCGAGGTCCATGACGTGGAAGCGCACGGAGGTCGGCTCGGCGTGCGCCTCAAGGAACTCCCGCTTGGTCATGCCGCCGACCAGCGCGGCGGCCAGGTCCGGGGCGGACATGCCCTCGAAGGCGGCCCGCAGGTGGCCGGTGGCCAGCGGGCCGTACTCCTTCTCCTCGAACACCCGGTCGAGGACGAGCGAGCGGGCCGCCGGGATCTCCAGCGCCTCGGTGAGCAGGTCGCCGAAGAGGTGGACGGCCACCCCGCGGTCGCGCAGGACGTCCGCGAAGCCGTCGTGCTCCGCGCGCGCCCGGCGCACCCAGAGCACGTCGTCGAAGAGCAGCGCGTCCTTGTTGCTGGGCGTGAGCCTTTTGAGCTCGAGGTCCGGCCGGTGCAGGATGACGCGGCGCAGCCGCCCGGCCTCGGAGTCGACATGGAATCCCATGACTCCATCCTGACCACCCGGACGCGTTTCACCCGCCCATCCGCGCGAACCCGGCCCACTTGATTTCGTCCCCTTGACGATAAGCGGACCGCACGGTTATCGTCTCAATGACGACAACGGACGGGGGTTCGGAACCCCGCCCGGCGACGAGGGGGTAGTTCCATGGCCGACATCACCCGGCGCTTCGGCTGGCGCCACCTGCGTGGTGCGCCCACCGCGCATGTGCGGCACCACCGGTCGGGCCGGCTGGTGCACGACGGGCCGGGGCTCAGCTTCTGGTACCGCGCACTGAGCGCGGCGCTCTCCGAAGTACCGGTTGACGACCGCGAGTTGGCGATGACCTTCCACGCCCGTACGTCCGACTTCCAGGACGTGGCCGTGCAGGCCACCGTCACCTACCGGATCAGCGACCCCGGCCTCGCCGCGGCCCGCCTCGACTTCTCCATCGACCCCGACACGGGCGTGTGGCGCGGCGCGCCGCTCGAACAGCTGGGGACCCTGCTGACCGAGACGGCCCAGCAGCACGCGCTGGACGTCCTGGCCCGTACGCCGCTGGCGTCGGCCCTGGTGGACGGGGTGGCGGCGGTGCGTGAGCGGATCGCGGGCGCACTCGCGGCCGAGCCGCGGCTGCCCGCGACCGGGATCGAGGTGGTCGCCGTCCGGGTCGTGGCCCTGCGCCCCGAACCCGAGGTGGAGCGGGCGCTGCGCACCCCGGCGCGGGAGCAGATCCAGCAGGACGCGGACAAGGCCACGTACGAACGGCGTGCCGTGGCCGTCGAGCGGGAGCGGGCGATCGCCGAGAACGAACTGGCCAGTCAGATCGAACTCGCCCGGCGCGAGGAGCAGTTGGTCGACCAGCGCGGTACGAACGCGCGCCGCGAGGCCGAGGAGCACGCGGCGGCGGACGCCGTGCGGGCCACGGCGGAGGCGGCCCGCACGGTGCGCCTGGCCGAGGCGGAGGCCGCGCGCACGGTACGGCTGGCCGGCGCGGAGGCCCGGGCGGCGCGGGAGGTCGGCGAGGCGCGGGCCGAGGCACAGGCCGCCTGGCTCCGGGTCCACGGGGACGCGGACATCGCCACGCTGCACGCCCTGACGGGCACCCGGCTGGCGGAGAACCTGCCCCGGATCGACAGTGTCACGGTGTCGCCGGACGTGCTGACGGGTCTGCTGGCCAGGCTCGGCGGCGGCGCCCCGCAGGAACCGGCGTGAGTCTGGCACCCCGGGCCGTGCTGGTGCACCGCACCACCGAGTACGAGGAGTTGGTGGCCCGGCACGGCACGCACGGGCAGGCCGCCTTCTTCCTGGCCTCACGCGGACGTGACATCACGGAGGTCGCGGACCGGCACCGGCGCACCCGCGAGGCGCTGGCCGAGGTCGCCGCCGCGATCCCGCTGACCTGGCGTCAGGCCCGCGTGGAGCGACGCGATCTGGACCGGTTCCTGTTCGGTCCCGAGGACGTCGTGGTCGTCGTCGGCCAGGACGGGCTGGTGGCCAACGTCGCCAAGTACCTGGCGGGGCAGCCCGTGGTCGGCGTCGACACCGATCCCGGGCGCAATCCGGCGGTGCTGGTGCGCCATCGGCCCGGTGACGCGGGCGCGTTGCTGGCCGCGGCGGTCGGCCGCGGCGGGCGGACCGACGAACTGACCATGGTCGAGGCGGTGGCCGACGACACCCAGCGGCTGGTCGCCCTCAACGAGATCTACCTCGGAGCCGCGGGCCATCAGACGGCCCGCTACCGGCTGGGGCTCGACGGCGACAGGGGTGTCGTCGAGCCCCAGGCCTCGTCCGGGGTCCTGGTGGGGACGGGGACGGGGGCGACCGGGTGGCTGCGGTCCGTGTGGCAGGAGCGCGGCGGCCGCCTTCCCCTGCCCGGGCCCTCGGACGACCGGCTGCTGTGGTTCGTCCGCGAGGCCTGGCCGTCACCGGTCACCGGCACGTCCCTCGTGGCCGGCACCCTCACGAGCGGGTCACACCTCACCCTCACGGCGGAGTCCGACCGCCTCATCGCCTTCGGCGACGGCATGGAGACCGACGCGGTGGAACTGACGTGGGGTCAGACGGTACGGGTGGGGGTGGCTCGGACCCGGCTGCGGCTGGTGGGGTGAGCCGGTCCCCGCGGACCGCCTCTGCCGGAGCAACTTCACTTGAGGGGTAAGCAGTTCAGCCCCGGACGGAGACGGGTTCAGCCCCGGACGGGGACAGGTCAGCCCCTCCGGCGTTTGAGGAGCGGGGTCCGGGGCGGAGCCCCGCGTCGGTGCGGAGACCCGGACCAGCGCGTGTCCGGGGCCGGGCAGAGGCTCGGTCCCGGAACGGAAACCCAGCCCGGGACGGAAACCCAGCCCAGTCCCGCCCCGGAGTGGGGAGGGGCTGAGGAGGACGGACCCGTCAGAGACGGGGATCCACCGGTTCGGACTCCAGCGCCAGCACCCCGAACACCGCCTCGTGCACCCGCCACAACGGCTCCCCCTCGGCCAGCCGGTCCAGCGCCTCGAGGCCGAGCGCGTACTCCCGGATCGCCAGCGACCGCTTGTGGTTCAGGAAGCGTCCGCGCAGCCGCGCGAGATTCTCGGGCCGCGTGTACTCGGCGCCGTAGATGATCCGCAGGTACTCCCGTCCCCGGCACTTGATCCCGGGCTGCACCAGCCGCCCCTGCGGCGACCGCAGCACGGCCTGTACGGGCTTGACGACCATGCCCTCGCCCCCGCGTCCGGTCATCTCCAGCCACCAGTCGACCCCGGCCCGCACGGACTCCGCGTCGCCCGTGCCCACGAACAGCCGCCGGGTGGTCTGCAGCAGACCGCTCCCGTCGTGCTCGACGAGCCGGTCGATCAGCGCGAGCTGCTCGTCGTGCGGGAGCGCGGCGAGGCTGCGGCCCTGCACGGCGAGGATCTGGAAGGGCGCGAGACGCACGCCCTCCAGTCCGTCCGTCGTCCAGCAGTACCGCCGGTAGGCGTCCGTGAACGCCGTCGCGTCGGCGGCCCGTTCGCGCTGCTTGGCCAGGAGATCCCGCACGTCGACACCCCTTGCCGCCGCCCCTTCGAGTGCGGCGAGCGCCCCCGGGAACACCGCCCCCGAGGCCGCGCCGACGGCCGCGTACTGCGTCCGCAGCAGCCCGGACGCCTTCAGCGACCACGGCATCAACTCGGCGTCCAGCAGCAGCCAGTCGGTCCCCAGCTCCTGCCACAGCCCCGCCTCGTCGGCGGCGGCCCGCAGCCGGCCGAGGATCTCCTCGGTCACCGCGCCGTCGTCGAAGAAAGGCCGGCCGGTGCGGGTGTACAGCGCCCCGGTGGGCCCGTCCGCGCCCACGCCGAACCGCTCACGCGCCGTGGCCGCGTCCCGGCAGACCAGCGCGACCGCCCGCGACCCCATGTGCTTCTCCTCGCACACGACCCGCGCGACCCCGTCCTCCTTGTACTGCGCGAAGGCCTCGGCCGGGTGCTCCAGGTAGCCGTCGACGTGCGAGGTCGCGGTCGGCGCCATGGTGGGCGGCAGGTACGGAAGCAGGCGCGGGTCCACGGCGAAGCGGCTCATGACCTCGAGCGCCGCGGCCGCGTTCTCCTCGCGGACGGACACGCGTCCGGCGTGCCGCGTCTCGACGACCCGCCTCCCGTGCACGTCCGCCAGGTCGAGCGGCCGGCCCTCGTGCCCGCCGGGCGCCTCGGAGGCCAGCGGCTTCGCGGGCTCGTACCAGACCCGCTCGGCGGGTACGTCGACCAGCTCGCGCTCCGGCCAGCGCAGCGCGGTGAGTTTGCCGCCGAAGACCGCGCCCGTGTCGAGGCAGATCGTGTTGTTCAGCCAGGTCGCCGTGGGCACCGGGGTGTGGCCGTAGACCACGGCCGCGCTGCCCCGGTAGTCCTCCGCCCAGGGGTAGCGCACCGGCAGGCCGAACTCGTCGGTCTCGCCGGTCGTGTCGCCGTACAGCGCGTGCGAGCGCACCCGTCCCGACGTACGCCCGTGGTACTTCTCGGGCAGCCCCGCGTGGCAGACGACGAGGCGGCCGCCGTCCAGGACGTAGTGGCTGACGAGCCCGTCGACGAACTCCCGGACCTGACGCCGGAACTCCTCGCTCTCCCCCTCCATCTGCTCGATCGTCTCGGCGAGCCCGTGCGTGGGCTGGACCTTGCGGCCCTTGAGGTGACGCCCGTACTTGTTCTCGTGGTTGCCCGGGACGCACAGCGCGTCGCCGGACGCGACCATGGACATCACGCGGCGCAGGACGCCCGGGGTGTCCGGGCCGCGGTCGACGAGGTCGCCGACGAAGACGGCCGTCCGGCCCTCGGGGTGCGAGCCGTCGACGTAGCCGAGCCGGGTGAGCAGCGTCTCCAGCTCGGAGGCGCAGCCGTGGATGTCGCCGATGATGTCGAAGGGCCCGGTGAGGTGGGTCAGGTCGTTGTACCGCTTCTCGGTGCGGATCTCCGCGCTCTCGATCTCCTCCACGCCCCGCAGGACGTGCACCTTCCGGAACCCCTCGCGTTCCAAGTGCCGCAGGGAGCGGCGCAGTTCGCGGGTGTGGCGCTGGATGACGCGGCGCGGCATGTCGGCGCGGTCGGTGCGCGCGGCGTTGCGCTCGGCGCAGACGTCCTCGGGCACGTCGAGCACGATGGCGATGGGCAGCACGTCGTGCTCCTTCGCCAGGTCGATCAGCTGCCGGCGGCTCTCCTGCTGGACGTTGGTCGCGTCGACGACGGTGCGCCGGCCGCTCGCGAGGCGCTTGCCCGCGATGTAGTGCAGCACGTCGAAGGCGTCACGGCTCGCGCTCTGGTCGTTCTCGTCGTCGGCGACGAGGCCGCGGCAGAAGTCGCTGGATATGACCTCGGTCGGCTTGAAGTGCCGCCGGGCGAAGGTCGACTTGCCCGAGCCGGACGCGCCGATCAGCACCACGAGGGAGAGGTCGGTGACGGGCAGGGTGCGCGCCTTGGTGGTCTTGTCCGTCATGCGGCCTTCTCCTCCTTCGTGACCGGGGCCTTCGCCGGGTCGTCGTGTGTGGTGGCGCGCAGGGTGAACACGGCCATCTGGGTCGGCGGCCCGACCTCGGGGTCGTCGGGGCCGACGGGGACGAACTCCACGTCGTAGGCGTGCCGTTCACCCACCGCCGACGCCCAGGCGCGGAACTCCTCCCGGGTCCACTCGAAGCGGTGGTCGCCGTGCCGGGAGTGGCCGGCCGGGAGGGACTCCCACCGGACGTTGTACTCGACGTTCGGCGTCGTCACCAGGACGGTCCGCGGACGGGCCGAGCCGAAGACGGCGTACTCCAGTGCGGGCAGCCGGGGCAGGTCGACGTGCTCGACGACCTCGCTCAGCACGGCCGCGTCGTAGCCCTTGAGCCGCTTGTCGGTGTACGCGAGCGAGCCCTGGAGGAGTCTGACGCGTGCGGCCTGGCGCTCTCCCAGGCGCTCCAGCTTGAGCCGGCGCGCGGCGATGGTGAGCGCCCGCATCGACACGTCGACCCCGACGATCTCCGTGTACCGCGGGTCCTTGAGCAGCGCCTGCACCAACTGGCCCTGCCCGCAGCCGAGATCGAGGACGCGTCCGGCACCGGAGGCGTGCAGCGCGGCGAGGATCGCCTCACGGCGCAGCATGGCGAGCGGCACGGACTTGGCCCCTGTGCCGGTCTCCGTCTCGGCCTCGGCGGAGGCGGAGGCGGAGACGGAGACCGAGACATCGGCGCCTGTAGAGGCGCCGGCTTCGGCGCCCACCGCCTCCCCGGTGCCACCCGACCCGCCGCCGGTACCCGCCCCCGGGACATCGGCCGAACCGCCCGTGCCGGACGGGCCGTCGGCGGAATCACCCGGGCCGGGAGAGCCGTCCGTGTCCGGCTGGTCCCCGACCGCGTTGTCGATCTCCTCGACCGCGCTGTCGTCGGCCTCGGCCAGCCGTACGAGCTCCAGCCGCTCCATGGCCTCCCGCGTCAGCGACCAGCGCCGCGAGAGGTACCGGCTGGTGATCAGCTGCTGCTCGGGGTGGTCCGGGAGCCAGCCCTCGCCGGCCCTCAGCAGCTTGTCGACCTCGTCGGACGCCACCCAGTAGTGCTTGGCGTCGTCGAGCACCGGAAGCAGCACGTAGAGGTGGCGCAGCGCCTCGGCCAGCGTCGGTCCGGTCTCGGCGGACTCCAGCACGAGGCGTACGTAGCGGGAGTCGCCCCAGGCGGGGAACCGGACGTCCAGCGGCACCGCTTCGACGGTGACCGTCCAGCCGAGCGGTTCGAAGAGCTTGCGTACGAGGTCCGCGCCGCCCCGGGCGGGCAGTGCGGGCACCTCGATCCGCAGGGGCAGCGGCCGCGCCGGCAGGTCGGGCCGGGCGTTGCACTGCCCCTTCATGGCGCTGGCGAACACAGTGCTGAGCGCGACGGCGAGCAGCGAGGACGCCGCGTAGGGACGGTCGTTGACGTACTGCGCGAGCGCGGCGTCGGGGGCGCCGCCGCGGCCCTTGCCCTTGCCGCGCCGGACCAGCGCCACCGTGTCCACCTCCAGCAGCAGCGCGGCCGTGCACCGCTCGGCGGACGCCTCGGGGTAGAGGACGTGCGCCTTGCCGTAGGAGGTGGAGAACGCCTGCGCCTTGTCGGGGTGCTTGTGCAGCAGGAAGCCGAGGTCGGTGGCGGGGCGCTCTGCGGTGCCGGTGGTACTGATCGTCAGGAACACGGTGGTGGCCTCGAAACGTCGTTCGTGCCGCGTACCCGTCGGATCGGCCGTCGCCGTGCACGGCCGGTGCACCTGCGCGGGCCGCGTCGAGCCGCCGCAATGGGAGAGCGCGCCGTCGATCACGGTTTCCCGGCGCGCCCGCACAACTTACAGCGAGGGCCCGGGGTACCCTCCGGGATTTTTCGCCCCGGGGGTCCGCTTCACCACCGGCATGGTGCCGCTCGTCGCAAATGTGTCTATTGGCGCCGTAGACACACCTCGGGCATAGGCCGGTGTCATCCCTGGTGCATCAACGCTCCTTCTTTCCGGGGGTTTAAGCAGCCGGTTCGCGATGTTTTGCACCCTCGTGCGCGTACGGTGCATTGATGACAGTGGCGTAGGGTGGCGGTGCTATTAACTGCCTGTCCGCGTACCCGAGTTGACGGTTGGCGACGGCGTACAGCTGTGTACCCCCGCGCCGACCGAGAGGACTCCCATGTCTGAATCCCCGGCCTATGCAGTGCGCTCGGATTCCGGTCGGACGACCGCTGCGAGTCCGGCACGAAACAGGCACGGCAGGCCCCCCGCTCAGGGCGGGGACACCGACTCCTCGGCCCGCTCCCGCGCCGTCCGCCTCGCGGTGCTGCCCGCGGCCCTCATGGCGCTGCTCGCCGGGGCCACGACCGGCTATGTGCTGCTCGCCCAGTCCGGCGCGGCCGACGCCGCCACCTGGGGCGTACTCGCCGGTGCCGCCGTACTGGGCTGCGGTGTCCTGGTCCTCGCCGCGCGGGCCGGCGCCGCCTACGCCCGGCGCTCCGCACGGGACGGCTCCACCGACGCCCGTCTGATCGCCGAGCACCACGCGTCCGCGCTGCGCCGCCAGGTGGGACAGCATCTTGCCGAGGTGCAGGAGATGGCACGCCGGCTGGCGTCGGGCGAGCAGGTGGAGCTTCCGCACTTCGAGGAGCCGGTCCCGCCGGCCGACGTGCACGATCCCGTCGGCCGGCTCGCCCACGACCTGACGGTCAGCGTGTGGCACACCCGGGCCGCCATCGCGCAGGCCGCGCAGAACGGGACGCCCTCGGACAGCGAAGAACGGGTCGAGGTCTTCGTCAACCTGGCCCGCCGGCTGCAGAGCCTCGTCCACCGCCAGATCAACATGCTCGACAACCTGGAGAACGAGGTCGAGGACCCCGAACTCCTCAAGGGCCTCTTCCAGGTCGACCACCTCGCGACCCGTATCCGCCGGCACGCGGAGAACGTGGCGGTCCTCGGCGGCTCGGTGTCCCGCCGCCAGTGGACCAAGCCGGTCAAGATGATGGAGGTGCTGCGGTCCTCGATCGCCGAGGTCGAGCACTACTCCCGGGTCAAGCTCGTCCCGCCGCTCGAGGGCTCCCTGCGCGGTCACGCCGTCGCCGACGTCATCCACCTCCTCGCGGAACTCGTCGAGAACGCCACCGCCTTCTCCGACCCGAGCACCCAGGTGCTGCTGCGCGCCCAGCGCGTGACCGCGGGCATCGCCGTGGAGGTCGAGGACCGCGGCCTCGGCATGTCGCAGGAGGAGCAGGACCGGATCAACGCCCTGCTGGCGAACCCGGACCGCATCGACATCAGCAAGCTGCTCGCGGACGGCCGCATCGGCCTGTACGTGGTGTCCGCGCTGGCCCGCCGCCACGGCATCGTGGTGCGGATCCAGGGCAACATCTACGGCGGCGTCCAGGCGATCCTGGTCCTGCCGGTCGGCCTCATCGGCGACGACTCTCCCCCGGCGCCGCACCAGGCGGCGCACGAGGCGGCCCGGCCGGTCCACGCCGCCCCGCAGCAGCCCCACGCCGTTCAGGCGGCCCCCGAGGCGCGGTACACACCTCCGCCGCTGGACACCGCGCAGCCGATGACCCGGACCCAGCTGCCGCAGCGTCCCGCGCAGCAGCCGGCGGCCGCGCCCCCGCAGGCCACGTACACCCCGCAGCGGCACTACGGCGCCGCCCCGCAGCCGTACGTTCCGCAGCAGCACGCACCGCACAGTCCGTCACCCCACGTACCAGGCCCGTACGACAGCGACGACCGCCGCTCCGGGCGGCCGGCGCTGCCGCAGCGCCGAGCGCAGGAGCACCTGGCCCCAGAGCTCCGGGACGCGCCCACCGCACGCATGTCGGGGGGCATGCCGGAAGGCGAACACGATCCGGGACTGATGGCCGCGTTCCAGAGAGGGGTCAGCCTCGCCGACGCCGTGTCGGACGAGGACCCCGCTGACCACTCTCGCTAGCAGGCTCCGTACTCACCCCCCAAGGAGAAAGAGCACCACCATGGTGAGCGACACCCGTACCAGCTCGAACCAGAATCTCGACTGGCTCCTGCAGGGCCTCGTCGAGAAGGTCCCCCACACCCGCAGCGCACTGCTGCTGTCCTCCGACGGGCTGAAGAAGGCCGTGTACGGGCTCGACGCCGACGAGGCCGACCACATGGCCGCCGTGGCCTCGGGTCTGTACTCGCTCGGCCGCGGCGCCGGCCACCGCTTCGACGGTGGCGGCGAGGTGCGCCAGGTGGTGGTGGAGCTGAACACCTCCCTGCTCTTCGTGTCCTCGGCGGGCTCCGGCGCCGTCCTGGCCGTCCTGGCCCGCCGCGAGGCCGACGCCGCGGTGCTCGGCTACGAGATGGCCATGCTGGTCAAGAGCGTCCGGCCCTACCTCGTCACGGCTCCGCGGCAGCAGGGAACCCACGTGCCGCGTGATGCGGGGCGATAGGCATGTCGGACGCGAAGGACGACTCGTGGCTGGACGACGAGGCCGGACGATTAGTCCGGCCGTACGCCGTCAGCAACGGGCGCACCCGTCCCACCGCCCACTTCGACCTGCTGACCCTCGTCATGGCCACCGGCACGAGGCCGAGCACCTACCTCGGCCCCGACTACGACCAGGTCCTCAGCCTGTGCGGCGGCCACCCACTGTCGGTGGCGGAGGTCGCCGCCCACATGCGGCTGCCGGCCGTCATCACCAAAGTCCTGTTGTCCGACCTCGTCTCGCACAAGGCGCTCACGACGCGGGCGCCCCGCCCCATCGAGGCGGCCTCCCCGACCGACCGAAACCTCCTGGAGGCGGTGCTGCATGGCCTACGCAAGCGGCTCTGACCCCTTCCCCACCGCCCTCAAGATCCTCATCGCCGGAGGATTCGGGGTCGGCAAGACCACCTTCGTCGGAGCGGTCAGCGAGATCGCGCCGCTGAGCACCGAGGAACTGCTGACCCAGGTCAGCGCCCGCACGGACAGCCTGGTGGGCGTCGAGGACAAGACGACCACCACCGTGGCGATGGACTTCGGCCGCATCACGCTCAGCCCGGACCAGGTCCTGTACCTCTTCGGCACGCCGGGGCAGGAACGGTTCTGGTTCATGTGGGACGAACTGTCCAACGGGGCGCTGGGAGCCGTGGTCCTCGCGGACACCCGCCGCCTCCAGGACTGCTTCGCCGCCGTCGACTTCTTCGAGCGGCGCGGCATCTCCTTCGTCGTCGCCGTCAACGAGTTCGACGGTGCCTATCTCTACGACCCCGACGAGGTCCGCGCCGCCCTCGACCTCAAGCCCCACATCCCCGTGGTGATGTGCGACGCCCGGCAGTGCAATTCCGGCACCCGGGTGCTGATCGCACTCGTGGAGCACCTGCTCACCCCGGCTCCCGGCATGTCGGCCGCGGAGCCCACCCCGCTGCACTGACGCACGCTCAGCGCCCCCGAATGGAGCCTGCATGTCCGCGCCTGTTCCCTACACGCAGTACGACCCGACCGGCCAGATGCTGGTGACGCCCGAGGACAAGGACGCCCCGGCCCGGGTGGCCCGGCTGCGCGAGCTCGGCATCGGGAACGCCCCCGTCCCCGAGTTCGACGAGTTCGCCCGCAATCTGGCCCGGACCCTCAACGCCCCGTACGCGATGGTCAACTTCATCGACGAGAACCGCCAGTTCTTCGCCGGTCTCTACACGCCCGCCGACGGCCAGCCCGGGGTCGAGCTGGAGCCGCAGCAGGCCAGCACGAGCCGCGTGATGGCGCGCGACCACGGCTGGTGCCCGCACGTCGTCGTGCGCCGCAAGGCCCTGGTCCTCGAAGACGTCTGCGACTACCCGAGGTTCGCCGGGAATCCCGTCGTCGACGAGATCGGCATCCGCTCCTACCTGGGCGCGCCGCTGATCGACTGGAACTCGGGAATGGCCCTCGGCACGATCTGCGTCATCGCCCCGGAGACCCGCCCGTGGGGGCGGGAGGGCCTGGAGATCATCAAGGCGAACGCGCAGGCGATGGTCGACATGCTCCGTCGGATGGAGGAGCAGCAGGGCGGGCACTGAGCGCCGTTCCCGGCGGCCGGCGGACCCGGCGCGGGATCAGGGACGGGAGCCGCGGGCACGACGCTGTGTCCGTGGCTCCCCGCGTTCTCACACCCCGGCCGTCTCCAGCCGGTCGCCCTCTTCCAGGTGGTCCGTCGGACCGAGCCGCACCACGTCGGCCAGCCGCTCCGACCACTCGCCCTTCGCCGTGCCGAGCGCCACCTCGCCGAGGCGCAGGAGCTGGATGTCGGAGGTGCCCGCGGGGGCGTAGATGTGGTGGGCGTCGCGCAGGTACCGCTCGATGGGCCGGTCGGTGAACAGTCCGCTCGCGGCGTGGATCTCCATGCCGTCCCTGGCCGACTCGATGGCGGATTCGACGTTCAGGTATTTCGCGTTCATCAGCTCCGCGTCGCAGGATCTGCCCCGGTCCAGCTGGTGTACGGCGTGGTAGGCGGCCAGCCGCGCGGTCATCAGCCGGTGCTGCATCCGGCCCAGCTTGAGCTTGATGTTGTTGAGCGCGCCGAGCGACGCGCCGTACCGCTCGCGCTCGATGCACAGGGCGGTGGTCTCCTCCAGGACGGCCTGGTGGATGCCCAGGGAGACGGCGGTCAGGTTGGGGCGGCCGTAGAGCACGCTCGACGAGTAGGCGACCGCGAGCCCGTCGCCCTCCCTGCCGAGCAGATTCGCCGCGGGGACCCGGCAGTTGTCGAAGATGAGCTTGCCGAAGCTGAAGCCGTGCAGTCCCATGGCGGGCTGCTGTCCGGCGAGCGAGAAGCCGGGGCGGTCCGCCTCGACGAGGAACGCGGACAGTCCCCGCGACCCCTCACCGGTGCGGACGATCACTCCGTGCAGGTCTCCGACGTGGGAGTTGCCGACGAAGACCTTGTGCCCGTTGAGGATGTAGTCGTCGCCGTCACGCACCGCGGTGGTACGGATGGCGAGGACGTGGCCGCCGGACTCCTCCTCGGTGGTCGCGATGGTCGGCAGGCAGTCGCCGGCGGCGATGCGCGGCAGCCAGGTGGCCTTCTGGACATCGTTGCCATAGTGGATGACCTTCGCGACGCCGAGCTGGGACGCCTGCACCATGGCACCCATCGCCCCGCTGACCCGGGCGAGTTCCTCGATGATGATCGTCTTGGCCAGGTGGCCGGCCCCCATGCCGCCGTACGACCGGTCGACGGTGACGCCGATCCAGCCCTGCCGGGCGATGAGCCGGGACACCTCGTGCGCCACGGTCCGGGACGCCTCCATCTCGGGTATGCGGGGCCGCACCTCGCGTTCGGCGAACTCGCGTACCCGCTGCCGCAGATCCTCGTGCCATCTCGTGGTGAAGTACCGCTGCACAACCCCTCCTCCGCGCTGCCCCCACGACCGTTCGGGTGTGGAGGGACGTCCTTCGGCAGTGGTTCTCCGCCTCCAGGCAGACCGTCTGTAGGATTGTCGTCTTGTCGATCCATCTCGGCCAAGATCGCCAGCCGTCTTTGACTCAAACTCTGCGTCTTGTGAACCGAGCTGAAATGTGCGATGTGGCACGCAACTTGGTCACGAACGGACAGTAACGAGAGCCAAGTGACACAAGCGGAAGCGGACTGCAAGCCTCCTTCAACCAGGCCTGCCCACCAGGCAATTGCCCCGGGGGCAGGCACCTACGGAAAAGCGCGGTCCGTCACCTTCCCATCGGCCGACAACGCCCCGCCCTCTACCCGCGTCCGCGGCCCCGTCGGCGCACTTCGGCCAACGTGAGCGGAGCGTGGATGGAACCGCTCCGCCACGGGCATGCATCCAGTTCGGCACTCGGCCGGCCCTCGCGCCATGTCCCTGTATGTCCGCTTCACCGGGGCGGACAGCCGGCGCCGGACGGGCGCCCCCGCCGAGCCGGGGCCGTCACGTCAGCTGCGACTGCACCCGCGCCGAGATCAGGTCGAGATGGTCCAGGTCGCCGAGGTCGAGGATCTGGAGGTAGATGCGCCCGGCGCCGATCTCCGCGTACCGGCCGATCCTGTCGACGACCTCGGCCGGAGAGCCGGCCAGCCCGTTGGCCTTCAGCTCGTCCACGTCGCGGCCGATCGCGGCGGCGCGGCGCGCCACTTCCCGGTCGTCCTTGCCGACACAGGCCACCAGCGCGTTGGAGTACACCAGGTCACCGGCTTCGCGTCCGGCCCGCTCCGCCGCGGCACGCACCCGGCCGAACTGGCGCTCACTGTCCTCGACGGACGCGAACGGGATGTTGAACTCGTCCGCGTACTGCGCGGCGAGCCGCGGCGTGCGGGTCGCGCCGTGGCCGCCGATCAGCACGGGGATCTTCGCCTGTGCCGGCTTGGGCAGCGCGGGCGAGCCGGTGAGGTCGTAGTACGTGCCGTGGTGATCGAAGGTCGCTCCGGCCTCCGTCGCCCACAGCCCCGTGACGATCGCCAGCTGCTCCTCGAGGCGGGCGAACTTCTCCTTCGGGAACGGAATGCCGTACGCCTTGTGCTCCTCCTCGAACCAGCCCGCTCCCAGGCCCAGTTCGACCCGGCCGCCCGACATCTGGTCGACCTGCGCGACCTGGATGGCCAGTACGCCCGGCAACCGGAAGGTGCCGGCGGTCATGAGCGTGCCGAGCCGGATGCGCTTGGTCTCACGGGCGAGCCCGGCCAGGGTGATCCAGGCGTCGGTCGGTCCGGGCAGCCCGTCGCCCTCGCCCATGCGGAGGTAGTGGTCGGAGCGGAAGAAGGCGTCGAAGCCGAGGTCTTCGGTGGCCTTGGCGACAGTGAGAAGCGTGTCGTAGGTGGCGCCCTGCTGGGGCTCGGTGAAGATGCGCAGATCCATGCCTCCATCCTGCACGGTCGGACGGGGGGCCGACCTCACCGCCTCCCGTCGGCCGCGCCCGCCCCCCTGCCGGGTGAGAACCCGTCTGCCCGGTTGCGGCGCGGCTCCGTGACAGCGACCCGGTTCGCCGGTGATCGTCGGCTCGGGCGGAGCGGGACCGCCGGGCACCCGTCACCGGCGCCTGGCTCCCGGCGGCCCGCCTGCCGGGGCCACGATCCGGGGAGACCTCTCGCCCCCCCGGACCCGGCAGGCCGCACCGTCCCCTCATCCCGCCGCGCGGTCCCGCTCCACCATCTCCTCCTCCCGGACCGCGAGGCGCCGCAGCATCTCCAGCACCCGGTCACGGGACTCGTCCGCCGCGTCGATCGCCTCCATGCACTGCCAGTACGTCCCCTCGTCGTCGGCCGCGCACGCGATGCCGACGAGCGCGATGCCCACTTCGCCGAGCAGACACCCGAGATCGAGCAGGGTCTGCCGGGCATCGCCCAGGTCGGTGAGCCGGGCGGCCCGCAGGTCACCCACGCCGAGCGACGGCGCGTCCAGGACGCCGCAGCCTCTGCCCGCCAACTCCGTGAGCCCCAGGGCCTCACCGCGTAATTCCGGGGGACCGGACACTGCGAGGCGACTGCCGATCGCCTGCGCCAGGGCCTGCGCCTGCCACACCTCCCTCATGATCTCCGGCACCTCGCCGCTTCCCGCCAGGGCACGCCTGCTCGTCACGATGAGCCGCATCGCATCCATGCGCTGCCCCCGTCTGTCCGACGCGCTCTCGCACGTCTGCCCGAACTCCACCGTCCACTACCCAGAGTGAGGGCAGGCGGGACGAAAAGCCAGAGGTAGCCCGAAATCTGTGGACACAGAATCGACTGTGGACAACTTGACGACTACTGAGAGTGATTGACGGCGTGAGGCGTGCAGGCCCGAGAGCCGGTCAGGCGCCCTCCGGAGGCGGGAACCTCCGTTCGTTGCGGTCGATCTTCGCGTCGAGTGCCGCGAGCGGATCCACGTCGAGCACCGTGCACAACTGGAGCAGATAGGCGAGCACGTCGGCGACTTCGTCCCGCACGCGGTGCGCGGTGTCCGGGTCGTCCATCACCCGGGCCGACTCCTCCGGCGTCAGCCACTGGAAGATCTCGACCAGTTCGGACGCCTCCACGCTGAGCGCGGCGGCCAGGTTCTTGGGGGTGTGGTAGGGCTGCCAGTTCCGCGCGGCCGCGAACCCGGCCAGCCGGCGCTGCAAGTACGACACGTCCAGTTCCGTCACGCCCCCAGGTCTACCACCGTGGCCCCGGCCACCTCCGCGGCCCCCGACGCGTCGCTCACGGCCCCCACCAGCCGGATGTGTCCCCTCTCGCACATCCGCGCCGCGAGGCGCAGGAGTTCCCCGGCCTGCCGGGGATCGAGCGAACGGTCGAAGCCGTCGGCCAGCACCGTCAGCGTCTGCAGCGCCGCCGGGACCTCGCCGGCGGTGTCCACCTCCAGCACCCCGGGTCCGGTGAGCAGCACCAGGGCCAGCGCGAGATACCTCAACTCGCCGTCCCCCAGCAGTCCCAGGTGCGTGCGGCGGCCGTCGCCCCGGTCGAGCAGGCCGCGGACCCCGCCGCCGGGCAGCGGCTCGGCGAGCAGCTCGGCGACCGGGCCCGCGCAGCCGGCCCGGACCGCGGCCACCAGCAGCCCGTGGCGCCGTGCGCACTCCGTCCTGGTCCGCCAGAGCACGTCGGCGACGTTGTCACAGCCGCGCAGCAGGCGCCCGCCGCCGGCCGGCACGGGGGCGCGCATGGACGGGGGTTGCGGGTCGCAGGCGAAGACGGAGCGCAGGGCGATCACCATCTGCTCGGCGGCGGCGAGCACTTGGCGCTGGCCGTCGGTCTTGCCCGCGACCCGCAGGGGCAGCAGCGCGGTACCGAGGCGGTCGTCGGGGAGCGGGCCCCGGGTGACCGGGGACGCGCCCGCCGTGTGCCAGGCCGCCTGGACGACGGAGCGGCTCGGATCCCGCAGCGCCGTCTCCAGCAGGACGAGGCCGCCCGCCGTCAGCCGTTCGCCGACGATGCGCAGTTCGGGTTCGGCCTGTACGGCGAGGTCGAGCCGGACGGGGCCCTCGGGACCGTCCGCCGTACAGCCGATACGGAAACCGCGCCGCCGCTGGGCGTCCGGGCGGGCCCCTTCGGGAACGCAGGCCGCCGGGTCCGGGAACACCTCGCCCAGTTCGGCCCCGCCGCCGAGCCGCGCCAGTGCCTCGTACGCCCGCAGCGCCGTGGACTTGCCGCTGCCGCTGGGGCCCGCGAAGAGCGTGAGCGGCCCGAGCGCGAAGGCGGCGCCGCGGTGTCCGGCGAAGGCGGAGAGCCGTAGGCGGGTGATGCTCGGCCGGTCCGGCCGCGTGTGCGGGGTGCTCGGTGCGGCCGGTGCCGTCTCGGGAACATCCGGCGCCGCCGGGGGCGCTGCGAGGATCCCGGGGGCCGCGGCACGCGGTTCGGGGACCCGCTCCCGCCTCGCAGGCTCGGCAGCACGCTCCCACGCGTCCGGTTCCGTGCCGGAGGGCCGGTCCGGACATACGCCGGTGCCTGGGCGCGCGCCGGTGTCCGGGCGGACCCGGGCCTCCGAGCGAACCCCGGTATCCGGGCCGGCCCCGACGCCCGGAAGCACCCTGGCTTCCGGACGCGCCCGGGTGTCCGGACGCGCCCCGGCCTCCGGGCGGACCCCAACACCCGGGCGCACCCCGGCTTCCGGGTGTTCCCCGACATCCGTGGGGTGTCCGCCGGACGTGCGGTGTCCGGCATCCGTGCTGTGTCCGGCGGACGTCCGGTGCTCAGCGGACGGCCCGGACGGCGGGGACTGTAAGGGCGGCAAGGGCGGCAAGGGTGACGGGGCCGGCATCGGCGGCACAGGTGACGCGGTCATATCCGGACGGTAGGACTCCGCCGCCAGGCGAACCGTTCCGGCCGGGCGGTCTTCCTTCGTTCGAGGGATCACGCCCGTTGATGGCGACCCCCGGGGGCGCCGGCCACCCCGGGGACGTCACCCCCCGGTCACAGCCCGGGGACCCCCGCGCTCTCCATCAGCCCCTGCACCTCGGTACCGGGCGGCGTCAGCAGGAACACGTTCCGGTCGACCCGGTGCATCCCGCTCGCCAGGCCGAAGACCACACCCGTGCTGAAGTCCAGTACCCGCTTGGCGACATCGGTCTCCGCGCCCGTCAGGTCGAGGAGCACGGGGGTGCCGCCCATCAGCGTTTCGGCGACCTCACGGGCGTCCGCGAACACGTTGACCCGCAGGACCACGAAGCGGCGCCGCGCCTCGGTCGGGGCTTCGGGTACCGACCGGTGGCCGACGGCCGACGGCCACGCGTCCCGGCCGCGCAACGGAACGACCTGGGCGAGCCCTTCCCACTGTTCATCGGTGACGTCGTGGCTGTTCACTGGCCATCCCCGCCCTGGCTCGCCATGGTTGTCTGCACCAGGCAATTCTTACCCATGGTCACCCGTTCGGCCGAACAGCGACACGGTCCGCGACAGCTCTCCTTGCGGTACGGCTCGCGGAAACACGTCCGGAATCAGGCGATACCCGTACCGCAGTGCGCCAGCAGCGCGGCAACCGGCCCGTCGATCAGGCGGTAGCGCACGACGCGTCCCTCCCGCTCGCCGACGACGACCTCGGCCGTCCGCAGCAGGCGCAAGGCCTGCGAGACGGCGGGGTCGTTCATGCCGGTCGCGATCGCCAGGTCGGACACCGCCAGGGGCCCGGCCCGGTGCAGCGCCAGCAGGAGCGCCAGCCTGCCGGGGTCGGCGAGCAGCGAGAAGCGGTCGGCCCAGGCGCGTACGGCCGCGGGCTCGCCGATGGCGGCGACGGCGTCGCAGACCCGGTGGCCGTCGATGGTGCGCCGGTCGGCACGGTCGGCGGGGACGAGATGCATGACGGCATTCTTCCAGGCGGCACTGTGATCTTCGATACCTGCGCAACCGTGCAGGCTTGCAGCGGTTGACGGGCGGCACCTAAGGTTGGCGGGCCGTGGTGTTCGGGAAGACCGGTGACAGCCTTTCAGGGGCTCAGTCCGGAGCGGCCCTCGCCACTGTGATCGGGGAGTTCCCGTCCCGTGCCGCTCCAGGGCGGCGCCACTGGCCGGACGGCCGGGAAGGCAGGGGCGGGCGCGTCGACCCTCCGCCACGCCCGGCTTCGGCTCGTGCGGGAGGTACCCGCGAGCCAGGAGACCGGCCACGGCATCTCACGAAGTGATCCACGAGGTGCTGGAGCGTGACCGCATGACCCTGCCCACCGGGCCCGCCGCCTTCCAATGGCGACGCGAGGACACCGTCCGTACCGCCGGCCTGCTGGCGGTGATCGCCGCCCTGCACGTCGTCGCGTTCGGCGTGCTCTTCCTGCTGGTCGTGCCGGCGCACTACGAGGTCGGTTCGAAGGCGTTCGGCATCGGCCTCGGCGTCACCGCGTACACGCTCGGCATGCGGCACGCCTTCGACGCCGACCACATAGCGGCCATCGACAACACGACGCGCAAGCTGATGGCCGACGGCAAGCGGCCGGTGTCGGTGGGGTTCTGGTTCGCGCTCGGCCACTCCAGCGTGGTGGTCCTGCTCGCGGCGCTCATCGCGGGCGGCACCCAGGTGGCCGGCCGGATCATGAACGAGGGGTCGAGCACGCACCAGGTGCTCGGCGTCATGGGTACGACCGTCTCGGGCGTGTTCCTCTACCTCATCGCCGCGCTCAACCTCGTGGCCCTCATGGGCATCCTGCGGGTCTTTCGCGCGATGCGGGCCGGGACGTACGACGAGAAGGAACTCGAAGGACACCTGGACTCACGGGGATTCATGAACCGGATCCTCGGCCGGTTCACCAAGTCCATCAGCCGCCCGGGGCAGATGTTCCCGCTGGGCTTCCTCTTCGGCCTCGGCTTCGACACCGCGACGGAGGTCACGCTGATGGTGATGGCGGGCAGCGGCGCCGCGGCGGGGCTGCCCTGGTACGCGATCCTGTGCCTGCCGCTGCTGTTCGCCGCGGGCATGAGCCTGTTCGACACGCTCGACGGCACGTTCATGAACTTCGCCTACCAGTGGGCCTTCTCGAACCCCGTGCGCAAGGTGTTCTACAACCTCACCATCACCGGCCTGTCGATCGCGGTGGCGTTCCTGATCGGCACGATCGAACTGGTCGGCGTCCTGCACGACCGGCTCGACCTGCGGGACGCGGTCACGGGCTGGATCGCCGGGCTCGACCTCGACAACGTGGGCTTCATCATCGTCGGTCTGTTCGTGGTCGTGTGGGCCGCCGCGCTCGCCTACTGGCGGCTGGCCAGGGTCGAGCAGCGGTGGGCGGTGCGCCCCGCCGACGGCGGCTGACGCCGGGGACGAGGGCCGAGCCCGCCGGGGACGCCCACCGATATGACACTCAGTCCCCTCCAGGGGCGGCACTGAGTGTCATATGTGATCGCCGATGCTAGTTTCCCCGCATGAGTGAGACTCCCCGCCGGAGCCCGTCGGCCGGGACGGGCGCCCCGAAACCCCCGATGCGCGACGCGCTGGTCGCGGCGGCGTTCCGGCTGTTCCTCGAACGCGGCTACGAGCAGACCACGGTCGACGACATCGTGACGCTGGCCGGGGTGGGACGGCGGTCGTTCTTCCGGTACTTCCCGTCGAAGGAGGACGTGGTCTTCCCGGACCACGAGCGCTGCCTCGCCGAGATGACCGAGTTCCTGAACTCCGGCTCCGGCCCGGCGGACCCGGTCGAGCAGGTCTGCGACGCGGCCCGGCTCGTGCTGCGGATGTACGCCGAGAACCCGACGTTCTCCGTGCAGCGCTACCGGCTCACCCGGCGGGTGCCCGGACTGCGCGCGTACGAGCTGTCCGTGGTCTGGCGCTACGAACGTGCCCTCGCGGACCATCTGCGCACCCGCTTCGCGGGGCGGCGCGACGGAACCCTGGAGGCCGACGTGATCGCGGCCGCGGTGGTCGCGGCCCACAACAACGCGCTGCGGTCCTGGTTGCGGGCGGACGGCGAGGGGGACGCCGGCGCCCGGGTGGACCGGGCGCTGCGCCATGTGCGGCGCACCTTCGGCGCGGACGACCCGGGCACCCGCCGGGAGGGCCGGGACGTGGTGGTCGTCGTGGCTCGGCGCGGGGTCCCGATGTGGCGGGTGGTCCAGGAGATCGAGTCGGCCTGGACGGATTGAGGGTACGGAGTGCCTTTACGACTGGCACTGAGTGCCATAACCTGTCGCTCGTGCACGGCGATCCGAGCACATCAGATTCCGGCCGAGCGCAGGGAGATGACATCGTGTTCCACCCGGGAATCGGGATCGCGGCGGACGTGCTGGACGCCGATGCGCCCCAGAACGAGGCCACCGCCCCCGCGGAGAGCGGCGCCCCCGTGTGGGCCGCGCGGAGCGAGGAACGTCTCGCCTTCCAGCGGTGCCGCTGGTGCGGGACCACCATGTTCCACCGGCTGCTGTGTCCGGTCTGCGCGTCGAGCGACCTGCACACCGAACACAGCCGGGGCGCGGGCATCGTGCGCCGCACGACCGTGGTCCGCCGCAACACCCCCGCCGCGCGCAACGTGTCCCTCATCGAGATGGCGGAGGGCTTCACCGTCCGCGGCCGCGTGAAGGGCCCGTTCATCGCGATCCGCCCGGGCGGCCGCGTCCGCCTCACGGTCGCCGAGGACCCGGTCCGCGGCGAGCCCGTCTTCGAACTCTGCGACGACTTCTACGGCCCGCGCGACTGACGTCCGGCCGCGCGACCGACGGCGTCACCGTGCCCGGGAGCCGGTCTCAGTCCCGACGGCCCCGCTCCTGCTCCAGCAGTTCTTCGAGGTCGCGCAGGCGGTCGAGGCCGCGCACCGCCTGCGTCATCCGCGCGTTGTGTTCGAAGCGGTCCCGGTGGCGGTGCAGGAGGTTCCAGTACCCGGCGGTGAAGGGGCAGGCGTCCGCACCGACCCGGACGGACGGTGTGTACCGGCAGGGTCCGCAGAAGTCGCTCATGCGGTCGATGTACGCTCCGCCGGACGTGTAGGGCTTGGTGGTCATGCGGCCCCCGTCCGCGTACTGCGACATGCCGATGACGTTCGGGACCATCACCCAGTCGTAGCCGTCGACGAAGCTCCGGTGGAACCAGTCGGTGACGGCCCGCGGGTCCCAGCCCCGCTGCAGGGCATGACTGCCCAGGATCATCAGGCGCGGGATGTGGTGCGTCCAGCCGGTCGCTCCGACCTGCCGGAGGACGTGCGTGAGGCAGTTCGCGTCGGTCGCGTCCGGGGACAGCTCCGTGAACCAGCCGGGCAGGGGCTCGTGGTGGCCGAGGGCGTTGCCCTCGCGGTACCGGTCGCCGAAGTACCAGTAGACGTGCCAGACGAACTCGCGCCAGCCGGCGATCTGCCGCACGAAGCCCTCGGCGCTGTTGAGCGGCACGGCGCCCGACCGCCAGCGCGCCTCCGCCTGTCCGACGCATTCCGCGGGGTCCAGCAGCCCGAGGTTGAGCGAGGACGAGAGCAGGCTGTGGCTCATCGTCGGGTCCCCGGCGAGGATCGCGTCCTCGTACGCGCCGAACGTGGCCAGCCGGTGCTGGACGAAGCGGCGCAGCGCGGCGAGGGCTTCCCGGCGCGTGGCGGGGAATCTGCGGGGTCCGTCCTCGCCGACGAACTCGACGTCCCCGTCGCGCGACCAGCGGTCGAGATCGGACCGCACCTCGGCGTCGATGTCGTCCTCCCGGGGCCGATAGGGCGCCGGAACGCCCAGGCCGGTGCGGCCGCGCGGCGGGGGCTGCCGGTTGTCATGGTCCAGGTTCCAGCGGCCGCCGACGGGCCGGTCGCCCTCCATCAGCAGATCGTGTGTCTGACGGACCCATCGGTAGAAGTCCTCCTGGCGGAGGTGTTTCGTGCCGCGGCCGTCCGCCCAGAGCCTGAACTCCTCGTGCGCCACGAGAAAGCCGCGGGCCGGCAGGACGCGTACCGAGGGCAGCGCGCGTACGAAGGTGAGGGCCGCGTGGGACGTGGGGTGGTGCACGGTCACCGAGCCGTCCCCCACCGCCTCGCGCAGGCCCTGGCGATAGGTGTCCGCCCTGACGTACCGCACGCGGTCGCCGAGTTCCGCGGCGCGATGGCGCATCGCCGAGAGGATCAGGTGCGCCTTGGCGCGGTGGAAGCGGCGCCGCCGGAAGACACCTCTGGACTCGATCATCACCAGGGGCGCGTCCCGGTCGGGCCCGCCCCGCGCCGGATCGGCGAAGTGGGGGCCGAGATGGTCGCCGAACAGCCAGTGGGGGGTGCCGGACTCTTCTTCCGTCATGGCGAGCGCTCCGTGGACGATCCGTTGCCGGGCCGGCACGCCGTGCGAGGCGGCGGGCCTGTCCGCAGATCAAAGCGCAGGCGGTCACGGACGGGACGCGGCACACGCCGTTCCTCTTCGGATGGCCTGGCAGGTGACACCGGGGGGAGCAGCGGTGGCCCGGCGATCGCCACGTACCCCAGCTGATGCGTCACCTCCCGTCGGGCTCACCGGACTTCCACGCCGTGACCAGCCCGGCGAGGGCCTCGGCGGCCTCCTCGGTGTCGCGGCCGTCGTCCGCGCGGGCGTGCCGGGCCAGCTCGACGTGGACGAAGCCGGCGTGTTCGCGCTGCGCCGAACGGCCCTGGACGTTGGTCGTGCCCTCCAGCGGGCAGCGCGCCTCCCAGGCCCGGCAGACCCGCAGCCCGTCCTCGTCCATGCGGTCGGCCATGGCGGCCACTTCGGCGGGCGCGGTCTCGACGGCGCCGGTGGAGACGACGGCGTCGTAGGGGCGGTCGGAGGAGTCGGTGAAACCGTGCAGCTGCACGCCGGGCACCCCGCGCTTCTGCAGCTCGACGACGATCGTGTGGAAGGCGCTGTCCTCGCGGTGGGCCACATCGGCGGCAGCGTCCTCGCCGGCCCGGCGGTGCGTGCCGGCGAGGACGAGGGCGCCGCCGGGACTCTGCTCCAGGAGCCGGATGCCGAGGGCCTCGGTGTCGCGGTCGGAGACGGGGTGCGGGACCTGGGCGTTCCACCGGACGGCGGAGTCGGCGTTCAGGTACAAGCGGCCCCAGCCGGTGCTCGCGCCGGTGCCGGTGGCGGCGATCTCGTCGTAGCGGCGGCCGGAGTCGGTGTCGGTGAGTCGGGTGAGCCCGAGGCCGAGCGGGGCGAGCCGCCGTTCGGCCTCCTGGGCGTCGCCGGACAACAGGCTGCCGACGGCCTTGGCAAGCCGTGCGCGCTGTGCCTCGCCGGGCGGAGTGTAGGGGTCGTCGGCGCGGAACCCGGCCGTGTATTCGACGATGCGGCTGCGCAGGTCGACCAGTTCACGGGCGCGCGGAATGGAATCTTCCGAGGTCGGGGACGTGTCGGCCTGGCAGCCCACCAAAGCCAGAAGCAAACCTATCCGGACGAAAACGCGCTGCAAGTGTGACCGTCCCGTGACCATAATCCGATGGTCGCTTGTGAGGTTCATGTAAATATGACTCGGTGACATTCCGTAAGTCTCTCCGTATGGGCCGTTCGCTGGCGTTACTGGCGACTGCCGTCGGCCTGACCGTGTCGTGCGGTTCCGAGGACGCGCAGCCCCACACCAAGGCCGGCGGCCGCAGTTTCACCGTCGCCGCCGCCGGGGATGTCCTCATCCATCCCGAGCTGGTCGAGCAGGCCGCCAAGGATGCCGAGGAGAGCGGGCACGGAGAGGCCGGACTGGACTTCGGGCCGCTGCTCGCCGGGGTGAAGCCCGTGATCAGCAAGGCCGACCTGGCGATCTGTCACATGGAGACACCGGTCGGGAAGCCGAAGGGACCCTTCGAGGGATACCCGGAGTTCCTGGTTCCGCCGCAGATCCTGACCACCCTGAAGGACGTGGGGTACGACACCTGCTCGACGGCCTCCAATCACACCTTCGACCACGGACTGACCGCGGTACGGCGCACGCTGAACGCCATGGACGAGGTGGGCCTCGGGCACACCGGGTCGGCGCGGACGCCGAAGGAAGCGGAGCAGATCAACATCCGCGACGTCAAGGGCGTCAAGGTCGCCCACCTCGCCTACTCCTGGGAGTCCTTCCTCAACCCCACACCCGAGAAGGAGAGCTGGGCCTTCAACCGTTCCAGCACGGGTGAGGTGAAGAAGGCCGAGAAGCGGGCCCGCGACAAGGGCGCCGAGGTGGTGATCCTCTCCCTGCACTGGGGCCTGGAGCACTACAACGAACCGAGCGTCCCGCAGCTGGACATGGCCGAGCGGATCACCGAGGAGACCGGGGTCGACCTGGTGATCGGGCACCACTCCCACGTGGTGCAGCCGATCCAGAAGGTCAACGGCACGTGGGTCGCCTACAGCCTCGGCAACCAGGTGGCCCGGCACTCCTCGCCGACCGGTCTCACCGAGGAGGGGGCCATCGGCTGGTTCGAGTTCCACGAGACCGCCGACGGCTGGGACGTCTCCGCCCGCTACCGCACCACGCTGGTGGACATCCCGCCCGAGACCGAGGCCGGGGAGAAGGCGGCCGAGGGGTCGGTCGAGGACCTGCGGGTGGTGGACGTCCAGCAGGCGCTGGAGAACCCGGAGGGGCTGTCCGACGACCGGATCGCCCGCTACCGCCTGGCCGAGGACCGCACGCGCGGCTTCCTCTACAACCGGGGAGCGCCGGGCGGTGACGGCCTGAAGCGGCTCTCCTCGCCGGAAAGGTGACCAGGGCCACACACCCCTGTGCGCCGACGGATACAACCTTGTCGGCGTTTATCAGTCTTTTCTGTGACGGCGTCATGCTGCCGCGCGACGGCGGTGCTTCCTTCGGGCGCTGAGCACCCGCAGCGACTAAGGAAGAAGACCGGTGACATCGACTCCTGCCGCGCCCCTCGTGCCGAAAGGGCGGCGGCGCAGCCGCAGACGCGCGGACATGCCGCTGCTGGGCGGAATCCGGCCGCCGATCGCGCTGCTGTGCGTGCTGGTCCTCGCCCTCGCGGCCCTCACGGCCAAGGTGCTGGGGCCGGACGCGGAACCGGTCGTGCCGAAGGCGGTGCTCTCCTCGCAGCAGTACTTCGCCCAGGACGGCGCCATCGCCCTGCGCGCCTCGATCGACGAGCGGGTCACGGACCTCGAACGCACCGCCACCGCGCTGAGCACGGGCAGGCCGGCGGACCCCGAGCGCGTCCTGTCGGACCTGAGCAAGGCGTACCAGAAGTGGACCGGCACCACGGTGCTGGACCTGGAGAGCGGCAAGGTGCTCGCCGCCCGCGGGGAGCGCATCCCGCTCGGCTGGCTGGACAAGGACGTCCTCACCGGTGACCGGGCGCTCACCCCGCGCATGGTGCGCCTGGAGACCGGCGACGTGCGCCTGATGACGATGGCCGTGCTGGGCGGGAAGAAGGGGGCGCAGCAACTGCTGATCGCCTCCAACAGCCTCTCGGTGCCCTCCATCAACCTGGGCCCGTTCCGGAGCATGGCCGTCGTCGCGCGGGGCGGCGAGGTCCTCGCCACCGCCGGCTTCGAGCAGTCCGAGGCACTCAACTCGGACGCGGAGCGCGAGGAACTCACCTTCCTGCAGAAGCAGATGACGCGGCTGTCCGACCGGGCCGCCGAGGCGACCGAGCAGAACCCCGTCAGCGCGCGGGAGCCCGGTTCCCGCGGCTATCCCGGCGTCAGCGGAACCCTGCTGGGCGACGACTACAACGGCCGTGTCGCGACCGCCGGGTACGCCTCCCTCGCCGCGTCCGACCCGGAGGACGGGGAGAGTGTCGCCGCCGGCCTCGGCCTGACGGTCGTCGCCATGCTTCCCGTGGTCCAGCAGCAGACCGTCACCGAGGGCAGCCGGCAGCTCTTCGGCCTGCTGGCGGCGGGCGCCCTGGTGCTGCTCGGACTGCTCGCGGTCGCCGTGCTGTGGATGACCGTGCAGCGTCCGCTGCTCAAACTGTTCCTGGAATCCCGCCGTCTCGCCCGCGGCGACCTGGTCAGGCCCGTCGCGGTGCCCCGCTGGGGGGAGGCCGCCCGCATCGGCTCCGCGCTGGAGCGCACCCGCGGCCAGCTCGGCGGCGCGCACGCCCCGGACGGTGCCGCCGGTGCCCGCCCGGCCGGCAGGTTCCGGGGCGGTGCGCGCGGACCGCTGGTGCTGACGGCGGTGCTCCTGCTGCTGTGGTGCGTCCCCGTGGGGTTCCTGCTCAACCGCACGGACGGGACCGTCAGCATCCCCGCCCCCATGGTCAACGACCAGCGCGACCGCACCGACCTGGTCGCCGACCGGGCCCGCCGGGCGCTGAACGAGGCCCAGGCCGACCTCGTCTCCACCGCACACCTGATCGACATCGACGAGCCCGCCGCCACCGAGGCCGTGCTGAAGGACGCCCTGCGCGAGCACACCCGCTACCAGGCGCTGTATGTCGTCGGTGAGGACGGCGACGTCGTCGCCCGGGCCGGTGCCGGCCCCCACGCGTGGCGCGCGAAGAAGGACCGGACACTCGTCCGCGTCTCCGGCAGGGGTGGGAAGAAGCCCGTCGTCCAGACCGGGGCGCCGGTGCCGGAGCACGAGGGCACCACCCTCGTCGGCGAGGTGCGGGTGGAGTTCCTCAACTCGCTGCTGAAGCGGCCCGGCCTCGGCGAGGTCCGGATCGTGGACGCCGACGTGCGGACCCTCGCCGCCAGCGACGGTTTCCGCGCCTTCGAGGGGCTGCCGAACGACGCGCTGCCCGACCTGGTGCGCGCCGGCAACGTGCGGGTGGGCGCCGGGCCCGTGGAGAACGGTCTGCTCATCCGCGGCGGGGGCGCCGTCACCGTGGCCGCCGCGGCGCCGTTCACCGGCGGCGGCGTCGCCTCCGGCCTCGGCTGGACCGTCGTGAGCTGGCAGAACGCCGACCACTTCGAGATCACCGCCTACGAGCGCGAGGACCGCAGCGTGCTCGCGGGTCTGCTCGGCCTCGCCCTGATCGTGGTCTGCCTGGGCTGGATCCACCTCGTCGTCGTACGGCCCCTGCGGGCCCTCGCACAGGACGCCGAGAAGCTCGCCGACGGCGACCTCAAGACCGTGCACTACCCCCGCTACCAGGACGAGGTCGGCGCCGTCGTCCGCAGCCTCGAACTGATCCGCCAGCAGTTGCAGGCCCGCCGGCAGAACCAGGCGCGCCGGCCCGCCGAGTCCCGGCCCGGCGCCGGAGGAAGGTGACCAAGCGTGCTCTATCTCTACTTCGTCCTGTTGATCGGCTGTCTGTTCCTGTTCGTCGCGGGCATCGTGGAGCAGCGTCGGCACTACGCCGCGCTGCACACCATCCCTTCGCGGGTGCTCGTCAACGGCATCCGCGGCAAGTCCTCCATCACCCGGCTCTGCGCGGGCGCGCTGCGCGGCGGTGACCTGATCACCGTCGCCAAGACGACCGGGACGGCGGCCCGCTTCATCCACCCCGACGCCACCGAGGAGCCGGTCTACCGCAAGTTCGGCATCGCCAACGTGGTGGAGCAGATCGGCATCGTCCGGCGGGCCGCCACGTACCGGCCCGACGCCCTCGTCATCGAGTGCATGGCCGTGATGCCGGCCCTCCAGGAGGTCAACCAGAGCAAGCTGATCCGCTCCACCATCGGCGTGCTGTGCAACGTCCGTGAGGACCACCTCGCCGAGATGGGCCCCACCCTGGACGACGTGGCCCGGTCACTGTGCCGCTCGATGCCCCAGGACGGCATCTGCGTCACCGCCGAGAAGGAGCGCTTCCACATCCTCCAGGAGGAGGCGGACGCCCGGAACTGCCAGTTGGTCTACGCCGACCCGGAGACCGTCAGCGACGAGGAACTGCGCGGCTTCAGCTGGTTCACCTTCAAGGAGAACGTGGCGATCGCCCTGGTCGTCGCCGACCTGCTCGGCGTGCGGCGCGAGGTCGCCCTCCAGGGCATGTACGACGCGCCGCCGGACCCGGGCGTGCTCTCCGTGGAGCGCTACGCGGCCTCGGGCGGCAACCGGCTCGCCTTCGCCAACGTCTTCGCGGCCAACGACCCCGAGTCGACGCTGATGAACATCAACCAGCTGCTCGACCTGGGCGCGATCCGGCGCCCCCTGAACGTAGTGATCAACTGCCGCCCCGACCGCGTGGAGCGCAACGGGCAGATGGGCGAGATCATCCCCGATCTCCAGCCCGACCACGTCTTCGTCATCGGGCACCCCGCGAAGAGCGCCATCGACGCCATCCCCGCCGAGTGGCGGGACCGGGCGGTCGACCTGGGCGGCGAGAAGCGGTCCGCCGAGGAGTTCATGCCGGCCCTGCTCGGCCGCATGTCCGACGGCTCCTCCCTGGTGGCCATCGGCAACATCCACGGCCAGGGCGAGGAGCTGCTGGAGTACCTCGCCGAACTCCCCGCCGACGAGAGCGAAGCGGACGAGGAGACGCCGGGCCCCGTCGCCGCGGCGGCCCCGGCGCAGTCGCCCCGCCTCGACCCGTTCGCCTCGTACCCCCCTGCGTACGAGGAGCGCTACCAGGCTTCGCGGACCCAGGAGATCCCGGTGGTCCGCATCCCGGCCCGGCCGTCACCGCCGTACCCGCAGCGGTACGAGCCCGACGAGCAGTACGCGCAGCAGGAACGGTACGAGCCCCACCAGCAGTACGCACAGCAGGAGCAGTACGCGCGACAGGAGCGCTACGAGCCCCACGAGCAGTACGCCGACGCGCCGCGGCAGCAGCCGTACGAATCCGCCCAGACCTGGCCGCCGCCCTACGACGAGCCGCACGACGACGCCCGGAGACCCCGTTGACCACCGCCGCACTGACCCCCGAGATGGCCGCCCTGGGTATCGCGATAGGGCTGTTCTTCTCGCTGCTGTGCTACCTCACCACCAACCTCTCGCCCGGCGGCATGATCACTCCGGGCTGGCTCGCCCTGACGCTGATCGAGGACGTCCAGCGGGCGGCCATGGTGGTCGGCGTCACCGCCCTCACCTACGGCGGCACCAAGATCATGCAGCGGCTCGTGATCCTCTACGGCAAGCGGCTGTTCGCCTCGGTGGTGCTGCTCGGCGTGCTGCTCCAGGGCACGGTGATGATCCTGCTCTCGCTGGAGTTCCCGCTGCTCTACGGCAACCAGACCCTCGGCTTCATCGTGCCCGGCCTGATCGCCTACCAGATGGTGCGCCAGCCCAAGGGCGCCACGCTACTGGCGACCGGCACGGTCTCGCTCATGGCCTACATCGTCGTCGCCGCCGGGCTGCTGCTCGGCATCATGCCCACCGTCTGACAAGCCGCCCCAGAACGACCGAGGAGTAACCGATGGCAGGGAAGAAGAAGTCGCGGCCCGTCCTCTCGGGTCTGGTGGTGCTGGGGCTCGTCGCGACCTCCGGCTACCTCACCCTGGAACTGCGCAAGCAGGAGGTGCCCGGGGTGACGGATGTGCGCAACGTCGGCGTCCTGGACGGCGGCGCGGCCTCCGGCTCCGCCTCCGACGACAAGGGCGAGGCCAAGTGGTCCCGGCTGGAGAACCCCGCGCGCTCGGTGCTGCGCGGCTCCGACGGCCAGATCAGGGCGGTGTTCACCGACGGGGCGCGCCTGGCCACACTCACCGGCCGGGCCCGCACCTTCGCCGAACCGGCCTCGACCTCCTCCAAGGTCTCCTCCACGGACTGGGTGCGGCTGATGCCCAAGTCCTGGAAGAAGGGGGCCGAGAAGGAGAAGTGGTTCACCGACTGGTACGCCGAGTACCGGGACAGCAAGGAGGACGACCTCTTCGCCATCGCCTTCCAGTACGTGTCCGGCGCCCCGCAGAAGAAGGACGGGCAGGGCACCGCCTACGCCGGTGACGCCAACTTCGGACCGCTCAACACCACCGGCGCCGAGGGCGGCGACCTGCGCCTGGAGCAGTCCGACTTCTACGACTACCTCGGCCGGCCCTACCCCTTCAGGGACGGACAGACCGGCACCCCCGAGCCCCTGCGTGCCAAGTCCCTGGACTGCTCGGGATTCATACGGATGGTGCTCGGCTACCGCACCCGCTACCCGCTGATGTCCTCGGACACCTCCGGCGACGGACTGCCGCGCACCGCCAACGGCATGGCCCGCTCCGACGAGGGCGTCGACGTGCTCCCGCTGACCGGGGTGACGGCCGACGACCGGCCGTCCGCCATCGACCAGCTCCAGCCCGGCGACCTCGTCTTCTTCAAACTGGACACCCGCACGAAGGACCGGCTCGACCACGTCGGCCTGGTGCTCGGCTACGACACCGAGGGCCACCTGATCTTCGTCTCCAGCCGCGAGGAGGTCAACGGCCCGACCATCGGCGACGTCGGCGGGGTCTCCCGGCTGGACGGCAACGGCTACTACGCCAAGACGCTGCGCAGCGCCAAGCGGCTGTGAGCGTGGTTGCCCGCCGGCGTCACGGGCACGTACCCGCGTCGTCCTGGAGGTGCAGCGAGCGCAGGGCCGCTTCCAGTGCGAAGCGGTGATCCGGGTCGGTGAGGCGGTCGCCCAGGCGGGCGTCGAGGCTGCGCAGACGGTAGCGGACCGTCTGGGCGTGCACCCCGAGCATGTCACCGACCTGTTCGGCCGGCGCCCGGGTCGAGATGTGCACCCGGAGCGTCTCCACCAGCCGCTCGCGCCGGCTGGCCGGCAGACCGGCCAGCGGGGCCAGTTCGCGGTCGGCGACCTGGCGCACCAACGGCGGGTCCGAGAGCAGCCAGAGGGTGGTGAGGTGGTCCTCGCAGCGGACGACGGGGGCGTCGGGGACGATGCCGTCGTCGATGAGCTGGAGGACTCGGCGGGCCCAGCGGAAGGAGTCGGCCGCCTGTGCCGTCGGCAGCGTCAGACCGACGACGGCACGGGTGCCGCTCAGTGCCCGGCCGAGCATGGCCTGGCGATCGGGGGTCAGTGGACCGGGGACCAGCAGGTGCGGATGCGGGGCGTCGAGTTCCGTGAGCACGTCACCGTCGAGCCCGGCCGCCTCGACGGGGTCGGGCACGGCCGAGCGGAACACGACCAGGGTGCACTCGGTCGGCAGGGGCCACGCGGCGGCCTCGCACAGGTCCGTGACGGTGGGCTGCGGCAGCGGCGGCGCCGCGAGAATCAGATGGAGCAACTGCCTTCTCAGCATGGTCACTTCGGAGGTGCCGCGGGCCTGCACCTCGCTGTATCCCTCGCGGGTCACCTCCGCCAGCTCCTCCACGTAGGCGAAGAGGGCGTCGGCGAAGGCGAGGATGAGCGTGGGCGAGAGGCTGTACTGGCGGCCCACCGACTGCGCGCGCCGCAGGGCGATGCGGGCTCCCAGCCGGTACGCGCCGTGCAGGGACTCCAGGTCGCGTCCCTCGTACGCCTCCACCCGGCCGAACCTGCGCAGCAGCGCGTCACGGAGCGTGGAGGGCTTGCCGGGTTCGGCGACCCGGTCGACGAACGCCGTGAGGGCCTGTTCCACGCCCTGCCGGACCGTGTCCGCGTTCGGTCCGTCGAGGAGGCGGCCGTACACCGGATAGGCGCGGGTGACCTCGGCCCAGATCTCCTTGACGAGACTGGGTAACTCCGGTCGCATCAGGGCGGCGAACCCGGTGGGCAGTGGGTCGAGCGGCTCACCGACTTCCGGTGTACGTGCGGGTGAAGGCATCCGTGGTCCCTCGCTCTCTGCTTGCCCCGGGGGAGATCGCCAGCACGGACACCGAGGCCCCGAACGGGCGGGTTCGGCGTCCGGGCCGGACGAGGGACGCATGACGTCCTCGACAGTTGAAAGTAGTTCAACTTCCGTAGCACGTACACACTTTGGGCACCGATTGGTCTGCTGAGGCGACTGTGTGCTGCCGAGGTGGCTCAGAACAGCCGCCACACGGCCATTACCTGACGGCGCTGTGCCAGTTCTTCGAGAGTTCCCTGCCCGCGTTCGGTGCGAAGGTGCCCGGTGCTCCGAGGGCGGCGAGGGACGTCGTGGTGTTGTTGAGCGTCAGGCTGTTCTTGCCGGCGGCGGACGGCAGGCCCGTCTTCAGGTTCACCGCGGCGTCGATCAGGCCGAACAGTCCGAGTCCGCAGCCGCTGGCGCCGGGGACGGCGAACGTGCTGTCCTTCTGGGTGGCACCCACGAGGTTGACGCGGCTCATCGCGCCCTCGTCGTTCAGGTTGCCGGCCCCGTCGAAGAAGGTCAGCGAGAAGTCGGGGTAGTTCACGTTGCTCGGGCGGAGCACGACCGGCTTGGACGCCGTGCCGATGTAGCACTTGCTGCCCAGGAACGGGTTCTCCAGGTGGATGCGGACCGGGATCGAGACGATGGGCAGGTCGGTCAGGGCGCCGGCACTCTGGTTGAAGTCGGAGGGCGTCCCGACGGACTCCACGGTCGCCGTGATCTTGTTGAGGGTCGAGTTGCTGAGCTGGTTGCAGATCGCCGTGACCGCGGGCACGTTGCTGGGGCACATCAGGCCGAGCAGTCCGCCGGGCACGGTCGCGGAGTCGGCGATGAGCGCGCCGCCGGACGGTGCCACCACGGTGCTGCTGCCGTCGGAGTTCTGGACGACGCCCATCTGCAGGTTGGTGCGGCCCGTGGTCACGGTGGTGTTGCCCAGCTTGATGGAACCGCTGGCGGAGGAGGACACCACGCACTGCGGGGTCCGCTCCAGGCCGTCGGCGGCGACCAGTGCGGGGGCGTCGACGGGACACCGGGTGAAGGGTGCCCATTCGCCGTTCAGCTGAGCGGTGGCCGCGGTGGCCGTGCCGACCGCGGCGAAGGCGCCGACCGCGGTGGTCAGCGCGGTGACGACGGTGGCGGATCGGGCGGAGAGACGCAGGCGTGTCATGAAGTGCCTTTCGTGACGGGAGGGTGGGTGCGGGGGTCGTCGAACGGTTCGGGTGCGGTTCGGCGTCCGGGTGCGGTTCAGCGTTCGGGTGCGGTTCGGCGTTCGGGTGCGGTTCAGCGTTCGGGTACGGGGACCTTCAGGGGTTGGCGGTCCTCGGTGCACTCGTCGGGGTTCGGCACCTCGGCGACGGCGTAGCAGGTCTGGCCCTGCATCTGCTTGATGTAGTTGCCGGATCCGGAGACGGCTGCCGTGAAGAGGCGGTCGAGGTTCTCTCCGGCGTTGCTGCATCCGCGGAAGGCGGGGATGGTGACCTCCCCGGTCAGCGGTCCGCCGGAGAGCAGCTGGTAACCGGTCGCCGGCTCACCGGAGTTCTGCTCGCCACGCCCGTGCAGGACGAGATGGTCCCCGGGGAACTTGGCGCTGTCGGGCTCGGGCGACTTCAGCGAACCGCTGGTGCGGCACGTCGGGCCGACGTTCAGCGGCGTGCCGTCGACCTCCAGTTTGATCACCCGTAGCACGAGCGGCACCCGGATGTACGTGTCGGTGCTGGTGAAGACGAAGTCGGTGGCACCGAGCGAGTCGACCGTCAGCGGTCCGGCCTGTTCCAGCACCATCGTCGCCTCGGCCGGCATGAAGCGGAAGGTCAGGAAGGTCGCCTTGAACGGCATGCTCTCCTTGCGGCCGTTGTTGTACAGGTCACCGGTGGAGTGCTGGCGGATGACGCCGCCGCTCCAGTCCGGGTACGGCTCGAACTCGGGCGATCCCTGTTCGAGCATGGTGCAGAACGGCGGGATGAGCGCCGCGGCGTTCTGCTTGCGTACGTTGGCGTACCCGGCGACGTAGGCGTTCAGCGACATCGGACCGGCGGGGTAGCCGTCGTCGTACTTGCACGGTGGCGCCGCCGGGCGGGCGTCGGCCTCGGCGGCCGGCCGGTCCGCGACCTCCGGGGCGTCCTTGTCCTGGCCGTCCCCGGTGGTCCCCTCGTCCCGGCCCGGCGTGCCGGAGGGCGAGGCGGTGGACGAGGCGGTCGGTGAGCCGTCCGGTCCGCCCGGGTCGTCCCCGACCCCGACGGTGGCCAGCAGAGCGGCGGCGTCCTTGCCGGGCGTGCATTCCAGGGTGAGCGGCGCCGGGTCGCTGTCCGGCGTGGTCCCGGTCAGCGCCAGGTCCACGCCGAGGGCCCCCGCGGTGAAGGTCAGGTCGCCGTCGTCCTGACCGGTGACCGTGGGGACGTCCCCCGTGGTGGTCAGCGTCAGCGGTCCGGTCGCCGGAACCGGTTGCGGGTTCGCGGAGCCGCGCCACAGCGCTTGCGCGGTGGAGTCGCCCTGCGCCACGTCCACCGTGAGACGGGTGGCGGCCGAGACGGCGCCGCCCTCCTTCTCGGTGAGCTTCTTCACCGCCTCCTCGGACAGTTCGACGGAGGTCTCCACGTCCGTCGCCCGGATGGCCTCTCCCACCTCGACCCGGGCGGGCAGCGACGCGGAGACGCGCACGGCCGCGTCCACTTCTCCGGACGGCAGGGTGCAGGTGTAGGGCAGCGAGACGTCGACCGACTGGTCGGCCGCGACGACGGCCCCGGCGGGCACCATGGCGGCGAGGACGACGAACGCGGCGATCGTGGCGTTGCGGCCACGGGTGCCCGGCCGGGTCGCGCCCACCGTCAGGTGCAGTCTCATCACGTGGCTCCGCTCGGTCGGATCAGGGGCGTGCGGTCGTACGGGGTCGTGCGTCGTACGGGGTCGTGCGTCGTACGGGGTCGTGCGGGCCGACGACCCGGATGCGCCCGACCGGTGGTCCGGTCGGGCGCATCCGGGCACTGAACGACCTACGGGTTGGAGCCCTTGATGGTCGGGATGGTGGTCGTGTTGGCGACCTTCACGGCGTAGTTGCCCTTGAAGGTGGGCTTGGTCGAGGTGGTGACGACCGAACCGCACCCGGACGCCGTGGTGACCGTCAGCTCACCGGAGACACTGTTGACCGCGAGGATGCCGGTCGAGTTGGTGTAGGTGGCGGACGCCTTGCCGGCGACCTTGAACACACAGGCGCCGACGGTGATGGTCGCGTTGACGTTGCCGATGTACCCCTTGGTCACGCCGGTCGCGGCGGTGTAGTCCTGGGCGACGACGGTCCACGGGGTGGAGGCCACGGTCGTCACGTTGCCGAGGACGCTGGTGCAGGGCGCGGCACTGGTACCGAAGTTGATGGCGGAGATGCTGGCGACCGTCGCGGGGTTGCCGGTGGCGCTCGCCATCGTGCCGGAGGCGGAGGACGTCGTACACGTCATCGGGATGTTGGCCGTCAGCACGATGTTGCCGCTGTTGGTGGCCGTGAAGCTGGACGGCGTCGGGTTGACGGTCCAGACGGTGGACGGCACGGCCGACGACGGGCCGATGGCCAGACCGAAGGCGGCAGCGGCCCCACCGGCGATGACGGCGGTTCTCTTGAGGGTTTTCTTCATAACTCTCGGACGCTCCTTGTGGATTGACCGGAAGAGGGTGCACATCACCCGACAGAAATTTACGGGCTACTGGCTCCCGCGGCTCTGGATTCCTCGACCGCGCTCCGACGTTACTCGTGAGAAACATCGCAGAACAATGGCACAGACCATGATTCTTTTCGCTGCTTACGGGACTGTTTCCCAGGTGAGCGGTCCACTCTCGGCCTTAGTCATCCGATGCCAAATCCGCACCGGACCCGACTGGTTGGCCGAGCAGCTCCACATCAGCCCCGCACAGTCCGTCCCAAGTGCGCAGGAACCCTGGATTAAGCACCGAGTGACAAAGTTCCGGCCGTCTTTTGTCTCCTGGCACACACAACGGGTTTGGCCGAAGCCGGTCGTTCCAAAAACTCGGCGACTGGTATTGCCCGGCCAGGTTACTGAGCCGTAATGTTCCGATGCGCAGCTACGGTCCAGGTCGGCGCCCCCTGCCGGCCGGACCCGTGACGGGCAGTTCCGGCCCCACCCTCCTTCGGGACCGGATCCCCGTCAGCAGGGCCTCGTACAGCCGACCCCCCGGAGGTGCGAGGCCCTGCTGTCTCCGCGCAGACAAGTTCCGATCCGGTTTTTGTCTCCGCGGTGACAAAGTCGAGGAGCACCCCCGAGAGCGGGCTCCCTACCCATTGTCAACGAACGACAGAACCACCTAGCGTGCGCCACACGGTGCACACGCGACCTGCGCCTGCTGGAGGTGAAATGGGCATCGAAGTCGTGGTCGAGGGACTGACCAAGTCCTTCGGTCGGCAGAACATCTGGCAGGACGTGACACTGACTTTGCCTGCTGGGGAAGTGAGTGTCATGCTCGGTCCGTCCGGCACCGGAAAGACCGTTTTCCTGAAGTCGCTCATAGGACTGCTCAAACCGGATAGCGGCCGTGTCCTCATCGACGGAGTGGACATGGCGAACAGCCCCGAACACGAGATTTACGAAACCCGGAAAATGTTCGGGCTCATGTTCCAGGACGGCGCACTGTTCGGCTCCATGTCGTTGTTCGACAACATTGCCTTTCCGCTGCGCGAACACACGCGCAAGAAGGAGTCCGAGATCCGCCGCATCGTCATGGAGCGGATCGAGGTGGTGGGCCTGCTGGGCGCCGAGGGCAAGCTGCCCGGCGAGATCAGTGGCGGCATGCGCAAGCGCGCGGGACTCGCCCGCGCACTGGTGCTCGACCCGCAGATCATCCTGTGCGACGAACCCGACTCCGGCCTCGACCCGGTCCGCACCGCCTATCTGTCGCAGCTGCTGATCGACCTGAACGCGCAGATCGACGCGACGATGCTGATCGTCACCCACAACCTCGACATCGCCGCGACCGTGCCCGACAACATGGGGATGCTCTTCCGGCGCGAGCTGGTCACGTTCGGCCCCCGCGAAGTGCTTCTCACCAGCGAGGAACCGGTGGTGGCGCAGTTCCTGCGCGGACGCCGTGAGGGTCCGATCGGCATGTCCGAGGAGAAGGACGCCGCCACGCTCGCCGCCGAGGCCGCCGCCACCCGCGGTCCGGAGCAACCCCGGGAGATCGTGCCCCAGTTGGAGCCCTCCCCCGGACTCCCCCAGCGACGTGCCGTCGCCCGGCGGCGGGAACGGGTGCTGGGCATGCTGGACCGGCTGCCGCCGGCCGCCCGGGCCGCCATCGAGCGCACCTACGCGACGAGCGGCGCCACCGCCCCCACCGTGCCGGTCCCCGTCTCGGGGAGCGGCGCGTGAACGCAGCACTGCGCCAGACCGGACTGATGTTCGCGCTGGCTGCCGAGGTGTGCCGGGCCGTGTTCCGACGGCCCTTCCAGTTCCGGGAGTTCGTCGAGCAGTTCTGGTTCGTCGCGAGCGTCACCATCCTGCCGTCCGCGCTGGTCGCCATCCCGTTCGGCGCGGTGATCGCCCTCCAGGTCGGTTCACTGACCGAGCAGCTCGGCGCCCAGTCCTTCACCGGCGGCGCCAGCGTGCTGGCCGTCGTCCAGCAGGCCAGCCCGCTGATCGTCGCACTGCTCATCGCCGGCGCGGGCGGCTCCGCGATCTGCGCCGACCTGGGCTCACGCAAGATCCGCGAGGAGCTCGACGCCATGGAGGTCATGGGCGTCTCCCCCGTCCAGCGACTGGTCGTCCCCCGCGTGCTCGCCACCATGGGCGTCGCCGTACTGCTCAACGGGCTGGTCTCGGTGGTGGGCACCCTGGGCGGCTACTTCTTCAACATCGTCCTTCAGGACGGCACACCCGGCGCCTACCTCTCGAGCTTCTCCGCGCTGGCCCAGCTGCCCGACCTGTACATCAGCGAACTCAAGGCCCTCGTCTTCGGTTTCATCGCCGGCATCGTCGCGGCCCAGCGGGGCCTGAACCCGCGCGGCGGCCCGAAGGGCGTCGGCGACGCCGTGAACCAGTCGGTGGTCATCACCTTCATGCTGCTCTTCTTCGTGAACATGGTGATGACGGGCCTGTATCTGCAGATCGTCCCCCCGAAGGGAGGCTGAGCGCCCGTGGCCTCCCCGCTCGTCTGGCTCGACCGCTCCGGCGACCAACTCATCTTCTACGCCAAGACCTTGCTGTGGATCCCGCGCACCCTGCGCCGGTACTCCAAGGAGATCCAGCGGCTGCTCGCGGAGGTCGCCTTCGGCTCCGGCGGACTCGGCGTCATCGGCGGCACCGTCGGCGTGATGATCGCGATGACCGCGTTCACCGGCACCGTCGTCGGCCTCCAGGGCTACGCCGCCCTGGACCAGATCGGCACCGCGGCGTTCACCGGATTCGTCTCCGCGTACTTCAATACCCGGGAGATCGCCCCGCTCGTCGCGGGACTCGCCCTGTCCGCCACCGTGGGCGCCGGTTTCACGGCGCAGCTCGGCGCGATGCGCATCAACGAAGAGGTCGACGCGTTGGAAGGCATGGGCATCCGCTCCAAGCCCTACCTGGTCAGCACCCGTGTCGTCGCCGGTGTGATCGCCATCGTCCCGCTCTACGCGGTCGGGCTGCTCACCTCCTACGTGGCCTCCCGGTACATCACCGTGCTGTTCAACGGCCAGTCCCGGGGCACGTACGACCACTACTTCAACCTGTTCCTCTCCCCCACGGACGTGCTGCTGTCCGTGCTCAAGGTGCTGCTTTTCAGCGTGATGGTGATTCTGGCGCACTGCTACTACGGCTACCGGGCCGCCGGCGGTCCTGCCGGCGTCGGTGTCGCCGTCGGACGGTCCGTGCGCCACGCCATCGTGCTGATCAGCGTGACCGACTTCTTCCTGTCACTGGCGCTGTGGGGCGCCACCACGACCGTGAAGGTGGCGGGCTGAGATGAGCGCGGTTCTGCTCCCCGGGGAGCGACGCGAGACCCGGCAGCCGCCGAAGCGGCGCCGACGGAGCTCGTCCACGGCGGTGCGGCGTTCGGCAGGCCTGGCGTTCCCGCTGGTGACGGCCCTGCTGATCTACGGCACGATCGCCGTCTACGACAAGAAGTTCGTGGACTTCGACCCGATCACGGTGGAGACCGGCAGCGTCGGCAACGAGATGCACCGGGGCGCCGAGGTGAAACTGCGCGGCGTGGTCGTCGGTGAGGTCCGCGAGATCAGCTCCACGGGCGACGGGGCCCGGCTCGGCATCGCCCTGCGGCCCGGCGTCCTCGCGGACATCCCGTCGGACGTGCGCGCGCAGATGCTGCCGACCACCCTGTTCGGCGAGCGGTACGTCGCCCTCGTACCGCCGGCCGCACCCTCCCCGACGCCACTGGCCGAGGGCGCCGTCATCCGGCAGGACCGCTCCGCCAGCGCCGTCGAGCTCCAGCAGGTGCTCAACGATGTCCTGCCGATGCTCACGGCGGTACGACCGGCCCAACTGTCCCAGACTCTGTCGGCCGTCTCCCGGGCGTTGGAGGGGCGCGGCGACCAGCTCGGCGACACCCTCTCCCAACTGGGCCGGCACCTGGCCCGCTTCAACCCCCAGCTCCCCGCCCTCAACAGGGACCTCAAGGAACTCGTGAAAGTGAGCCACGTGTACGCCGACGCGGCGCCGGACATCATCACGGCGCTCACCGACTTCACCACCACGAGCGGCACGCTCGCCGAGAAGGAGGGCGACCTGTCCCGGACCTTCGGCGCGACGACCCGCACCGCCGAGGACGTGACCACCTTCCTGCGGCAGAACAAGGACAACATCATCCGGCTCTCCGCGACGTCCCGTCCCACGCTGCGGCTGCTGGCCGAGTACTCCTCGGAGTTCCCCTGCACGCTGCGCACGCTCGCCGAGTTCGTCCCCGCGATGGACAAGGCGCTGGGCAAGGGCACCGACCGGCCGGGGCTGCACGTGGACGTGACCACCGAGACGAGCCGCGGCGCGTACACCGCGGGCCGCGACACGCCCGTCTACGACTCCGGCGGCGGTCCGAAGTGCTACCCGGTGCCGTATCTCGGCGCGGCCGCCCGCCCAGCGACCACGGTGTCCGCCGACGTCGCACAGGATCTCGGCCCGGCCAACTCCCCCCAGGAGAACGCGCTGGTGAACGAACTGATCGCGCCCGCCACCGGGAAGAAGGCCGGCGACCTGCCCGACTGGAGCAGCCTGCTGGCCGGACCCGTACTGCGCGGGACGGAGGTGACACTGAAGTGACCCGCCCCTCGGACGCGCACATCAGGCGCCGCCCCCTGACCGGGCCGCTCCTGAAATCGCTGATCTTCATCGTGGTCACCGCGCTGGCCACGACGATCCTCGGATACAGCGTCGCAGGTTCCGGCGCCGGATCCTCCGGCCGCACGTACCGGGCACTGTTCAGTGACGTCACCGGGCTGGTCGACGGCGACAGCGTGCGTATCTCCGGCGTCAAGGTCGGCGAGGTCACGGACGTCCGTGTCGTCCACCGCCGCACCGCCCGGGTCACCTTCACCGTGAGCGAGGACCGGACGCTGCCCCGCTCGACGACCGCGGCCGTGAAGTACCTGAACATGGTCGGCCAGCGGTACGTGTCCCTGGACCGCGGCACCGGCGGCCTGTCCGGGACACTCGCGGCGAACTCCACCATCCCGCTGAACCGCACCACGCCCGCGCTCGACCTGACCCTGCTCTTCAACGGGTTCAAGCCGCTGTTCGAGGGGCTGTCCCCGAAGGACGTCAACGAACTGGCCGGTTCCATCGTCCAGGTGCTCCAGGGCGAGGGCGCCACCGTCGAGAGCCTGATGCGGCACATCGGCTCACTCAGCAGCACCGTCGCCGCCAAGGACAAGGTGATCGGCGCGGTCGTCACCAATCTGAACACCGTCCTGAAGACCCTCAACGACCGCGAGACCTCCTTCGACAACCTCGTCGTGACGCTGAAGGAACTCGTCTCCGGCTTCAACGCCGACCGCAAGCCGCTGGGCCGGGCCGTCACCGCCGTGGGATCGCTGACCACGGTCACCGCGGACCTCCTCCAGGACGGCCGCGCACCGCTCAAGCAGGACATCAAGCAGCTCGGCCGGCTCTCGGACAACCTCGCCGACGGCACCCCGCAGATCGAGAACTTCCTCAACCGGACCCCGGCGAAGCTGACCGCGCTGTCGCGGCTGTCGTCGTACGGGTCCTGGTTCAACCTCTACCTGTGCGAGGCGAAGGTGACCGGCGTGCGGACCTCCGACGGCTCCAGGCCGCCCACCGGGATCTCCGTCACGGAATCGAGGTGCGGCGCATGACCGCGCAAGTCCAGGGCCGCCGGCCCGCGCGACGCGCGCCCCGGATCAAGCCCGTGAAGGAACGCAACCCGGTGGCCGTGGCCCTCGTCGGTCTGGCCGCGCTGAGCGTCCTCGGCCTTCTCGCCTACAACGTGCGGGAGCTGCCGTTCATCGGGTCCGGCACCACGTACAGCGCCGACTTCAGCGAGGCGGCCGGCCTCCGGGACGGTGACGAGGTGCGGATCGCCGGGGTGAAGGTCGGCGAGGTCACCGGCGTCTCCCTCGACGGGGCGAAGGTCAAGGTGACCTTCGACGTGAAGGACGCCTGGATCGGGGACCGCACGACCGCCGCCATCGCCATCAAGACGCTGCTGGGCGACAAGTACGTGGCGCTCGACCCGCTCGGCGGGTCCCGGCAGAGCCCCGACGTGCGGATCCCGCTGTCCCGCACCACCTCCCCGTACGACGTCACCCAGGCGTTCCAGGACCTCGGCGGAACCATCGACGACATCGACACGAAGCAGCTCGCCGCCAGCTTCGAGACGATCTCGCAGACGTTCGCCGACTCGCCCGCGTACGTCCGCAAGGCCGCGACCGGCCTCTCGGCGCTGTCCAGGACGGTGTCCAAACGGGACCAGAAGCTGGCGGACCTGCTCAAGGGGAGCAACAAGTTCACCAAGACGCTCAAGGACCAGAAGTCGAGCTTCGAGACGCTCATCGACGACGGCGGCCCGCTGCTCGGTGAGCTGACCGACCGGCGTGACGCCATCAAGGCGCTGCTGACCGGCAGCCGCAACCTCGGCAAGGAGCTGCGCGGTCTCGTCGACGACAACGACAAGCAGCTCGGCCCCACCCTCAAGGCGCTCGGCCGGGTCACCGGGGTGCTGGAGGCCAACAGCGACCAGCTCGACCGGACCCTGGCTCTCGTCGGCCCCTACTACCGGCTCGTCGGCAACACCCTGGGCAGCGGTCACTGGCTCGACAGCTACCTGTGCGGGGTCGTCCCGCCGGAGTACCTGCCCGAACAGTCCCGGCCGAAGTCCGGCTGCGTGCCGCCCCGGACGACGGGCGCCGGGCAGTCGTCCGCGTCCACAGGAGGGGGCCGGTCATGACCAGGGGCAGAACACTCCTCGCGGCCGGGGCCGCCCTGGTGGTGCTGGCCGGCGGCCTCACCGTCACCACCCTGGCCGACGACTCCGGCGGCATCCGGCTGACCGCCTACTTCGACCGGGCCGTCGGTGTGTACCCCGGCTCGGACCTGCGCATCCTCGGGGTCCGCGTCGGTGAGGTGGAGTCCGTGCACCCGCAGGGCACCAAGGTCCGGGTACGGCTCCAGCTCGACGAGGGCGTGCACGTGCCCGCCGACGCGCACGCCGTCGTCGTCGCCCCCAGCGTCGTCGCCGACCGGTACGTCCAGCTGACCCCGGCCTACCGCTCCGGACCCCGCCTCGCGGACGACGCCGTGCTCGACGCGGCCGGCAACCGCACTCCGATGGAGATCGACCAGCTCTACGACCAGATCACCGAGCTGAGCAGGACACTCGGCCCAAAGGGTGTGAACTCCGAAGGGGCCCTGAACAAGCTGCTCGCCACCGGCGCCGCCAACCTCGACGGCAACGGCGCCGCGATCGGTGACACCGTCGAGCAGTTCGGCAAGGCGGCCAAGACCCTGGACGGCAGCAGTGACGACCTGTTCACCACGCTCAGCCAACTCCAGTCGTTCACGACCATGCTGAAGAAGAAGGACACCGGGGTCCGCACCGCCCAGGAACGCCTCGACGAGATCGTCGGCTTCTTCGCCGACAACAAGGACGACCTGACCGACGCGCTGAAGGAGCTCGGCATCGCCCTCGGCCAGGTCAAGACCTTCATCAAGGCCAACCGGGGCGAGCTGAAGAAGAACGTGGACAAGCTCGTGCCCATCACCCAGGCACTCGTGAGGCAGCGGGCGTCCCTGGCGGAGGCCATGGACGTGGCGCCGCTCGCCGCGGGCAACGTGGTGGCCGCCTACGACCCGGACACGCGCCGGCTCAACGGGCGCGCCGACCTCAACGAGATCAGCGTGCTGCCGCTGCCGGTCGCCGGTGGCGGTGCCGCGTCGTCCTCGGCGGGGGGAGCGGGCCGATGATGCGCAGAAAGACACGTGAGGAATCGGCGGCGGTCAGCCGCGGAGCGAGCAGCGCGGGCGTCGTCACGGGTTCCAGCCTGCGCGGCCTCATCGCCGTCGGCATCGGCCTCGTGCTGAGCGTCGGGGCCGCCGTGGTGGTGCTGCCCGGCTTCGACGGCATCGAGAACGTGCCGCTGCCCGGAGGCGCCGACCTGGGCTCCCACCCCTACCGCGTCACCGCGGACCTGGACGACGTACTGAGCCTGGTCCCCCAGGCCGCGGTGAAGGTCGACGACGTCGCCGTCGGCCGCGTCACCCGGATCGAACTCAACGACAACTGGTCGGCGCGCGTCACCCTGGAGATCAACGGGTCGGTACGACTGCCCGCGAACGCCGGCGCCCGGCTGGAGCAGTCCAGCCTGCTCGGCGAGAAGTACGTCCAGCTCGTGGCGCCGCCGAAGCCGGACGCCACGGGACGGCTCGCCGACGGAAGTGTCATCCCCGCCTCGCGCACCAACCGCAACACCGAGGTCGAGGAGGTGTTCGGCGCACTGTCCCTGCTGCTCAACGGCGGCGGCGTGAACCAGCTGAAGACGATCACCACCGAGCTGAACTCCGCACTAGGGGGCCGTGAACCCCAGATCCGGTCGACCCTGAAACGGGTCGACAAGCTGGTCACCGAACTGGACCGGCACCGGGGCGACATCACCGGCGCACTCGACGGCGTCAACCGGCTGGCGTCGACCCTCGCCACCCGCAAGGAAGACGTCAGCACCGTCCTGACCGACCTCTCCCCCGGCCTCAAGACGCTGGAGCACCAGCGCGGCTCCCTGCTGACCATGCTGCGCTCGCTCGACACGCTGTCCGACACCGCCGTCTCCACCGTCAACGCGAGCAAGGACGACATGATCGCCGATCTCAAGGCCATCGCCCCCAGCCTGAAGGCACTGGCCGACGCGGGGACCGACCTGCCCGACTCGCTGGAGGTCCTGCTGACCTACCCGTTCACCGACGAGGTGCTCAACGGGGTGAAGGGCGACTACCTGAACGTCTATCTGACGATGACCGCGCCCAGGGACACGGTCGTCATTCCGCCGCTGATCCCCGCACAGTCCTCGCCCTCGCCCACCCCGTCCCCCACAGCCGACCCGTCCGACGCGTCGTCGGAGCCGTCCGCCCGCAGGGGGTCACCGCTGCCGCTGCCGTCGGTCGGCGGCGTGCAGCCGAGCCCCGGGCGGGCCACGGCCACCGCCGGAGGTGAGGACCGGTGATCACTCGGGCCGTCTGGTTGAAGAACATCGCCTTCCTCGCCCTGTCCGTCACCGTGCTCGGATTCCTCGGCATCCGGTACGCCGACCTCGGCCGGTACGTCGGAGTCGCCGACTACTACACGGTGGACGTCGAACTCCCCGCCACCGGAGGCCTTTTCACGCACTCCGACGTCACCTACCGCGGCGTGTCGGTGGGACGGGTCGGGCCGCTGGAGCTGACCGACGACGGAGTGGTGGCGCAGCTGCGCATCAAGAAGTCCGCACCGCGGATCCCCGCGGACACCAAGGCCGTGGTGGCAAGCCTGTCGGCGGTCGGCGAGCAGTACATCGATCTGCGGCCGGCCGGCGACGGCGGTCCCTACCTCGCGGACGGCTCCCAGGTGGACCGCGCGGACACCCGGGTTCCGGCGCCCGTGACGGACGTCCTCACCAGCGTCGACGACTTCGTCAGGTCGGTGCCGCTGGACGATCTGCGCACGGTGGTCGACGAGTTCGGCAAGGCCTTCGAGGGCCGGGGCGACGACCTGGAGGTGCTGCTGGACAGCAGCACCTCGTTCGTCGACGCCGCCGACGACGCGCTGCCGGCCACGACGCGGCTCATCACGGACTCGGAGACGGTCCTGCGGACCCAGGCCGAAGAGGGCGACGCGATCCGGGACTTCGGATCCGGGGCGGCCGAGCTGGCCCGCGCTCTCAAGGGCTCGGACACCGACCTGCGCCGACTGCTGGCCACCGCTCCGGACGCCACGGCCCAGGTCAGCGGGTTGCTGCGGGACGTCGATCCGAGCCTCGGCGTGGTCCTGGCCAATCTCCTGACCACCTCGCAGGTCGCGGTCACGCGGCAGCGCGGCGTCGAGGAACTCCTGGTGAAATACCCGGCGGCGGTCGCCGCCGGCGCCACCGCCGTCGACGGGGGAAAGCTCAACCTCGGCCTGGCGCTGACGTTCTTCAAACCACTGCCCTGCACCGAGGGCTACGGCGCCACCCGCTACCGCAACGGGCTCGACCTGGGGACGGCGCCCGCACTCAACACCGGCGCCTCGTGCACCGCTTCCGCGTCGAGCGGCGTCAACGTCCGCGGTTCGGCGAACGCGCCGAGCGGGGGCGGCGTACCGGCACCGGCCCGGCCGGGTTCGCTGCCGTCGGGTTCCTCGGCGCCCTCCGCGACGGCGCGGGGCACATCGCAGAACACCTCCGCGGCACTGCCCGGCGCCCTGGCCCTGCCCGACGCGGGTGACACCTCGGCGAGTGGCATGGCCGGCCTCCTGGGCCTTCACGCCGGGGGCGACCGATGAGGCGGGGCCACGCGCTGGCCGGCGCGGGGCTGGCCCTGGCCCTCGCTTTCTGCGCCACGGGGGTATGGACGTACGCCCAGGCCCGGACCGACGACACCCTCGCCTACGGGCGGGCACGGGACACCGCGCTGGACGACGGACGGCATGCTCTCGCCGTACTGAACACCCTCGACGCCTCGACGCAGAAACGCGCCGAGGTCGGCGTACGAGCATGGCGGACCGTCGCCACGGGACCCCTGCGCGACGAACTGGGCACCACCCGCGCGCGGCAGGGGCCCTCGGCACGCGGCACCGTCACGGAGGCCGCCGTCACCGCGCTCGACACCCGGGCGGGCACGGCGAAGCTGATCGCGACGGTACGGGTCGACGTCACGCCCGTCGGGTCGAGGACCGCCACCCCGCAACGCAAGCGGCTGGAGGCCGTCCTGGCGCGTGACGGCGACGGGCGGTGGCGGGTGCGGGCCCTCGGCGCCGTCCCGCAGGCGGGCGACGGCACGAGCGAGTCACCCGCCCCGAGGAAGGGGGGTACGCGGTGAACCGGCTGTGGGGCGGAGCCCGGACCGCGGCGCGGGAGAACGCCGAGGACGCGGCGGCCACCCTCGCGGACGAACCCACGGACACCACGCCCGCGGCGGACACGCTGCCGGACGAACCCTCGGAAACCACGTCCGACGCGGACACCCCCAGCCCTCCGTCCGACGCGGCGGAACCCCGGGAGAGCGACGACGGGGGTGACACGCCCGGGGAGCCCGACGACGCCCGGCGTACCGGTCTGGCGGCCGGCCGGCGCGGGATCGCTCTCGTCGCGCTGGCCGTCGTCCTGCTCGTGACCGGCGCCTGGTTCCTGTACGAGGCCCACCGGGTCCGGTCCACGCCGTCCGCCGAGAACCGTGCCCTCACGGACACCGAGGCCACCAACCGCGTCGCCGGTGATGTCGACAACGCCCTGGCACGGATCTTCTCGTACACCCCGAAGGGCACCGACGCGACCGAGGAATCGGCACGTTCGGTGCTCACGGGACGGGCCGCCCGGCAGTACGAGGAGCTGTTCGACCGGGTCCGGTCGGATCTGGCCGGACAGAAGGTCGGCCTGACCACGGTCGCGGTCCGCACCGGCGTGGTCGACCTGCACGACGGAACGGCGAAGCTGCTCGTCTTCCTCGACCAGACCTCACGACGCGGCGACGCGAAGGAGAGCCACGCGGCCGCCCAGCTGACCGTCACGGCCCGCTTCGAGAACGACCGCTGGCGCATCGCCGACATCCAGACCCGCTGACCCCCAGCGCGAGACGGGAGCACCTGATGAGAAACCCGGTACGGGCCCTGACGGGACGACGGGCCGTACCCGCCGCGGCCCTCGCCCTCGCTCTGGCGGCCGGAGGCACCGCCGCGTGGGCCGGCACCGACTGGTACCGGGCCGCGCACGACGACTCCGCCGACTACGCGGTCCAGCGCGACCAGGCCCTGACGGCGGGCGAACAGGCCGTGCAGAACCTCAACACCCTCGACCACCGCGAGGTCGACGCGGGCCTGGACCTGTGGGAGTCCTCGACCACCGGTGACCTGCACGACCAACTCGTCGACGGGCGTGCCGCCTTCACCAAGCAGGTGAAGGCCGCCGGGACGATCACCACCGCACGCGTGCTGTCCGGCGCCGTCACCGAACTCGACGAACGTGCGGGCCGCGCCCGCGTCCTGGTCGCCCTGCGCGTCACCGTCCGGGCCTCGACCGGCAGCACCGACAAGGACAGCCGCATGCTCGGTGAACTCACCCGCACGGGCGGCCGGTGGAAACTCAGCGACCTCGGCCAGGCACCCGTGGGTTCGGCGGCGAGCGACTGAGCCCCGCCCGCCCCGTCACCCGGCCGCACCGAGAGGACCCGCGCACCATGTCCAGCACCCGGCACCACATCAACCTCCAGCGCCGCCGCCAGGCCCGCGCCGACCGGCCCCGTACCGCCACGGAGTCCGGCCCCGCGGCCGCCCCCGCAGCGGGCACCGTCACGCAGGACCCGCCGAGGCCGGCGAACGAGGGCACGCGCCGGTTCGTCCGGGTCCCGCTCCGCTCCCTCACCGCCGTCGACACCGCACCCCGCAAGGAGTCCGGGCCGGATGCCGACGACACCCCGGACACCACGGACACCACGGACGCCACGGACCGTCCGCGCCGCACCCCCTACGCCGTGGGTGCCCTGTGTGTACTGACGCTGCTGCTCGGCGGCTTCGCGGGGTGGGCGCACTCCCGGGCCGACACGCTTCGGGAGCAGCCCGCACGCCAGAACACGGCGCTCACCGACAGCGCCGCCACCAGCGAGATCAAGGGCCAGACCACGCGCGCGGTGGCCGCGCTCTTCTCGTACGACCACGCCGACCCGGCCGCCTTCGACGAGGCCGCCCGCGAGCTGCTCACCGGAAGGGCCGTCGCGCAGCACCGTGACCTCTTCGCAAAGGTGCGCGACCGCGCGGCCGAGCAGAAGGCCGTGATCACGACGACGGTCACCGACAGCGGTGTGGAGCGGATCGACGGGGACCGTGCCCGGGTCCTCGTCTACGCCGACCAGAGCAGCGTCAGCACCGCCGCCAAGAGCGCCAGGACCGACGACCGGGGCACGTACGCGGGTGCCGTGCTCGCCGTGGACGTGGTGCGCCGCGACGGACGGTGGCTGGTCTCCGGCATCGACACGTTCGGCCGCTGACACCGCTCGCCGGTCGGCTCTCCCCCATCGACAGGAGCTTGAGATGTCCGCACTGCGTCTGCCACGTCCGTCCGTCCGTACCCGCAAGGGTGTGCGGACGACCGCGATCGCCGTCGCGGCACTGGCGGTCCTCACCGCTTCCCGCGCCCCCGAGGCCGTGAGCGGTGGCACGGAACACCGCGCCGCGCCCGCCGCCGACCAGGACGGCCCCGCGTGGACGGGGTCCGCGGCACCCGGGGCCGGCGGGTCGGGCGACGGTTCCTACCACACGGAACTCCCCCCGCTGGTCAGCCCGGACCTGCCCGCGTCGGTCCGGCTCCCGGCCGCCTACGCCGCCCAGTCGGGCGTCCCGGCGACGGTCTTACGTGCCTACCGGGCGGCCGGGACCGCTGTGGCCCGGACGGACCCCGGCTGCCGGCTGCCCTGGGAACTGCTCGCCGCGATCGGCAAGGTGGAGTCGGGACACGCCGGTGGCGGTGCCGTCACCGTTGACGGCACCACGCGCGGGCGGATCGCCGGCCCGGCGCTCGACGGCGTCGGGTTCGCGCTGATCCGTGACAGCGACGGCGGGTCCCTGGACGGGGACACGGTGTACGACCGGGCGGTGGGCCCGATGCAGTTCCTGCCATCGACCTGGCAGCGCTGGGGTGCCGACGGCAACCACGACGGCGTCCGCGACCCGAGCAACGTCTTCGACGCGGCACTGGCCGCCGGGCACTACCTGTGCGCCGGAAGCCGCGACCTGTCGCGCGCCGGCGACCTCGACGCCGCCGTACTCAGCTACAACCACTCCGACGCGTATCTGCGGACCGTGCGGCAGTGGTTCGCCTTCTACCGCACGGGCGCGCACACGGTGCCCGACGGCAAGGGAGTCGTACCGCACAGCCCGGGTGCGGGCGGCAGGACACCCGCGACCAAGCCGGTCGACGACGGTCCGGACGGTGGTGGCATCGTCGTCGGTCCCGACCCGTCGGAGTCCGGCAGTCCGAGCGCCACGCCCAGGCCGACACCGTCGCCGAGCGGGACGCACGGCCCGACACCGACGCCGACACCGACGCCGCCCGCCGGGTCCCCCTCTCCCACGCCCGGCCCGACGGACACGGGCACGCCCACGGATCCGGGGGGAACGACCCCGCCGACGGACTGCCCGACGGCCACGACGGACCCGAGCCCCGGCCCTTCGGCTCCCGAACCCGGCCCGGCCTGCCCTGGCACCACCCCGTCCCCCACGCAGTCTCCGTCGCCGAACGGGACAGCCGCGGCGCAGGCGGGACCTGAGCACTGACACCGCTCGCCCCGATCCCCGGCGGACCGCACGGGCATCGCGGCCGCCGGGGACGAGGAAGGTCAGCGCTGCAGGGTCAGCACACCCGGCCGCCACGGGAGTTGGTCGTAGGGGCCGCTCGCGGTGGGCGACTTGCCCTGGTAGAGGAACCGCAGGTTGCAGGGGTCGACGGTCATGGTCTGATCGGGGTTGTCGCGGACCAGGTCACCGTGGCTGATGTCATTGGTCCAGGTGGCGCCGCTGTTGGCCTTGCCGGCGAAGGGGTTGCTCTCGGAGGCGGCCTGCGGGGTCCACGAACCGCTCAGGCTGGAGGCCGTGAACGAGCGGAAGTAGCGCCCGTTCGCACCCATCGCCTCCACGATCATCAGGTACTGGTTCTGGCCCTGGACCTTGTAGACCTGCACCGCCTCGAACAGGTTGTTCGTCGTGTCGCTCATGACCGTCGTGTACGACGAGCCGAAGTTCCCCGGGAAGTTCCCGATCGGCATGCTCGCCCGGTAGATCTTGCCGTTGTCGCCGGCGAAGAACAGGTACATGTTCTGCCCGTCAGCGATCAGGGTCTGGTCGATGGGGCCGGTACCGGAGCCGGAGATGCTGCCGGTGAACAGCGGCTGCGGCGAGGACCAGCCCTGGGGGTTGGTGGGATCGCTCGACGTGCGGTAGACGAAGGGCGACGCACCCCACTGGTACGCCAGCACCCAGATGTTCTTGGGCGCGAAGTAGAACAGCGTGGGCGCCACCGCCGCCTGGTTCATCCCGGTCTGGCCGGCCGACGCCATGTCCGACCAGTTCGTGAAGGGCGCGAACATCATCGAGCCGTACGACGATCCCGACACGTTCGACGCGTAGACCAGGTGCTTGCCGTTGTGCATCACGCTGGTGAAGTCCTTCAGCGAGGCCCACCCGTTCGCCGGCTGCGCCAGGACACCCGTCGACGTCCAGCGGTACGTTGAAGGAAGCGCGCACGTGCCGGGTGGGGTCGTCCCGGACAGGCCGGTCCACTTCTGGTTGCTGCCGCCGTTGCACGTCCAGATCCGCACCGAGGTGCCGTTGGCCGTACCGGCGCCCGTGGCCTCCAGGCACAGCCCGGACTCCACGCCGACGACCGTGCCGTCGGCGTTCACCCGCCACTGCTGGTTGGCGCCGCCGGAACAGGTCCAGATCTGCACCCGGGTACCGGCCGTGGTGGCGTGGCCCGGAACGTCCAGGCACTTGTTGCCGTACACGGTGAGCTGGTTGCCGTCCGTCAGTGTCCACTGCTGGTTGGTCCCGCCCCAGCAGTCGTAGATCTGCAGGTACGTGCCGTTGGTCTGGCCGGCGTCCGGCACATCGAGGCACCGGCCGGAACCGACACCGCGTAAGGCGCCGCTGGTGGCCGCCTGAGCCGGGTTGGCGACGAGCAGCGCCGCCAGCGCGACCAGGACCGCGACCGTGGCGGCGAGCACCGCGGACAGTTGCCCGCGGCTGAAACTTCCTCTGCGCATGAAGACTTCCCAAAGCTCGAGTAAGCGGTTCCGGCCGGCCTCGTCAGAGGTTGTCCGGACTGTCGGTGGGGTGTGGCGAACGGTCGCCCGAGTCGCCGTGTTCGGGATATCGAATGAGGGTCGACTCATCGAGCAACCAAGACGATAGGGAACCGGTGAGCGGCGTCAATACTTCTCGCAAGAATCGTGAGGAGCGTCGAAACATTCGCCGGACCCGATGGGCGGGGCGACGCAGCTCGAACCGCCAAGTGGCCGGGTCCGGCCGCCACTTGACGCCCGAGTGGGGCGGATTCCCCGGGCGGTGTTGACACAGCCGGTCACATCTCTAACATCCGTGGCATCCCTATTTCCGAACGACGTCCGAAGTTTCGAACGCTCTTGAGTGATCCCCGGGAAAAGGAGCCCCCAAGTGCCCAGACGAACAGGCGGACGACTGCTCCGCCTCATCGCGGCCGCCGTACTGACGGTCACCGCGTCCGTGACCGCCTCCTCCCACTCCACCGCCACGGCCGCACCGGGCAGCCCGGCACCCACCCCGCCGCTGGGATGGAACAGCTGGAACAGCTTCGGGTGCTCGATCACCGAGGCGCAGGTCCGCCAGGCCGCCGACGCGATGGTGTCCTCGGGGATGCGGGACGCCGGCTACCGGTACGTCGTGGTCGACGACTGCTGGTTCGACCCGCAGCGCGACGCGGCGGGCAACCTGCGGGCCGATCCGGCCAAGTTCCCGAGCGGGATGAAGGCGCTCGGGGACTACATCCACGGCAAGGGGCTGAAGTTCGGCATCTACCAGGTGCCCGGCGAGCGCACCTGCGCGCAGGCCACGGGCGGTTACCCGGGGTCCACCGGCAGCAGGGGCCACGAGGCGCAGGACGCCGCCGCGTTCGCCTCCTGGGGCGTCGACTACCTGAAGTACGACTGGTGTTCGTCGAGCGGTACCCGTGACGAGCAGGTCGCGCGGTTCACGCTCATGCGTGACGCCCTGCGGGCCACCGGGCGGCCGATCGTCTACAGCATCAACCCCAACAGCCTGCACGCCATCACCGGCGCCGCCTACAACTGGGGCGAGGTCGCCGACCTGTGGCGGACGACCGAGGATCTGCTGGACATCTGGCAGAACGGCAACACCAACAGCTATCCGATGGGCGTCGGCAACGTCCTGGACGTCACCGCGCCGCTGGCGGCGCAGTCCGGCCCGGGACACTGGAACGACCCCGACATGCTGGTCGTCGGCCGCCCCGGCCTGTCGACGACCGAGTCCCGTTCGCACTTCGCCCTGTGGGCGCTGCTGGGCGCCCCGCTCATGGCCGGCAACGACATCCGCACCATGTCCGCCGACGTGAGCGCGATCCTGCGCAACCCCCGGCTGCTGGCGGTGAACCAGGACGCGCTGGGCGCGGGCGGACGCAGGGTGCGCGACGACGGCGCCACCGAGGTGTTCGCCAAGCCCCTGTCGGACGGTTCGGTCGCGGTGGGCCTCTTCAACCGGGGCGGGGGCACCGCGACGGTCACCACGACGGCCGCTCAAGTCGGCCTGTCCGGGGGGCCGTTCACCCTCACGGACCTGTGGACCGGCGGCACGTCGAGCTCGTCCGGGCAGATCTCCGCGAGCGTCCCCGCGCATGGCGTGGCCACGTTCCGGGTGAGCGGGGGCTCCCCGCTGACCTCCGCCACCTCGCGTCTGCGGAGCGGCACGTCCGGCCGCTGCGTGGATGTCGACAACGCCTCCACCGCCGCCGGGGCCACCGCACTGCTCTGGGACTGCCACACGGCCGCCAACCAGCTGTGGACCACGTGGGCGGGCGGCGAGATCCGGGTCTACGGCGACAAGTGCCTGGACGCCTTCGACCAGGGCACCACCAACGGCACCCGTGTCATCACCTGGCCCTGCAACGGCCAGGACAACCAGAAGTGGACCCTCGGCTCCGACGGGACGATCCGCAACGTCCACGCCGGGCTGTGCCTCGACACCGACGGGGCGCGCACCGCGAACGGGACCCCTCTGGTCCTGTGGGCCTGCACCGGCCAGGCCGGCCAGCGGTGGTCCCGCGCCTGAAGGCGCGTCGGGCGGTGACCACGGCCTCCGGCACCCCGCGGGCCGTGGTCACCAGCGGGGAAGCTCGGTCAGTCGCTGCCGGCCGGTCGGATGTTGTGGGTGAACCGGAACAGGTTGTGCGGATCGTGCAGCGTCTTGACGCGCCGCAGCCGCTCGTAGTCCTCGGCCGCGAAGAGTTCCCGCACCTGCTCCTGGGGGACCGGGGTGCCGTCGTGGTAGACGGAGTTGAGGCTGCGGCCGACGGTCCACGGCCTCAGGGCGTCGTAGACGCGCTGGTGGACCGGCCGGGCTGCCGCGGGCGGCGCGGCGGTGCCTGCGGTCATCACTCGCAGCATGTACGCGGCGTCCCGGCCCCCGACCGCGCCCGGGTCGGTGGGCCGGCGGGCGAAGGCCCCGCCGAGGTGACGGATGTCGACGACGCAGGGCACGGCCGCGTCGGGTCCGGCCAGGTCCATGACGGTCCGCAGGGCCGTGGGGTCGAGTTCGCGCAGCAGGACGTTGTCGCCGAAGTAGGCGTGCGGGACGTGCGGGTCCTGGTAGATGGTGCCGACCTCCGTGTACGGCATCTCCCGGACGGTGTCGATCAGACGCGGGCCGAGCGCGCGCAGGGGCGCCACGAGCCGTTCGCCCTCCTCGGCGGAGCCGGTGAAGGCGATCCGGACGTGTGCGACGTAGCGTCCGCGCAACGGCTCCGGGACGGACGGCGACGTCGGGCAGGCCATGAGGCCGATCGAGGAGGTGAGTTCCTCGGGCAGCGTCAGGGTCCACGCCCGGTAGGCCTGCAGCAGGGCGACGGGGTGGTGCGCGGCGAAGTGGAGGCCGCCGCCGTAGAGCCGGGTCATCGGCAGGAGGGCGGTCTCGATGGCGGTGACGGCGCCGAAGTTGCCGCCGCCACCGCGCAGCGCCCAGAACAGGTCGGGGTCGGATGCGGCCGTGACGTGGCGCGGGGTGCCGTCGGCGGTGACGATGTCGATGGCGCGCACGTGGTCGCTGGCGTAACCGGTCCGGCGGCCGAGCAGGGCGACACCGCCGCCGAGGAGGTAGCCGACGACGCCGATGTGCGGAGCTGAGCCGTTGACCGGGGCAAGACCGTGCGGTGCGGCCTGCTCGATGATCTCTCCCCACAGCACGCCGGCCTGAGCGCCGGCCGTTCCGGCCTCCGCGTCCACCACGACGGCCTTCATCCGCCGCGTGGTGATGAGCACGCCCTCACCGTCCAGGGCCGTGACGATGCCGTGTCCGGTGGACTGCACGGCGACGGGCAGCCGCCGCCCGGCGGCGAAGCGGACCGCGGCGCACACGTCCTCGGGGCGGGTGGCGCCCACGACGACGGCGGGGCGGTGCCGGAAGCCGGCCTGGAAGCCGGCCCGTTCCTCGTCGTACCCCCGGCTCCCGGGCACCAGGACGGGTCCCCGCACCTCCGCGGCCAGCGACTCGGCGTCCACGCTCATCCGTTGTTCTCCTCCTGGACGGCGGGCCACCGTCCCGCCCGTGCCGCTCGGTCGACTGGTCCGCTACCGCAGGTACGAGTTGTCCTGCACCCAGTGGAAGCCGCGGCCGACCAGCGGGAAGGTGCCGAGATCGCGGCGGCACAGGTGCAGGCGGAGGTGGTTGCCGTCGGCGTCGCCCTCCAGGATCAGGCGGTCGTCGGCCGGGCGCTCGAAGGCGAACGTCACCCGCCACTCCGGGTCGGCCATCCTGGTCAGCGCGATCGAACCGGCGTTCATGTCGATCGCCGCCATGCAGGGGTCGAGGGAGTCGTCCATGTGCTGGACGGCCACGGCGTCGGCGGAGTCCACGACGACTCGGCGCCAGCGCCGGCCGTCGGTCGTCACCGGCGGGTGCCGCTCACCGTCGACGGAGAAGTCGGTGACGTCCCAGACGCCGTACAACTCGGGCTTCTCCCGGCCGCCACCGTGCTTCTTCCAGAACGACCGGTCGTTGCGCAGTTGTGCACCGAGCAGCCAGAGCCCCGCCCCCACCTGCAGGGCGGTGGCGATCCGGTTCGACCGGCGGGAGCGGAAGAGGTCCGCGGAGGCGGCCGCGGGGACCGGGCGCCGCGTGAGCAGGGCCTCGGCCAGGCGAGGCGTCTCGGGGGCCAGCAGAAGCAGGCTGAGCAGGAGCAGGTGGAAGGAGTGGACCTTGACGGGGACGTCGAAGGTCAGGTTGAGGAGGAGCACCTGCGCCATCTCCGCCGCCGACACCAGCGCGCCCAGCGACGCCGTGCGCGGCACGATGAGCAGCAGCCCACCCGCGATCTCCGCACAGCCGAGCACCATCTGGTACGGCTTCGAGGACCCGGTCTGCGCCCACAGAAGGCCCATCGGGCTGAGGTCGCCGAGCGGCTCGACGAGCTTGGACGGCGGCAGCTGGAACTGGAGCGGGACGGCCTTGGCCGCGCCGTAGGAGAACATCTGTCCCGCGAGACAGAACCGGGCGGCCAGGCGGAGCCACTTGTCCAGCGTCGTGCGGTCCGTCCCGTGCCGGTCCAGCACGGACCAGACCGGGGTGGCCGCGGCGGCGCCGGCGAGCCAGCACAGCTGCCCGGCCCAGGTGTGCGGGTCGTCGCCGCCGTCGAAGCGGTCACCCAGCTCCCTGCCGAGGACCCGGACGGACATCCAGTTCCGCACCGGGCGTATCGCCCAGAGTTCCGCCCAGGAGTCGGCCGCTTCCTGCAGACGCCCCATTCCGCCCCCGCGCAGGGCCAGATAGACCTGCGGGCTGGTCAGGCAGTACAGGCCGGCGTAGACGGAACCGAACCGGTGGGCGGTGCGGGCGGCGCCGGCCAGGAGCGGTGGGCGGGCACCGACCGTGGGGAAGACCCGTCCGGCCGCCCGGTCGGCCGGTGAGGACGCGATGGTCCGCAGCCACTTGCCTACTCGCACCTTCATCGTTCCTCACCTTCGCGGGGGCCGTCGTCGATGGTCGCGGTCAGCTACGGCGGAAACGTCCGAGCCAGGCGTGCACGTCGAGGAGTTCCGACGTGGTCGGGATGATGCCGCGCATGCGGGCCTCGGCGACCGACTCGACCGTCCAGCCGTCGGCGAAGCCGTCGCGGAGGTGGTCGGCGGAGCGCTTGAGGCCGGGCGGCTCGTCGTCGTCCGGGAGCGGTGCCGGAATCTCCTCGATGGCCTCGGCGAGCCGCGCCTGCATCTCCGCTGACCCCCGGTCGCTGATCGAGAGGATGTGCGCGACCGCCCCCGGGCGGCAGGCCCGGTGCAGGGCCGCCGCGTAGGAACGCAGCATGTCGCCCTCGAAGGTGTGGGCGAGACCGGAGTCGATCACGGTGTCGAAACGCCCTTCCCAGCCCTTGAGGTCGAGGGCGTCGGCGACTTCGAAGACGGCGTCGAGTCCGCGTGCCCCGGCCTTGCCCCGGGCCAGGGAGATCGCCGTCGGGGACAGGTCGAGCCCCGTCACCGCGTAGCCCTTGCCCGCCAGGTGGAGGGCGTCCTCACCAGTGCCGCAGCCCGCGTCGAGCACCGCGCCGCCGATGAGCCCCGCTTCCTCCAGGGCGACGTAGGCGGGCTGAGGCGCCCCGATGTCCCACGGCGGACGGCTGCCGAACGGGCTCTCCCCGCGGTAGACGGCGTCGAAGACCTCGGTCATCGGAGGGGGTCCGTCGGGTGCGCCGACAGGTTCAGTCATGGCTGCCATGATTGCGTCGCCGCGCGGTGCGTCCTCGGTCTCTTGCGGACTTCTGTCACGGAGGTACCGTCCGCCGGTCAGCGCGAACCGTACTTGCGGACCGCGAGCGGGGCGAAGACCACGATCAGGCCGACCGACCAGGCCACGGTCTGCAGGACCCAGCTCGTCGCCGGGCCCCCGGTGAACAGTGCGCGCAGGGCGTTCACGGCCGCCGTCATGGGGCTGTGGGCAGCGTACGCCTGCAGCCAGCCCGGCATCGTGCCGGTCGGTACGAACGCCGAGGAGATCAGCGTGAACGGGAAGATCCACACACCGCCGGCCGCCTGGGCGGCTTCCGCGTTGCGCACCGACAGCCCGAGGAAGGCGGCGAACCACGACACCGCGTAGCCGAACAGCAGCAACAGCAGCAGGCCGGCCAGCGCGGGCAGCAGGCCGTTGCGGAACCGGAAACCGACCAGCAGGCCGACTCCCACGGTCACGCCGGCCACGCCGACGTTGCGGAGGATTTCCGACAGCGTGCGCCCGATGAGCACGGCGGTACGGCTCATCGGCATCGAGCGGAAGCGGTCCATGAGCCCCTCGCGCATCTCGGCGGCGACCCCGATGGTGGTGCCGGCGGCGGAGCCGTAGAGCGCCATCTGGACGAGGATGCCGGGCAGCAGGAACTGGGCGTAGCGTTCGCCGCCGACGTCGATGGCGCCACCGAAGACGTAGGTGAACAGCAGGATGAACATCACCGGCTGGACCAGCGAGAACATCACCAGGTCGGGGCTGCGCAGCACGTGCCGTACGTTGCGCAGGGTCATCTGCCACACGTCGGAGAGCCACCACCCGAGGGTGTTCCGCGACTGCGTGTACGAGGTGCCGCTCTCCCGCGCCAGGGTGGTCGAGGTCATGTCCGCCCGGTTTCCTTCCCGTTGTCACTCTGGTCGGCGCCGTGATCGGCGGACCGGCCGGTCACGGCGAGAAAGACGTCGTCGAGAGTGGGCCGGCGGAGCGCCACGTCACCGATCGCGACCCCCGATTCCCTGAGCAGGTGAAGCAGGTCGGGCAGTGTGCCGCCGTCGGCCAGCGGCGCGTGGACCACCATCTTCTGCGGGTCGGCGACCGGTTCGGCGCCCAGCCGCTCCCGCAGCAGCCGCAGCGCCCGCTCCATGCCTTCGCCGTCCAACAACGTGATGGCCACCCGGTCCTGACCGACCTGGGCCTTCAGCTCGTCCGGGGTGCCGTCGGCGATGACCCTGCCCCGGTCGATCACGGACAGGGAGTCGGCGAGCTGGTCCGCCTCCTCCAGGTACTGCGTGGTGAGCAGTACGGTCGTGCCCTCCCCGACCAGTTCGCGCACGAGCCGCCACACCTCCATACGGCCGCGCGGATCGAGGCCGGTGGTCGGCTCGTCGAGGAAGATGAGCCTGGGCCGGGCCATGAGGCTGGCGGCGACGTCGAGCCTGCGCCGCATTCCGCCTGAATAGGTCCTGGGCTGCCGGCCGGCCGCGTCGTCCAGGCCGAAGCGTTCCAGCAGTTCACTCGCGCGGGCCCGGCAGTCGGACTTCGACAGCCGGAACAGCCTGCCGATCATGTGCAGGTTCTCGCGCCCGGTGAGCAGTTCGTCGACGGCGGCGTACTGACCGGTGAGGCCGATGACCGACCGGATCCGCCCGGGGTCGTCCCGCACGTCCACGCCGAACACCTCGGCCGCTCCCTCGTCCGGCCTGAGGAGGGTGGCCAGGACCCGGACGGTGGTGGTCTTGCCGGCGCCGTTGGGGCCGAGCAGGCCGTGCACCGTGCCCTCGGACACCGTGAGGTCGAGGTGGTCGAGTGCGGTGAGCGAGCCGAAGCGCTTGCACAGCCCGGACGTTCTGATCGCTGCTGGCATCTGCCGTGGTTCCTTTCCGGATCCGGCGCGGCCCGGCCGAGTGGTGACGGGCGGCAACCGGTTCAGCGGCGCACGGCGCCGAACAACGCCTGCATGTGGATGGCGTCGGCGGCTACGGCGCCCGCCGCGGCCGACGCGATGACCGACTGCTTCCAGCGGGCGGCCAGGTCCCCGGCCGCGTACAGGCCCGGCACGCCGGTGCACTGGGAGGCGTCGACGGCGATGAAGCCGGCGTCGTCGACCGACAGCTTCAGCTCCTCGGTCGCCCGCTGCACGACGGGTTGCTGCCGCTGTCGCGGCGTCCAGACCAGGGTGTCCCGCTCCAGGACCCGGCCGTCGTCCAACTCGACCGCGTACAGCGCCCCTTGGCGGTGGTGCAGGCGCCGGACCGTTCCCGTGACGACCTCGCCCCCGCTGCTCCGCGCCGTCGCGCGAGCGGTCTCCAGGCCGGGCATGGACTCCTGGCAGATCGCGATGGTGTCCTCGCTCCAGGCGCGGAAGGCCACGGCCGACAGTCCCGCGAGTTCCGCGTTGTCGGCGACGGTCGCCCAGCGCCCGCCGGCGTTCTCCTCGCCGAGGCAGAACGGACAGTGGATCACGCTGCGGCCCCAGCACTCCGCGAAGCCGTCCAGGCCGGACGGGTGGACGTCGACGACACCGGTGGCGAGCAGGACGGTTGCGGCCTCGGCGGTCTCACCGCCGCCGACGGCGACCCGGAAGCCTCCACCCGGAGCGGGGGTCACACTTTCGGCGTCGGCCTCCAGCCGCTCGACGGTCGGGTACCGGGAGAGTTCTTGCCAGGCGCGCGCCCGGAACTCGGCCGGAGTGACACCGTCCATGCCGAGATGGCCGTGAACGCCCGCCGACGCGCTGTTGCGCGGTGGCCGGGCGCTGTCCACGACGGTCACCGGGTGCCGGTATCTCGCCAGGCTGAGCGCCGCGGTGAGCCCGGCAGGACCGGCTCCCACGATCACGGTGGTGTGGTCGGCGTGCGAGGACATCAGACTGATCCCTTCCGTCGGGCGGCGTGGGCGGGTCCGTCCACCGCCGGGAGCGGTCCGGCGGGTGCGCGGTGGGGAACGCCGGAGTGGGCTGCCGGCGGGCGGCCGTGACCCGCATTGTGGTCACCGCCGCGGTACCGGCGCGGTGCGGGCGAAAGAGGTGAGCCAGACAGTCGTGCGCCTGCGGGGGTGCGGCGGTGCCGGTTTCCGGCGCGGGCCGCGGCCGGTCGCCCCCTGCCACCGGGCGGGGGCGACGGGCCGCGCCGCGTCAGGCGCCGACGTACTGGGCGAGGTGCTCGCCCGTGAGCGTGGGGCGGGTGGCGACGAGTTCGGCGGGCGTGCCCTCGAAGACGATCCGGCCGCCGTCGTGGCCGGCGCCGGGGCCGAGGTCGATGATCCAGTCGGCGTGTGCCATCACCGCCTGGTGGTGCTCCACCACGACGACCGTCTTGCCGGCGTCCACCAGCCGGTCGAGCAGGGCGAGCAGTTGCTCGACGTCGGCCAGGTGCAGACCGCTGGTCGGCTCGTCGAGGATGTAGACGCTGCCCGTTCCGGCCATGTGGCCGGCGAGCTTCAGCCGTTGCCGCTCGCCGCCGGACAGGGTGGTGAGCGGCTGGCCGAGGCTGAGGTAGCCCAGGCCGACCTCGCTGAGCCGGTCGAGGACGGCAGACGCGGCCGGCGTCCGTGCCTCACCGCTGCGGAAGAACTCGGCGGCCTCGGCCACCGGCATCGCGAACACCTCGCTGATGTCCCGGCCGCCCAGCCGGTACTGGAGCACCGAGGGCTGGAACCGCTTGCCCTCGCACTCCTCGCAGGTGGTGGCGACTCCGGCCATGATCGCCAGGTCGGTGTAGATGACGCCGGCGCCCTTGCAAGTGGGGCAGGCGCCCTCGGAGTTGGGGCTGAACAGTGCGGGCTTGACCCCGTTGACCTTGGCGAACGTCTTGCGGATCGGTTCGAGCATGCCGGTGTAGGTGGCCGGGTTGCTGCGCCGGGAGCCCTTGATGGGCGACTGGTCCACCGTGACGACGCCGTCCCGGCCGGCCACCGAGCCGTGGATCAGGGAACTCTTGCCGGAGCCCGCGACCCCGGTGACCACGGTGAGCACGCCGAGCGGGATGTCCACGTCGACGTCGCGCAGGTTGTGCGCGTTCGCGCCGCGCACCTCCAGCGCACCGGACCGCTCGCGCACGGACGGCTTCAGCGAGGCCCGGTCGTCCAGGTGCCGTCCGGTGACGGTGCCGCTGACCCGCAGATTCTCGACGGTGCCCTCGAAGACCACCTCGCCGCCCTTGGTGCCGGCGTGCGGCCCCAGGTCGACGACGTGGTCGGCGATCACGATCGTCTCCGGCTTGTGCTCCACGACCAGCACGGTGTTGCCCTTGTCCCGCAGCCTCAGCAGCAGGTCGTTCATCCGCTGGATGTCGTGCGGGTGCAGGCCGACGGTGGGCTCGTCGAAGACGTAGGTGACGTCGGTGAGCGCGGAGCCCAGGTGACGGACCATCTTGACGCGCTGGGCCTCACCGCCCGAGAGGGTGCTCGAGGACCGGTCGAGCGAGAGGTAGCCCAGGCCGATCTGGACGAACGAGTCGAGGGTCTGGCCGAGCACCGTGAGCAGCGTCGTGACCGACGGGTCGGTCAGCGCACGGGCCCAGGCCGCGAGGTCGCTGATCTGCATGGCGCAGGCGTCGGCGATGCTGAGGCCGTCGATCTTGGCGGACCGGGCGGTCTCGCTGAGCCGGGTGCCGTGGCACTCGGGGCAGACGGAGAACGCCACCGCCCGTTCCACGAAGGCACGGATGTGCGGCTGGAGCGTCTCCCTGTCCTTGGACAGGAAGGACTTGCGCACTCGTGCGAGGAGGCCCTCGTAGGTGGTGTTGACGCCCTTCACCTTGATCTTGACCGGGTCCCGGTGCAGGAAGTCGTGCCTTTCCCGCTCGGTGTAGTCGCGGACCGGTTTGTGCGGGTCGAGCAGGCCCGACTCGGTGAACGACTGCATCACCCAGCCGTCGGGCTTCCAGCCGGGGACCGTGACCGCGCCGTCCGCGAGCGACTTGGAGTCGTCGAGGAGCTGGGCGGGATCGATGTCCGAGACGGTGCCCATGCCCTCGCACCGCAGGCACATGCCGCCGACGACGCTGAAGCCCTTCTCGATCTTCTTGCCGTTCACCACGAGGACACCCGACGCGTCGGCCGAGGCGACGTTGAAGGCGAACGCCTTCTGCGACCCGATGTACGGCTTGGCGAGCCGGCTGAAGAGGATGCGCAGCAGTGTGCCCGCGTCGGTGGCGGTGCCGACCGTGGAGCGGAGACTGGTGCCCATCGGCTGCTGGTCGACGAGGATCGCGGTGGTCAGGCCGTCGAGCACGTCGACCTCGGGCCGCGCCAGGGTGGGCATGAAGCCCTGGATGAAGGCGCTGTACGTCTCGTTGATGAGCCGTTGCGATTCCGCGGCGATCGTGTCGAACACCAGGGAGCTCTTGCCCGAGCCGGAGACCCCGGTGAACACGGTGAGCCGTCGTTTGGGGATTTCCACGTGCACGTTCTTGAGGTTGTTCTCACGTGCCCCGTGCACACGGATCAGATCATGGCTGTCGGCGGCACACAGCCCAGGAGGCCGGGTGTCCGTCTCCGTGCCGGCCGTCATGGTGTCCCTCCCGTTCGTCGGACGCGGCACGCAGCCGTCCTGTGACGTGGTGACGAGTTCCTCAACGTCCCGGTTCATGGGACTCAAGCGTATACCTGCAAAGTCGGTTGAGGGTTTGAGCGGAACTACTCGGATTTCCTGGAGTAAAGTTTCAAACCGTGAAGTACCTGCGTCCGTTCGACCTGGCCCGTGAGCACGGCATTTCCACCCAGGCGGTCCGCAACTACGAGCGGGACGGGTTCATCCCGCTCGCCCGGCGCACCCCGTCCGGCTACCGCACCTACACCGAGACCCACGCGGCGGCCCTGCGCGCCTATCTCGCGCTCGTCCAGGCGTACGGGTACGCCACCGGCGGAGAGATCATGCGGTCCCTCAACACCGGCGACCTCGATGCCGCGCTGACCGCCGTCGACCGCGGCCACGCCCAGCTGCTGCGCGACCGGGGCACGCTGGACGCGGTAGGGCGGGCGGTGGAGCACCTCACCTCCGGTCCCGGCCCCGCCGAGGACACGTCCGCCGGCCGGGAGCCGCTCAGCATCGGTGAACTCGCGCGTCGTCTGGGGGTGACCGCGGCGACCCTGCGGAACTGGGAAGCGGTGGGCATCCTCACCCCCGCCCGGGAGCCGGTCACCGGCCACCGCTCGTTCGGCGCCACGGACGTACGCGACGCCGAGCTGACCCATCTCCTCCGGCGCGGGGGCTACCCGCTGGAGCACATCCGTACGGTGGTCCGGCAGATCCGCGAGGCCGGCGGCACCGAGGCGCTGTCCGCGGCCCTCGACGACTGGCGGCGACGGCTCACCGCCCGCGGTGTGTCCATGCTCGACGCGGCGGCCCGGCTCGGCGGGTACGTGGCCCTTCTGGGCGGCGCCCCGGCGGAACCTCCGGCCCCCGCGGAACCGGCTCCCGCGCCGGGGGCCCCGCCGACGGTTTGAGACCCCGCGGCCCGGCGAGTCCGCCCGCCGCACCGACGGCATCGACGTAAGCCTCAACGGGTCTTTCAATGATTCGATCGACAGACATGAGCAAGGACTTTCACGACCTTCCCGTGGCCTCGTGCGCGGTGCTGGCGCTCGGCGAACCCACCCACCGGGAACCCGCCTTCGGGTGGGTGCGCAACGAGCTGTTCGCCCGGCTGGCCCGCCTCGGCTTCCGCTCGATCGCCCTGGAGACCGACCGCGTGGCCGCGCTGCGCGTCGACGACTTCGTCAAGGGCGGCGACGGGGATCTCGACGAGGTGACGCGGGAGGGCTTCTCCCACGACTTCGGGAACCTGGAAACCAACCGGTGCCTCGTCGCCTGGATGCGCGACCACAACGCGAACCTGCCGCCGGAGGAGCAGCTGACCTTCCACGGCTTCGACGTCCCCACGGAGACGACCAGCGCCCCCAGCCCGCGTCGCTGTCTCGAGTACGCCCGCGACTATCTGGGGCTCGACCTCGACCTCACCGGCCTGCTGGGCGCGGACGAGCGGTGGAGCCGTACGGAGGCGGTGATGGACCCGGCCATGTCGGTCGGCGCCACGCCCGAGGCCGAGCGGCTGCGGTTCCTCGCCGACGACATGCTCACCCTGCTGCACTCCGACGCCGCCGAGCGGATCGCGCGGACCTCGCGCGCGGAGTGGCTCCGGGCCAGGACACACCTCACCGCCGGCCTCGGCCTGCTGCGCTACCACCGGCAGGCGGCCCAGCACCCGCAGGACGGCGACCGGCTGTCCCGGCTGTTCGCCACCCGGGACGCGCTCATGGCACAGAACCTCCTCGACATCCGCAGCATCGAGGGCCGCCGGGGCGCGACGCTGGCCTTCGCCCACAACGTGCACCTCCAGCGGACCCCGAGCACCTGGAGCCAGGGTGACCTGTGTGTCGGCTGGCCCGGGGCCGGCACCGTCGTGGCACCGCTGCTGGGCGACCAGTACGTGTTCATCGTCGGCAGCCTGGGCCGCAGTGCGGCCCTCGGGCTGGGCGACCCCGAGCCGGGCACCTACGAGAGCCGTCTGCAGGACCGCGTCACCGACTGGGCCCTGGCCCCCACCGGCACGGTCGCCGCCGCCCGGCCCCGGACGGACACCACCCCGCAGCAGGGCTACTTCCCGCTCGACCACGCCACCCTGGACACCGCCGACGCGGTCCTGCACGTGAGCGACGGCGCCGCCGTGAGCCGGCCGGGGGACCGCCTGCGCGTACCCGCCGGCACCGGGAGCGGGCACTGACAGAGACGGGAAGGATTCGCGGGGTTCCCCGGGCGCCGGAGACTAGATTCGCCGTCGATCAGGGAGCCCCCCGAAGGAGCTGACCGCGCTTGAACACGGTTCCGGCACTGTTCGAGTCAACCGTCGCCCGACAGGGCGGAGAACCCGCCCTCGTCGACGGGGAGAACACTCTCGGGTACGTGGAGCTGAACAGCCGGATCAACCGGCTCGCCCGCATGCTGATCGCGCACGGTGTCGGTCCCGACTCGCTCGTCGCGGTCGCGGTGCCGAAGTCGAGCGAACTGATCGTGGCGATCATGGCGGTGCTCAAGGCGGGCGGCGCCTACCTCCCGCTCGACCCGGACTATCCGGCAGAACGCCTGCGCTTCATGCTGTCCGACGCGCGGCCGGTCCTGCTGCTGCGGTCCTCCTCGGTGGCGCCCGTCGCTGCGGGTCCGCGGGAACTCGTCCTCGACGACCCGGCGTTACGCGCCGCGTGCGCGGCCCTGCCGGGGCACGACGTCGCCCAGCACGAGCGCCACGCCGCGCTGCGCCCCGAGCACCTGATGTACGTCATCTACACCTCGGGGTCGACCGGAACACCCAAGGGTGTCGCCGTGCCGCACGGCGGCGTGCGCGACATGGCCGCCACCCAGGCGGCCGTCCTGCGGGCGGGCCCGGGCGACCGTGTGCTCCAGTGGGCGTCCATCAGTTTCGACGCCGCCTTCTGGGACGTGTCCCTGGCGCTGCTGTCCGGGGCGGCCCTCGTGATGGTGCCCGCCGACGACCTGCTGCCGGGCGATACGCTGGGGAACACCTTGCTCAAGTACGGCATCACGCACGCGGTGCTGCCACCGGTGGCGCTCAGCGAGACCGACGCCGAGGACGTCCTGCTCGACGGGACCGTCATGTCCACGGGAGACAGCTGTACGCCGACGCTGGTGCGCAAGTGGTCGCGGGCACGGCGGATGTTCAACGGTTACGGCCCGACCGAGGTGACCGTCGGGGCGACGATCGGCGGGCCGGTGCGCGACGCCGGCGACGTCGGGATCGGCACCCCGTGGATCGGCAACGAGGTGCACGTGCTCGACGAGCGCCTGCGCCCGGTCCCACCCGGCACGGAGGGCGAGCTGTACATCGCGGGCAGCGGGCTGGCGCGCGGCTATCTCAACCGGTTCGGGGCGACCGCGGCCAAGTTCGTGGCCGACCCGTTCGGGCCGCCCGGCAGCCGGATGTACCGCACGGGCGACCGGGGCCGCAGGGGGCGGGACGGCGAGCTGTTCTTCGCGGGCCGCGCGGACGGCCAGGTGAAGCTGCGCGGTTTCCGGGTCGAACTCGGTGAGATCGAAACCCGGCTCGCGGCCCATCCGGCGGTGGACGTCGCCGTCGCCGTGGTGCGGGGCGAGCTGGCCGAGGCGCATGTCGTCGGCTATGTCACCGCCACGGCGCCGGTGGAACCGGATGACCTGCGCGCCCATGTCGCCGAGTCGCTGCCCGCGCACATGGTGCCCGCACGGGTCACGGTGCTGGAGCGGTTCCCGACGCTGGCCAACGGCAAGATCGACCGGGGGGCCCTGCCGCTGCCGGACGCGGGGGCCGAGGGACTCCCGGACGGCGGGCGGGTGCAGGACGCCGCCGAGGCGAACGGCTGCGCGGCCGTGCTCTGCGCGATCGTGCGGGAGGTCCTCGGGATCCCGGAGGCGAGGGCCGCCGACAACTTCTTCCAGCTCGGCGGGCACTCCGTGCAGGCGACGAGGCTGGCGGCCCGGATCCGGGAGCGGTTCGAGGTCGCGCTGCCGATCCGGACCGTGCTGGAGGCGGCGACGATCGGCGAGCTGGCCGCTGCCGTCGAGAGCCGGCTGGCCGGCTGACGGCCCTCAGCGGAAGGCGACCGGCAGGCTGCCGTAGCCGTTCAGGAAGTTGGAGTAGATCGGTGTGGGCTCGCCGCACACCTCGATCCCGGTGACCGACTCGGTGAGCGCGCCCAGCAGTGCGCGCAGCTCCGCCCGGCCGAGGAAGGCGCCGACGCAGAAGTGCGGACCGTGGCCGAAGGAGAGGTGCTTGTTGGGCGAGCGGGCCGGGTCGAACAGGCGCGGCCGGTCGAACACCTCCTCGTCGTTGTTGGCGGAGGTGTTCCACAGCGTCACGATGTCGCCCGCGCGCACCCGGTGGCCGCCTATCTCCATGTCCCGGGTCGCGGTGCGGGCGAAGTGCATGGCCGGCGTGGCCCAGCGAAGCACCTCCTCGACCGCCGTGTCGACCGCGGCCGACCCTTCACGCAGCGCCCGCCACTGGGCGGGGTGCTCGGCGAACGTCTTCACCGCGCAGACCGCGGACACGCGGGAGGACTCGTCGCCGCCTAGCACGAGGCTGTAGCAGTTGAGCGCGACCTCCTCCAGCGTCAGCGGGCGGTCTCCCACCTCCGCCGTCGCGATCATGCTGATGATGTCGTCACCGGGGTCGCCGCGGCGGTGCCGGGCGAGGTCCATGAAGTAGCCGATGATCTCGTTCCGGGCCTCCAGGGAGTCCAGCCGGTCGGCATCGGCGTCGTCGGAGGAGAGGGCCAGCTTGTTCCAGCGCAGCAGCTTCTCGCGGTCCGCCTCCGGAATGGAGAGCAGATCGCAGATCGTGTTCATCGGGATGTGCTCGGCGACCTCCGCCGCGAAGTCGAACTCGCCCTGCCGGGTGACGGCCCTGATGAGCCGCGACGTCCGTTCCCCTATCTTCTGTTCGACCGCGCCGAGGACGCGCGGGGAGAAGGCGCGCAGCATCAGGTTGCGCAGTTCGCGGTGGCGGGGCCGGTCGGTGACCGCGAGCATCTTGCCGCCCGCCGAGTCGCCGCCGCTCAGCAGGACGTCCAGCACGGTCCCGCGAGCGGAACTCAGGGAGCGTACGTCGGCGTAGCAGGACAGCACGTCGGCGTGGCGGGCGACGACCCAGAAGCCGGGATCCCCCTGATGCCAGTACACGGGCCGGGACTTGCGCACGTCGCGCCAGAACTCGTAGGCGTCGTGCCGTACGAAGGCGGTCGCGTCGGTCAGGTCCAGCTCGGTCGGGGTGGTCATGCCCGAAGCGTGCCAACGCCGGCTCCGACACCGGGGCATCTCTTGCGCACGTCTTTCTTCTTGAATGAGAGACGAAAGATTGCTGATCAGCTGTTTCCCCTCCGTGCCAGGCTCGGGCACATGGGTCGTGGGACGCGCCGGATCGTCCGGCTGCGGCCGCCAGATCCCCTATGTCGAGGAGGCGGCGTCTTGAGCACTCTGACGTATGCGGACTATCTCCGGATGGAGACTCTGCTTTCGCTCCAGGAGCCGCGGACCCCACCCACCGCCGGTCGCGCGGTCGTTCTGGCCGAGCAGTTCTTCATCATCACCCACCAGTCCTGCGAGTTGTGGCTGAAGCAGCTCGGGGCTGATCTGGACGCCGCTGCCGAGGCGCTCCTGCCGCCCTGTGACACGCAGGATCTGGAGCTCGGACTGGAATTCCTGCTGCGGGCGGGCGAGGTGATACGGGTACTGCAGCAGCAGCTGCTGGTGCTGGAGAAACTGCCGCTGCGTTATTTCGCCGAGTTCCGGGGTCATCTGGGCACGGCGAGCGGCGCGCAGTCCGCGCAGTTCCGGCGGCTCACCACACTGCTGGGCAACAGTCACCACCCGGGTGATCTCTACGAGGCCTTCGCGGCGGCGGTCGAGTACCACGGGCAGTCCGTGCAGGACGTCTGCCGACGTGGCGTGGAGTGCGGCGTGCTGCACCGCCTCGCGGAAGCGCTGGTGGACTTGGGGAACGGGTACTGGCACTGGAAAGTGGCACACCTGGCGCTGGTGTCGAAAATGGTCGGGGAGCAGGGCGGAACCGGCGGGTCGAGCGGTGTCGACTTCCTTGCCCGCCGAGTCACCCGTCCGTTCCCCGAGCTTCGCCGGCTGCGCGGGAGGGCGCACCTCGCACAGCCTTCAGCCGTCGGCGAGGGGGGCGTCTGAACAGCTGGACCGGCGGCCGTGACGGGCACCGTCGTCCACGGACCGGATCGGCGGGCTCAGCGCCTCGATCCGGTCCCACCCCGCATGAGTGATCACCAACCGCCCGGACACATCCGATCGCCCGGCCGGCTGACCGACCGATCGGAAGAAACGCTCTAGACGGCTTCGGTCTCCAGCGCGTAACCGCGGCCCCAGGCCGTGCGGATGACCAGGTCGGTCGGTGACAGACGGCGGCGAAGCCGCATGATGTGGAGGTCGAGCGAGTTCCTCGTCGGCCTCTGCACGCGTTCCGCCAGCCGTTGTGTCAGTTCATGCCGGTACACCACCTCCCCGAAGTGCTCGATGAGGAGTTCCATCAACTCGGTCTGGACATTCGAGATGGTGATCGAATGCGGACCGAAGCTGAGTGTTCCGGCGGAGTCGAGGGTTGGTATCTGCCGGTCGTCGAGCCGGTTCTGCAGAGCCCTGACCCGGGCGTCGAGATCATCGCGCGAGATGGGCGCCCGGACCCAGTCCTCGAAGGGGTCGTTGCAGACTGGCGGACGGGCACCCGCCTCCACCACGAGGAGACGGGGTACGCCGTCCCTCTTACATCGGTTTCGAAGGTCTATCTGTGCCGGCCATCGCACGAACATGACATCGCTGGTTGTGCATCCCACAGCACGCGCCTCCCCGTCGACGCATAGATGGTCGCTGTCATCGCCGGGCCGACGGCGTTCCCACGTCGGCCCGGCGGGCGTAAGGAGCCGCAGGCCGTGGCGGTTCGGCTGCCACGGCCTCGACCCGTAATGGCGGCGCGCTCCTCAGGTCGGTGTCCGGAACCGCGCCGCGGCACGGTGTTAGCCGTTCATCGCCTCACGGAGACTGCGCGGCCGCATGTCGGTCCAGTGCTCCTCCACGTACGCGACGCTCTCCGCTCTGCCGGCGGGGCCGAAGACGCTGCGCCATCCGGCGGGCACCTCGGCGAAGGCCGGCCAGAGGGAGTGCTGATCCTCGTCGTTGACCAGCACGTGGAATCGGCCGTCCTCGTCGTCGAACGGATTGCTGCTCACGGGTGTCCTCCAGATCTCGTTCCACCGGGTGCGGGTGCTGACAGGGTCACTGCGCCGCCCGCAGAATCCGGTTGATGACGCGGCTGATCTCCGCCGCGTTCCTCGGCCAGTACATCTCGTTGTGAGCGCAGGCGATGTCGATGCGCTGCACACGACCGTCGACGTGCTCCTTCCAGAGCACGTCCAGTTCCTCGTCCAGTTCCCGCTTGTCGTGGGTCTCCGGATCGAGAAGTGCGTTGAAGAAGACGACGTCACCGCGGTACCGCGGTGACGTGAACCGCCGCATCTGCTCCATCTGTCCGATGAAGATCGAGGAGGCGGTGGTGACCAGCGACGGGTACTCCTCCATCCCCGCCAGGTGTCCCATGTAGTTGGCGAGGTAGCGGCGGACCATGGCCTCGTCCAGCGCTTCCAGGTCGGCGAAGTGGCTGGAGGGCGCGGCGTCCAGCAGCGCCAGAAGTGCCACCTCGTGGCCGCAGCGCTGGAGTTCGGCCGCCATGGCGTGCGCGAGGGTGCCGCCGAAGGACCAGCCAAGGAGGTGGTAGGGGCCGCTCGGCTGCACCTGGAGCACCTGCCCGAGATAGTCCTCGACCATCTCCTCGATGGAACCGGCCGGCGCGGTGGTCCCGTCGAAGCCGCGTGCCTGGATGCCGTACAGCGGCCAGGAGGGGTCCACGTGGCGAGCGAAGCCGAGGTAGGGCCAGCTCAGCCCGCCGCCGGGGTGCAGCCACCACAGAGGTGGCTGTTGCCCCTCGGTGCGGATCGGCAGCAGGACGGCGAACGGGTCCTCGAAGTCGGCCTCGGAGTCGGCGGACAGCTGTGCCGCCAGTGCGGCGACGGTCGGATACTGGAACACCGTGCGGATCGGGACGTCCACGCCCAGCTTCTCGTGGATCCGCCACGCCAGACGCGTCAGCCGCAGGGAGTGGCCGCCGAAGGCGAAGAAGTCGTCGTCGATGCCGATCCGGTCCAGACCCAGGACCTCAGCGAAGAGCGCGGCGAGTTCCTCCTCGCGCGGGGTGCGCGGGGCGCGGTGTTCCCTGCCGGCCGGACCGGGCTCGGGGAGCGCGGCCCGGTCCACCTTGCCGTTCTCGGTGAGCGGCAGCCGGTCCAGGACGACGATCTCGGCGGGCATCATGAACTCCGGGAGCCGGCCGGCGAGCCGCTCCCGCAGCAGGGAGGGCAGCCGGGAGGCGCGGCGGGAGACCGCGGGGACGTTCGCGAGCCGTGCCGAGGGGGCGCCGGCGGGCCGGTAGAGGCCGTCGCAGCAGACGGCGTCCACGTCGGGCAGGACGGCCGCCTCGAAGCAGTCACCCGCCTGGGCCGACCACGTGCAGTACACCGCGAGCCCCCGCCGGGCGCCCCATGCCTCCAGTTCGGCGGGGTCGAGGGTGCCGCCCAGTTCGGCCGGGGCGCCCCACTCCGCGGCCTCGTCGGCCAGGCGGGCGTTGGGGACGCGGGTCAGGCGGAGCCTGCCGCCGTGCCGGGCCAGCGCGGTCTCCAGGTCGTCCAGTGCGCGGACCTCCGCTCCCCAGACCGCCTCGGGCAGGCCGCCGAGGTCCAGCGGCCTCGCCGGCGCCTTGTGCAGGACGACCTCGTAGCGGTGGCGGGTCAGCTCGTTGTGGTGGGTGCCCTGCTTGAGGCGGATGTCGGCGGCGACGGTGTCCGGCCGGGTCTCGGCCCAGCGTGCGAAGAAGCCCGGATCGACGACGAGTTCCTTCTCGGCGAGCACGGCGCGTTCGACGGCGGCCTGCACGGCGGCCGGGCCCTCGGCGGGCTGTCGGCAGCGGTGCACCGCCGCGGTGAACGTGCGCAGGGTGCGGTAGTTGCGGACGTCGCCGAGCACGACGCGTCCGCCGGGTGCCAGCCGTTCCATGGCGAGATCGAGCACCCGGGTGAGGTAGCCGGCGTCCGGGAAGTACTGCACGACCGAGTTGAGGATCACCGTGTCGAAGTACCCGGCGGGCAGGCCGTCGGCGTCGTCGGCGGGCTGGCAGCGCAGGGTCACCTTGTCCGACAGCCGCCGGTCGGCACCGGTCTGGGCGCGCAGCCGTTCGATGACGGGCGCCGAGAAGTCGGTGCCCCAGTACTCCTCGGCCTCCGGTGCGAGCGGGCCGAGCAGCAGGCCGGAGCCGACGCCGATCTCCAGCACCCGGCGCGGGCGCAGGGACCGCACCCGCCGCAGCACGGCCTCGCACCAGGACCGCATCTCCGGCAGTGGGATGGGGCGGCCGGTGTAGGAGCTGTTCCAGCCGGTGAAGTCCTCGCCGACCGTGTCGGCGGCGACCTCTGTCCCGCCGTACATGGTGTCGTAGATCTCGCGCCACTCGCCGACCTGTTCGGCGGCGTCCCGGCCGGTGGACGCGGAGCCGTCGGGCACCACGTAGGCGACCATGCGGCCGTCGCCCAGCCGGTCCCGCCGCACGGCGACCACCGCGTTCGCCACGCCGTCCTGTTCGCGCAGCACCGCCTCCAGCTCGCCCGGTTCGACGCGGAAGCCGCGCAGTTTGAGCTGGTCGTCACTGCGGCCGACGTACTGCAGGCGACCTGCGGTGTCCCAGCGCACCAGGTCGCCGGTACGGTACACGCGCGCTCCGGGCCGTGCGGACGGGTCGGGTACGAACCGGGTGGCGGTCAGGCCAGGGCGGCCCGCGTAACCGCGCGCCACGCCGTCGCCGCCGATGTACAGCTCGCCCACCACGCCGGGCGGCACCGGCCGCAGCCGGTCGTCCAGGACGAGGAGTCGGCTGCCGTCCATCGGGGTGCCGATGGGCAGCGGGTCGGTGCACTGCGCCGCGGAGGCCACCCGGTGGCGGGAGGCGAACGTGGTGGTCTCGGTCGGGCCGTAGCCGTTGACCACGGTGACGCCGGGACAGGCGTCGAGGACCGCGCGGACGGCGGTCGGCGACAGGACGTCCCCGCCGGCCCAGACCTCCTGGACGGCGCCGAAGCACTCGGCGTGCTGTTCGGCCATCACGGCGAACAGTCCGGCGGTCAGCCACAGCGCCGTCACCTTCCGCTCGGTGACGACCCGGGCGAGTTCCGCGGTGTCGGGCCGGCCGGCCCGGGCCACCACGGCCGTGCCGCCGCCCAGCAGCGGCACCCACATCTCGTACGTCGACGCGTCGAAGGTGTGCGGCGAGTGGAGGAGGACGCGGCGGTGTGCGCCGGTGCCGAAGCAGCCGTCGAGTGCGAGGTCGACGACGTTGCGGTGGGTCACCTCCACACCCTTGGGGCGACCGGTGGAACCCGAGGTGTACATCACGTAGGCGACGGCGTGCTCGCCGAGGCCCGCCGGCTCGGGCGGCGAGTCGGGCAGCCCGTCGAGATCCTCATCGGCGAGTCCCCCTTCCACGACGACCGCCGGATCGAGGTCCGCGAGCAGGAAGTCGATGCGCTCGGGAGGGTAGGTCGGGTCGACCGGCGCGTAGGCCGCACCGGTCTTGAGGACACCGAGAACGGCGGCGACCAGCAGCGGCGAGCGCTCCAGCACGAGCGCGACGCGGCTGCCCGGGCGGGCGCCGCGGGCCCGGAAGTGGTGCGCGAGGCGGTTGGACCAGCGGTCCAGTTCGGCGTAGGTCCACGTGAGCGTGCCGTCCGCGGAGACCAGCGCGGTCGCGTCCGGGGTCGCCGCGGCCGTGGCGGCGAACCGCTCGGGAAGGGTGCCGGCCTCGAACCCGGCGTCCCGGCCCCGGCCGGCCCAGCTGCCGAGCGCCGTGCGCTCGTGCTCGGCCAGGACCCCGACGGACCCGATGGGTGTTTCCGGCGCGGCGACCACCTGGCGCAGGAGGTGCAGCCAGCGGTCGAGGAAGGTGCCGACCGTCCCGGCGTCGAACAGTTCGGTGGCGTACTCCGCGAAGCCCTCGATGCGGGCCGGTGCGCCGTCCTCGTCCCGTTCGGTGACGCTGATGAACAGGTCGAAGCGCGAGGTGCCCGGGGAGAACGGCTCCTCGGTCACGGTCAGGCCCGCCAGGTGGAACTCCGGCCGCGCGTTGTTCTGGAGCGCCAGACACACCTGGAACAGCGGGTGGTGGGCGGGCGAGCGGACCGGGTTGAGCTTCTCGACCAGGTGCTCGAAGGGGATGTCCTGGTGGTCGTAGGCGGCGAGGCTGCTCTCGCGGACCCGGCCGAGGAGTTCGGCGAAGGAGGGGTCGCCCGAGGCGTCCGCGCGCAGCACCCATGTGTTGACGAAGAACCCGACCAGCAGGCCCAGTGCCTCGTCGGTGCGTCCGGCGATCGGCGAGCCGATCGGCACGTCCGTGCCCGCGCCGAGCCTGGTCAGCAGCGCGGCGAGGGCCGCCTGGAGCACCATGGACACCGTGGCGCCGCTCTCCCGGGCCAGTCGCCGCACACCCTCGGTGAGCTCGGCGTCGAGAGCGAGCGGCACCACGTCGCCCGCGTACGACGCGACGGCGGGCCGCGGCCGGTCGGCGGGCGGCGTGACGGTCTCGGGCAGGCCGGCCAACTGGGTGGCCCAGTAGTCCAGCTGCCGCCGGTAGAGGCTGCCCGGGGTGTCGCTGTCGCCCAGCAACTCGCGCTGCCACAGGGTGTAGTCGGCGTACTGCACGGGAAGGGGCGCCCACTCGGGTGCCCGGCCCGCGCGGCGGGCCTCGTACGCGGTGGTGAGGTCCTGGGCGAGCGGGAGGGCGGACCAGCCGTCGGCGGCGATGTGGTGCGCGCCGATCAGGAACACCGCCTCGCGCTCGCCGGTGCGCAGCAGCCAGGAGCGGACGGGGATCTCGGCGGCCAGGTCGAACGGGCGGCGCGCCGCCTCCCGCAGGGCGCCGGGCAGCTCGGCCTCGGTGACCTCACGTTCCTCCCAGGGGACCTCGACCACGGCCGCTTCGACGATCCGCTGGTACGGCTGTCCGTCCGCCTCGTCGAAGACGGTGCGCAGCGATTCGTGCCGCACCACGACGTCGTGCAGGGCGCGGCGCAGGGCCACCGCGTCGAGTTCGCCGCGCATCCGCAGCGCCAGGTTGACGTTGTAGGTCGCCGAGGGTCCCTCGAAGCGGTGGATGAACCACAGACGCTGCTGGGCGTAGGAGAGCGGCAGCCGTTCGGGCCGGGCGTGGGGCAGCAGCGGCGGGCGGACGTCGCTCAGGGTGGTCAGGTGGGCTGCCAGTTCGGCGACGGTGGGCGACTGGAAGACGACCCGGATGGGGATCTCCACGCCGTGCTCGGCCCGGATGCGGCTGACCAGCCGGGTGGCCATGAGCGAATGGCCGCCGACGGTGAAGAAGTTGTCGTCCACGCCGACGCGGTCGAGACCGAGGACCGCGGCGAACAGCGCGCACAGTGACTCCTCCTCCGGTGTGGCGGGGGCACGGCCGCCACCGGCGGTGTAGTCGGGCGCGGGCAGGGCGCGCCGGTCGGGCTTGCCGTTGTCGGTCAGCGGCACGGCGGCGATGGGCACGATGGCGGCCGGGATCATGTACTCGGGCAGGGTCTCCCGCAGATGGCCGCGCAGGGCGGGCAGCAGCGCCGTGACGGCGGCGGCGGCCGCGGGGTCGTTCACCTGGGTGCGTCCGTCGATGGCGGGCAGGTACGTGCCGGTGAGGGGGGTGCCGGCCGCCGGGCCGTCGCGCAGCACGACCACGTCGAGCAGGTCGACCGCGTCGGCCGACCAGGTCGGCACCGCGTCCCAGCCGTGCCGGGCGGCCCAGGCGCCGATCTCGGCGGGGTCGAGCGGGGGCTGCTCGGGCGCGGCGGAGTCGTCGAGGCCGAGGGCGCGGGCCGCCGCGGCCTCCTCGGTGAGGCGGGCGTTCGGGATCCCGGTGATCCGCACCGCCGGCTCGGACCGCCCACGTACCCGGTCGGCGAGTTGGCCGAGGTCGCCTTCCCAGGGCAGGGTGGGGACGTCGGCGAGCCGTCGCGGGACATCCGCCGGTGCCGTGCCCCGCTTGTGCAGCACGACCTCGTAGCGGTGCCGGGTCAGCTCGTTGTGGTGGACGCCGTTCTTGGCGCGGATGTCGGTACCGGCCGCTCCGGTCCGGTGTGCCCAGCGCAGGAACCACTCGGGGTCGACCACCAGTTCCTTCTCCAGCAGGACGGCCTGGTCGACGGTGGTGCGCAGTACGTCCGGTGCCGCGTCGGGGTGCTTCGCCCGCTGCACGCCGGTCTGGAGGGTGCGCAGGGAGGACGCCCGCCGGATGTCGCCGAGGACGATCCGGCCGCCCGGCGCGAGCAGTTCCCAGGCGCCGTCCAGGACCCGGGCGAGGTAGCGCTCGTCGGGGAAGTACTGCACGACCGAGTTGAGCACCACGGTGTCGAACACGCCCCGGGGCAGGTCGGCGAGCTCGTCGGCGGCCCGGCGGCGCAACCGGACCCGGTCGGCCAGGCCGGCCCGGCTCACCTGCTCGCCGAGCCGGTCGATCACGGCCTGGGAGAAGTCGGTGGCCCAGTACTCCTCCACCCGGCCGGCGATGTGCGCCAGCAGGAGTCCGGTGCCGACGCCCAGTTCGAGGACGCGCTCGGGCGACCAGCACAGGACGCGTTCCACGGCGGCGTCGCGCCAGGCCCGCATCTCGTCGAGCGGGATCGGCTCACCCGTGGAGGAGCTGTTCCAGCCGGTGAAGTCTTCACCGAATCCGTGTCCGCCGTCGTGGGAGTAGGCCTGGTCGTAGACCTGCTGCCACTCCCCCACCTGTTCGTCGGTGCCGCCGGCGGGCCGCAGGGCGCCGGTGTCCGGGACGACGTAGGCGACCAGCCGCAGGTCGCCGGGCCGGTCCTCGCGAGAGGTGACGATGGCCTGGCGGACGGCCGGGTGCCGGACCAGGGTGTGCTCGATCTCGCCGGGCTCGACGCGGAACCCGCGCAGCTTGACCTGGTTGTCGGCGCGGCCGAGGAAGCAGATGTTGCCGTCCGGGAAGAAGCTGGCGCGGTCGCCGGTGCGGTACAGTCTGTCGCCCTCACGCGCGCTGAACGGGTCGCGGACGAAACGTTCCGCCGTCAGCTCGGGCCGGTTGACGTAGCCGACGCAGAGGCAGTCCCCGCCGATGTACAGGTCGCCCTCGACGCCGACGGGGCACGGCTCCATGTCCTCGTCGAGCACGTAGTAGCGGGCGTTGTCGATGGGACGGCCGTAGGGGATGCTGCGCCAGGCCGGGTCGATCTCCCGGACCCGGAAGTAGTTGGACCACACCGTCGCCTCGGTGGCGCCGCCGAGGCTGACGATCTCCGCGCCGGTGAACACCCGGCGGACCTCGTCGGGCAGCGACAGCGGGGTGTAGTCGCCGGAGAGGAACACCAGGCGCAGGTCGTCGGTGCCCTCGTACCCGCCGTCCTCCGTGAGCAGGGAGGCGACCTGGTTGAGGGTGGTGGGCACCGAGTCCCAGAAGGTGATCGGTTCCGTGAGCAGGACGTCCAGGAGCAACTGCGGGTCGCGCTGCTGGACGGCGTCCGCGATGTACACGCCGCCGCCGCAGCCGAGCAGGCCGAAGACGTCGAAGACCGAGAGGTCGAAACCGAGCGAGGTGACGCACAGGACGACGTCGTCGGGGCCGAAGGCGAACGTGCGGTAGCACCAGTCGAGCAGATTGTGCACCGGGCGGTGGGTGACCGCGACGCCCTTCGGCTTCCCGGTGCTGCCGGAGGTGAAGACGATGTACGCCGTGTTGTCCGGGCCCGCGGCCGGTTCCGGATCGTGAGCGGGGCCGGGTGCCCGGGCGTCGCCGAGCTCGACGAGCGTGACGCCGTCCGGCAGGGTCCAGCGTTCGGTGTCCGGCGTGGACAGCACGAGGGAGCACCCGGCGTCGGCGAGCATGCCGGCCACGCGGTCGGCGGGCAGCGCCGGTTCGAGCGGCAGGTAGGCGCCGCCCGCCTTGAGCACACCCAGGACGGCCGCGATCATCACCGGGCCACGGGGGACGCCGACGCCGACGACGGTCTCCGGGCCGACGCCTCGTTCCTTGAGGTCCCAGGCGACGCGGTTCGCCCACCGGTTCAGCTCGCCGTAGGTCATGGTGCCGTCGGCCCAGCGCAGGGCGGTGGCGTCCGGGCGCCGTGCGGCCTGCTCCTCGAAGAGCAGGTGGACCGGTCCCGGGCAGTGGACCGGGCGGGCGGTGTCGTTCCACTCGACGAGGATCCTCCGGCGTTCGGCGGCGTCGAGGGTGGCGCCGGGCCGACCGGGTCCGGCCTCGCCCGCCGCGCCGACGGTGGTCCCCGGGTCGGCCACGACCTCCTCGACGACGGCCACGAACCGTGCGGCGATCTCCTCCACCGTGGAGCGGTCGAAGAGGTCGGTGGCGTACTCGATCTCACCGACGACGGAGCCGGTGGCCTCGTCCGGCGCCAGGTTGAAGAACAGGTCGAACTTCGCGCTGCCGGTGGGCAGCGGTTCCATCGTCACGGTGAGGCCCGGCAGGTCCAGGTGCGGTGGGGTGTTGTTCTGCCACGCCAGCACGACCTGGAACAGGGGGTGGTGCGCGGTCGACCGTTCCGGCCGCAGCAGCTCCACGAGCCGCTCGAACGGCACGTCCTGGTGGTCATAGGCGGCAAGCGCCTTCTTCCGTACCTGTTCCAGCACCCACTCGAAGGGCCGGTCCGCGGTCACCTGCACGCGCAGCGTCCAGGTATTGACGAAGAATCCCACCAGTTCACTCAGTGCCTCCTCCGTACGGCCCGCGATCGGCGAGCCGACGGTCACATCCTTGCCTCCTCCCGGCCTGTGCAGCAATACCACCAACGCGGCCTGGAGCAATATCGACGTGGTGACGCCATGGGTTTGCGCCAACTTCTCCACTTCGGCGCGCAGTTCCGCGGACAACCCGACCGGAATTGATCCGCCCCGGAAACTCGCCATCTCGGGACGGGGCCGGTCCAGGGGCAGCGGAAGAGGCTTGGACACACCCGCCAGTTCCTCGCGCCAATAGGCGCTCTGCACCGAGACGACGCTGTCCGGATCCTTTTCGTCGCCCAGCATTTCCTGCTGCCACAGGGCGTAGTCCGAGTACTGCACGGGCAGTTCGGGCCAGTCCGGTGCCGTGCCGGTCACCCGCGCCCGGTAGGCCGTGGACACGTCACGTGCCAGCGGGGCCAGCGAGCCGCCGTCGCCGGCGATGTGGTGGATGACCAGGACGACCAGGAACTCCTCGTCGCCGCTCTGGAGGACGCAGCCGCGCAGCGGCACGTCCGTCGACAGGTCGATCCAGCTGCCGCTCACCGACTCCACCACGCCCGCCACCCGCTCGGGGGCCACCCGGCCCCAGTCCTGCCAGGGCAGTTCGATCTCGGCGGGGTCCAGAACACGCTGGTACGGCTGGCCGTCGCTCTCCCCGAAGACCGTGCGCAGGACCTCGTGGCGGATCATCACGTCGCGAAACGCCGCCCGCAGGGCGACCGTGTCGAGCGGGCCGTGGCAGCGCAGGAGCAGCGGGATGTTGTAGGTGGAGGAAGGGCCTTCGAAGCGGTTGATGAACCACATTCGCCGCTGCGCGTACGACAGGGGGGTCATGGTGTTTCCTACCTTTCGGTCATTCTCCGCAGCGGCTTTCGAGTGGAGGCCGACATCTCGTTCCAGCGGGCGGTCAGTTCGGCGACGGTCGGAGCGGTGAACAGGATGCGCATCGGGATCTCGACGCCCATTTCGGCGCGTACCCGGGCCACCAGTCGGGTGGCCATCAGTGAATGGCCGCCCAGGACGAAGAAGTCGTCGTCGAGACCGATCCGCCCGGCGCCCAGGACCTCGGCGAACAGCGCGCACAGCGTCTGCTCCCGGGGTGAGCGGGGAGCCCGGTACTCGTCCCCGCCGAACTCCGGGCGGGGCAGGACGGAACGGTCGAGTTTGCCGTTGGGCGTCAGCGGCAGTTCCGTGAGCGTCACGAACGCGGCCGGGATCATGTAGGCCGGCAGCCGCTCCCCGACCGCCTCCCGCAGGAGTTCCGTGGTGGGCGGCTCGGAGCCGGTCTCCGGAACCACGTACGCCACCAGCCGGCGGTCGCCCGGCCGGTCCTCACGGGCGATGACGACGGCCCGGCGGACGGCGGGGTGGCGGGTCAGGGTGTGCTCGACCTCGGCGGGCTCGATCCGGAAGCCGCGCAGCTTGATCTGGTGGTCGGAGCGGCCGAGGTACTCCACCTCGCCCGTGACCGTCCAGCGGGCGAGATCCCCGCTGCGGTACATCCGCGCGCCCGGTGGCCCGAACGGGCAGGCCACGAACCGCTCCGCGGTCATGCCCGGCCTGCCGTGGTAGCCGCGGGCCAGGCCCTCGCCGGCGATCCAGAGGTCACCGGCGGCGCCGGGCGGCACCGGGCGCAGCGTGTGGTCCAGTACGAGGATCCGGGTGCCGGCGACCGGGCCGCCGACGGAGGGAGGCATGCCGCGCTGGCCGGGGAGCAGACGGGCGGCGGCGGCGTAGACGGTGGTCTCGGTCGGGCCGTAGAGGTTGGTGACCTCGGCGGCGTGCCGGCACAGGGTTTCGGCGAGCGCCAGGGGCAGGGCCTCGCCGGTGGAGATCACCCGCAGCCCGGTCAGACAGTCCGGCGCGTGGGTGACCAGGCTCTGCCAGAGCGAGGGGGTGGCCTGCATGACGGTGACGCCGGACCGTTCGACGAGGTCGAGCAGTGCCGTCGGCTGGGTGATGTCGTCCTTGCCGGCCAGGACCACCCGGGCGCCGGCGAGCAGGGGCAGGAACAGTTCCAGCGCGGCGATGTCGAACGCGACGGTGGCGCAGGCCAGCAGCCGGTCGTCCGGCGTCAGGGTGAATCGATCCTGCATACCGGTCAGCAGGATCGCCAGCGCACCGTGCCGGATCACCACGCCCTTGGGTGTCCCGGTGGAACCGGAGGTGTAGATGACGTAGGCGGCGTGGTCGGCGCCGACCGGAACGCGCGGTCCCCGGACAGGGTGCGGGGACCGGTCGGACAGGTCCACCCCGGCCAGCCGCTCCTCGTCGAGGACCAGCACCGGTGCGCTGTCCTCGACCACGGCCCGCACGCGGGCGGCCGGGTACTCCGGGTCCACCGGCACGTACGTGCCGCCGGCCTTCCACACGGCAAGCAGGGCCACCACCAGGTCGGCCGAGCGGGGCAGCAGCACCACGACCCGGGACTCGGGGCCCACACCCTGCCCGGCCAGCCAGTGCGCCAGCCGGCCGGCCCGCTCGTCCAGTTCCCGGTAGGTCAGCCGGTGCCCGCGGAACTCGACGCAGACCGTGTCCGGCGTCGCCGCGGCCCGCGCCGCGACCAGGTCGGGGACGGTCCGCTCGGGGGGCGTGACCGCGGTGTCGTTCCAGCCGTGCAGCACCTGTTCGCGCTCGGTGTCGGACAGCACGTCGAGCGCCCCGACGGTGGTCGGCGATCCGGCGGCGAACTGCCGCAGCACCCGCACCAGCCGGTCGGCGAGCGCCTCCACGGCCGTCCGCTCGAAGACGTTGCGCCGGTACTGGAAGGAGATCCGCAACAGCGGGTCGGCCGCCGCGATCACGGTGAGCGGGTAGTGCGGCGGGGCGTACGGGCGGATGCCGGTCACCACCGGTCGCGCCGGCGTGCCCGCCGTGGAGCGGCCGGACCGGTCGACGGGGAACGACTCGAACACCACCAGCGTGTCGAACAGCGCGTTCAGCCCGGTCGCGCGCTGGATGTCGGCGAGCCCCAGATGGTGATGGTCCAGCAGTCCCGCCTGGGCGTCCTGGAGCCGGCCGAGCACCTCCGGGACCTGGTCGGCCGGCGTGCACCGCACCCGCACGGGCACCGTGTTGATGAACAGGCCGATCATGGTGTCCGCGCCCGGCAGCCCGGCGGGCCGGCCCGCGACCGTGGCGCCGAACAGCACGTCCTCGCGGCCGGTGAGCTGCGCGAGCACCATGGCCCACGCGCCCTGCACCAGGGTGTTGGGGGTGACGCCCCACTCCGCGGCCCGGCGCGCCAGCCTGGTGGCGTCCTGGCCGGTGAGCGGCACGTCGATCTGCCCGCTGCCGCTGTCGGCCTTCCGGGCGCCGGGCGTCGTGGGCGCCAGCAGGGTCGGCTCGGCCACACCGGTGAGTTCCTCGGCCCACGCGCGGGCGGAGCGTGCCGCGTCCTGCCGTGACAGCCAGCTCAGGAAGTCCCGGTAGCCGTGCGGGCGTGCCGGCGGGGCGCCGACGCCGTCGGCGCCGTACAGGTGCATCAGCTCGCGCTCGACCAGCGGCACCGACCAGCCGTCGAGGAGCACGTGGTGGGCGGTCAGGGCCAGTTCGGCGTGGCGGGGGCCGAGCGTGACGAGGGTCAGTCGCAGCAGCGGCGGGCTGTCCGGGCGGAATCGGGTGTCCCGCTCCTCGGCGAGGATCTCCTCCAGCCGCGTGGTGGCGTGGGCCTCGCCGGTGAGGTCGACGTGCCGCCACGGCAGCGGGACGTCGTCCACGACGACCTGCACGGGCTCACCGGTGGCGCTCGGCCGGAACGCGACCCGCAGGTTCGGGTGCCGGTCGAGCAGGGCCTGGCCCGCGGCCCGCAGGCGCGCCGGGTCCACCGCGCCTTCGAGCCGGAACACGAACTGCGTCTGGTACGCCTCGGATGCGCTCCGCGCGAGCATCGTGTGATACAGCAGCCCGTCCTGCAACGGCGTGAGCGGCCATACGTCGCTGACGCGTCCGAAGCGGCGTTGCCAGTCGTCCAGTTCTTCCTGGCGGACGGTGACCAGCGGGACGTCGGACGGGGTCAGTCCCCGCCCGCCGGACGCGACCAGGCTCCGCATACCGCGCAGGGCGGCGCACCAGGTGCCGGACAGGGCGCGGACCTCGTCGGCGGTCAGCACTCCGGTGGCGAAGGTGAACAGGGCGGTGAGGCGCGCGTCGTCGCCGGTGCCGGTCACCAGGGCGTTCAGTTCGAGCGCGCTGGGCGCCGGCATGTCAGCGGCGGGTGCGGCGACCAACTCGGCGCACTCGGGCGCCGGGGTCCATCCGGAGCCGTGGGCGGGGTCCTGGCCGGGCGCCGGCTCCGGGCGGTCGAAGGAGAAACGGCCCAGGAAGTTGAATCCGATGTCGTCCGCCGGATACGCGCTCAGCAGCGCGGCGGTGTCGTCGTTGAGGTAGCGCAGCAGGGTGTAGCCGATGCCCTGGTCGGGCAGGGCCCGCCGCTGCTCCTTCACCCGCTTGAGGGCGTCACCGGCGGCGGCTCCTCCGGCGATCGCGGCCTCGACGTCGATCCCCGCCACGTCGAGGCGTACGGGGGTGACGGTGGTGAACCAGCCGGCCGTGCGGGACAGGTCCGCGCCCGGCACCAGTTCCTCCTGCCGGCCGTGTCCTTCCAGCCGTACGACCGTGGTGCCGTCGGTGAGACCCCGCCGCTCCCGGGCCAGCGCGAGGACGAGGGCGGTGAGCAGGACGTCGTCCGCGCCGCTGCGGTAGGCCGCGGGGACGGAGGTCAGTACCGCGTCCGTGAGGTCGGCCGGGAGCTCCACCCGGACGGTCTCCGTGGTGGAGGTGAGGTCGCGCCGGGGGTCGAGCGGCCGGGAGCCCACGGGTGCGACGGGTGGCGCGAGCAGGTCGCGCCACTGCGACGCCTCCGCCACCCGTCCGGGGCGGGCCGCCTCGTCGGTGAGGGCGCGCAGCCATCGGCGCAGGGAGGTGCCCACCCGCGGCAGCGCGGGCGATCGGCCTTCCTGGACCTGGCGCCAGGCGGCGGCCAGGTCGGGCAGCAGCACCCGCCAGGACATGCCGTCGACGACCAGGTGGTGGGCCACGACCAGCAGCCGTCCGGACCCGCCCGCGGTCCCACGGAACCAGACCAGCCGGAGCATCCGCCCGGCCCGGGCGTCGATGTGCCGTACGGCCTCGGCCGCCTTCGCGCGCAGCAGGGTCTGCCAGGCCTCGCCGTCCCAGTCCCCCGGGCAGTCGATCCGGTCGACGAGTGCGGCGGCGTCGGCAGTGCCGGGAGGCTGCACCAGCAGGCCGTCCGCCGTCAGCCGGGAGCGCAGGACGTCGTGCCGCTCGAGGACGGCGCCCAGGGCCGCGGTGAGGCCGGGGAGGTCGACGGCCGCGGGCAGCTCCAGCACCAGCCACTGGGCGAGGCGGTCCAGGCCGGGGCCTCGCTCGGCGTACAGCCGGGCCATGGGGGGCAGCGGCAGCAGGCCGACGCCCCCGCCGTCGAGTTCGGCGAGGGCCACCGGTGCGGTGCCGTGGGTCGCGGCCTGCGCGAGCGCGGCGACGGTGCGGCACTCGAACACGGTGCGCGGGCTGAGCGCGAGACCGCCGGCGCGGGCGCGGCCCACCACCTGGATCGCCCGGATGCTGTCGCCGCCGAGCGTGAAGAAGTCGTCGTCGATCCCGATGTGGCTCAGGCCGAGCACTTCGGCGAACGCGGTGGCCAGGAGGGTCTCGTCAGGGGTCCGGGGCGGCCGGTGGGCACGGCCGGTGAACTCCGGCTCGGGCAGCCCGGCCCGGTCCAGCTTGCCGTTCGCGGTCAACGGCATCCGGTCCAGCGCGACGAAGGCGGCGGGCACCAGGTGGGCGGGCAGCCGGGCCGCGACGAAGCCGCGCAGCTCGGCGATGTCCAGACCGGCGTGCAGGTCCCAGTCGGTGCCGGTCCCGCCGCTGCCGCCGGAGGTGGCCGGGACGACGTAGGCGACGAGCTGCGCGGCTCCGTCCGCGGCTCGGCCGGGCCTGGCGACGACGGCCGCCCTGAGCACCCCGGGGTGGCCGGTCAGCGTGTCCTCTGTCTCCTGGGGTTCGACCCGGAAGCCGCGGATCTTCACCTGGTGGTCGGCGCGGCCGGCGAACTCCAGCTCGCCGTCGGCGTTCCAGCGCGCCAGGTCGCCGGTCCGGTACATGCGCCGCCCGGGTTCCCCGAACGGACAGGCCACGAAGCGCTCCGCGGTCATGCCCCGACGGTCGTGGTAGCCCCGGGCGAGTCCGGCGCCCGCGATGTAGAGGTCGCCGAAGACGCCGGGCGGCAGCGGTCGCAGCCGGCTGTCGAGGACGTAGAGCTCGGTGTTCCAGATCGGGTGGCCGATCGGTATCGTCCGCGCCCCGGGCCGGTACTGCCACGCGGTGACGTCCACGGCTGCCTCGGTCGGCCCGTACAGGTTGTGCAGCGGCACACCGAAGGTCCGGTGGAACCGCGCGGCCAGCTCGGCCGGCAGCGCCTCGCCGCTGCACACGACGCGGCGCAGACCGGTGCACGCGGCGGCCGTCTCCTCGGTGGCGAACTCGGCCAGCATCGACGGGACGAAGTGCACGGTCGTGACGCCGGCCCGCCGGATCACCCCGGCGAGGTAGTCCGGGTCACGGTGCCCGTCCGGCCGGGCGACCACCAGGGTGGCGCCGGTGATCAGCGGCCAGAAGAACTCCCAGACGGACACGTCGAACGAGGCGGACGTCTTCTGCAGGACCCGGTCGGTGCCGTCGAGCCGGAAGCGGTCCTGCATCCAGAGCAGCCGGTTGACGATCGCGGCGTGCGTGACGACGGCGCCCTTGGGCCGTCCGGTCGATCCCGACGTGTAGATCATGTACGCGGGGTGGTCGACACGGTGCGGGACGGACGTGAGGGGCCCTTCGGTGAGCGGGGCGTCGTCGACCATGACCACGGGGACATCCGTCCGGGGCAGCCGGTCCGCGGTGTCCTTGACCGTCAGCAGCAGCGCGGGTCCGGCATCGGCGAGCATGAACCGCACCCGCGCGGCCGGGTAGTCCGGGTCGACGGGGACGTAGGCGGCGCCCGCCCTGAGGACCGCGACCAGCGCGACGACCAGTTCCGGGGAACGGGGCACCGCGACCGCGACGAACCGCTCGGGGCCGGCGCCGCGCTCGGTCAGCAGGCGCGCCAGCCGGCCGGACCGCTCGTCCAGTTCCCGGTAGGTCACCCGGGTGTCCTCGAAGGTCACCGCGACGGCGTCCGGGGTGGCGCGGGCCTGGCGGTCCAGCAGTTCGGTCAGGGTCGCCGGCGACGGGGCCACCGTGGCTCCGGCGTACTCGGTCAGCAGCGCGCGGCGTTCGGCGGGGTGCAGCGCGGAGACGGTCCCGACCGGGGCGTGCGGGTCGGCCAGGGCCGTACGCAGGAACGTCACGAACCGCTCGGCGAGCCCGGCGACGTCCTGGTCGTCGTACTCCGTCCGCGGCGCGTCGAACCGGACGTACAGGTCGCTGCCGGGCCTTCCGTCGGTGTAGACGCAGACCATCACCTCGTCGATCACGCCGAAGGTGCCGCCGGCGAAGTGGCCCGTGGCGCCCGCCAGGTCGAGCGCTTCGACGGAGGGCAGCACGTTGACGACGGCGCCGAACGGGCTGCGCACGTCGCCGGCACGGCCGGTGGCCCGTTTGATCAGGGATATGTCGTGCCGGGCGTGCCGCAGGACACGGCGCCGCTCCCGTCCGAGCGCCTCGGCCAGTTCCACGAAGTCGGCCGCGGGGTCCACCCGCGTGCGCAGCGGCACCCGGTTGGAGAGCAGGCCGAGGGAGCGGCGCAGTGCGCCGACGCGGTGATTGACGGTGATGGTCAGCAGCGGCTCGGACAGACCGCACATGTGCCCCAGGAACGCGGTGGCGGCCGAGGCGATCAGGTCGGGCACCGAGGTCCCGGCCGCGGCGGAGGCGTGTTCCCAGGCGGCGAGTTCGCCGGCCGGGACCGTCGCGGTGCGGGTGGCCATCCCCTGCGGTGCGGTGAGGCCGTCCCAGTGGCCGGGCCCGCCGGTGGGGACCTCCGTGCCCGGACGGACACCGGCGGGCAGGCGGGCGGCGGGCAGGTCTCCGGCGAGGTAGTCGCGCCAGAACCGCTCGGCGTCGGCGAACCGCTCCGACGCCCGGTGGACGGCGTCCTTCGCCGCCGCGTCCCCCGGCGGGTTCGGGGCTCCCTCGGGCAGCGCGGACCCGGCGCGCAGCGCGCGGTAGATCTCGGCGATCCGCCCGGACAGCAGGGTGAGAACGCCGAACGCGTCGGTGAGGACGTGGTGGAAGACGAGCACGAGCAGGTGACGGCCGGGGCCCAGCCGGATCGAGCCGATCCGCAGCAGCGCGTCCTCGGCCAGGTCGAAGGGCCGGCGTACGAGATCCGCGACGACGGCGCGGGCCGCGTCGGCGGGGTCGGCGGCGTCGCCGACGTCGAGGCGGAACGGCTCCCACGCCCCGAGGTCCCGGGCGACCGGCCGCAGCCCCTGGTCGTCGCGGCGGAAGTTCACCTTCAGCGCGTCGGCTTCCGCCACCGCCGCCCGCAGGGCCGAAGCGAGCAGTGCGGTGTCCAGGTCACCGTCGATGTCCCAGAGAGTCGCCACGTTGTTCGGTACGTCCGGAGTGAATTCCTGCGCGAGCCACATGGCTTCCTGCGCGGATGTGACGCCGGTACAGCCCATCCAGATGCCCCCAGCAAGAGTGGTTTCCCGGTCAACGGCCCCTCGCCGTGCCGATGCTTGTCGCGGCCCGTGCGGTTGAACAACCGGGATGAAAGATGTTGGCCAGAGATCGAAAAGGAATTGGCCAACACCCGGAACAACTCCGTCAGGCCGTTCGGGTCGGCGTCCGTCCGGCCGCCACAACCCCTGTCGGACGTACGTCTTTCGATCGCGGGTCTGCGCGTTCCCACGGCCGTCCGGCGCCTGCTAGTGCTGTCCCTCGGCCACCGCGGCCGGGTCCTCGTTGTCGTGCGCGCTGGTCCGGATCACCTCGGCGACGGTCAGCTCGTAGGCGGAGTACCAGCGTTTCCTGCCCAGTTGCTGCGCCACCCGGTGCTCGGGGTCGCGGCGCCACGTGTCCAGCGTCTCCCCGTCCCGCCACATCATGACGGTGAGACGTTCGCCGTCCTCCCCGGTGTAGCTCTTGACCTCCACCGGATCGGACCCGGCGATGGCGCGGACCCGCTCCTGCATCCGCTCCTCGGTGGTGTGGTAGTCCTCGCCCGCCTGCTCGGACAGGCGCGACTTGAACAGGATCACGTACATCCGGAGTCCTCCGAAGTGACGGTGGTGGGGGAAGGGGTGCAGGCGCGCAGTCGGTCGTCGGGCGCCGAGACCAGCTCGGTGCCGTACCGGGCCAGCAGATCTGCCACGAGCCGGTCGAGACGCTCGTCGTCGCGCAGTACGGAGGCGTAGCTCTCCTCGGTGAAGGCGCACCGCTCGTACAGCGGAACGAACCGGTCGGGGAAGAGAGCCGTCAGCCGCCCGCGCAGCACCTCCGCGGCGGTCTCCTCGCGAGGCGGGTTGGCCATCGTGAAGTAGTGCCGGTAGGAGAGCCGGGAGATCGCGTCGGCGTCCTCGGTCCGCGACTTCTCGTAGGCGGCCAGGCCCGCCGCCCAGTCCGCGGAGGCGTCGAGGCAGTCGATGAGGACCCGGGCGTCCTCGAAGCCGCAGTTCATGCCGTGCCCCATGAACGGCGCCATCGCGTGGCAGGAGTCACCGAGCAGCGCGAAGGTGTCCCGCCAGACCCATCGGTCGCAGCGGACGGCCGTGAGGGTCGAGACGGCCTTGGTGGCGAGTTGTTCCGCGATGTCGGGGATGATCCCGGCCGGCTCGGGGAAGTGGGCGGCGAACATCTCGGACAGGTCCTGCCCGCCGCGGGCCGCCGCGTAGGACGGCGCGGGCCCCTCCAGGCGCATGAACAGGGAACCCGCGAGTTTTCCCGACGGCAAGGGGTGCGCGGCGAACATCGCCCGCCCGGTGGGCCAGTAGTGCGTGACGGCCGGGTCGAGCCGGCCGGCCGGTACGTCGATCTCCTGGTAGGCCAGATCCAGCCTGCGCACCTCGGCCCGGGTGCCGCGCGCCTCCAGTGCGGCCCGGGCGGCGGAGTGCGCGCCGTCGCAGCCGAGGACCCGGCGGCACGCCAGCCGGTGCGAGCCGTGCCGGTCCTCCACCAGCACCGCGGGTTCGTCCAGGTCCACCGAGCGCACACGCTGTCCGAAGCGGATGCGTACACCGGGGGTCGCCTCGGCGGCGTCCAGCAGGATCTGGTGCAGCCGTTGGCGCTCCACCGCCCAGATGGGCTGTCCGTCCCGGCTGTAGGGGGTCACCCGCGTCCGGCCGTCGGGCAGGTGCCCGCGGCGTCCGTGCAGGGGGACGCACACCCGGCGCACGGCGTCCGCGACGCCCAGGTCCGACAGGGCACGCCAGCCGCGCGCCGACAGCATCACGACGAGGGACCGGCGTTGTCCGCCGTCCTTCTGCCTGGGGTCCGCCCGCTTCTCGAGCAGGGTGACCGGTCCGAAGCGGGGCGCGAGGTAGAGAGCCGTGACCGCGCCCACCAGACCGGCCCCCACGATGACGGTCTCCGGGTTCCCGTCCGTGCGGTCCGTGCTGTTCCCGTTCATGCTGTCTCCGCCCCTCGTCGGTTGCTCCGCCCGCTGCTCCCGGGCCGTGTCCGCCTCCGCATCCCGCTACGGCCGCCGCAGTTCCGCCAGGACCACGGCGCCCACTTCCTTCGTGCTCAGGGATCCCCCGAGGTCGGGGGTGACACGGCCGGTCGCCACGGCCGCGGCGACCGCCCGGCGGACCGCGTCCGCCTCCTCGGTCCGGCCCAGGTGCTCGACCAGCAGGGCCACGGAGAGGATCGCCCCGAGCGGGTTGGCGGTGCCGGTGCCCGCGATGTCCGGGGCGCTGCCGTGCACGGGCTCGAAGAGCGCCTGTCCGGTCACGGGGTTGAGGTTCGCCGACGCCGCCACGCCGAGGCCGCCGGCGAGCGCGGCCGTGAGGTCGCTCAGGATGTCGCCGTAGGAGTTGTTGGTGACGATGACGTCGAAGACGGTCGGATCGGTGGCCAGTCGCAGGGCGGCGGTGTCCACGTAGAGGTGGGACGTCCCGACGTGCGGGTGCCGTGCGACCGCCTCGCTCCAGCAGCGCTGCCACAACTGTCCGCCGTTGCGGACGGCGTTGGCCTTGTCGACGAGGCACACCGACCTGCGGGCCACGGAGAAGGCGAACTCCAGCACCCGGGAGACACCTCGGTGGGTGCTGAGGTCCACGTCGACGGCGATCTCCTGGGGGGTCCCGGTGCGCGTACCGCCGCCGATGCCGCAGTAGAGCCCCTCGGTGTTCTCCCTGACGATCACGCAGTCGATGGCCCGGCGGGCCGGGTCACGCAGCGGACTGAGCCTGTCGTGCCAGAGTCTGGCCGGCCGGTAGTTGACGTAGAGGTCGAGCTCGAGACGCAGGGTGGTGAGGACGGCACGCACGTACGCGGTGTCGCTGAGCCGGGGATCCCCGACCGCCCCGAGAAGCGCCGCCTCGCTGGACCTGATCCGGTCGAGGTCGGCTCCGGTCAGCGCGGTTCCGGTACGCAGGTACGTCTCCGCGTTGACGTGGTCCAGGACGTCCGTCCGCGCCCCGACGCCGAGGGCGTCGAGGACGTCCAACGCCGGCTCGATCACCTCGGGACCGATGCCGTCACCGGGGATCACGGCGATGGTGGTCACGGCCGCCTCACTTCCGGCCCTGGCTCAGTACGTCCGCGACGAGTTCCGCGACGTCGGTCGTGACGTGGAAGTGCCCGCCCGGCCGAACCGTCCCCGTGAAGCCCCCGGAGGTGACGCCCGCCCATCCCGCCAACTGGCCCTGCTCCACCAGCGGGTCGCCGGCGCCGTGGTAGCAGCGCACGGGACAGGACAGCGGACGGGTGCCGGGGCGGGGCCGATAGGTCGCGTGGGCCCGCAGGTCCGAGCGGATGACGGGCAGGAGCAGGTCGCGCAGCTCGGCGTTCTCGGCGACCGCGGGTTCGATGCCGCCCAGCGCGCACAGGGTCGCCCAGAACTCGTCGTCCGGCGCCAGGTGGACACCCCGGTTGTTCATGCGTCCGGGCGGCATGGCGGCGGACACGCAGAGCGCCCGGGGTTCCTCGCCGGCGTCCCGCAGCAGCAGGGCGGTCTCGTAGGCGACCAGCGCGCCCAGGCTGTGCCCGAACAGCAGGTGGTCGCCCGGCGGCAGCCGCAGCAGCTCGGCCGCCACGCAGTCGGCCATCGCGGCCACGTCGTCCACGGGTGGCTCTCCGAAGCGGTCGCCGCGGCCCGGGTACTGCACGGCCATCAGCGACACACCGGGCGGCACCGCGGCGGCCCACTCGCCGAAGGCGATCCCCGAGCCGCCCGAGTGCGGGAAGCACACCACCCGAACGCCGAGAGGGTCACCGGCGATCAACGACCGCACCCAGCCGCGTTCCCGTATCCGGCTCATCCCTCCGCCTTTCCGGCCGCCGTCGTTCCGTCCGCACCATGCTTTCCACTCGCCGCGGATTCGCGGGGCCCGCGACAGATGTCGGCAAGAGATCGGGGCGCCGTGGACCTCGGCGCCGACGATGCCGAGGGACACAGCAACCGCGGGCAACGCCGCCGCACGGCACCGGGCTCACGTCGCACGCGGACGGGGCGCGCCACCGCACCGGACACCGCCGCCACCGCACATGGACGTCGCGCACCACCGCACCCGGACACCGCCCGCCGCCGCACGCGGACGTCGCGCACCGGGACGCCGCCCGCCATCGTCGGCAGGCACGCGCCCCGCGTCGCCGCCGTCCCGCGGCCGGACGGACCGGGCGCACCGGCGGCTCCACCGGGACCTCCGCGCCCTTCGCTCCACGCCCCGACCGACCTGCCGAAAGGTAACGCGATCATGCTTGACGGTTTTGTGCACTGGCCCGGACAGCTCGCAGCGGACCTGCGCCGGACAGGCGTCTGGCTCGGCCGGCCGATCGGTGACCTGCTGCACGAGTCGTGCGAACGGAACGCCGAGCGGGTGGCCGTGGTGTGCGGCGAACGCCGCATGACCTACGCGGAGCTGTCCCGGCGGGCGGACCGGTTGGCGGGCGGCCTGATCGGACTGGGCATCAGGCCCCTGGACCGGGTGGTGGTGCACCTCCCCAACATCCCGGAGTTCGTCGTCCTGGTCTTCGCGCTGCTGCGGGCCGGAGCCATCCCGGTGCTGGCGCTGCCCGGGCACCGCAGGGCGGAGATCACGCACCTGTGCGCTCACGCCGGGGCCGTCGCCTATGTGGTGAAGGACGAGTTCGGCGGGTTCGACTTCCGTACGGTCGCCCGGGAGATCCCGTCGGTCCCGCACGTGATCGTCAGCGGCGACGCGCAGGAGTTCACGTCGCTGGAGTCGCTGGAATCGCCGGACGCCCAGGACGTCGAGCTGCCCCGGGTGGACCCGTCCGACCCCGCGTTGTTCCTGCTCTCCGGGGGCACCACCGGACTGCCGAAGCTGATTCCCCGGACCCACGACGACTACGAGTACGTCATGCGGGCCAGCGCGGAGGCGATGCAGGTGGGCCGGGAGGTGGTGTACCTCGCCGTCAACCCGGTCGCGCACCAGGCCGCCCTCGCCTGTCCGGGGGTGTTCGGCAGTCTCCTGATGGGCGGGAAGGCCGTCCTCACGTCGAGTGTGCGGCCCGACGACGTCTTCTCGCTGATCAGCCGCGAGGCGGTCACCGTGACCACGGTCGTGCCCGCGGTGCTGCGGCTGTGGGCCGACTCCGTACGACCGCCGGCCGAAGTCTCCCGCCTGCTGATCCAGGTGGGCAGTGCCCCGCTCGACCCGGCCCTGGCGCGCCGCGCGGCCCAGGTGCTGGGCTGCCGGATCCAGCGGTGGTACGGCATCAGCGAGGGCCTGCTGACCCACACCCGGCTCGACGACCCGGAGGAGGTGACCGTCAACACGGACGGCCGCCCCATGTCACCGCGTGACGAGGTCCGGATCGTCGACGAGTCGGGGAATCCCCTGCCCGACGGGGAGGCGGGCGAGATGCAGGTGCGGGGGCCGTACACGATCCGCGGGTACTACCGGGCCCCCGAGGAGAACGCCCGCTCGTTCACGCCGGACGGCTTCTTCCGCACCGGCGACCTCGTCCGGCGCAGGCCGGACGGCAACATCGTGATCGTCGGCAGGACCAAGGACGTCATCAACCGGGCCGGTGAGAAGGTCTCCGCCGAGGAGGTGGAACGGCAGCTGCGCACCCACCCCGCCGTGCGGGACGCGGCCGTGATCGGTGTGGCGGACGCCGTGCTCGGCGAGCGGACGTACGCGTTCGTCGTCCTCGACGAGGACGACGTCCGCCCGTCCGCCATGAAGGAGTTCCTACGGGGCCGCGGCCTGGCCGCCTACAAGATCCCCGACCGGCTGATTCCGACGCCGGAGCTTCCGCGCACACCGATGGGGAAGGTCGACAAGAAGGCACTGCGCGCACGGGTCGCCGCGTCGAAGCGCTGACGCCGCCCCGGGGCCCCGCGCAGCCGTCGCCCGGTCCGGCCTCGCCCTGGAACGCGGACTCCTCGCGCGCTCCTGAGGGCCGGGCGTCCTGGCCGGGGCGCACTGCCGCAGGTGCGCGAGAGCCCTGCCGGTCCTTGGCGGACGGCAGGGCTCCGGTGCGGTCGGCGCCGGGTCGGATGCTCAGGCGACCGGAACCGACTCCCGTACTGCCTCCGTCGGTTCCCCCTCGGTGAGGCCCACCCGGTCGTGCAGCCTGCGCAGGCCCCGCGGGGCGTACCAGGCGTGGCGGCCGAGGATCCGCATCACGGCGGGGACCAGGACACCACGGACCAGGATCGCGTCGATCACGACGGCCAGACCACTGCCGATCCCGAACATCATGAGGAAGCTGATCTCGCTGGTTCCGAAGGCGAAGAAGCTGACCGAGAGCAGGCCCGCGGCGACGGTGACGATGCGCCCGGTCCTGGCGAGTCCCTGGGTGACGACGGTCTCGCGGTCGGCACCGGCGTCGTGGAGTTCCTTCATCCGGCTGGTGACGAAGACCTCGTAGTCCATCGAGAGTCCGAAGGCCACGCAGAAGAAGAGCACCGTCATCGAGGTGTCCAACGGCTGGGGAGTGAATCCCAGCCAGCCGGCGAGGTGACCGTCCTCGAAGATCCACACCATCACGCCCACCGAGGCGGTCAGGCTGATCGCGTTGAGCAGCAGCGCACGCAGCGGCTGGACGACGCTGCCGGTGAAGAGGAAGAGCAGGACGAAGGTGGTGATGCCGATCAGACCGGCCGCGATGGGCAGCCGGACGCCGATGGCGTGCTTGGAGTCCACCAGGCGCGCGTCCTGGCCGCCGACCAGGACCTCGGTGGCCGCGGGCGGGTCCAGCGCGCGGATGTCCTTCACCAGGTCCTGGGCCTTGTCCGACTTCGTCTCGAAGCCGGTGGTGACGACGAGACGCTGGGCGTCGTCGCGGCCCAGGGCCTCGGCCGCGGGGGCCGAGGGGCCGGGCCTGCCGTCGCTGTAGGAGCCGGTACTGGTGGCCACCCGTTCGACGCCGTCCAGGCGGGACAGTTCGCGGGCGTACTTCTGGAAGCCCGCGCCCGTGGAGCCGTTCAGCGCGACGATCTGCACCGCGTTGTTGTCGTCCGCGGGGAAGTCCTCCCTGAGCTGCGTGGCCACCTGGCGGCTGCCCGCGCTCTCGGGCAGCACCCGCTCGTCCGGTGTGCCGAAGGTGACGGAGAGCAGCGGACTCGCGGCCAGCAGCATCAGCGCGAGGACCGGGAGCGCGGTCAGCGCGGGCCGGCGCATGACCAGGGCGGCCAGCTTGCCCCAGAAGGGAGTGTCGCCGCGCTGCACCCGCGCGGCCCAGGGCATGCGGCCCTTGTTCACCCGGTCTCCCAGGGCGGCGAGCAGCGGCGGGACGACGAAGAGGGAGCTGAGCGCCGAGATGATGACGACGCCGATGCCCGCGTAGGCGAAGGAGCGGAGGAAGAAGGGCGGGAAGATGAGCAGGGCCGCGAGGGCGGCGACGACGGTGGCCGCCGAGAAGACGATCGTGCGGCCCGCGGTCTGCACAGTGCGCCGCAGCGCCTGGTCGACGTCCGCTCCCGTGGCCAGTTGTTCGCGGAAACGGCTGACGAGGAGCAGGGCGTAGTCGATGCCGAGGCCGAGGCCGAGAGCGGTGGTCAGGTTGACCGCGAACACGGAGACGTCGGTGACACTGCCGATGACGAAGAGTTCGGCGAAGGTTCCCATGATCGCGAACATGCCGATGACCAGCGGCAGCAGTGCGGCGACGATGCTCCCGAAGGCCAGCACGAGCAGGATGAGGGTGAGGGGCACGGCGATGGCCTCGGCCACCACCAGGTCCTTGCCGACCTGGGTGGTCACGTCGTTGCTCACCGCGGAGAGCCCGCCGGCCTGGACGTCCACGCCGTTCCTGACGCCGCCGTACTCGTCGATCAGCGCCGCCGCCAGGTCGGCCCGTTCGTTCTCGTCGCCCCTCACATGCGCCAGGACGAGTGCCTTCTTGCCGTCGTGCGAGGTCAGCGCCCGGTTTCCGGTGTCCCAGTAGGAGATGACGTTGGCGACCGTGGAGTCCCGCTTCAGCCCTTCGGTGAGGGACCGGCCCCGTGCCTCGACGGCGGGCGAGTCGAGCGCGCTCCCGTCCGAGGCGCGCACGAGGAGGACGAGGTCCGTCTCGCCGCCGAACTTCTCCTCGATGGTGTGCTGCGCGCGGGCCGAGGGCGCGTCGGGGTCGTCGAAGCCGCCGCTGAGCAGCTTGCCGAACGCTCCGACGCCGAGAGCGCCCATGAGTACGACCGCTACCGCGCCGAGCACCAACAGTAACCGGGTCCTGCGGAGCGCGAGTTCGGCGATCCTGGTGAGCACGGTGACTCCCCTTTGCTGTGTCGAAGGCTGCACGGCCCCCGAGCGGGTCCCGTGCCTTCGGGACCCCGCGGATCAGGGGCCGGGGGTTGCTGCTGTGCCCTCGGACTCGGCGCGGGGGCGCCGACCGGCGCGGTCCCCGGCTGGTGCGCCGGGGACCACGTCGGTCGCGGACCGGAGACCGGCCGGGCGAGCATCCGGTTCACGCCGGACCGACGTGCGGGGAACGGCACAGACCGCCCTCCTCGGGGGAGAGTGGCTCCGCCAGAATAGACAGTGGCACTAGCCGTTGTCTACAGAGCCCGGTTCGCCTCGGCCCCCTGGGTACCGCCCGGAGCCTCGCCCCCGTTCCTGCCCTCGCCGGAGTCCGGGCCGTCCGGCGGACTCTGCGCCTCCTCGCCCGGATACACGTCCGGATACACGCCGGTGCCCATGGAGAACAGATCGCACCAGCTCAGCTTGGGTGACGGCCGGTCGGGCCGTTCGTTCACGTCGCTCGCCTCCCAGGGGGACGTCGTGGGTCAGGCCGGCACCGGCACGACCGGCTGGACCGGCTCGCCGTCGAGCACCGGCACACCACGGCCGCGGTCGGCCAGCAGTCCGGCGATCAGCCGTCCCGTCTCCAGGGACTGGTCACGGTTGAGCCGGGGATCGCACGCGGACTCGTAGCGCGTCGCCAGATCCGCCGATGCCACCGCGGCTCCCCGCGCGGAACCCGATCCGCCGCCCACGCACTCCGTCACCGTCGTCCCGGTCATCTCCAGGTGCACCCCGCCCGCATGCGTTCCCAGCGCCCGGTGCACCTCGAAGAAGCCGACGATCTCGTCGTGGATGTCGTCGAAGTGGCGTGTCTTGTGTCCCGACGGCGCGGTGTAGGTGTTTCCGTGCATCGGATCGCAGACCCAGGCCACCGGCGCGCCGGTCGCCGCCACCGCTTCGACCAGCCGGGGAAGGATCCGGCGTACCGCGCGGGCGCCCACTCTGACGATGAAGGTGAGACGCCCGGGGATCCCGTCGGGGTCGAGCACCCGGGTCAGGGCGACGAGATCGGCGGGTTCGGCCGACGGGCCGATCTTGACCGCCACCGGGTTGGCTATGCGGGACAGGTGGTCGATGTGTGCGCCGCCGATGTCACGGGTCCGCTCTCCGGCCCACAGGAGATGGCCGGAGGCCGCGTAGCGGCGCCCCGCGGCCCGGGCGTCCAGACGGGTGAGCGGACGCTCGTAGTCGAGCAGCAGCCCCTCGTGGGAGACGAACAGCTCCCTGCGGGCGGCCGGCGCCGTGGACCGCAGATAGGAGTCCAGCAGCCGGAGCGTCGTCTGGGAGGCGGTGTACGCCCGGAGCAGCCGGTGCGGATCCGGGGTGCGGTCCTCCTCGGTGAAGGCCAGACCGTTCACCGCGTCGCCGCGGTAGACCGGCAGGCACACGTCACCGCACGTCTGGGTCGGCTGGGAGCGGGGCTTGGCGTACTGGCCGGCCATCCGCGCCACCGTCACGACGGGGACGCCGGTGGCCCGTTCGAGACCGGACGCCATCCGCAGCAGCGTCTCCGCGGTGGAGTGCACCGCCTCCGGCGTCGCCCGGTCGAACATCTCGGCGCAGTCGCCGCCCTGGAGCAGGAACGCCTCTCCCCTGGCGACGTCGGCCAGCCGCCCGTGCAGCCGGTCCACGTCCTGCGGAGCGACCAGCGGCGGGAGCTGGGCGAGCCGTCCGCGCACCCAGCGCAGCGCGACCGGGTCGGGCCAGTCGGGTTGCTGGGCCGCCGGCAACGCCGTCCGGTCGGCGGGCTTCTGATCGAACTCGCTCATGTCACAGCCTCACGCTTCTGCGGTCGCGGCGTGGGCGGCGCACCGGCTCCCCCGTGGACCTGGGTGTGAGCAGCAGGGAAGCCATCAGGTCACCCACGATGTCGCGGCCGTTGCGGGTCATCACGGACGCGGGGTGGAACTGTACGGAGGCGAAGCCCGGTCCACGCAGGGCATGCACCTCCCCGGTCGCGGCGTCGCGCGCGACGTGCACCGTGCCGGGCCGCACCGCGGCGCCGGGGAAGGCATCGGTCTCGCTGACAGCGGCGAACGAGTTGTAGAAGTAGACGAGTTCACTGCGTCCGAACAGGTCTATCTCGCGCTGGACGCCCTGATGGGGCACCTGTTTGCGGACGAGCGGCAGCCCGAGCAGGCCGCTGAGCACCTGGTGTCCCAGGCACACCGCGAGGAACGGGATGTCCCGTTCCAGCAGCTCTCCGGTGACCTCGTGCAGGTACCCGATCTTGGGGTGTGCCAGGTCCCGGGGGTCGCCGGGTCCGGGGCCGACGATGACGAGGTCGGCTCCGTCGAGAAAGAACGTCTCGTCGAAGCGCCGGACTTCCACGTCGCAGCCGAGCGACCGCAGCAGCGTCGCCCCCATCGCCGTGAAGGTGTCCTCGGCGTCGATGATCAGCACCCGGCGTCCGTCGAGAGCGGGGAGGTCCCGGCCGCGGGCGAGTGGCGGGGTCTGCCAGAAGGGGGCGAGCGGGCCGTTCCGCGCGCTCAGTGCCTCCTGCACGCCGGGCAGGTGCGCGGCACCCGGCCGGGTGCCGGTGGCGGGGCGTGGCGGCACGGCGTCGGTGCGCTCCCCCGCGTGCAGGGCCGCGAGCAGTCCGGCCGCCTTGGCCCTGGTCTCGACGGACTCGGCCCACGGGTCGGAGTCGCGGACCAGCGTGGACCCGACGCCCAGCCGCAGGGTGCCGGTGCCGTCGATGTCCGCCGTCCGGATGAGGATGGCGGAGTCCGTCGTCCGGTCGCCCTGCGCGTCGCGGCCGATGAGCGCGGCCACGCCGGAGTAGTAGCCGCGTCCCTCGGGCTCGAACCGGGCGATGACCCGGCAGGCACTCTCCACGGGGCTGCCGGTGACGGTCGGTGCGAGCAGCGTCTCCCTCAGCACGTCGCGGATGTCGCGGGTGGTGCTGCCCTCGATGTAGTACTCGGTGTGTGCCAGGTGGGCCATCTCGCGCAGCCGGGGGCCGATCACCTGGCCGCCGTGCTCGCACACCCGGCTCATCATCTTCAGTTCCTCGTCGAGGACCATGTACAGCTCGTTGGTCTCCTTGCCGTCGGCGAGGAAGGCCAGGACGCCCTCGGCGGTGGGGCCTTCGGGCGGGTAGCGGTAGGTCCCGCTGATCGGGTTCATGACGGCGGTGCCCCGGTCCAGCGTGATGTGCCGCTCGGGGCTCGCCCCGATCAGCGTGCGCTCGCCCAGATGCACGAGGAAGGTCCAGTACTGGCCCGGAGCACCGTTCAGCAGGCGGGCGTAGAGCGCCAGGGCGGCCGGGACCGACCACCCCTCGAGCTCGGCCGTGAAGGTCCGTTTGAGGACGAAGTTGGCGCCGGCCCCCGCGCCGATCTCCTCGTCCAGGATCCGGCGCACCGTGGCGGCGTACTCCGCGTCGTCCAGGTCGAAGTGGCCGTCCCGTACCCGGATCGGATGCGACGCGCCGTCGGGGAGCCGGGACAGCGTCTCCGCGAGCGGCAGCGCCGCCTGCTCCTCGACGGTCATGGCGAGGAGGGGGGTCTTGTCGTCGACGTGCTCGAAGCCCTGCTCGGCGATCTGCCGGTACGGGACGAGGACGAGCAGTTCGTGCCTGTCGCGGGCGGCGTCGTCCCGCAGGGGCAGGTCGGCCAGTTCGGCGTACCGCTCGACCGGTCCCGTGACCAGGTCCACGTGCGGCGCCGCTCCCGGAGCGCCCGACTCGGGCCGGTACAGCAGGGCGAACGGCGTGCCGGCGCCACCCCGGCCCGCACGGTCGAGAAAGGCGTAGGGGTCCATGGCGGCGCCGGTCATGACCGCTCACCGGCCCCGGCGGGCACGCCGCCGGCCACGGCAGCCGTCTCCCGCACGTCCGACGGGGCGGAGAAGGCGGCCCGGATGTCCCGCGTGGGCAGCACCACGGCGCACCGGGTCGCCGCGTACTCCAGGGTCATACGGTGGTCGGCGGCGCTGAAGTCGGCCAGCGCGTCCGCCGCCAGGAAGGTCCGGATGCCGTGGGCGAAACCCTCGCACGCCGTCTGCAGGATGCCCACGTGCGCGTACACCCCGCAGATGACGAGCTGGTCGCGGCCCGCCTCCTGGAGCATGTCCAGCAGGCCGGTCCGGAAGTAGGCGCTGGGCCGCCACTTGGTGAACACGACGTCGCCGGGTCCGGGGGCCAGTTCGTCGATGATCTGCCGGTGGCCCGGCTCCGCGCTCATGCCGGCGCCCCAGAAGTCGACGAGCAGGCCCCGCTGCTCGGGCGTCATGCCGCCCGGCTGGGCCGTGTACCAGACGGGTACGTCCGCGGCGGCCGCCGCCGTACGCAGTGCCACGGTGTGGGCCACCAGCTCGGTCCGCGGTGACGTGCCCTCGGGGAACGGCCGCAGGAAGTACCGCTGCATGTCGTGGATCAGCAGTACGGCGCGGGCCGGGTCGACCGTCCAGGAGGCCGTGTTGCGCGGCAGCTCACCGGCCGTCGGCATGGGGTAGGGGTGGATCTCGGGAAGAGAGCTTTCTGCCATGGTTGGCCCTTCTGGTCGACGAAGCGATGACGCGACCCGGCCGGCTCAGACGCCGAGGGTGGCGCCGCCGTCAACGGTGAGGTCCTGCAGGGTGATGTGCGCGGCGTCCTCGGACAGCAGGAACAGCACCGCCTGCGCCACGTCGGACGGGAGGGCGAGGCGGCCCGTCGGGATGCCGACCCGGAACGCCTCCGCGACGCCGTCGATCGAGGCGGCTCGCGCACCGTCCCCGGACCACAGGGACGTCAGCATCGGGGTGTCGGTGGAACCGGGTGCCACGACGTTGCAGCGGATCCCGTGCCGGGCGAGTTCCAGGCCCAGGCACTTGGTGAAGGCCTGCGCGGCGGCCTTCGACGCGGCGTACGCGGCCATGTCGGTGCGGGCCGTACGGGCGGCGTTCGAGGCGACCGTGACGATGGCGCCCCCGCCGCGGGACATCATGCGGGCCGACACGGCACGGGACATCAGGAACACTCCCGTGGCGTTCACCGCGAGGGTGTCGTGCCAGTCCGCGTCCCCCATCCCGTGCACGGGACCGGGCCGCAGGATGCCGGCCGCATTCACCAGGCGGTCGACGGGCCCCAGTTCGCGCTCCGCCGTCTCCACGGCGTCCTCCACGTCGGCCGCCCGGGAGACGTCGGTGGGGAGCACGAGCAACCGGGCGCCCGAGCCTTCGGAACGTCCCTTCAGCTCGGTGGCCAGGACGTCGAGAGCGGCCCGGTCCCGGTCGATCAGGCCGACCGACACGCCCCGGACGTACAGCGCCCGGGCGATCTCGGCCCCGATCCCGCCGGCCGCCCCGGTGACGAGGGCGACCTCCCCGTACTTCCCCTCGGGGCGGGCCGGCGCGGTGGACGACTGCTGGGGTGCCGCGTTCACTTCTCCTCCTGGATCGGGTCGGGTGCGGTCGTTCCGGATCCATCGCTTCGGCGCCGGGCGGAGAGGGCGTAGACCCGGTCGACGGCCTCGGGCTCCACGCCGAGGCAGCGCACCGAGAAGGAGCGCAGCGCCTCCTCGTACCCGGCGAGAAGCTCCTCCTCGTCCACGAGGACGCTCCGCCCGCCCTCGATGAGGACCCGGCCGCCCACGACGACCGTGTCGATGTCCCTGGAACCGCCGGTGGCCAGGAACGTCTCCAGCGGCCGGGGGGTGTGGACGTAGCGCCAGTCGTCCATCCGGATCAGCACGAAATCGGCTTCCTTGCCGGGTTCCAGGCTTCCTATCCGGTCGTCCCAGCGCAGGCCGCGGGCCGCGGTCCGGGTCGCCATGGCGAGCGCGTCGGTGGGCAGCACGACGGTGGAGTCCGCGTACAACTCGTTGTGCGTCTGCCAGGCCGCGCGCATCTGCTCGGCCATGCCCGCGAAGACCAGCGGCTGGCCGTCGGTGGACAGGGAGACGTCCAGGCCGGCCCGCCGCAGGTCGGGGATGACCCGGGTCTCGGACATCGCGGACTCACCGGCCCCGCCGTACTTGGCCGGCGAGTGGCTCAGGTGGACCCGGCCGTCGAGAAGCAGCTTGCGCTCCTCGTCGTCGACGAAAGCCGTGTGGACCGACATGAGCCGTTCGTCGAGGAGTCCGAGATCGGCGAAACGCCGTACCGGGGTGGCACCGTAGTACTGCTCGATCACCGCGGGTTCATTGCGCTGCGCACCGATGTGGGAGGCGAAGCCGGTGTCGTGACGGGAGACCAGTTCGGCGAGTCCGCGGCCGAGTTCGTCGGTCATGTTGGTGCCGTAGACGGCGGTCGGACGGGCCTTGAGCAGTCCCGTGGTGTCCGTCGCGCACCGCTTGACCAGCGTCTCGACGTGGGCGAGCAGCGCGTCGGTGTCGCGGGTGCGGCGGAAGCGGCTCTCGCCCGGCGCGCAGACGGCGTCCGCGGCCCAGGTGCTGACCGAGCACCGCATCCCCAGACTCACCGCGGCCGCCGCCAGGGCCTCGGGGCGGTTGACGGAGCCCACGTCGCCGAGGGTGGTGGCGCCGGCCCGCAACTGTGTCCACATGGAGAAGCGGGCGATTGCCTCGGCCTCGTCGGGAGTGAGGCCGGCGATCATGTCGTGGAACGAGTCGAAGATCGCGGAGGTGCGGTGCATGTCCCCGCCCCGCGCGAGGAAACCGGGGCGGTCCTCCCGGTCCGAGGCAGGACGGAACGCACCGTTGAACGGCAGCCTGGTGGCGAAGAGTTCGTGCCAGTGCGCGTTGACGAAGCCGGGCAGAGCCAGCATCCGGCGGCCGTCGACGGTACGCAGCGCGGCACGCTGCGCGGGATCGAGAGCGGCGACCGCGGCGTCGACGTCCCGCTGCTCGCCGATCGCGGCGATCCGGCCGTCCACGACGAGCAGGGAGCCGTCCGGCAGGACCCGGTCGGAGGGGTCCGCGGGATAGAGGAACGCTCCGCGCAGCAGGAGCGGGGCCGGGGCGCCGGGGCCCTGGGCGGTCACGCGGCACCGTCCGGGGCCGCGGCGGCGCGCGAGCGCACCTCTTCCAGGTGCAGGGCCCAGCCGCCGACGGTGGGGCCGGCGACCAGGGTGTCGAAGTCGACCGGCGTGCCGGCCCGGCGCCAGCGGCTGCTGATCCGCATCACGTCGAGGGAGGAGAGGCCCAGGTGGACGAGGTTGGCGTCGTCCTCCATCTCGGACGGTTCCAGGCCGATGAGTGCGCCGACGACCTCGCGTACCTCCTGCCGGGTGCTCTCGGCCGCGAGTTCTCTACTGGTTTCCATGACGGTCCATGCCTCTCCGGGAGCGGGGTTTTCGTACGGGTGTGCCGGGCGTGCGGATCAGCCGGCGTTCGTGCGGGCCGGGATGAAGGTCCCCGCCTCGGGAAGGGACTCGCCGCGCGACAGGGCGCCGAGCGCCTTCTTGTCGACCTTGCCGAGTCCGGTGAGGGGCAGTTCCTCGATGTAGACGACCCGGTCGGGCAGTTTGAACTCGGCGAGCCCTCGCTCCATCAGTGCCTTCTTCAGCTCGGGCAAGGTGGGGCGTTCGGCGCCCTCCTCGGCCACGAGGTAGGCGCAGACGCGTTCCCCGAGGAACTGGTCGGGCACCGGGATGACCGCGGCGAGAGCCACGGCCGGGTGGGTGAGGAGATGGCCCTCGACCTCGGTGGCGGACACCTTGTCGCCACCGCGGATGACGACGTCCTTGATGCGTCCCTCGATGACGAGGTCGCCGTTCTCGGTGAGCCGGGCCAGGTCGCCGCTGCGGTAGAAGCCGTCCGCGGTGAACGCCTTCGCGTTGTGTTCGGGGGCGCGGTAGTAGCCCTGGAGGGTGTAAGGCCCGCGGGCGAGCAGTTCGCCGATCTCGCCCGCCGGGAGGACCTTGTCGTTCTCGTCGACGATGCGCATCTCGTCGGCCGGCGAGATGGGCCGCCCCTGGGTGGTCAGCACGGTCTCGGCCGGGTCGCCGTCCCTGGTGAACGTCAGCAGTCCTTCCGCCATGCCGAAGACCTGCTGGAGGCGGCAGCCGAAGACCGGTTCGACGCGCTCGGCCACCTCGCGGTAGAGCTTGGCGCTGCCGACCTGGAGGACCCGCAGGCTGCTCAGATCGTCGTCCAGCCACTCGGCGCCCTCGAGCCACAGCTGGAGCACGCTCGGCACCACGGAGGTGATCGTGACCTTCTCCCGCGCGATGACGGGGAAGCAGTGCTCGGGCGTCGGGTCGTCGGCGAAGACCACCGTCCCTCCCGCCCGCAGTGTCCCCACCACGCCGGGGCAGCCCCAGGTGAAGTTGAACTCGACGGGCAGCGTGGCGAGGTAGACGTCCCGGTCGCCGAGTCCGCACGCCTCACCGGCGGCCCGCACCTGGTAGGTGTAGTCGTCGTGGGTGCGCGGGATCAGCTTCGGCAGGGCGGTGGTGCCTCCCGACAGCAGGAAGAACGCCGCGTCGGAGGGGTCCGGCACCGGGAACGCGGGTCCCTCGTCGGGATCGGCGTCCACCTCGGAGAGGGGCACGACCGACCCCTCGCCCGCGTCCTCGGCGTCACCGAGGACGAACAGCCGCCGCAGGGAAGGAACCTCGTCCTGTATGCGGCGGGCCAGAGCGGGGTGGTCGAAGCCCCGGAGCAGGCCCGGGAACACGTAACCGGTCGCGCCCGACAGCTCGCAGAGGTGGCGGATCTCGCTGTGCCGGTGGGCGGGGAGGGCGAAGACCGGTTTGGCCCCGACGAGGAAGAGCGCGAAACAGACCTCGACGAACTCGGGGCAGTTCGGCAGTTGCACGACGACCCGGTCGCCCCGGGCGATGCCGTGCTGCCGGAAACCGGCGGCGGTGCGGCGTGCCCGGTCCTCCAGTGCGGCGTAGCTGACGCGTCGGCCGCCGCCCACCAGAGCGGTCTTCGGGCCGTGGACGCGGGCCGCGTCGGACAGCAGTCGTACGAGGCTCTCGCCGCGCCAGAGTCCTTCGCGGCGGTAGCGTTCCGCCCGGTCCGCGGGCCAGGGAGTGCAGCCTTCCAGCATGATGTCTCCTCGGTGCTGTGTTCGTCGGTCGGTCAGGCGGATCGGTGCGGGGAGGCCGTCACCCGGCCGTCAGCTCCGCGCCGGGCGCCTCGGTGATCTCCAGGACGGCACACCCTGCCTCCATGCCGGTGGCCGCACCGATGAGAAGGACGTGGTCCCCGGGCACGACCTCGCCGGAGAGCCAGAGCCGCTCGAGGCCGATGACGAAGTCGCTGACACCGGTGTGGCCGATGCGCCGGCTCGTCTCCCAGATGCCCTGCTCCGGCTCGATGCCGAGCGGCTCCAGGAACATGGCCTGGAGCGGGTCGAGGTTGAAGCCGACGTGGCAGAACCGCTTGATCTGATCGATGGTCAGCCCGGCTTCCTTCAGGGTGCGTTCGGCGACGGCGGCGACCTGGTCACCGAAGTGGCCCACGGGGGGCTTCACCCCGTTCGCCCACTGCTTGCGCCAGTACTGGATGCGGGAGTCGAAGTCGAGCGGGATGCCCTCCGTGATGCTGGGCGGCAGCAGCTTCTCGCCGCCGCGGTGCAGGGCTTCCATCCGCGAGTCGGACAGCGACCCGACCGAGAGCACCCGGGCGAAGCCGGATCGCCGCGACACCACCAGGGAGGAACCGGCGTCGGCGAAGAGGAAGAGCTTGGACGCGGTCCAGCGGTCGACCATCGGGGTGGAGAAGTTGTCGCCGGTCGTGAGCAGTACGGCGTCCTTGTCGGGGCAGGCCGTCAGCCGGCAGGCGGCGGCCTCCAGCGAGGCCAGCATGCCGAGGCAGCCCTGCCGCAGCTCCAGGGCGGGGACCGGCCGGTCGAGCGTGTTCAGCAGCACGTAGTGCGGGGAGGACCAGCCGTCGGGGCCCTGGTGGTAGGTGTTGCTGTGGAACAGCGCCGCGAAGTCGTCGGGGGCGTGCCCCGAGCGCTCCAGAGCCGTCTTCGCCGCCCGGATGGCCATGTCCGGTGCGGAGACGGAGTCCTCCACCGCGATGGACTCGATGCCGGACGCCTCGCACTCGTCGGCGTCGTACCAGCCGGCCTTGACCGCCCGCTCGGTGGGAACCAGCTCCGGGACGTACGTCCCCACTCCTGCCAGATGGATGTTCTCGACCTTCACCCTCGGCCTCTTTCGTCTCTGGTGTACCCGTGTCGGCTCTCGTCGGACCGCGGACCAGCCCAACACGGCAGCGGAGGGGCTTCGTGAGTAGGCGTCACTCACGTTCGGGGCCCGTCCCGCCCGCGACCGCCGTCGGTGTGCCCCGTCCCGTCGGCGGTCCGCCGCCCGGGCTGAGTGGTGGGTACTCAGGCAGCCGTCGTCCCCCGGTGCTGTGCTGGCGCACGGCGGCCGCGGTCCGCGTACGGCCGCAGGGCGATCCGGAGGAGACGAGACCTGTGGTTGGACAACGGCCCGAGATAGGCGACTGGAAGAGCCGCGACGAGCTGCGGGCGCTGCAGCGCGGTCTGCTGGAGCCGCTCCTCGCGCGCGCCGGACGCTCCCCCTTCTACCGGGCGCGGCACGCCGGCCGGACGGCGCCCGTCACCGCGGACGACTTCTTCACGCTGGAGCCCACCACCAAGGACGATCTGCGCGAGGCCTATCCGTACGGCCTGCTGGCCGTGGGCAGGGACCGGCTGGCGACCTACCACGAGTCCAGCGGCACCTCGGGCCGGCCGACGGCTTCGTACTACACCGAGGACGACTGGGCCGACCTGGCCGAGCGGTACGCGCGCAAGTGGGTGGGCATCGAGGCCGCGGACACCTTCCTGGTGCGTACTCCCTACGCCCTGATGATCACGGGGCACCTCGCGCACGCGGCGGCACGTTCCCGCGGCGCGACGGTCGTGCCGGGGGACAGCCGTTCGGCGGCCACGCCCGCGGCGCGCGTCATCCGGGTCCTGCACGACCTGGAGGTCACCCTGACCTGGTCCAACCCGACCGAGACACTGCTGTGGGCGGCCGCCGCACGGGCCGCCGGGCTGGCGCCGGAGAAGGACTTCCCCGCCCTGCGGGCGCTGTTCGTCGGAGGCGAACCGCTCAGTCCCGCCCGCCGCGCCCGCATCAGCGAGATCTGGAACGTGCCCGTCGTGGAGGAGTACGGCTCCACCGAGACGGGCACGCTGGCCGGCCAGTGCCCCGAAGGGCAGCTGCACCTGTGGGCGGACCGGGCCCTGTTCGAGGTGATGGACCCGGCCACCGGGGCCCTCGCCGAGGAGGGCCGCGGCCGTCTGGTGGTGACCCCCCTGCACCGCGAGGCCATGCCCCTGCTGCGCTACAACCTCGACGACGACGTGCGCATCTCGTGGTCCGACTGCGCGTGCGACTGGCGGCTGCCCGTGGTGCAGGTCTTCGGGCGCTCCGGTTTCGCCCACCGGGTGGGCGACGGCACGGTGGACCAGCACCGGCTGGAGGAACTGGTCTTCACGCTGCCGGCCCGTGACGAGGTCGTCTTCTGGCGCGCCAGGGCCGAGCGGGAGGTGCTGCGCGTGGAGCTGGAGGCCGCCGAAGGGCGCTGCGGAGCGGCGGCGGACGGGCTGACGGCGGCCATCCGCGAGAAGCTGGGCGTGCCGTGCGAGGTGACGGCCGCTCCGCCCGGCTCCCTGGTGCCCCTGTCGGCGCTCACCTCGGACCCCGACGTCCTCAAGCCGCGCGGACTGTTCGGCCCCGACGAGGACTGGGACCGGGCCCTGCTGTACTACTGACCCGCCTCAGCGGCCCCGCGCGACGGCCGTCCCCCCACCGTCGCGCCACGCCCCGCGCCGTCGCGGCGCGTTCCGCTCCTCCGCCCGTCCCCTTCCGCGCCGCCGCGCACGTCCTGCGCCGACTCCGCACGTCCCCCGGCGGTGCGGGACGGGACGGCGCTGGGGCGGGGGCGCGGGACGCGGGACGCGGGGCTGCGCACGGGTCGGACGGCGGGGCAGGACATCACGCACAGGGCCGCGGCAGCGGCACGCGGCACGCGCCAGGTCCTCGCGGCACGCGCCAGGTCCTCGCGGCACGCGCCAGGTCCTCGCGGCACGCGCCAGGTGTTCGCGGCACGCGGAGGGTGTGACAGCGGGGCGTGGGTGTTACAGCGAGGCGGGGGCGGTGGCGCCCTGCTTCAGCATCACCGCGATGCCGTCCAGCGCGCGCTCGACCGTGTAGGCGTAGAACTCGGTCTCCAGCGCCTTGATGGCTTCGGGGTCGTCGGCCCCCCGCTCGACGACGGCTTCGCCCACCACCGCGAGGCCGGGATGTTCGGCGTCGCCCCGGTGGGCGGAGAGGATGCCGGCCAGCCGGGCCCGTGCGTCCGGCAGGTGCTCGGCACGGTCGTCCTCCACGGCGACGAGCATGAAGGCGCTGTTGGTGAGATACCGGTAGGCCGCCGTCGCCCCGTCGCCGAAGCCGGCGCGCTGGAGCACGAGCACGCCCTGGTCCATGAGGTTCAGCGCGGAGGGCATCGTCGGTCCGGTGCGGACCAGCCGGCGGGCCACCCCCGGGAAGTTCAGGAGCACCTGACGTCCGCCGATGAGGAGGGCCTCGAACCAGTCGCGCCAGGGCAGCCCGGCTTCGGGCAGCGGCACCTGGCCGACGACGTGGTCGGCGACGGCGTCGGCGACGGCCTCCCGGTCACCCACGTGGTGGTAGATGACCCGGGGCCACACGTTGAGCTCGGCGGCGAGCTGCCGCGTGGACCAGGTGTCGAGCCCGTCCTCCGCGGTGAGGCGCACAGCGACTTCGATGATCTTCTTCGCCGTCACCGGCGGCCGGTCCGCCGCCTTTCCCGAGCGCGCTCTGGGAGCGGTTGTTCCGGTCATACCAGGAACTGTAATGGACCTTCCCGCGGCGACCGACCGACAGGGGAACAGCTGACGAACAGCTGACGCCGGGGGTTCGGACGAGGGCTGCCGCTTGACCCGGGCCGGACCCCGCAACGTATAGTGACGCTATCTATTACCCAGTGGGTAAGAAGGCCGATCAGGGTCTATGCCGCACGGAGCCCGACACGGCTCCTCGTGAAACGGAGGATGACGATGACCGCGGAACCAGAACCCCCCGCGCTCGGGTCGTTACTGCACCCCATCCGGGGGCGGCTGATTCTGGCGCTCGTCTGCCAGGGCCTCGCCTCCCTGCTCAGCATCGTCCCCTTCATCGCGGTGGTGGAGCTGGGGCAGGAGCTGATGGCTCCCGGGCCGGCCGACGACGACCGGGCCTGGACCATCACGGCGTTCGGTGCCGCCGCCCTCCTCGTCCGCATGCTCCTGCTGCTGGCCGCCAACACGATCAGCCACTTCGCCGAGAACGATCTGCAGTACACGATCCGGCGCCGGCTGGTGGAGCGGCTCGGCAGGGTGCCGCTGGGATGGTTCTCCGAGCGCAACTCGGCGTCCGTGAAGAAGACCGTGCAGGACGACGTGAACGCGATGCACCACCTCGTCGCGCACTCCATGCAGGAGCTGACCTCCGCGGTCATCGTCCCGGTCGCCACCCTCGTCTACCTCTTCACGGTCCAGTGGCGGCTGGCCCTGGTCACCATGATCCCCATGGTCCTCGGCCTCGCACTGTTCGGCCGTACCGGCAACGCCTTCAAGGCGAACCTGCCGGCGCTCGACGCGGCCATGGGCGCGATCAACGGCGCGGCGGTCGAGTTCGTCCACGGCATCGCCGTCGTCAAGACCTTCGGCCAGGCCCGCAGGGCTCACCGCAGGTTCACCGAGGCCGCCGACCGGTTCGCGGACTTCTTCCGCTCCTGGGTCGGTTCGCTGGTCGTGCCCCGCGCCCTGTCGGAGATCGTGCTCTCCCCGGCCGTCATGCTCCTCACCGTCATGGCGGGCGGCACCCTGTTCGTGACGAACGGCTCGATGGCCGCCGTCGACGTCCTGCCCTTCGCCCTGCTCGGCGTCGGCATCACCACTCCCCTGCTGACCATCAGCTACGCGGAGGAGGAGGTCCGAGCGGCCGCGGCGGCCGCCGGACGGGTGCAGGCGGTCCTGACGACCCCCGAACTGCCGGTCCCCGAGCTGCCCGGCACCCCCGGCCCCGGCCCGGTCACCTTCGAGGACGTCGACTTCTCCTACGACGGTGAGCACCAGGTGCTGCACGGGGTGGACCTCACCCTGGCCCCTGGAACCACCACCGCCGTCGTCGGCCCGTCCGGCGCCGGCAAGAGCACCGTCGCCGCCCTCCTCCCCCGGTTCTGGGACCCGGACTCGGGGGCCGTCCGGATCGGCGGCACCGACCTGCGCGAACTGACCCCGGACGACCTGTACCAGCACGTGTCCTTCGTCTTCCAGAAGGTCCAGCTGCTGCGCGACACGATCCGGGCCAACCTGGCCGTGGCCCGGCCGGAGGCGACCACGGAAGAACTCGAGGACGCCGCCCGGCGCGCCCAGATCCACGACCGGATCATGGAGCTGCCCCGCGGATACGAATCGGTGGTCGGGGAGGACGCCCGCCTCTCGGGCGGCGAGGCCCAGCGCCTGTCCATCGCCCGCGCCCTGCTCGCCGACACGCCCCTCATCGTCCTCGACGAGGCCACCGCCTACGCCGACCCCGAGTCCGAGGCCGCGGTGCAGGACGCCCTGTCCGAACTGACCCAGGGCAAGACGCTCCTGGTCATCGCGCACCGGCTCGCCACCGTCAAGGACGTCGACCAGATCGTGGTGATGGCCGACGGATCCGTCGTGGAGCACGGTACCCACCCCGAACTGCTCGCCCGTCAGGGCCTCTACTCCCGCATGTGGGCCGCGCACCAGCGCGCCGAGGGATGGCGGCCGGGCTCCGCGACCGCCGTTCCGGGCGCCTTCTCCGACTCTCCGCTGCCCGCCGCCCAGGAGGCCGTCCGATGATCCGCCAGCTGTTCTCCGTCGTCGGCGCCGAGGAGCGGCGACTGCTGCGCACCGTGCTCGCCCTCCAGATTGCCGGATCCGTGGTGCAGGCCGTCGCCTTCGTGCTGCTGGTCCCGGCCCTGCGGAACCTGCTGGGCGACGACCCGGACTCCGCGTGGCCGTGGGTGTGGGCGCTCGGCGCGGTCTGCGCCCTGCAGGCCGTCCTCTACTTCCTCGGGGCGAAGAAGGGCTTCGAGGCCGGGGCTTCGCTCTCCCGCGACCTGCACCACCGCATCGGCCACCATGTCTCCCAACTTCCGCTGGGCTGGTTCGGACCGCGCCGCACCGGCGAGCTGAGCGCTCTGACCACCAGCACGGTCATGTCCATCATGCGCGTCCCCGGATATCTGATCCGGCCGCTGGTCAACGGGCTGCTGACGCCCGCCGTGGTGGTCGTGCTGATGTACGCCTTCGACTGGCGGATGGCTCTCGCGGCCACCCTGACCGTCCCCGTGATCGTCCTCGTCTACCGGTGGAGCACCGGGCTCACGGTCAAGGCCGACGACCTGCGGCACAGGACGATGACCGAAGCGGCCGGCCGGGTCATCGAGTACGCCGAGATGCAGCCGGTCCTGCGTTCCTTCGCCCGGTCGGGACGGGTGGTCAGCCGGCCGCTGGACGCCGCTCTCTCCGCCCAGCGCGACGCCTCGCGCCAGGTCATGGTGGCGGGCGTGCCCGGTCTGGCGGCCTTCACCCTCGTGGTCCAGGCCGCCTTCACCACCATCCTGGTGTACGGCACCTACCTGGCGCTCGGCGGTTCTCTCGCCGTGCCCGAGCTGATGGCGCTCCTGGTCCTGGCGGCGCGCTTCGTGGAGCCCATGACCGAGGCTGCCAACCTCGGCACCGCGCTGCGTCAGGCCCGCGCCTCACTCGGCCGGGTGCAGGAACTGCTCGCCCTGCCGCCGCTCCGCGAGCCGGCCGAACCGGCCGCGGCGCCGCGGACTTCGGAGATCGAGTTCGACCGGGTCTCCTTCGCCTACGACTCCAGGAAGGTGCTCAGCGACGTCTCCTTCGCCGTGTCCGAGCGGACGATGACGGCGCTCATCGGTCCGTCGGGGTCGGGGAAGACCACCGTGACGCGGCTCATCGCACGGTTCTGGGACGTCGACTCCGGAACGGTCCGGGTGGGCGGCACCGATGTCCGCGACCTCACCACCGAGGACCTGATGTCCCGGATCTCCGTGGTCTTCCAGGACGTCTACCTCTTCGAGGGGACCATCGAGGAGAACATCAGGGTCGGCCGGCCGGACGCGACCGACGCCGAGGTGCGCGACGCGGCCGTGAAGGCCCGGGTGGACGAGATCGTCCACCGGCTGCCGGACGGTTGGGAGGCCCAGGTCGGAGAGGGCGGGGCCGCTCTCTCCGGGGGCGAGCGCCAGCGCATCTCGATCGCCCGCGCCATCCTCAAGGACGCTCCGGTCGTGCTGCTCGACGAGGCCACCGCCTCGCTCGATCCCGAGAACGAGCAGGCCGTGCAGGACGCCTTGTCCGCTCTGACCGCCGACCGTACGCTCCTCGTGATCGCCCACCGGCTGCAGACGGTCATGGCCGCCGACCAGATCCTGGTGCTCGACGACGGGGGCATCGCGCAGCGCGGCACCCACGCGGAGCTGATCCGCGAGCCGGGCCGTTACGCGGACTTCTGGCAGGAGCGCGACCGCGCGCGCGGCTGGCGGCTGGCCGCCCCGGCGGCCGGCTGAGCCGGCCGCCGGACACGGACGAGGGGGACTCCTGGGCAGGAGTCCCCCTCGTCCGTGTCCGGGTGAGGTCAGTCGCGGGCACGCACCGGCGGGGTCCCCGGCTTGCCCGCTATGCCCCAGCGGGTGGCGGGCACGTCCTGCAGCACCACCCAGGTCGCCGCACGGGCCGATTCGCCGAAGACCTCGACGACGGCGTCCGTCAGACGGGCGATCAGCTCCGTCTCGGTCTGGCCGTCGAGCCGGCCTTCGTAGAGTTTGACGTCGATGAGGGGCATCGGCTGTTCCTTCCGTCGGGGCGGGTCAGGTCAGGTCGGCGTGCGCGTGGGCGTAGGCGGACTGCAGGGCCTCGTCCAGGGCGGTCTCCAGGTGCGACACCTGCGCTTCGGAGAGTCCCGGATGGCACGGCAGGTTGACGTGCGCGTTGAACCAGAGGCGTTCGGCGACCGGGCACTCCCCCACACCGTGCCCGCGGTCCCGCCACTCGGGCAGCAGGTGGAGCGGGAAGTACCGCAACTGCACCTCGACGCCGCGCTCGTCGAGTCCGCGCACCACGGCCTCGCGGATTCCCGGCGGCCCGTCGACGAAGAAGGTGTAGAGGTGGTGGGCGTGCTCCAGTCCCGCCCGGGGGCGTCCCACCCTGGCGCCGGGGTGGCGCCCGACAACCCCGTCGAGCCGTGCCGCTATGGACTGCCGGCGCGCCACCAGCTCGTCCAGCCTGTCCATCTGCGTCAGGCCGACGGCGCAGGCCGCCTCCGACAGCGTCGCGTTGGTGCCCGACCGGCGCACTCCCAGGCAGGCCTCCTGGTACACGGACTCGGAGTACTTCATCCAGGGCAGCAGCCCCGGTTCCTCCATCGACAGTTCGGACGCCGGCACGAACACCCCGTCGACCTCGTTGGAACGGAGCCGGTCCACTCGCTCCGCCCAGTCGTCCCGGTCGAAGGTGAGCATGCCTCCCTCACCGAGCGTGGTGATGTTCTTCGAGGAGTGGAAGCTGAAGCACCCGATGTCCCCCAGGGAGCCGGGGCGCCTCCCGTCGTACCGGGAGCCGAGCGCGTGGGCGCAGTCCTCCAGGACGAGGATCCCCCGCTCGCGTGCCATCATCAGGATCTCGTCCATCTCGGCCGGCCAGCCGCCGTAGTGCACGAGCAGGATGGCCCGGGTGCGGTCCGTGATGAGGTTCTTCAGCTCGCGCGGGTCCATGTTGAGCGAGTCCGGCTCGACGTCGCAGAAGCGCACCGTGGCCTGGTGGCCGAGCAACGGCTGCACGGTCGCCTGGAAGGTCTGCGGGGTGACGATGACCTCGTCCCCCGGAGCCAGGTCGAGCAGATGGATCGCCAGTTCGAGCGCGACCGTGCCGCTGGTCACGGTCAGCGCGTGCCGGGCTCCCACGTACTCGCTGAAGCGCTTCTCGAACCGTGCCCGCCACGAGCCCATGGACAGCGTGTCGCCCGACTCGATGAGTTGCTCCAGAGCCCGCTTCTCCGCTGCACCGAGGATGCTTCCACGACTCGCGTACGGAACAGCGTAAGTTCCGTGCATAACGTCCCCTCCGGCTGGATTAGTGTTTTCACTGCCCGCCGTTCACCGCGCGGCATTTCCCATCGTAAGTTGCCCCCACGCGACGGTATACGGCCCGATACCCACCCTGACAAGTAATTGACATGCTGACAGCCCGGCGCCGCTGCTCTTGACACGGGCATTCGAGTGCCGGAAATACTACGTGTGACCCCATGAGCCGATAAGCGCAGGGAGCACGGCAGAGATGAAATTCGGTGTGAACTTCTTCCCCGTCATCGATCCCGAGGTGAAGAGCGCGACCGCGTACTACGACGAGACGCTGCGCCTGGTCGAGCTCGCCGAGGCGCTCGGCTTCGAGCACGTGCAGACGGTGGAGCACTACTTCACCGGCTACGGCGGCTACAGCCCGGACCCCGTCACCCTGCTCACCGCCGCGGCGGCCCGGACCAGCCGTATCCGCATCGCCACGGGTGCGGTGGTCCCCGCGTTCACCCACCCGGTGAAGCTGGCCGGCAAGCTCGCCATGCTGGACCATCTCTCGCACGGGCGCCTGGACGTGGGCTTCGGCCGCGGCTTCCTGCCGACGGAGTTCGAGGCCTTCCAGGTGGACATGGACGAGAGCCGGGCCCGCTTCCAGGAGGGGGTGGAGGCCTGCCGGCGCCTGTGGACCGAGGAGGACCTGGTCTTCGAGGGCCGCTTCCACCGGTTCGGGCCGGTCACCCTGCTGCCCCGGCCGTACCAGAAGCCCCACCCGCCGATCTTCATCGCGTCGGCGACCAGCAGTGAGTCGTGCGAAGCGGCCGGGACGGCCGGTCACCATCTGCAGATCGTGCCCTCGGTGACGACCCCGGAGCAGCTCTCCTCGATGCTGAAGCACTACCGGGCCGCCTGGGACGAGGCCGGCCACGATCCCGCGGCACGCCGCATCCAGATCAAGTACACCTGCTACCTCGACGACGACTCGGCCGAGGCGCGGCGCATCGCGGAGCGGTACGAGCGCTCCTACATCGAGCACATGGCAGGGGCCGTGGCGCCGCTGGCCCGCTCCAGTTCCGCCGACTACCCCGGGTACGAGAAATTCCTGGAAAAGGCGAGGAATTATGACTTCGCCCGCTCCCTGGAAGGGAACAAGGTCTTCGCGGGAAATTCCGCCGAAGTGCGGGACCAGATCTCCCGAGTGCGCGAGGAGTTCGGCAGCGATCTGACCGTGAGCCTGCAGTTCAGTCCCGGCGCTCTTTCGTTCGCCCGGGCCGCGAGGGCAATGGACATATTCGCCGCGGAGGTCATGCCCGCATTCCCCGACGAGGCCTGAGAGGCGTGTGCCGGGTGAAGCGTCCCGCCCTGGCCGGACTCCCGTGCGGGGCGGATCCCGACGGCCGGCCGCGGGCGTTCATCCGGCATGCGCCGCCCCCGAGACGTCGGCGGCGGCCCCTCGGCCGACGGATCGCCTCTCGACCAGGGAGACCAGCCGAGCCAGTTCCGAGCGGAGACTGTCCTGTTCCGACGTCAACCGGTCGACCTGGCGGCGCAGCCGCAGGAGTTCATGGCTCTGCGCGGCAGCGCCCGCGCCCTTCGGGTCGACGCCCTGCTCGGCCGTGACCGGTGCCGGCCGGACCGGCGCCGGGCCTCGCCCGCGGCGCGCCTCGGTCAGGGCCCGCGCCTCGTTCCGGCGGCCGGAGCGCTGGAGCGCCAGGACGAGCAGATCACGGAAGCGCTCCCGCGCCGGATGGGCCGCGACCAGTTCCTGCAGCTCGCCGATCATCCGGCGGTGCCGGCCGTCCCGCAACGCCGCGTCGTAGAAATCCTCCAGGGCCTGCTGCCGCTCCTCCTCCAGACGGACCGCCAGCCCGGCGCAGACGGGGCCGTGGGCACCGCCGGCCAGGGCCGGACCGCGCCAGAGGCTCAGCGCCTCGCGCAACAGCCGGCACGCGGTGCCCGGGTCGGAGTCCAGGTACCGCCTTCCCCGTTCCGCCCTCGACCTGAACTGCACGCTGTCGAGTTCCTCGGGGCGCGCCAGCAGCAGGTAGCCGGATCCGCGCGCGACGAGCCGGGGAGTGCTGGCCCGCGGCGGCTCCATGTCGATCAACTGCTGCCGCAGCCGCGAGACGTGGGCCTGGAGCGCGTTGGCGGCCTTGTCCGGCGCGTGGTGCCCCCACAGCTCGCCGATCAGGTCCCTGGTCGCCACCGGAGTTCCCTGACGGACCAGCAGGGCTCCGAGCAGGAGGCGTTGCTTGGGGCTGGTCAGCCGGACGCGTCGCTGCCGGACCTCGTCGTAGATCTCGGGCGGACCCAGTATGCGGAACTCCATTCCCACCTCCACCCGTCGTCGCGGCCCACGCCGCGCCTCGGCTTCGAGGTGATCACGGCCCGGACGGGATCCACCTGAGTAACCCGGTACTCAATCGGCACGCGCGCGTTCCGAAGCGGGTTCCACGGCGGCGTGCCCGTCCGCGGCTCCCGTGGCCGCACCGGCCGGGGCAGGTGAGTGCCCACTACTCACGTGCGCACCACGGGGTTCGTGGTCTGGTGGCGGACAAGCACCGGACTACAGACGGGGAGTACAGGGCATGGCTCGCATGGACGCGGAGGTAGCCGTCGTCGGTCTCGGCGCGTGGGGGTCGGCGACGCTGTGGAGGCTGGCGGCCGAGGGCGTCGACGCGATCGGCTTCGACCGGTTCACGCCGGGGCACTCGCTGGGCTCCTCGCACGGGGGTTCCCGGATGTTCCGCATCACGTGCCTGGAACACCCCGGGCTCGTGCCGCTGGCCCGGCGCTCCCGTGAGTTGTGGTCACAGCTGGAGGACAGCGCCGGTGAGCAGCTGTTCTTCCCCACCGGGGGACTGCTGATCGGCCCGAAGGACGGACACATCGCGGGCGGCACCCTGCGTGCCTCGCGAACCCACGACATCAAGGTCCGCACCCTCTCGGCACGCGCCCTGGCTTTCCGCTTCCCGCGTCACACGGCCGTCCCCGACCATCACATGGGTGTCTGGGAGCCGTCCGCCGGCATCATCCGCCCCGAGCGTGCCGTACAGGCCGCGGTCCGCCTCGCCGCGGAAGCGGGAGCGCGGGTGTACCCCGACACCCGGATCATCGCCATCGAGAAGGTGCCGGGCGGTGTACTGCTGCGTACCGCCGAACGGGCCGTGCGGGTACGGCAGGTCGTGGTGACGGTGGGGTCCTGGCTCTCGTCCCTGGTGCCGGGGCTGCCGCTGGAGACGCTGCGCATGCCCATCACCTGGTTCCGGCCGCTCGAGGCCGACCGGGCTTTCGACCTGGACCGCTTCCCGGTCTTCATGCGGGAACTCGACGACGGGCGGGTGGTGTGGGGCAACGGCGCGGAGGGCGGCTTCGACGTCAAGCTCGGCCTGGAGGAGAGGGGACAGGTGTCGAAGCCGATCGACCCGGACGACAGCGACCGCTCGGTGACCCCTGACGACTGGGCGGACCTGTCCCGTCTGCTGCCCGCGAAGATCCCGGGCCTCGAACCGCTGCCGGCCAAGGTCGCGGTGTGCATGCTGACCCGTACCCCGGACGGGCAGTTCGTGATCGGCAGGCCGGGCGGCGACCCCCGCGTCGTGGTGGCGGGCGGCGACAACGCCCACGGCTTCAAGCACGCCACCGGGATCGGGGAGGCCCTCGCCGACATCGTCAGGGGCGGCACCACCAAGGTGGATCTGGACTTCCTCGCACCGGACCGGTTCCGCTGAGCGTGGTGCGGCCGGCGTCTTTCCTCGCCCCGCCCCGTCCCCTTCTCCCCGCCTCTTCCGGCATTCAGCCGACGACGGAAGGCACCTCATGACGTCTCCCCCGGCCCAGTCGACGGCACCACTGGTGGACGCACAGCGGTTCCGCGACGCGATGGCACAGTTGGCGGCTCCCCTGGCCGTCGTGACGACCGTGGACGAGGACGGCCGGCGGTGGGGGTTCACCGCCAGCTCCGTCGTCTCGGTCTCGCTCGACCCGCCGCTGCTCCTCGTCGGTCTCTCCCGGTCGTCGAGCTGCCACCGGGCCCTGGTGTCCTCCGGCGAGTTCGTGGTGAACGTCCTCGGCGAGCAGCACCGCGCCGTGGCGCAGCGCTTCGCCACGCACGGGGTGGACCGTTTCGCCGGCGGCGGTTTCACCACCTGGCCGGGCACGGACCTTCCCTGCCTTCCCGACGCTCCGGCCGTGTTCCGCTGCGTGACCGGGGAGGCCCTGCCCGCCGGTGATCACGACCTGCTCCTCGGCGCGCTGCGCGACACCCGTATCGCCCCGCAGGCGTCGGCCGCCGGTACGGCGCTGCTGTGGTACGGGCGGACCTTCTGCGCCGTGCCCGCTCCGCGTCCGTAGCGCGCGGTCGCTTCCGGGGCGCACGTCTAAGCCCGGCCACGGACGTCCGTGGCCGGGCTTCGGGGTGTGCGCGTGCGCCGCTGTCGTCAGCCGACGACGGTCCAGGTGTCGCCACCCGCCAGCAGGGCGCCGAGGTCGCCCTTGCCGCGCTGCTCGACGGCCGCTTCGAGCTGGTCGGACATGAGGGTGTCGTAGACCGGGCGTCGCACGCTGCGCAGGACGCCGACGGGGGTGTGGTGGAGGGTGTCGGGGTCGGCGAGCCGGGAGAGCGCGAACGCGGTGGTGGGGTCCGGGTCGTGGGCGTCGTGGACGAGGACGCGGGCCTCGTTGTCCTCGGTCACGGTGACGACCTCCAGTCCGCCGGTGAGCGGATCGCGTCTCACGCCCTTCGCGGCGTCGGCGCCGAACCGGATGGGCCGGCCGTGTTCGAGGCGGATGACCGCCTCCTGGGCCTTCTCCCTGTCCTTGAGGACCTCGAAGGCGCCGTCGTTGAAGATGTTGCAGTTCTGGTAGATCTCCACCAGCGCCGTGCCCGGATGGGCGGCGGCGGCCCGGAGGACGCCCGTGAGGTGTGCGCGGTCGGAGTCGACGGTCCGGGCGACGAAGGAGGCCTCGGCGCCGAGCGCCAGCGACACCGGGTTGAAGGGCGCGTCCAGCGAGCCCATCGGGGTCGACTTGGTGATCTTGCCGACCTCGGAGGTGGGCGAGTACTGGCCCTTGGTGAGCCCATAGATCCGGTTGTTGAACAGCAGGATCTTGAGGTTGACGTTGCGGCGCAGGGCGTGGATGAGGTGGTTGCCGCCGATGGACAGCGCGTCGCCGTCACCGGTCACCACCCACACGCTCAGGTCCCGCCGGGAGGTGGCCAGCCCCGTCGCGATCGCGGGCGCCCGCCCGTGGATCGAGTGCATCCCGTACGTGTTCATGTAGTACGGGAAGCGCGACGAGCAGCCGATACCGGAGACGAACGCGATGTTCTCCCTGGCGAGCCCCAGCTCCGGCATGAAGCCCTGGACGGCCGCCAGGACCGCGTAGTCACCGCAGCCCGGGCACCAGCGCACCTCCTGGTCGGACTTGAAGTCCTTCATGGACTGGCGGCCGTCGGCCCTGGGGACCAGCTGGAGGAGTTCGTCGGTGTCAGGCATCGATGGCCTCCTTGAGGGCGGTGGCGAGCTGCTCGGCCTTGAAGGGCATCCCGTCGACCTGCGTGTGGCGCCGTACGTCGACGAGGTACCTGGCCCGGAGCAGGGTGGCGAGCTGGCCGAGGTTCATCTCGGGGACGACGACACGGCCGTAACGCGCCAGTACCTCGCCGAGATTGGCCGGGAACGGGTTGAGGTGACGCAGGTGGGCCTGGGCGATCGGGACGCCGGCCGCCCGCAGCCGGCGGACCGCCGCGGTGATCGGCCCGTACGTCGAGCCCCAGCCCAGCACCAGCGTGTCCGCACCCGCCGGGTCGTCGACCACCACGTCCGGCACGGTGATCCCGTCGATCTTGGCCTGCCGGGTGCGGACCATGAACTCGTGGTTGGCCGGGTCGTAGGAGATGTTGCCCGAGCCGTCCTGCTTCTCGATCCCGCCGATCCGGTGCTCCAGACCGGGCGTGCCGGGCACCGCCCACGGCCGGGCCAGTGTCTCGGGGTCCCGTTTGTAGGGCCAGAAGACCTCGGTGCCGTCGGCGAGCCGGTGGTTGGGGCCGGACGCGAAGGGGACCCGGAGCACGGGAAGTTCGTCGAGGTCCGGTATGCGCCAGGGTTCGGAGCCGTTGGCGAGGTACCCGTCGGAGAGCAGGAACACCGGGGTGCGGTAGGTCAGGGCGATCCGGGCCGCGTCCAGCGCCACGTCGAAACAGTCCGCGGGGGTACGGGGGGCGACGACGGGGACCGGGGCCTCGCCGTTGCGCCCGTACATCGCCTGGAGCAGGTCGGCCTGCTCGGTCTTGGTCGGCAGACCCGTGGACGGGCCGCCGCGCTGGATGTCGATGACCAGCAGGGGCAGCTCCAGGGAGACCGCCAGGCCGATCGTCTCCGACTTCAGCGCCACACCGGGACCGGAGGTGGTCGTCACCGCGAGGGAGCCGCCGAAGGCCGCCCCCAGCGCCGCGCCGATGCCCGCGATCTCGTCCTCGGCCTGGAAGGTGCGCACGCCGAAGTTCTTGTGCCGGCTCAGCTCGTGCAGGATGTCCGAGGCGGGAGTGATCGGGTACGAGCCCAGGTACAACGGCAGCTCGGCCTGCCGGGAGGCGGCGACCAGCCCGTACGACAGCGCCAGGTTCCCCGAGATGTTGCGGTAGGTCCCGGCGGGAAAGGCGCTCGTGGCGGGAGCCACCTGGTAGGAGACCGCGAAGTCCTCGGTCGTCTCACCGAAATTCCAGCCCGCCCGGAACGCCGCCACATTCGCCTCCGCGACGGCCGGCCTCTTCGCGAACTTGGTCCGGAGGAATTTCTCCGTACCCTCGGTAGGACGGTTGTACATCCACGAAAGCAGCCCGAGCGCGAACATGTTTTTCGCACGTTCGGCTTCTTTACGGGAAAGCCCGAACTCATTCAGCGCCTCGACCGTGAGTGTCGTCAGCGGCACGGGATGCACGTGGTACGCCTGAAGGGATCCGTCCTCCAGCGGAGATGTCTCATAACCGACCTTCGCCATCGGGCGCCTGGTGAACTCGTCCGTGTTCACGATGATGTCCGCCCCGCGCGGCACATCGGCGATGTTCGCCTTCAACGCGGCGGGATTCATGGCCACCAGCACGTCCGGTGCGTCGCCCGGCGTCAGGATGTCGTGGTCGGCGAAGTGCAGCTGGAACGACGACACGCCCGGCAGCGTCCCGGCAGGTGCCCTGATCTCGGCGGGGAAGTTCGGCAGCGTCGACAGGTCGTTCCCGAACGACGCCGTTTCGGACGTGAACCGTTCACCCGTCAACTGCATGCCATCACCCGAATCACCCGCGAAACGGATGACCACACGGTCCAGCCGACGCACCTCGTTCTTTTCCGCAGCGCCTACGCTCTTGCCGTCCTCACGCCTCATCCCCCACCCTCATTCCCTCTTCCCGTCGTGCGCCCGACGGTGACGCCCGCCTCGGAAACGCCACTCCTTGTGCGGCGGATGGTGACAGCTGCCGCTTACGGTGCGCTGACGGCCTGCTGAGGAACCCCGCAGCGCGCTCCCGGGTCAGCGTGACGTCAGCGTCGTGTATGACGCCCCGGTTAGCCTGCGCCTGCCGTTCAGCGATCAGGTGTGTGCCATGTGCTCATTTCCTGTCCTTTCTCGGCTCCCCACTCGAAGAGATATCGAGAGGACTTCGGATGCACGAACTCAAGCAACTCGCCACCCGGGCCGGGCGGGAGCTGGAAGAGGCCCCGGCGCTGGACATCCTGCGCTGGGCCGCGGACACCTTCGGCCCACGTCTGTGCGTCACGTCCTCGATGGAGGACGCCGTAGTGGTCCATCTCGCCGCCCGTGTGATGCCCGGAGTGGACGTCGTGTTCCTCGACACCGGCTACCACTTCCCCGAGACCCTCGGCACCCGGGACGCCGTCGAGGCGCTCAGCGACGTCAGGGTCATCAGCCTGCTCCCCCGGCAGACGGTGGCCGAGCAGGACGCGGAGTACGGGCCCGAGCTGCACCGGCGGGACCCCGACCTGTGCTGCCGGCTGCGCAAGACCCAGCCGCTCGAGGAGGGGCTCGCCCCCTACAGCGCCTGGGTGACCGGGCTGCGCCGGCTCGACTCGCCGGAACGCGCGAACACCCCGGTCGTCGACTGGGACGAGGCACGGCAGAAGGTGAAGATCTCCCCGATCGCGCGGTGGTCGCGCGAGGACGTGGACACCTACATCAGCGAGCACGGGGTGCTGGTCAACCCCCTGCTCTCGGACGGCTACGGCTCGGTGGGCTGCGCCCCCTGCACCCGGCGGCTGCTCCCCGGCGAAAGCGCCCGGGCGGGCCGGTGGGCGGGGAGCGCCAAGACGGAATGCGGGATCCACACATGACGACCGGGACAGACATACCGCTGCGGCACCTGGACGCCCTCGAATCCGAGGCGGTGCACATCTTCCGCGAGGTGGCGGGCGAGTTCGAACGGCCCGTCATCCTGTTCTCGGGCGGCAAGGACTCCATCGTCATGCTCCACCTGGCGCTGAAGGCCTTCGCTCCCGCGCCGCTGCCCTTCTCACTGCTGCACGTCGACACCGGGCACAACTTCCCCGAGGTGCTCGACTACCGTGACCGCACGGTCGCCCGGCACGGGCTGCGCCTTCATGTCGCGTCGGTACAGGAGCACATCGACCGCGGGGCGATCAGGGAACGGCCGGACGGCACGCGCAATCCCCTGCAGACCGTGCCGCTGGTCGAGGCCATCCGCGCCCACCGGTTCGACGCGGTCTTCGGCGGCGGACGCCGCGACGAGGAGAAGGCCCGCGCCAAGGAGCGGGTGTTCAGCCTGCGTGACGAGTTCGGCGGCTGGGACCCGCGCCGTCAGCGCCCCGAGCTGTGGCAGCTCTACAACGGCAAGCACTCCCCCGGTGAACACGTCCGGGTCTTCCCCCTGTCCAACTGGACCGAGCTGGACGTGTGGCAGTACATCGCCCGCAACGGCATCGAAGTCCCCTCGATCTACTACGCGCACCGGCGCGAGGTCTTCCTGCGGGACAACATGTGGCTGACCCCCGGTGGCTGGGGCGGGCCCAAGGACGGCGAGCCCCTGGAGATCCGCACCGTGCGCTACCGCACCGTGGGCGACATGTCCTGCACGGGAGCCGTCGACTCGCACGCGGCCGACCCCGAAGCGGTCATCGAGGAGATCTCGGCCTCACGGCTCACCGAGCGCGGTGCCACCCGGGCCGACGACCGCATGTCTGAGGCCTCCATGGAGGACCGCAAACGCGAGGGATACTTCTGATGACGACCGGACCCGAGCATCACTCCACCCTGCTGCGTTTCGCCACGGCCGGCTCCGTCGACGACGGCAAGTCCACTCTGGTCGGCAGGATCCTGCACGACTCCAAATCGCTGCTAGCCGACCAGTGGGAGGCCGTCGAGCGTGCCTCCCTCGCCCGGGGTCAGGAGGCGCCCGACCTGGCGCTGCTGACGGACGGGCTGCGTGCCGAGCGCGAGCAGGGCATCACCATCGACGTGGCCTACCGCTACTTCGCCACCTCGCGCCGCAGTTTCATCCTGGCCGACACCCCCGGCCATGTGCAGTACACCCGGAACATGGTCACCGGGGCCTCCACGGCCGAGCTGGTCATCGTCCTGGTCGACGCGCGACAGGGCGTCCTGGAGCAGACCCGAAGGCACGCGGCCGTGGCCGCGCTGCTCCGCGTCCCGCACGTCGTGCTCGCCGTGAACAAGATGGACCTGGTCGGTCATGCCGAGTCCGTCTTCGCGGGCATCGCGGACGACTTCATCGCCTACACCCGGGCGCTGGGAGTGCCCGCGGTGACCGCGATCCCCGTGTCCGCCCTCAACGGTGACAACGTGGTGGTCCCGTCGGCGAACATGGACTGGTACGGCGGGCCCACGGTCCTCGAACACCTGGAGACCGTCCAGGTGGGTTCCGAACCCGCCGGGGCCCCCGCCCGCCTTCCCGTGCAGTACGTCATCCGCCCGCAGACGGCCGAGGACCCCGACTACCGCGGCTACGCGGGCATGATCTCGTCCGGAACGCTGCGCGTCGGCCAGGAGGTCACCACCCTGCCCTCCGGACACACTTCGGTGATCAGCGCCATCGACCTGCTGGGGCAGCGGGTGGAGTCGGCCCGGGCGCCGCAGTCGGTGACGGTGCTGCTCGCCGACGACCTCGACATGTCGCGGGGGGACCTCCTGGTGCCCTCCGACTGCGTGCCCGCGGCATCCCGCGACATCGAGGCCACGGCCTGCCACCTCGCCGACCGGCCGCTGACCGTGGGCCAGCGGGTGCTGCTCAAGCACACCACCCGCACGGTGGCCGCCGTCGTGCAGGAGATCGTCAGCCGGGTGACGCTCGATCCGCTCACCCAGCAGGCCGCTCCCGGCCGGCTGACGGCCAACGACATCGGCCGGATCAGGGTCCGGACGGCCGCGCCGCTCGCCCTCGACCCCTACGCCGTCTCCCGCCGCACCGGCTCCTTCCTCCTGATCGACCCGGCCGACGGCACCACGCTGACGGCTGGCATGGCCGGCGACTCCTTCGCCGCGCGGGCCCCGGGGGGTCCGGACGCATGAGGCCGGTCCAGCGTCTCGGCGCCGCTCTGGCGCTCCTCGCGCTCAGCGCCCTCAGCGCGTGCGGCTACGGTTCGCAGCGCGTCGACAACACGGCGAAGGTGCTGCCGAAAGGTACCCGGCTCTCCGCCGACGAGGTACGGGTCGGCTACTTCCCCAACCTCACGCACGCCACCGCGCTGGTCGGCGTGCGTGAGGGTCTGATCCAGAAGGAGCTGGGCGGCACCAAGCTCTCGACCGCGACGTTCGGGGCGGGGCCCGCCGCCATCGAGGCCCTCAACTCCGGATCGGTCGACCTCGCCTGGGTCGGCCCGTCACCGGCGATCAACGCCTTCACCAAGCTCGGCGGCAAGGGTCTGCGCATCGTCGCGGGGGCCGCGTCCGGCGGGGTCAAGCTGGTGGTCGACCCGGCGAAGATCAGGACGGCGGCCGACGTGAAGGGCAAGCGCATCGCGAGCCCTCAGCTCGGCAACACCCAGGACGTGGCCCTGCTGCACTGGATCTCCACGCAGGGCTGGCACGTGGACCCGGTGTCGGGCCGCGGTGACGTGTCGGTGGTGCGCACGGACACCAAGATGACGCCGAACGCCTACCGGTCCGGCTCCATCGACGGGGCCTGGGTTCCCGAGCCGACCGCCTCCCTGCTGGTGGCCCAGGGGGCGAAGGTCCTGCTGGACGAGTCGCGGTTGTGGCCCGACCGGCGGTTCGTGATCACCAACCTGGTGGTGTCGCAGCGCTTCCTGGCGGACCACCCCGACGTGGTCGAGGCGGTCGTCCGCGGCTCGGTCGCGGCCAACGCGTGGATCACCCGCAGGCCCGAGGAGGCCAGGCGTGCCACGAACGCGGCACTGCGGGAGCTGACCGGGAAGGAACTGCCCTCCGACGTCGTCCGGGCGGCCTGGTCCTCGCTCAGGTTCACCGACGACCCGCTGGCCGCCACGCTGGGCGCCCAGGCCGAACACGCCACCGAGGCCGGTCTGCTGGACCGTCCCGTGCTGCGCGGCATCTACGACCTCGGCCCGCTCAACCGGGTCCTGAAGGCGGCGGGCCGGCCCCCGGCCGACGACGCCGGGCTCGGCGTGCCGTGAGAGACGACGTCATCCGCGCTGTCCGTCCGTCCCGCACCCAGGAGTTGACCCGCGTGCATCCGACAACGATCACGGAACAGGCCGCCGCGCCCGGAACGGCCGTCTCGGCGCCCACCGCCCCCGCCGTGCGTGTGGCGGGTGTCCACAAGACGTTCAGCCGGCCCGGAGGCGTTCAGACAGTTCTCCAGGACATCAACATCGACGTGATGCCCGGCGAGTTCCTCTGTCTGCTCGGGTCCTCCGGCTGCGGCAAGTCCACCCTGCTCAATCTGGTCGCCGGCCTCGACGAGCCGTCCTCGGGACGCATCGAACTGCCGGCGGGCCGGCCGGCGCTCATGTTCCAGGAACACGCGCTGTTCCCCTGGCTGACGGCCGGCAAGAACATCGAGCTGGTCCTCAGACTGCGGGGCGTCAACCGGGCCGACCGCCGGTCCCGGGCGGAGGAGCTGCTCGGCCTGGTCCGGCTGCAGGACGCGTACGGCAAACGCGTCCACGAACTCTCCGGCGGCATGCGGCAGCGCGTCGCACTGGCCCGTGCCCTGGCGCAGGACTCCCAGGTGCTGCTCATGGACGAGCCGTTCGCCGCGCTCGACGCCATCACCCGCGATGTCCTGCACGAGGAGCTGACGAGGATCTGGCAGTCCGCCGGCATCTCCGTCGTCTTCGTCACCCACAACGTCCGCGAGGCGGTCCGGCTGGCCCAGCGCATTCTGCTGATGTCGTGCCGGCCGGGCCGGGTCGCCCACGAATGGCGGATCGACCTCCCGCAGCCCCGCCGCCTGGAGGACCCGGCCGTGGCCGAACTGTCCGTGGAGATCACCGACCAACTGCGCGAGGAGATCCGACGTCATGCCCGAGACTGAGGCCCGCCCGGAGGCGGACGTCGGCCGCACCGATGCGGATCTGGCCCGTCTGGAGGCCGGTCTGGACTCCCTGGAATCCAAGCCCGTGGCGCGGGACCCGGTCGGGCTGTTCCTCAGGCGCAAGCTCGCCCCGCCGGTGCTCGGCGCCGTTCTCGTCCTGACGGTCTGGCAGTCGCTGCACGTCAGCGGCCTCGTGTCCGAGGAGCGGCTGCCGAGCCCCCAGGCGATCGCGGACAGCTTCCGCACGCTCTGGCTGCGCGGCACCCTGTTCGACATCATCTGGACCAGTCTGGAACGCGGCCTGCTGGGCTTCCTGGCCTCCGTGGCGATCGGCACCCCGCTGGGCCTGGTCGTGGCCCGGGTACCGCTCGTCCGGGCAGCCGTACGCCCCGTCCTGTCCGGGCTGCAGACCCTGCCGTCGGTGGCCTGGGTGCCCGCGGCGGTCATCTGGTTCGGTCTGACCGACGGCGCCATGTACACGGTGATCCTGTTGGGCGCGGTCCCCTCGATCGCCATCGGGCTCGTCTCCGGTGTCGACCAGGTGCCCCCGCTGTACCTGCGCGCGGGACGGACCATCGGTGCGACCGGTCTGCGCGGCGCCCGCTTCATCCTGCTGCCCGCCGCCCTGCCCGGGTACCTCGCCGGCCTGAAGCAGGGCTGGGCCTTCTCCTGGCGTTCCCTGATGGCGACCGAGCTGATCGCCTCGTCCCCCGAACTGGGCATCGGACTGGGGCGCTACCTGGAGAACTCGCGCGAGAGCATCGACATGCCCGGCGTGTTCCTCGGCATCCTGCTCATCCTGGCCGTGGGCATCGTGATCGACCTCCTCGTCTTCAGCCCGCTCGAGCGCCGGGTGCTGCGCAGCCGCGGCCTGGCATGACCGGCCGGTGCCGGCCCGGCCGGCACCCTCAGCCCGGAGGCGGGCACGGCAGCCCATCACCGGCGCGGGAGCCGCGGTGCGACGGTGCACCGTGTGGCCCGTGCCCGCCTCCGGTACCACCCCGGCCACCACCCTCCACCCACCGCTCCCCCCTTCGTCCGGCTCGGTCCCACGCCCGGTGGACGGCTACGAGGCCGTCCGCCGGCAAGCTCCGGGGCCCCGGTCGAAGGGACCCGCACGAAGGGGCCCGGGGAACACCTCCAGGTGTTCCCCGGGCCCCTTTCGGCCGGTCCGCGGGTTCAGCCCCGCTGCGCGTCCTGCACCCGGAGCACCCACTGGGCGAAGGTCTCCGTCTCGTCCGTACGTCCGTCCCGGTAGTCGCGTGCCAGTCCCTCGACGAAGTCCGGCAGTTCGGTCGCGGCCACCTTCATCCCGCGGGGCTTGTGCCCGAAGGCCGCCTCGTCGTCCTTGGCCAGCGAGAGCCCGCCGCCCAGATGGACCTGAAAGCCCTCCACCTGCGCACCGTCGGGGCCGGTGACGATCTGGCCCTTCAGTCCGATGTCCGCGACCTGCGTGCGGGCGCACGCGTTGGGGCATCCGTTGACGTTGACGCTGATGTCCGTCCGCTGGTCCGCCAGCCGGCGTTCCAGTTCGGCGACGAGTTCGGCGGCCCGGTCCTTCGTCTCGACGATGGCGAGCTTGCAGTACTCGAGTCCCGTGCACGCCATCGTGGAGCGGCGCCAGACGGAGGGGGTCACCCGCAGGTCGACGGCCTCGAGATCCCGCACCAGGGGTCCGGGATCCGCCACGTCCAGGACGATCAGCTTCTGATAGGGCGTCAGGCGTATCCGGCCGGAGCCGTGGGCCTCGACGATGTCGGCCAGCCGGGCGAGCCGGGTGCCGGACACCCTGCCGACCACGGGTGTCGCACCGACGTAGTAGCGCCCGTCACGCTGCTCGTGGACACCGAGGTGGTCCACCGGCACCGCGGGCAGCACCGGTTCCGGTCCGTCGAGCAGGGGCCGGCCGAGGTACTCGGTCTCCAGCACCTCCCGGAACCTCTCCACTCCCCAGTCCGCGATCAGGTACTTCAGGCGGGCCCGGTTGCGCAGCCGCCGGTAGCCGTAGTCGCGGAACAGTCCGGCCACCGCCGCCCAGACCTCGGCCACCTCGGACAGCGGCACCCAGGCGCCGGGGCGTTCCGCGAGCCGGGGCGAGGTCGCAAGTCCACCGCCGACCCAGAGGTCGAAGCCGGGTCCGTGCACGGGGTGTTCGACGCCGAGGAAGGCGATGTCGTGGATCTGGAAGGGGACGTCCGGCAGCCAGGAGACGGCGGTCTTGAACTTGCGGGGCAGATTGGACAGCGAGGGGTCGCCGACATGACGGTCGACGATCTCGCGGATTGCGGAGGTGGCGTCCAGGACCTCGTCGGGGCTCACGCCCGCCACGGGGCTTCCGAGCACGACCCTCGGGCAGTCCCCGCACGCCTCGGTGGTGGACAGGCCCACGGCCTCCAGCCGGCGCCAGATCTCCGGGACGTCCTCGATGCGTATCCAGTGCAGCTGGATGTTCTGGCGGTCGGTGATGTCGGCGGTGTCCCGCGCGAACTCCGTGGAGAGCGCCGCGATCTCGCGCAGCTGGGCAACGTCGAGTTCTCCGCCGTCGACCCGGACCCGGAGCATGAAGTGCTCGTCGTCGAGCTCCTCGGGCGCCAGGGTCGCGGTGCGTCCGCCGTCGATGCCGGGACGCCGCTGGGTGTAGAGGCCCCACCACCGGAACCTGCCCCGCAGGTCGTCCGCGGGAATGGAGGCGAAGCCCTCGCGCGCGTACGTCCGCTCGATGCGCTCCCGTACCCGCAGCGGGTCCTCGGCCTTCTTGAACCGCTCGTTGTCGTTGAGCGGCTCTCTCGATCCGAGCGCCCACTGGCCCTCGTCACGCCTACGCTCCCGGGTCATCCTTCGTCCTTTCACTCAGGGGGGCGCTGATCGGCGCGATCATTCCCGAGGGGAGCCAGTCCGCCTCGCCGCCCGCGTGGTGGTGGCCGCCCGCGCTCGCGCCGTCCGCGGCGACCATCCCGCCGGGTACGTACGCGACCGAGACCGCGTAGAGCCGTGCCGGTGTCGCGGGCTCCTCGCCGCGCACCCGCTGCCAGGCCCGGTAGCCGGTGCTCGACGGGTATTCGCCGGGCATCCGCGCGGTCAGCGCCTTGACGTACTCCATGGCTTCGGCCCGCCGTGGCGCGTACCGCAGCGGGATCACCTGACCGGCGCTGGGCGTCAGCACCGACCGGGCCAGCAGCCAGGGGGCGAGGTAGACGCCCTGGGCGCGGGTCGTGCCGCGCTCCACGGCCAGTGCCGCGTCCGTGGCGCCGGGCCACCCGCTGGTGACCAGCAGCGGCCGGGAGGACCGGTCGGGCCGGGTGACGTCGATGCCCGCCCGGCCGGCCGCCGAGCGCACCGCGGCGGCGGCGGCCCGGCCGCGCCTGGAGCCGTCGGACACCAGGCCGACGGAGCGGGTGCCCCGGTCTGCGAGGAAGCGGACGGTGGCCCGCAGCGTGGCGGCGTCCTGCTCGGTGAGGCGGTCGGACGGGCAGGCTGTGAGCGGGGTCTGTTCCCCGGCCACCAGGGCGCCTGCGGCGGCCGCGGCGCACTCCGGCCCGTCGGCGCCGGCGAGTGCCTCCAGCGGGGCCCGGGCGCCGCGTCCGGTGTCCACCGACAGCTTCCCGGTACTGCCTCCCGCGGCGATCCGCAGCGTGCTGCGGCCGTCGGGGAGATGCACGGGGACCCAGGTCTGGGAGCTGCCCGGGCGGTGCTCGCCCCGTCGCAGCCCGCCGTCGGCGGTGCCGGCCCGGGCGTCGTCGGCGCCGATCGCCACCAGGTTGGGGCCGGGCCGTCCTGGCACCACGAGCACACCGACCTGCTTCCCGCCGAGCGGGAGCGTCCGCAGGAGCGGCGTACCCGGTCGGGACGGAGCCGGCGCGTCCGCCGTGGTGGCCTCCGGGCTCCCTCCCCGGGTGCCGAGCGCCGCGACGGTGACGAGCGTGAGTGCCAGGGAGAAGACGGCGACGGAGGTGAGGAGGTAGCCGCGGGGCAGCAGCTTCCGCCGGGCCAGGAACGCCACACACACGATGCCGATGACGGACGCGACGGCGATCGGCATCAGGGTCTGCCCCGGCGCCCCGTCCAGCGCGGCCGGATGACCGCGGCCCGATGCGAGGGCCGCGGTCATCCGGGTACTGATGGATCCGGTCACTTCAGGACGCTGTCACTGACGGTGAACAGGATGCCGTGCGGCCGGGCCGGTCCGGTGTCTCCGTGCGGCCAGGAGGTCCGGTCGAAGTCCACGCAGGGCTTGTGGGTCAGCTCGTCGCGGAACGTGGTGTCCTGCTTGAGCTTGCCCGACCGGTCGAGGTCGTACATGCACACCTCGTGGTTGCCGTCGCCGCTGAAGGAGCCGGCGATGAAGTAGTTCGAGGTGGCGAGGCGGCGGATGTGCTTCGTCTCCCGGTAGGTGCCGGCGTGCGTGCGCTCGAAGTTGTCCATCGCGCCCCAGTGCGGGCCACCGTCGGTGGTGTCCCTGATCGGCATCGCGGAGGTGACGGCGGGACAGTCGCTCTCCGCGCCGCCCCGGTACACCTCGTTCAGCTTGTCGATGGTGCACTTCGGGTCGTCCCCGGCGGCCAGCAGCTTGCGGATGTCGAGCACGTAGACCATGCCGGTGGTCCGGTCGAGCGGCTTCCCGTACGCCGTGGACTGGCCCATCACCGTGTGGAACAGGTAGCGGTCGTCGGGGCTGACCATCAGCCAGCTTCCCGCGTCACCCCCGCCCGTGACGTCCTTGTCGGCGCCCGCGGCACGGTACGCCGTGGTGTCGTCGAAGACTTCGCGCCACTTCGGTTCGGGAACGCTCACATCGGGCGCGTAGAAGATCGCACCGCCCAGCATGGACGAGGCGAACGCCCCCTTGTGGCGCTTTTTGTTGGGGAGTGCGGGCTCCATGACGACCCGCGACTCGTGCCACATCGCCGAGCGCTCCTTGGAGGCGCGCGGTCCGTCGGGCATCTTGCTCACGGAGAGGAGTTCGGGGTCGTTGCGGTCGCTGATGTCCCAGACACGCACCGTCTGGCGCGCGAGGTTCGTCTGGTCCGGCAGGACGGGGCTCATGAAGTGACGGGCTTCGACGAAGTCGCTGGCGACCATGATGTCGCGCTCCTCGCTGACCATGATGCCGTGCGGGTTGGCGCACGTGGCCTTCGAGATCTTCGGGACGTTGCCGCACTGCTTCGGGTCCTCGCCCTCGGCGAGCGCCGCGGGGATCTCGGCGAGCGTCTTGCCGTTCTTGTCGAGCCGCACGATCTCGCCCGGCGATCCGGCCGCGCCGTTCCCCTCACGGACCTCACCGTTGGTGAAGGTGCACGGGCCGGGGAGGTCGGGGCCGCCGAGGTAGCTGGCGTAGGCGGTGCCGTCACGCAGCACCTGGAAGGCGTCGGGGGCGGTACCGCACGGAGTGTCCACCGACGAGTTCACGCCGGCCAGCTTCAGCGCGGGGAGCGCCTTGGTGTCGAAGACGAAGACGGTGTCCATGAGCAGACCGCCGGCGTAGAGCCGGTCGCCCTTGTGCCACACGTACTGCATGTGGTGGGCCTCGTGGGAGAGACTCGGGCCGAGGGTGACGGTGTTGACCACGTCGCCGTACGTGGGCGAATTGCGGGTGGCGTCGACCACCGCGAGGAAGTCCGGCTTCGAGGGGTCGGCGGAGCCGGCCCAGGTGAGCATCCACTCCCGGCCCCGCCCATCGGCGGCGGGCAGCAGGTTGTTGGTGGCCGTGTACGTCACGCCGTCGGAGGCGGTGAACTTCGACGTCGTCCGCACGGGTTCGGCGGACGCCGTGGCGTCCGCCGAACCCGTCAGCAGAACGGCGGTCAGGCCGACCGCGGTGAGGCACGCGGCCAGGCGGGATGATCCGCCCGGCCTTCGGAGACTGAATCGTCGCACGTCGCGAACGCTCCTCTCACGGAGCTGTCTGGTGGGTCCAACTGGCGCCGGTACCTTCCCAGAACACGCTGACGCGTCACTGACGGAGGGACCGGGCACTCGTACCGGCCGTCTTCCGCTCCCTGCCGGTGTGGTCAGTTGTTGAGGAGCCACCCGGCGTCACGGGCGATCCGCACGGCGTCGGTCCGGTTACGCGCGTCAAGTTTGGCGACGATGGTGGTCATGTAGTTGCGCACCGTGCCCGGTGACAGGTGCAGGAACTCGGCGATCTCGGTCGCCTCGGCCCCGGCCGCCGCCAGCCGCAGCACGTCGGCCTCTCGTGCCGTGAGGGGGTTGGGCAGGCCTTCCCAGGCTGCGAGCGCCAGTTCCGGGGTGATGACCCGTTCGCCGGCCATGACCCGCCGGACGGCCTGAATGAGGTGTTCCGCGGGAGCGTTCTTGACCAGGTAGCCGTCGACCCGGATGTCCTGCGCACGGCGCACGACGTTCGGCGCGTCCAGAACGGTCAGCACCAGGATCCGGCAGCCGGGCAGCCGCTCACGCAACCGCTCCGCTCCGGTGAGTCCGTCGAGGCCAGGCATGTTGACGTCCAGGATCGCGACATCGGGGCGTGCCCGTTCGGCGGCCGGAAGGATGTCCTCCCCGTTTCCGACCTCGCCGACGACCTCGATGTCGTCCTCCAACTGGAGTAAGGAGGCGAGCGCCTCCCGCACCATCTGCACGTCTTCTGCCAAGAGCACACGTATCACGCACACACCCCCGCGTTTTCCCACCCGGCCAGGAATCGTAATCAGCCAGAGGGGGAAATATCGGGGAACGGCACAGCCGGGAACACAGTTCGGTGCGACGGGCCCGCCCGAGACGCGGGATAAGGGTGCGGTGCCGAGGCCGCGGGGCGGTGGTGAGGCCCGGAAACGGCGCCCGGAAGGCGTCGGCCGGGGCCCGGACGGTGTCAGTGACTTCCGGCGGGGACCGGCATCACGACACGTCGGGCCGACCAGCCGCGGCTGGGTCCGGGCGGCAGGGCCACCACGCGGGCGGGCACCACCGCGACGACCCGGAAGGTGCCGCCGGCGCCCGGTCCGCTGTGGAAGGTGCCGCCGAGCGCGGTCACCCGCTGGACGAGGTTGCTCAGACCGCCGCTGCCGAGGCGGGGCAGGCCGCGGGCGGCGGTGCACCCGTCGTTGGTGACCTCCAGCCGCACGGCGCCGGGCCGTGCCGTCAGCGCGATGGCGCAGCGTGACGCCCTGCTGTGCCGCAGCACGTTGGTGACCGACTCGCGCAGTACGGCGGCCAGGGCCGTGCCCGCGTCGTCCTGGTCCGGGAGCGCGGCGACCCGGAGGGTGACGTCGATGTCCATGGTCTGCAGGAGGGAGGCGACGGCCTGGACCTCGCCCAGGAGCGACACCCCCTGGTAGCCCCGGACCGCCATCCGGAACTCGGCCATGGACTGCCGCGACAAGCGCACCAGTTGTTCCGCCTCCGCGGCCGCCCGCTCCGGAGAGACCTTGAAGGTCCGGTTCACCAGCTCGGCGCGCATCGCCACCGCCGAGAAGGTGTGTCCGAGCAGGTCGTGCAAGTCGCGGGCGAAACGGTTCTGCTCACTCTGGACGGCGGCTCTGGCGAACTGGTCACGTCCGCTGCGGATGCGGTGGATCACCAGAACCGTCTGCGACAGGGTGTACGACATGAGGCCGATCGCGAGGATGCCCCCGGCCATGACCGCCGCATGGGGCAGCGCACCCGAGGACCGGGCGGCGACCAGCGGTTGCAGGACCACCACCAGGCCGAACGTCGGCCAGGCGTAGCGGGCGCGCAGCATCAGGAAGAGTGAGCCGGACAGCGAACCGGCCAGGACGCAGCACGCCTCGTGGAGCAGTTCCGAGGCCAGCAGGACGATGAGGAACTGGGCGGCGAGAGCGGAGACGGCCCATCGCTCCGGGCGGCCTCCCCGCTCGACGTCTCTCGCCAGGATGACGCAGAACTGGAGGATCAGCAGGGCGATGTCGAGGACCAGGACCAGCCCCGACCGACCGAAACCGCTCTCCCCGTCGACCGCGCCGTAGACGATCACCGCCAGTGTGGCGGCGCAGGCCCCCATCAGGCCGACCGCATGGGCGACGCCGCTGTGCGTGATCCTGTCGCGGAGCTCCGCCAACTTGCCCATCACAGGCCTTCTCTCCTCTGCCTCGACGTTTCCCGGCAACGGGCTGTCCACAGGGGGATCTGAACACTCGGCCGCCGCCCCCACGAGGGGCGGCGGCTGTATTCAGGGGGTCACGGAAGTGCGCGGCAGGTCCGCCGACGGCTCGTTCTCGCCGGACGGTCCGGCGGGGGCGGCGGAGACGTTGCGCGGAATGGCGAGGGCACACAGGGCGCCCACCAGGACGACGCCGACTCCGATCCAGATGGCCGGGCGCATGCCGTCCACGAAGTCCTCGGCGTTGCGGTCGCTTCCGTAGTGGACGAAGACACTGCTCAGGATGGCGGTGCCCAGGGCGCCGCCGATCTCGCGGACCGTGTTGTTGGCGCCGGAGGCCTTGCCGCGGTTCTGCGGGCCCACCGAGGCCAGTACCACCGCGGCGGTCGGGGCGAAGACGAGGCCCATCCCGATACCGGCGACGATCATCGCGCCCACCATGCGCGAGTAGGGGGTGTCGGACGTCGCCACCAGATCGATCCAGGCCAGCCCGATCGCCTGGAGCAGGAGGCCCGCGGCCATCAGCCGGCCGCCGCCCAGCCGGTCCGTCAGCGCGCCGGCCACCGGCGCGACGAACATCGGCATCAAGGTCCACGCGAGGGTGAGCACGCCCGCCTCGAGCGGGGTCCGGACGGGCGCGATCTGGAAGAACTGGGCCAGCAGGAAGATTGACCCGAACACGCCGAAGTACATGGTCGCGGAGACGAGGTTGGAGAAGACGAAGGCCCGCTTGCGGTAGAAGGACAGCGGCAGCAGGGGCTGGCGGGCCCGGCGCTCCCACAGGACGAACAGCACCAGCAGGACGACACCGGCGGTGAAGGCGGAGAGGATCACCCCGGAACTCCAGCCCTCCGTCTCGCCGTTCACGATCGCCCAGACGATCGCCACGAGGCCGGCCGTCACCAGCGCCATGCCGGGGAGGTCGAGTTTGGCGCCCGGCACGGAACTCTCTCCGAGCACGGCGAACACGAGGGGAATCGCCACCACGCAGACCGGCACGTTGACCCAGAAGATCCACTGCCAGTCCAGTCCGTCCACGACCGCACCGCCGACCACGGGCCCGAGGGCCACCGCCATACCGCTGACCGCCGACCACAGACCGACGGCCAGGTTGCGGCGCCGCTCGGGCACCTCCTCCGCCAGCAGCGTCAGGGAGAGCGGCATCACGGCCGCGGCGCCGATGCCCTGGACGGCGCGCATCACGATCAGCTGGCCGCTTTCGTCGGCCAGACCGCAGCCGAAGGAGGCGAGCGTGAACGCCGCGACACCGAGGACGAAGACGCGCCGCCGGCCGAACCGGTCCCCGAGAGCCGCGCCGGTCAGCAGCAGGCACGCGAAGCTGAGGACGTAGGCGTTGACGAACCACTGCAGGTCCGTGGTGGACGCGTCGAGGTCGACGGCCATGGAGCGCAGCGCAGTCGACACGACCAGGTTGTCGAGCGCGACCATGAACATGGGCAGGCTGCACGCGAGGATCGTCACCCACAAGGGGTACCGGCGGCGCCGGTCGTCCGGGGCGGGGCGCGGGGCCGTGGAGCCGCCCCCGTCCATCTTGATTGCGCTCATGACAAAACCCTCCATCGGGCGGACAACGGATTCGGACACACGAGGGACGCGCTCCACCGGGACCACCGGCGGGGGAAGGACGACAGTCCCGGCGGAGCGCAGCTGAAGGGCCGGTGCACCGGGAGCGAGCCCGGTCCGGCGGGAAGGCCGCCGCCCGCAGGCGTTCCGGCACCCGGCGGTCACCGGTACCGGGGCGGGGCGGGGCGAGGCGTGGACTTCGAAGAACATCGGCGTACGGCCGGACCGGCGCGGCGGCGGGCCGTGATCCGGCCGGGAGCGGCCGGGATGCCGGCGGAGGGGCCGGCGGGAGTGGCGGCTTGCGTTCCCGGCCGTCCGGCCGGCAGGGAACAGCCGTCCGGTCAGGCCCTGCGGCCTCCGCCGGCCGCGTCCTCGCGCGCCTTGTCGGCCAGTCGCCGCTTGGCGTCGTCCCAGCCGATGGGCAGCGACGAGGAGTCCACTTCCCAGAAGGTGAAGGTCGACTGCCGCATGACCGGCGCCATGGCCCGCATCGCGGCACCGTGCGGATCGGACTTGGCGTAGGCGTACAGAGCGTTACGGTCCTCCCATGCGGACAGCGTCCAGAAGACCCGCTTGTGAGGCTGCGCGATCAGCGAGGCCCCGTACGCCCCGGGGGCCGTCTTCACCTGGCTCCAGGAGCTGAGCGACTTCAGCAGGAACCGCGGGACGTCCGAGAGGGACTTCACCTCGAAGCGGGAAGCCATGACATATGCCCTCGAGTGGGGCGGTGCGGCGTTCGGGGTGATCCAGCCAAGAGTCGGCATGACGACTCCCACCTTCCTGAAGACGGCCAACGACTGCAATAATAGACAGTAGCGCCATCCGTTATCCAGTGGGTAAGTGGAGCACGATGAAAATCTCGGAACTCAGCCGCCGCAGCGGGGTCTCGATCCCCGCGATCAAGTACTACCTGCGCGACGGCCTGCTGCCGCCAGGCCACGCCACCGCGGCCAACCAGGCCTCCTACGGCGAGGACCATCTGCATCGGCTCCGCCTGATCCGCACACTGATCGGGGTCCGCCGGCTGTCGGTCAACTCGGTGAGGGAGATCCTGAGCGCCGTCACGGAGGAGGGAGATCTGCACCAGATCTTCGGCATCGTGATCGACGCCCGCCCACCCGCCCTGAAGCAGAAGCAGGAGCAGGAGGAGGAGGCGCAGGAGGAGCAGGAGACCCCGGGCGTCACCGACGCGCGCAGCCTCATCTCCAGGATGGGCTGGGACGTCTCCGCCCACACCGCCGCCATCCAGACGCTCGGCGACGTGCTGGACGCCCTGGGCGAGCTGGGGGCCGACATCGACTGGCAGACCCTGCTGCCCTACGCCGAACTGGCGGACCGGACCTCCGAGCTGGACATCGCGCAGATGCACGGCACGTCCGATCTGCTGGAGCAGGCCGAACGTGCCGTGCTGGTGTCGGTTCTTCTGGAACCCGCTCTGCTGGCTCTGCGCCGGCTCGCCCAGGAGGACAAGTCCGCCCGCCTGTTCAGCCGCACCGAAGAGGTGCGGAAGGAGGACTGAGGGCCACTCAGGCCATGTCGTCCAGGATCCGGGCCGCCGCCTCGGCTCCGGCCGAGAAGGCCGCCTCGTGCGAGCCGATCAGGTCGGGGCCCAGCTCCTTGGAGTGGAAGTAGGACCCGCACAGCTTCAGGCGGGTGCCCTCGTTCGCCGCGTAGATCACGGACTGCCGCTCCCGCAGGGCCACGTCGATCACCGGGTGGGTGTAGTCGAACTCGGCGATGACCAGTGCCGGGTCCGGCGGACGCGGCGGGTCGAGGGTGACGAAGTAGTCCTGCTCCGCCGTGAAGTCGTGCAGCCGGTTGAGGTAGTACGTGACGAAGCAGCGGGTCTGGCCGTCGGCCGTCGTCTTCCCGTAGTTCCAGGCACCCCAGCGCTCACGGACGGTGGGCATCAGCGAGGCGTCCTTGTGGAGCACGACACGGGAGCCGCTGTAGCGCACTCCCTCCAGCGCCGTCCGCTGCGCCTCGGTCGGGTTCTCCAGCAGCGCGTACGCCTCGTCGGCGTGGGTGGCCAGCACGACGTAGTCGAACGTGCTGCTGCCGGCCGCCGTGGTCACGGTGACGCCTGCGGCCTCCTGACGGACCCCGGTCACCGGCTCGGAGACCCGCAGATCCGGTCCGATCGCGGCGAGCGCCTTGCGGACGTACGAGATGGAACCGCCGCCCACCGTCCGCCAGTCGACCCGGCGCCCGCCGAGCCCGCCCTCGTCATGACCGACGAAGAAGGCGATCACGGTGGCCGCCGGCATCTCCCAGACCAGTTCGGCCGGAACCGACCAGACGGCCGAACAGAGCATGATCAGGTACGAGTGGCGGAACTCGGTGCTGTACCCGTTCCGGTCCAGGTACTCCCCGAGCGACATGTCGGCACGGCCTCGTGAGAAGTCGCGGTGGCTCTCCGCGTGGAAGCGCTGCACCTCCCGCCAGACGCCGGGGAACTCCGGGTGCGCGGCGGCGTAGCGCGCCTCGATCGCGGACTCGTCCAGCTCCATCTCCTCGGTGCCGAACTCCAGCCCGCTGTCGAGGTCGAAGAACTCGAAGCCCCCCGGGTGCGCCACCGTCTCGACGCCCAGCTCGCCGAAGAAGGCGCACAGGCGGGGGTAGAAGCGCGGGTTGAAGACGACGAACGCCGTGTCGAGGCCGAGCACCCGGCCGCCCTCCTCGACCTCCACCGTGTTGGCGTGGCCTCCAGGGCGGGGCTCGCGCTCGAAGACGGTGATCCTGGCGCGGTCGCGCAGCCGGTAGGCGGCGGACAGTCCGGCGGGGCCGGCGCCGATCACGGCGACGCTCGGCGATGCGTTCTCAGACATGGAGGATCCTTCCAGTTCGCAACAGATTCATCAGAGAGACACAGCGGCGGGAGGGGCGGCGGGCCACGCGCCGCGGGGGAAGCTCCCGGCGTCTACGAGGTCGTGGCGGCGCAGCCCGCCCGCTCCCCCGTCGTCCACCGCCACGGCGAGCAGGTGGCCGGGTCCCGGACGAACCAGGTCCAGGTGCCAGCGACGGCCGGCGCCGGGACGCCGGCCGTCGGTGACCACCAGGCCGGTCCCGCCGGGGCGCCGGGTGAACCGCAGCGCCCCCACACCGTTCGCCAGTCCGGTCCCGACCCCCTTGAGGTAGGCCTCGGTCAGGACCCACAGTTCCTCCAGAGCGGCGACCGGGTCCGGTGCCCCCGCCAGGGCCGCCCGCTGGGCGTCGTCGAAGCGAGCGCTCAGCAGACGGGCCTTGTCGTCGTCGAAGGGGACGCTCTCCACGTCCACCCCGCAGGCGTGCTCCCGGGCGACCACGCACGCGATCAAACCCTCGGTGTGGGACACGTTGAAGCGCAGGCCGTGGTGCCCGGGGTCCAGCTCGGGACGTCCGTGACGGGTCGCCGCGAAGCGCCAGGCCGTCGGAGGGAGGCCGGTGCGGGCGCTGAGCGCCAGCCGGCACAGCAGCCGGCCGCCCAGGAAGCGCCTTCGCGCCCCGGACGACCGTTTCCGGGCGTGCCGTGCCCGTTCCTGCGGGTCCAGTACCGCAGCGGGACCGCCCGCCCGGTCGACGAACTCCGGCACCAGCCGTTCCGGAAGCGTCCACAGGTCCACCGCGGACGCCTCCGTCCGCGCGGGACCGCCCGGATCCGGACTCATCCGGAGTCCCCGGCCGGCTCCGCGAGCCCGATCGGCCAGTGCGACAGCAGCCGGTTCCCGGCGTGCAGCCGGACGAGCACGGCGAGCACCTCCTCCACGGCGGCCGGGTCGCGGTAGGGCCGGTACGGATCGAACTGCTTGTGCAGACGCTCCAGTTGCAGCAGGAGCAGGGCCGGACTCGGCAGCGGTTCGGCCATCCTGTCCCGCGAGTGCACATAGGTGAGCACGCACGCGGCGGCCGCGTGGATGACGCAGTACTCCTTCGCCAGCTCGAAGAGTTCGGCCGACTGGGCGTAACCGCGGCCCAGTTCCTGCCGGAGCCGGGTGGCCCGGTCCTCCAACGGCCCCAGCCGCGCCAGCAGTTCATCCGCGACATCGGCGGCGAGAAGCAACCGGTCCTGGTCCTTGTCCACCGCTTCGGCCGCGAGCGAGCGCAGCCGCTCCACACCGTCGGGCGCGGCCAGGACCGCGTCGTCCGCTCCCCGGCTCGACAGCTCCTGCTCCCAGGGCCGGTAGGGCGGGAGGTCGGTGTCCATGCCGAACAGCACGGCGGCACGTGCGGCCGCCTCGCCGCGGGCCTCCGGTCCGGCCGTGCGGGCCCGCTGGAGCAGCGAGGCCAGCTGGTGCCCGATGTTGCGCAGATTCACGACGGTGTTCCCGTCGGCCATGTTGGTCACCAGGATGTCGCGGAGCATCTTCTGGTGCATGCCGTAGCGCGCGTGGTCCCGCAGGAACACCCTGGCGCCGAGCACGACGTTCAGACGGGACAGCGCGCCTTCCAGCAGCGTCGGCACCAGGTACTTGACCGCGGACGACCAGACGCTGACCTGGTCCGGCGAGACCTGGACACTGCGGACGGCACCGAGGCACATCGCGTCGGCCACCATGAGGTCGGCGAAGGACTCCGCCAACTGGACCCCGGTGTACGGGACGTCGACCACCGCACGGTCGAACAGCACCCTGCCCTGGGCGAACTCCAGGGCCGTCCGCAGCGAGGTGTCCACGGCCGACAGTGCCAGGCTGAGGATGACCAGACGGGCGGTCTGACTGGTCTTCAGGGCGATCTCGAGCCCTTGTCCCTCGGCGCCGATGCGCAGGCTCTCCGGGACGAACACCCCGTCGAAGCGCAGGCCGCTGAGGTCCAGCGCCCGGACACCGTGGAGTTTGAGCAGGGGCGTCTCGCGGACCGTCTCGGCCTCGGACCGCCACTTGTCGACGATGAGGATGGAGAAGTCCCCGGGGCCGCTGCGGGTTCCGGTCCTGGCGAAGACGACCATCCGGTCGGCGAAGGTGGCGTTGCCGATCGGCCACTTCTCCCCCGTCAGCCGGTAGCCCCCCGGAACCTTCTCCGCGACGACCTCGTTGCTGAGCAGGTCGCTGCCGTGCGCCGCCTCGGACAGCCCCCAGGCGAGCCCCACCCCGTTGTGGATGTCCTCGATCTGGCGGCGCTTCTGCTCGTCGGTGCCGGCGATCCACACCGGGGTGAAGGCCGCGTTGGTCAGCCCCAGCGCTATGGCCGTGGCTCCGTCGCGGCGTGCCACGAGCCGCATGAGCATGAACCCGGTCTCGGGGCTGCCCGCCTTGCCGCCCTGTTCGGCCGGCAGACCGTAGTCCAGGAACCCCCAGCGGCGCAGCATGGCGACGATGGCGTACGGGAACGCGTCGCGCTCGTCGTGGTCGAGCACGGCGGCGAAGGACATCCTGCTCTCGGGGTCGTGCGGGTCGCCCAGATACCGTTCGAGCCGCTCGGCCAGTTCGATCAACTCGGCCTGGGACATGGATCCTCCATCGGATGAGAACGGGTGCGGGCGAGCCGGACGGGCAGGGCGGTCAGCAGGTGGTTCCCCGCGCACAGCGCCGACACGGCGTCCAGAGCCGGGTCGTACGCCGTACCGTGGCGCCGGGGCTCGGTGCCGTCGGCACGGGCGAGCAGGTATCCGAGAGCCGCGCCGAGCCAGCCGCTCGAGGCCGGCGGTGTCCCGTAGAGCGAGAGGTGACGGTTGTGATGCCACAGGTGGAGGCAGGCCGCTGCGGCGTGCAGCCAGGCGTAGCGCTCGGCGAGGTCCACCAGGGCGTTCGGGTCCGCACCGCGCCGGCGTGCCTCGGCGGCCTCGGCGGGCAGCCCGTCGGCGGCCGTGACGAGCCGTGCGACGCAGGACCGGGTCCACGGGTCGGCCGCGGTGTCCGGGGACGCGGTGAACGCCGATGCCGCGTCCGCGAGTTCCGCCAGCAGCGGATCGGCGCCCCGTACGACGAGATCGAGTCCGGCCGGTTCGTACGGCGGGGGCTCCTCGTCCAGCCGGAAGGCGCCGCTCAGCGTTCCGGGCGGCGAGGTGCGCCCGCCGCCCAGCAGGCCGGGCAGCTGCCCGGCGTAGGAGCGGAGGTTGGCGAGCGGTCCGGAGTCGATGACGCGCACCACGGCGCTGTCCCGCTGGAGCTTCTGGAACAGCCCGGCGCCCGGGGGGCCCTCCCGCAGCACGGAGCGGGTGGCCAGGACTCCGGCACAGCGGCGGGTCAGGTCCTCGGCGATCTCGGCCACCACGTGCTTGGCCGCGAGCGCCCACACGCTGAAGGCCCCGGGGACGGCGTGCACCCCGCGGGCTGCCGCCAGGGCCGTGGGGGGGGGGGGGGGGGCGGGGGGGGGGCGGGGGGGGGCGCCCCCCCGGGCGGGGGGGGGGCGGGGGGGGGCGGCCCCCCCCGCGGGGGGCGCCCCGGCGGGGGGGGGGGGCCCCCCGGGGGCCCCCCCCCCCCACGGCCAGCTCCCGGCGGGGGTGGGCGGTCCGGGTGAGCGGCACGCCGGCCACCCGGTGGCCGGCGGCGAAGTCGAGGGTGAGCCGCAGAGCGGTGTCCGCACAGCCGAGACTGCCCGCCATGCTCATCAGCCGGACGGCCTGCTGGGCGCGCACGGCCATCTCCAGCCCTTCGCCGGTCCTGCCCACCCGGGCGTCGTCCGGTACGGGCAGGCCGGTGAAGGACAGCCGCGCGGTGTCGATGCCGCGCATGCCGTTGGTCCGGGCGGCCGGACGGCGTTCCAGGCCGTCGCCCACGACGCGTTCCAGGTCCAGCAGGAAGGCGGTGAAGGCGCCCGGCCCCCGCTCCCCGGTGCGGGCCACCAGGTAGACGGCTTCGCACCGCATGCCGTTGCCGACCATCCACTTCTCGCCGTGCAGGGTTCCGTCCGGCGCGAGACGGACCTCGTTGGCGAGGATGTCGCTGCCGTGCGAGGCCTCCGTGAGAGCGAAGGCCACCGTCCCGCCGCGAGTCAGGATCTCCGCGGCACGCTTGCGCTGCCCGGCGCTGCCGTGGAGCTGGAGGCAGGTGGCGGCGATGATGCCGAACATGGTGCCCGGCATCACGTTCACGTCCCGGCGGGCGGCGGCACGCACCAGGGTCAGGCTCCGGTCGAAGGAGCGGAACTCGCCGCCCCAGGACTCGGGCAGGTAGTTCAGGTGGAAACCGGCCGAGACCAGTTTCCGGCAGAGCTCGTCGGGGGCGGCGTCGTTCTCGTCCCGTGCCACGGCGGCGGCGAAGCCGTACGGGTTGTCCGGGTCGGTGGGGTCGCCGAGCAGGTCCTCCACCGCCTGCGGCGTCAGGGCGCTCATGAGGGCACCGCCGTCGCGCCCGCCGTCTCCAGCGGCACCGGGACGTACTCCGCCGCCGCGGAGGGGAGGGTCAGTCCCGCGGTGCGCAGGTGGGCGGTCCGGGTGTGGAAGGCGGCTCCGCGCATGAGGTGGTGGGCGACGTCGGCGACCGTCCTGTTGTCGGGGGTGTTGAGGTAGCTGCCGGACACCCAGGAGTTGAAGCTGCCCATCGCGGGACCGCACCAGATCTGGAAGTCGGCGCTGCGCTCGGTCAGGCCCGTCACCGCCCAGCGGGAGGACATCCCGAGGTACCAGCGGAAGACCAGGGCCATCCGCCGCCTGGGGTTGTCCGCGGCCCGGCTCAGCTGGTCGGGGTCCCGGCGGCTGAAGTACTCGACGCACTCCTGCCAGACGTCTTCCAGTGGGCGCTGGAAGATCTGGGTCTCCAGCCGCCGGCGTTCCGTCTCGGGCAGCGCCTCGATGCCGTCGTAGGTCTGGTAGAGCCGGTACAGCTGCGAGGCGCGCATGGGGAACATCGAGCCGCGGCGCAGCACCTGGAGTTCCACGCCCATCTCGAACATGTCGGCCGCGGGCGCCATCACACAGTCCGTGACGTCCGCCTGGGCGAGCGCCTCACGGGCCGCCCTGGAGGTGCCGGACTCCAGGCAGGACTGGTTGACGGAGCCGGTCACCACGTACGCGGCGCCCATGGCGAAGGCACCGGCGACCGCCGCCGGGGTGCCGAGACCACCGGCCGCCCCCACCCTGACCGGACTGGCGTAGCGGTGCTCCCGCTGGATCGTGTCGCGGATCCGCAGGATGACCGGGAGGAGTGCCGGGAGCGGCCGGCGGTCCGTGTGCCCCCCGGAGTCCGCCTCCGCGGTGATGTCGTCGGCCAGCGGTACGAGATGGGCCAGGCGGGCCTGCTCCGCTGTGATCAGACCGTCCCTGAGGAGCGTCTCCACCAGGGCGGCGGGCGCCGGGCGCATGAAGCGTTCCGCCGTCTCCGCCCGGGAGACCTTGGCGATGACCCGGTTCTCCGCCACCACCTGACCCGAGGGGCCGCTGCGCAGGCCGGCCAGCCGGTACCGCACGAGGTGCGCGGTCAGGTCGAGATAGGCGGACGCCTCCACGCAGCGGACCCCGTGGTCCAGGAACAGCTGGACCGCGTCGCGTTCCAGCCGCTGCTCGCTGGGACTGTGGATCAGGTTGACGGCGTAGGGCAGGCCGGGGATCTCCTGGCGGAAACGGATGAGCGCCTTCTCGATGACCCCGGGGAGCAGGCCCGCCGCTCCGAACGAGGCCAGGAAGCCCTGTCGGGCCAGGGCCGTGACGAGTTCGACGGAGGCTATGCCGCCCGCCATCGCCCCGGCCATGTAGGCGTGCCGCACACCGTGTGCGGCGCGGAAGGCCGCCGAACCGAGCCGTTGCGGCGGCAGGGCCGGGGCGGAGGCGAGCACGGGGGGTCCGTCCCCGCCCGCGGCCGCCGTGCCTCCCGAGACCGCGCCGATGCCCTGCGGCCCGGACACGATGAAGCAGGGCTGTTCCAGCTGGCTGAGGACCTGGTGGATTCCTGCGGAGTCGACGCTCGGGTACCCCTCGCCGTACCAGCGGATCGCGTGATGTGCGGTGCTCGTGGACAACTCGGCTCCTCGGCTGTGCATGTGGTCAGTCCGCTTCCGGGCGGACTTCGATGGCCACGTCGGTGAGTTCGTAGATGCGCAGGCGCGTCTTCCACAGGTCCGCGTCGGCGATCAGCAGCAGCCGGTCCGCCTCCCTGCGCACTTCCTTGATGTGCACGTCGAAGAAGAGCTCGTCGTCGTCGCGCAGGATCTGTCCGCGGTACTTCCATGCCATCTCCACCCCGGTGGCCATGGCGAAGCGGGGCCGCGTCATGCCGTCGGCGAGGTTCTGCTCCAGCACGAACAGGCGCATCGCCTGGAGCACCGCCTCGACGCCCAGCGAGCCCGGCATCACGGGGTCGCGGTGGAAGTGCCGGTCGAAGTACCACTCGTCCGGGGCGATGTTCCGGTGGCCGTGCAGGTATCCGGCGCCGTACCGGCCTCCGTCCTCGACCAGGTCGACCCGGTCGACCAGGTGGAACCGGCCGGCGGGAAGGTGCAGTGCGCCGCCGGCCGGATCGCCGAACGCGGGTGCGCCGTCGGGCAGTTCGATCCGGCGGACCCGCTGCGCGTCGGGGTTCTCGGTCTCGATCCAGGGTTCCCGGTAGGTGCCGCTGTCGAGGCCCACCTGGTTGGCCAGGGCGGCGTCGCTGAAGTAGCCGAACAGCGACTCCCCGGTGTAGAACACCTCCCCGTCGGCGCTCAGTTCGTAGGAGAAGTTCTGCAGCACCGCGCCGGCCACCACGCTGGTGCTCAGCAGCTTCGAGTGGTGACGGATCGTCTTGTCCCGCAGGTCGATGTCGCGGACGAGGGTGGCCCGGCCGTCGAGGTTGCGGATGCGGTACTGCTCCTCGGGACGGCTCAGGGTCGCGCCCAGGTAGTAGCCGAGGAAGATGGCGGCCTGGAGCGAGGACTCCATGTACACGAAGTTGGGCATGTACGGCGAGGAGTTCTCGCGGTAGTACCAGGCGTCGTCCGGGGAGTCGTACTCCGTGACCATCTCCGAGCCGGGGCTCAGATCGCCGCGGGTGCCGCTGAGGGACATGACGCGGTCGACGAACTGGAAGTCGCCGTTGGGGATGTAGGGGGCCCGGCTGTCGCGGTAGATCTCGAACTCGGGGCCCATCGCCATGTCCAGCAGGCCGCTGGCGGCGTGCGCCAGGTGCAGCTCGTTGATCATCGCCGCCTCGCCGGAGCGGTTGCGGCGTCCGAGGAACGCCGGCACACCGCCGGCCTCCGGCCGGTACGGCGTCCCCGGCTTCTCCACGATCTGCAGACCGAGGTTCTCCATCCGGACGACCGGCTTGTCGCCCAGGTACACCAGGACGTCCGCGACGACGGTGGGCCTGGGCAGCAGGGTCAGCTCCGTCACCTCCAGCTCGTAACGGATCTCGGTGTCGCGCGGGGTGATCTGACCCCGCACCTTCACGTCGATCCGGCGGTCGGTGACCGTCTGGAAACGGGCGTCCGGAAGGGTCAGGTGCATTCCCTGGTGCATCAGGTAGATCTGCAGCAGCTGCACGGCACCCTCGGCGACCAGGGAGCCGGCGAGCACCGGGTCGTCGGGGAAGTGGCAGACGAAGTACCAGGCGTCCGGCTCCAGGCGTTTGACGGCGCGCAGCAGCCCGAGGCCGCGCGGCCCGCCGGTGCGGTCGACGGTGACCTCGTCCACCATGCGCAGCCGCGCGTCCGGCAGGCGCAGTGCCGGGTTGAGGCCGGGATCCTGCGCGTGGTCGGGGCCGAAGACCTCACCGGGGCGTCCCTGGGCCAGCAGCTCCAGGTCGGCCGCGTCGAGGTGGTCCTTGCGGGCACGGGCCAGCGGCTTGAACGTCCCCCTGGGCAGCGCCTCACGCCGGGCGCGCTCCGCGTCCGTCATGACGATGCCGAGCGGAGTGTTCAGCTCCTCCTGGCTGAAGAAGCCGGCGCAGCCGTCCTTGAGTTCGAGGATCAGCTCACCGTCGGCGTAGCAGAGGTAGCTGAAGAAGAACATCGTGGTCTCGCCCTGGTGGACGAACCGGTCGATGGAGATCTCGTAGCGGAGGGTCTGCCCGGTGCGGGGCAGCCCGCCGTGGAAGATCAGCGAACTGTCGAGCAGCCGGTAGACGCGGTCGCCCTTGTTGCGGAAGTCGATGCCCAGGTAGCTGACGAGCAGCAGGTCGCACTGACCGGACTCCACGGTCACCGCCGGCGGCACACCGCCGTCGACGGCGTACCAGGCGTCTTCCGGCACGTCGTACTCGGTCGTGATGCGGGCCGGTTCGAGCACACCGGGACGCGCGTCGAGTGCGGTGACCCGGGTGACGAAGTGGTAGGGGGGCGCGGGCAGCCGTACCCGGGCACGGTAGGTGTCGATCTCGGCGAACGCGGGACCGAACGCCTTCGCCACCGAGCCGGTGGCGAACTCCAGCAGGTCGGCCTCGTCGAAGATGACGCGGCCACCGGACCCGCCGGGTACGGGACCCGGAGAGGACGTGGGCGGCCCGGCGACGGGGGCCTGCTGGACCGGCGGCCCGGCGGGCGCGGGAGCCTGCGGAACCGGTTCTCCGGCGGGAGCCTGCGGCTGGGCGGGTCCGGCGTGCGCGGACGACGGCGGCAGCGGGGCGGGCGGCGCGGACAGCGGGGCCGGCGGCACGGGCGGTGACGCCGGTGCGGTCCCGGGTGCGTCCAGCAGCGCGTCGGTGTGGTGCAGGGTGGCCGCCTGGAGCACCCGGTGGGTCTCCAGCACGACCCCGTGCGCGGCGACGATCTCCCGGCGCAGATCCCGCACCAGGTCGGCCGCCGAGCCGGCGCCGGCGGCGGGGGCCGGGGCCGGGGCCCGGCCGGGCCCCGGCAGCGCCGGAGGGGCCGCGGGCTCGACGACCGGAGCCGCCTGGGCTGCCGGGGCTGCCGTTCCCGACGGAAGCGCCGTCACCGGGCCTTCGTCGAACGTGATGGCCTCGGACATCTCTAGCGTGGGGTCGGCGGGCATGGCAGCGGGCACCTCCGGCGGAGCGGGCGGGTGGATGACGACGGGAGCGGAGCGCCCGGCCGCGGGCGTCTCCGGCGGGGCGGTGGCGGCAGGGGCGGGCCGCGCGGCGGCCACGGCCCGCGCGGCCTCGCGGGCGATGCGGTCCGGGATGGGCTCACCGCCGCCCACGCGGACCGGCGGGAGGCGGCGGGCGGCGGGCGCCGACGCGTCCGCGGCCGGGGCCGCGCCGAGCACGGGCGTGAGGTCGACCGGCAGCCCGTGGCTGACGAGCCGGGCCGCCAAGTGGGCGAGCGAGGTGGCCGGGGCCACTCCTCGCCGGTCGACTCCGGCGGCTACGTGCGGAGCCTCCCCGAGGGTGTCCCGGATCCAGCGGGAACAGGTGGCGCCCGGTCCCGCCTCGATGAAGTAGCGGTAGCCGCGGTCGTAGGCGGCCCGCACCAGGCGCGGGAAGTCGATCATGGAACGGAGGGTGTGCGCGATGCGCTGCGGGGAGTCCTCGAGCCGCTCGGCGGGCAGCGCCTCGTAGTCGAAGGCGCTGAGGAGTTCCAGGTTCCCGAAGGAGCCCGTGGGGTAGTCGTTGAGACGGGCCAGGCCGTCGAACTCCGCGTCCACGACCGGGCAGTGCATGACCACGTTGGCGGGCGAGCGGGCCGCGGAGCAGCCCAGTTCCGCGATGAGTGCCCGGCACTGTGCCGGGTCGCCACCGATCACCAGTTCCTTCGGGGTGTTCACGTGGGTGAGGTGGACCCGGTCGTAGCGGGTGAGCGCCTCGCGCACCGGGCCGGCTGCCGAGAGCAGCACATGGGTGGACCACACGTCCGCGTCGGCCGTTTCCGGGGGCAGGTTCCACAGCTCCCGTACGGTGCGGCGTGGTCCGCACAGCCGGTCCTGGAAGACCGGACTGTCGGTGATCAGCGAGTCGGAGCGGCTGCGCGCGTCCCAGCCCCCGGTCGCGAAGAGCATGCTCGACTCGCCGAGGCTGTATCCGAAGGCGCCGTGCGCGGTGATCCCGAGGACCTCACGGACCAGCTCGGTGTAGAGGATGGCGAAGCTGGTTCCCGTGGCGAGCATGAAGGGGATGTCGTCGGCGAGGCGTTCCTCCCGCCGCATCGCCTCGCGGCGGTCGGGGACCTCGATGCCGCGGGGATAGAGCTGGGCCGCCCGCAGCATCCGGGCGGGTTCCGACGCCTGCTGCTCGAAGCGGTCGAGCAGGCCGGGGAACGTCCTGAACAGTCCCGCACCGAGGCCGGGGTAGGTGTTGAAGGCTCCCGGATACACCAGGGCCACCCGCCCCTCGGGCCCGATCGGGCTGGGGGTGAAGTACGAACCGGCGGGAGTGCTCCAGTCCTTGCCCTCCGCTTGGGCGGCGGGCAGTGCCTTTGCCGCGAGTTCCAGCTGGCGTTCCAGCGCCTCGCGGTTCCGGCCGACGAGGACCACGCGCAGGCGCCTGCTGCCGAGTTCAGGTGCCGCCGCACGCGCGAGCGCGGACGGTTCCGCGCCGTTCGCCAGCAGAGCGCGGTGCCGTTCGAGCTCCGCCACCAGCCCGTCGACGGTGTCGGCACCGAGCGGCAGCAGGAGGGGGCCATGGGCGCGGCGCCAGTCGGCCACCGGCCGGGGACGAGCGGCGGCGGGCACCGAGGACAGCACGACATGGGCGTGCGATCCCCCGGTGCCCAGCATGCTGACACCGGCGCGGCGGCGGCTGTCCGGGCGTTCCCGCAGCCAGGGGAAGGAGGTCTCCGGCACCTGGAACGCGGACGCGGCGAAGTCGTCGGCGAGGTCCTCGACCGGGCGGCGCCAGCCGGGTGTGCCGGGCAGGTAGGCGTGCCGCAGGCACAGCACGGCCTTGATCAGTGAGGCGATCCCGGCGGCGCACCCGGCGTCGCCGATCTGCGTCTTGACGCTGCCGAGCACGGTGGCGCCGCCGGCCGGGTAGACCTCGGCCAGCGCGGCGATCTCGGTCCGGTCCGTCTCCTCCGTGCCGCCCGCGTGGGCCTCCAGGTACCCCACCTCGGAGGCGGCGACTCCGGCCGCGTCCAGCGCCGCCCGCGCGGCCTGTGCCAGCGCGGAACCCGACGCACGGTCGGGAAGGCCGTCGGCGGCGTCCGCGTAACGTACGGCCACCGCGTCGATACGGGCGTGCACGCGGCCGGGGGCCGCGTCCGGGCGGGTGACGACCAGGGCGCCGGCGCCCTCTCCGATCCGGCGGCCACGCTCGCCCTCGTTGAACGTCAGGCCGGGCCCGGTGCCGGGAGCGGGCTGAATCAGCAGGTTCTCCGCGGACCCCGCCAGGTCGACACCGCCGACCAGTACGGCTTCCAGGTCCGGGTCGAGCAGCAGGAGCCGGGCCACGTCCAGGGCCTCCGCGGTGCCGGCGCCTTCGGCGGAGAGGGTGAAGGAGGGTCCGGTGAGGTTCCATCTGGAGGAGATCCGGCCCGCCATCACGTTGCCGATGTAGCTGAGCACCTCGTTGGCCCCGATGGGGTCCACCACCGCGTCCCTGGCCACCTCGTTCAGCGCGGCGCGCTGTTCCTCGGTCAGCCGGACGCCGGCCTTGTCGAACTCGCTTCGCAGGAAGGACCCGAGACCGAAGCGGCTGAGCCTGGCGTGCGAGTACGGCTCGATCTCCGTGACCACCACGACGGCGATGCGGCGGGGTTCGGGGGTGCCGCGCCGTCCGGTGTCGAGCCGGTATCCGGCGTCGCGCAGTGCCTCGTCGGCGACCTTCGTCATCAGCGCGTGCTGCGGGTTGTAGATGCGCAGGTCCGCGGGCGGGACACGCAGGTCGGCGGGGTCGACCTCGACACCGTCGACGAACGCCCCGAGGGGCGGGCCGGTGAGACCGGCCTGTTCGAGGGTGCCCCCGTCGGTGCGGTCGAGCCCTCGCCAGCGCCGCTCGGGCAGTGGCCGCAGATCGTGCTTCCCGTCGTACACCGCACGTTCGAAGGCGTCCAGCGAGTCCAGCGAGCCGAAGTGCGCGCCGAGTCCCACGACGTCGAGCGGGGGCAGCGCGGCGGGCCGCTCCTCGGGGACGTCAGGGCCGGTGGTGGGCGCCGAGAGCACCACGTGCGCGTTGGTCCCGCCGAATCCGAAGGCGGAGACCGCTGCCCGGCGTGGTCCGGGAGAGTCCGGCCAGGCGCGGGCGGCGCGGACCAGGGTGGCGGCACCCACCCGGTCGTCCGGGGACGAGATCGGCATGTCCACGCCGATGGTGGGCGGGATCGTGCCGTCCTCCATGGCCAGGACGACCTTGAGCAGACTGCTCAGGCCGCCGACGGTCAGCAGGTGACCGATGTTTCCCTTCACCGAACCGAGCAGGGGCACGTCGCCGTGGGCGCCGAAGAACTCGGCGACCGTCTCCGCCTCGGTGGCGTCCCCGATCGGCGTTCCGGTGGCGTGGCACTCCAGGTAGTGGACGGCCGCGGGGTCCACGCCGGCGTCGGCGTAGGCGCGGGCAAGGGCGTCCAGCTGGCCGCTCTTGCGAGGGACCAGCGGGTGGCGCCCGGCACCGTCGTTGGACAGGCCGATGCCGTCCACCACGGCGTAGACGCGGTCGTTGTCGCGCACCGCGTCCGCCAGCCGTTTGACGGCGATCATGCCCGCGCCCTGCCCGGTGACGATTCCTCCGGAGCGGCTGTCGAAGGGCTGGCTGAAACCGTCCTCCGGGTAGGCGTGCAAGTCGGAGAAGGACAGGTGGATCAGGGTCGGGTCCGGCGCGCAGACGGCTCCGGCCAGCACCATGTCGGCCTGTCCGGAGGCGAGATGGCCGCAGGCGAGGCTGAGGGCGTAGAGCGCCGAGGAGCAGGCGGCGTCCAGGCAGTACCGGGGGCCGCCCAGGCCGAGGGCCGCGGCGGCGACCGCGGCGGGCGACCCGCTGACCCGGAGGTTCTCCGGCACGATGCCGTCGCGGTCGACCAGGCTGACGGCACCGGGCAGGGCGTCGAGCGCGGGCAGGCCGGCCCGGCGCAGCCCGGCCAGTACGGCCTCCTGGGCGAGCGGGACGCTGACCTGTGCCGAGGTGCTCGTGGGGAACGAGTAGTTGCCCATGACGAGGCCGGTCCTGGCCAGCAGTTCGGGTCGCCCGGCCGCCCCGCTGTCGCGCAGGGCCTCCCCCGCGGCGTGCAGCGACCAGTGGAAGAGCCGGTCGAGCCCGGCGAGATAGCCGGGGTCCAGCCGGTAGCCGGCGGGGTCGAACTCGAAGTCGGTGATGAACCCGCCCCGGCGGGACCCGATGGGGTGCCGGGGGTCGAGGTCACGCTCACCGGGCCCGGCTCCGAAGACCTCTTCGCCTCCTTCCCGACGGCTGTCCGTGCCACTGCGGAGGTTCTGCCGGAACTCTTCGGGCGTTCGGGCTCCGGGGAACAGGCAGGAGATGCCGACGATCGCGTATCTGCTCATAACAGGGTGAGGTCCCTTCCCAAGCGGGGGATCCTGTGGAGCGGGCGGCGGCGAACCGCCGCCCGCCCGCTGCTTCCGGTGCGGGTCATCCGTCAGCCCGTGAACTTGGCCGCCAGCTGAGGGGCCGAGACCACGGAGACGTCCGTGAACCGGGCCTTGACCTGTCCGTCGGGGGCACAGGCGGTGATGTTCAGGCGGGAGTCCGGGCCGCCGTGCCGTACGGGCTCCACCAGGACGAGGAACACCTCGCCCGGAGCCAGCGGACCGTGCAATTCCACTCCGCCCACGGCGAGCGGCAGCCCGGCGCTGCCGCGGAACCTGCGCACCCACACGAGCGCCGCCTGGAGCAACAGGTCGGCGGAGCCGGCGGCGTACCAGTCGGCCGAGCCGCTGCCGGCGTCCACCGACGGGGCCTCGCACTCCAGGACCAGGCGTGACTCGGAGTCGGCCAGTACCCGGCGCAGACCACGCAGCGCGGGTCCGTGGAAGAGGGTGCCGTCGCTGTAGAAGCCGCCGGCGTCGCTTCCGGTGCCCGTCGCGGGCAGTCCGGTCGCCCGATCGGCCGGCGGCAGTGCGCCGGTGACGACCGTGGCCGCGTAGTGCGGTCGTACGGCTCCGTCGGTCACCGACCGGATGGCGACCTTCACCTCGCCGTCGGCCGGGCTCATCGACACCCGGCACTCGGCGGGCTCCGTGCCGTCGAAGACGATGCCCTTGTGCACGGTGAAGTCGCGCAGCCGTACGGCTCGCCGGCCGTCGGCGTGTTCCACGGCGCCGAGGGCCCATCCCATGGCCACGGCCGCGGGGAGCACCGGCACCGAGTCGATCACGTGATCGGTGACGAGGGGGCTTCCTGCCAGGTCCGCGGGCCGCCGGACGACCGTTCCCGTGGCCGCCGGGCCGGAGCGGTCCCGGTTGCTCAGCGGTGTGGTCGGGCCGAGCACGGTGACCACGTCGCCGGCCCGTTCGGGGGCGAACTGGTCGGCGAACAGCCGGGCGCCCTCGGCGACCTGGATGAGGTCGATCCCCCGCTCCTCGAACACCTTCCTGATCTGCGGGGAGACCATTCCGCTGTCCCAGGCTCCCCAGTTGAGGGAGGTGACCCTGGTCTGCGGGAACCTCCGCCGCCAGGACGACGCCCAGACGTTGAGGACCTCGTTGGCCATCGCGTAGTCCGACTGTCCCTGGTTGCCGAAGAAGCCGGCGACCGAGGAGAACAGGACCACGTGACGCAGTGCCCGGCCGTCCAGGGCCGCCATGACGCACCGCAGGCCGGTCAGCTTCGGGGCGAAGACCCGCTCGATCTCGGAGGCCTTCTTCTGGGCGATCATCTGGTCGGCGAGGACTCCGGCACCGTGCACCACGCCGGTGACCGCGTCCCGGTACGGTGCGAGCGCGGCCGTGGTCGCGGCCTGGTCGGTGATGTCCACCGACAGGTACTCGGCCTGGCTGCCGGCCGTCCGCAGGGCGTCCAGCGTCGTGCGGATCTCCCGGGCGCCCACCACGGCCGCGGCGAGCTGTCCGACCCGTCGGGGCGTCGGTTTCTCACCTGCCGCGGCCAGCGACGCGGCAGCCGCCGCCTTCAGGTTCTCCTCGGGGAGGCCGTGCGCCCAGGCGGGTTCCTCCTCGAGCGGGGTGCGGCCCAGCAGTACGAGCCGCGGCCGGTGCCTGCGGGCGAGCTCGATCACGCAGTTCGCCGTGATGCCCCGGGCGCCGCCCGTGACGACCAGCACGTCGTCACCGGTGAGCGGGCCGGTGTCCGCGGCGGAGGCCGCGAGCGGCTCCCCGGCCAGGGCCAGTCCCACCCTGCGGGTCCCGTCGTGGCCCACCTGCACGGGTTCGACGGCCGAGTCAGCGGCCTCGTCCAGTACCAGGGCGGCCGCCTCGGCGGCGTCGATCCCGGGCGCGAGGTCCACGGACCGGCAGAACAGCTCGGGCGCTTCGAGGGCCAGGGTCTTCAGGAGCCCCGCGACACCTCCGGCGGGGGCGGTCTCCTCGGCGACACCGGTGAGGCCGAATGCCCCGTCGAGCCGGGTCACGGCGATGAACGCCGCACGGCCGTGCGCCGCCATGGCGGTCAGCGGGCGGACGACGTGCCGCGCCAGCAGCAGTGAGTGCGCCAGCCTGCGCACCCCGTCGGGCCAGTCGGTGTCGGGGCGTGCCGTCACGTCGACGACCAGGCCGATCGGGTCGGTGAAGACCGCCTCGGTCTCGGCCGCCAGTTCCGTCGTGCCCCAGCCCGAGAGTGCGTGGTCGTGCACACCGGCCGACCGCGACGGGACTCCGGGAAGACGCAGGACGTGCACCCGGCGGCCGGTGGCGGTGAGCCGGTCGGCGATCTGTGCGGCCAGGTCCGAGCCGTCGTCCACGACGAGGGCGCCGTGGTGGGCGGGACAGGCGTCGAGCAGCGGATCGGGTGCGGGGAGAGTGATGAGGGAGGCGTGCGCGCGGCCGATACGGGTGGCCTTCTCGGACGCCTGCGGGGAGACGGACCGGGACTGTTCCGGCGGCGGGTCCTCGGGGGTGGTGGCGCCGGCGCTCGACTTCTCCCGGCCACCGGGCGTACGGACTCCGGCGACGAAGTCGACGATGTCGCCCAGTGTCCGCAGCTCCGCCAACTGCTCAGGACCGGCCGACGACACCGTCCCGAACCGCTCCTGAATCACCCCCATGATCTCCACACGCTTGATGGAATCGATCCCCAGATCCGACTCCACCCCCATGTCCAGCTCCAACATCTCAGCCGGATAACCCGTCTTCTGAGCCACCACCTCCAGCAACACCGACTGCACCGTCGCCGCGTCCACACCCACCGGTACCGCGGCAGAAGCAACAGCAGGCGCAACGGCCGGAGTCGAGACGGGAGCCGGAGCGGAGGCACCCGCCGCACCCGCGACGAAGTCGACGATGTCGCCCAGCGTCCGCAGCTCCGCCAACTGCTCAGGACCGGCCGACGACACCGTCCCGAACCGCTCCTGAATCACCCCCATGATCTCCACACGCTTGATGGAATCGA
>NZ_JBIAJE010000001.1:0-216311 GCF_042871785.1 Streptomyces sp. NPDC005551 | reverse complement strand
CGATCCCCAGATCCGACTCCACCCCCATGTCCAGCTCCAACATCTCAGCCGGATAACCCGTCTTCTGAGCCACCACCTCCAGCAGCACCGACTGCACCGTCGCCGCGTCCACACCCACCGGTACCGGGGCAGAAGCAACAGCAGGCGCGGCGCTCGGAGTCGAGGCCGGAGCCGGAGCGGGGGCAGGGACGGGGGCGGGCGTCACGGTGGGAGCCGGGGCGGGCGGGGTCCAGCCCGGGGGCAGTGCCGGGACGACGGGGGGCTCCGGCAGGGCCGGCGCCTGGACGGCGGGCTGGGGCGCCGCGGCGAAGGTCGCGGGTGCCGCGGGAGCCGCGGGAGCCACGGAGGTCCCGCTTCCGAGTTCCAGTCCGGCCAGTTGCCGCAGGACCTCGTTGGCGTGTGCGTGGGTGCGCCCGATCGCCAGTCCGTGCTCCTTGACGGAGCTGACACCGGGCAGCACCTGGTCCAGCTTCCCCTGCCCGGCGGCGCGTTCCAGGATCCTGGTGAGTCGTTCGACGCTCTGCAACTGGCCGTTGAGGTACTCGTCGTGCAGCGAGAGGTGGTCCGAGAGGAGTTCGGTGAAGCGATCGCTTGGCATCTGCTCGTTCTCCTGGGCAGGGGGCGAGGTATCCGGAAGGGTGCGGACGTTCACCTCCGCGGTACCGGTGCCCAGCGGGACGGACCGGGCCCGTTCGGGAAGGGGGCGCTCCGCCGCCTGTGCGGGGGCTGCCTGGGGTACGGGCCCGGAGGGGTGGGCCGGTGCCGGGGGCGGGCCCGGGTCCCGCGGGACGGCCGGTGCGGTGGGCGGGAGCCCGCTCACCGCCGGCGCGGTGGGCAGGGAGACCCGGTATCCGCTGGTCAGGGCCTCCTGGTAGGCGGCGCGGCGCTCGGCGGACACGTAGTTGATGCCGTTGAGCATCACCGTCATGCCCTTGGTGGGAGCCGGCCGCTCGACCTCGGCCGCGTACCGGTCGGAGACGGAGACCGGGACGCCGATCACCGCGAGCCGTGCCACGGACTGCTTCAGCGTGCGTTCGGAGTCCTTGCCGGGGCCGCCGTCGAGGGGCAGCGCGGTGTGCGGACGGTCGCCCAGGATGCGGCCCACGAGCCCGGTGAGCACGGAGCCGGGGCCGAACTCCACGAAGACCCGGAATCCGTCGGCGTACATCTCCTCGACGCGTGCCGCGAACTCCACCGGGTGGATGAGCTGTTCCGCGAGGACGCTGCGGTTGCCCGCGAGGTCCGTGCCGTAGGCGGCGCCGGAGGTGTTGGCGTAGACCCGCCCGCGCGGTGCGGCGATGCGGACGGCGTCCACGGCGGCCCGGAAGTCGTCCACGGCGTGGGCCACGAAGGGGGTGTGGAAAGCGGCGGACACCGGCAGCCGGCGGGCGCGCACGCCCTTGCGGCCGGCTGCCTCGACCAGGAGATCCACCTCCGCCGTGGCGCCGCCCACCACGATCTGGTCGGGCGCGTTGCGGTTGCAGACGCGCAGCCCGTCCCGTTCGGCGAGCAGTTCCTCCACCTGCTCCTGGGGAGCGAACACGGCCGCCATCGCGCCGGTGTCCTCGGCCTGCCCGGGCGCGGGTGACATGGCCCGGCCGCGGGCTCTGGCCAGCTGGTGGAGCGTGTCCTCGTCGAAGGCCCCGGCCGCATAGAGCGCGGTCAGTTCACCGAAGCTGTGACCGAGGAAGCCCTCAGCCCGGAAGCCGAGTTCGGTCAGGTAGCGGAACTGGCCCGCGGAGAGTGCTCCGATGGCGGGCTGGGCGTAGCCGGTCGCCCTCAGGGCGGCTTCCTGTTCCGCCCGGCCCGCGTCGTCGACCAGGGGCGGCGGGAACGCCACCCGGGACAGCGGCGTGTCCTCCCGGAAGTGCTGGTTGGCCCGGTCGAAGGAGGACCGCAGCGGCGGCAGGGCCAGTACGGCGCTCAGACCGGGGTCGACGTACTGGCTGCCCTGTCCGGCGAAGAGCGCGGCCACCTTGCCCGTGTCGCCGGCGGTCCGCCGGTAGTGGATGCCCTTGGGGTGGGACCACTCGTCGCGGTCCGTGCGGGTGCGCAGTTCGCCCAGCGCGATCTCGCGCAGCGCGTCCGCCTCGGCGTCGTCGCGGGCCACGAAGGCCAGACGAGCGTGGGCGGCGGGCACCGGCCCGCCGGTGGGCGGGGTCTTCGCGGCCAGAGCGTCGGCGAGGGCTCCGGGGTCGGCGGCGTGCCAGAGCCGGATCCGGGCGACCGGGAAGCGCACCTCCAGGTCGTCACCGTCCCCGTGTTCCTCCATCACCGCGTGGAAGTTCGTACCGCCGAAACCGAACGCGGAGAGCGCCGCCCGGCGCTGCGGGCGCTTGGGGTCACGGATCCAGGGCCGGGTCCTGGTGTTGACGTAGAACGGGCTGTCCGGGCCGAAGGCGGAGCTGGGCCGGTTCACGTTGATGGTGGGCGGCAGCACCTTGTGGTGCAGCGCGAGCGCGAGCTTGATCATCGCGGCCGCGCCGGCCGCCGCCTTCGTGTGGCCGATCTGGGACTTCACGCTGCCGATGGCGGCGTACTCCCGCTCGCCCCCGTCCTTCGCCACCACTTCGGTGAGCGCGCTGAGTTCGGTGGCGTCTCCGACGGCGGTCCCGGTGCCGTGGGCCTCGAAGAGTTCGATGCTGTCCGGCGCCGCGTCGGCGTCCTGATAGGCGCGGCGCAGCGCCTCCATCTGGCCTTCCTTGCGGGGGGCGTAGATGGACTTGAACCGCCCGTCGCTGGAGGTGCCGAGACCTCGGATGACGGCGTACACCCGGTTGCCGTCGCGTTCGGCATCGGCCAGGCGGCGCAGGGCGAGCATGCCGATGCCCTCGCCGATCAGCGTGCCGTCGGCCTCGCTGTCGAAGGGGCGGATCTGCCCCGACTTGGACAGCGCGGGGGTCTTGCTGAAGCAGAGGTACATGAAGATGGTGTTCTCGGCGTCGCACCCGCCGGCCAGCATCGTGTCGGCGCGCCCCTCCAGGAGTTCGCTGACGGCCGTGCGGACCGCGCCGAGGGAGCTGGCGCAGGCGGCGTCGATCGTCATGTTGATGCCGCCGAGGTCGAACCGGTTGGCGATCCGGCCGGCGACCACGTTGCCGAGCATCCCCGGGAAGGAGTTCTCCTCCCAGGGGGCGTACGCCATCCGGAACTTGGCGGCGATCTCCTCGGCGTCGCGGTCGGACAGACCGCAGCTCCGTACGACTTCCTTGAGCACCGGGCTCTGGAGACGCGCGGTGAGGGGCTGGGTCAGCTGGTTGGCCCCGGTGATGCCGAGCACCACGCCGGTGCGCTTCGGGTCGTACCACCCCTGCTCGGCTCCCGCGTCCTTGAGCAGGTCACGGGTGACCGTCAGGCTCAGCAGCTGGAGTACGTCCGTCACTTCGAGCGTGTTCGGGGGCAGCCCGAACTCGAGGGGGTTGAAGGCCACGTCCGGGATGAAGCCGCCGCGCTTCGCGTAGGTCTTGTCGGGCGCCGAGGGGTCGGGGTCGTAGAACTCGCCGACGTCCCAGTGGCCGGCCGGCACCTCCGTGGTGCAGTCGGCCGCTGCCACGACGTTGGCCCAGAACTCCCGGACGTCGTGTGCCTTCGGGAAGAGCCCGGACAGGCCGACGACGGCGATGGGGTCCCGGGCGAGTCTGCGGTCGAGTATCCGTTGCTGGGATGGGTTCACGGCGTGTCCCTCCGGGTCTTGACGAGCTGCGCCGGCCGGGAAGCCGGGATCAGTCCGGCTATGGCTCGCGAGGCGTCCGGGCGGATCAGCATGGTGTAGTGGTCGCCGGGCACGGTGTGTGCGGACACTGCGTGATCGGCCAGTTCCGACCAGCCGAGGGTCGGGTCCGTCGGGATGAGACTGTGCTGCGCCTTGAGCTGCGCGAGGGGCACGGTGGCGCGGGCCGGCTGGTACGGGAGGGTCAGCCTGTTGTTGCGCAGGAGACCCGCCGTGTAGGCGTCGAAAAGCTTCCACATGCTCTGGGGAGGCGTTCCCGGCGGCAGGGCGCCGGCCGCCACGGCGTCCTGGAGCACCAGCTCCAGCCCGGCCCGGACGTCCGTGCCGGCCGGCAGGGGCCGGGTGTGCACCTCCCTGCCCCGCTTGGCGCCGAGGAACATCGCGAACCAGCGCAGGACGAGATGGGGATCGATGCCGTCGTCCTCGGCGTACTTGTAGGCGTCCGTCGGGGCGATGCTGTCCAGCAGCACCACGCTGTCCGGGCGTTCCTCCGGGGCCAGACGCTCCGTCATGCCGTGGGCGATCACGCCTCCGAAGGACCAGCCGACGAAGGTGACCGGCCCTTCCCCCGGGGCGGGGGCGGCGGTGCGGTAGGCGCCGACCAGGATGTCGATCAGGCGGTCGACGGTCAGATCGGATGCGCCGGGCTCCAGCGCGGCTTCCAGGTAGGCGGGAATCGCTCCCAGGTCGAGCACGGCGAAACCCGTCTCCGGCGACAGCGCACCGGCCAGGTTGGCCCAGGATCCGACGGGCAGTGCGCCCGGGTGCACCGCGTAGACGGTACGGCCGCCGGGCGGGGCGTCCCTGTGCCGTGTCAGCAGCTCCGCGGCGGCCGCCCTGCTAGGCCGCCGCGCCACGCTGAGCACTCTCCTCGGCTATGTGCGCCGACAGGGCCTCGATGGTCGGGTGGTACCACAGCGCCGTGGTTCCCAGCTCGAACCCCAGCCAGCTCTCCATCTCGCCGGCGATGATGAGTGCCTCCGTGCTGTCGAGGTCGAGTTCGTCGAAGTACTGTCCGGGGGAAATACTCGAGGGGTCTTCACCCAGACGATCCGCGATCTTCTGTACAAGCCATTCCTGGACCTCGCCGGCCGTGACCTTGACCATTACCTGTTCCTTTCTCGAACCTGCACGTGCCTGCCGCCCCGACGCACACGAAATGAGGGTGCCGGGGTGGGCGGGTCTGCGTGAGAGAACAATGAGCGGTCAGGCCTCCGCTCGCAGATCGGAAGCTTAGGGAGAGCTTCACCGATCGCGCAACTCGCTCCGCGGCCACGGGATTTCCCTTTACACGGTGTCATCCGCGGTGGATCCGGGAGCGGCCACGAGCCACATATCGGGGTTCACCAGGAAGGACGTCTCGAAACCGTCCGGAAGTTTTCGATCTTTGCGGCTGATTCCGGCTGCGAGCCGCTGACCACGGCCTTGGCCACCCCGTCAAGCCTGGTCCGAAGCTCGTGCGAAATGTCAGCGAGACGTCAGAAGCGGCTCAGCGCGCCGTCCGGAGTCTCTCGTATCGTGAGTGACGGCCGCACGGAATTTCATTCCGCTTCCCACCGCCCCGACTTGTCCCGAGCCGCTCGCTCAGTGGTGGATGTGATATCGGCTCGGATTGTTCACGGGAAATAAGCATCGCAGTACGCCCGATTGCCGTAACGGTGACACGTAAGTATTCAGGAGGTAAATCTCCGCCTCGCACGCATCCCGCGGCCGACGTCTTCTCACCGACAGTTGGGAAAGATCTGAAATGCCGACCGAGACAGAAGATGCCTGGGCGGTCACGGCTCGCCAAGGGGAGCTGTGGGCCGTCGATTCCGCCATGGCGAAAGGCGGCGGAATTCTTTTGACGGGGAACGCCGGCGTGGGCAAGACCCGTCTGCTCGCCACCGCTCTCGAACGCCTGGCGGCCGGCGGCCGGACGGTGCTGGCCGTGGGAGGGATCGGGGGCCCCGACAACGGCTGCGCGGAGAACTTCGGTTCGGTCTCCGAGTGCCTCGACCGTCTGGAGTCGGCCCGCCGCAACAGCGACCCCGCACGACGGACCGTGGTCGGGCTCGACGACGCCCACCTGCTGCCCGAGTCGGCCGCCCACCGCCTCTACCAGTTGAGCGCGTCCGGCCGGGTGGCCCTCGCCACCACGGCGCGCAGGGACGCCCCGCTCCCGACGGGGATGGACAAACTCTGGGTGGAACGCCTGGCGGAACGGATCGAGGTGCAGCCCTTCGCCGGGGACGCGATCGCCGCCATCGTCCGCCGCCGAGTCGGCGGGCCGGTGGATTCCGGTACGCCGGAGCGGCTCTGGGACGCCACCGGTGGCAACGCGCTGCTTCTGCACGAGCTGGTGGAGCACTCATTGGCCGAGGGGTCGTTGCGCCGCGTCGGCGACCACTGGCGCTGGGACGGACTCATGGCCCCGCCACCGCGGCGGCTGGCCGACATCGTGTGCCTGGGACTGCGTGATCTGACGCCGCAGGAGCAGGAGCTGGTGAACACGCTCGCCGTCGTCGGGCACCTGGAGTACCGGCTGGCCGAGCGGCTCGGACTCGCCCGCGCCGCGGAGGTGCTCGACGAGCGCGGCGTCGTCCAGATCGAGGGTGCCGGACGCCGGCTCGGCATCCGGCTCGCCCTCTCCCTCACCGGCTCGGTGGTGGCCGGCCGGATGTCCGGCCTCACCGCGCAGCGACTGCGTCTCCAGGTCGCCGCCGCGATCGAGGAGACCGGTGCCCGGCAGGAGGAGGACGTTCTGCGGATCGTCGAACTGCGGGTCGCGGCAGGCACGGTCCCGGAACCCGGTCCCCTGCTGGCCGGCGCCCGCACGGCGGTACGTCGTCAGGACTGCGTGCTCGCCGAGCGGCTCTGCAGGCTGGCGCTCGGCGACCCGCAGGGGGACGGTCCCGCGGCACCGGGCGGCGTGGCGGTACCGCACGGGCGGATGTCCGCGGCAGGCGCGCGGCTCTCCTGTGACGAGCTGCGTGCCACCCTGCTGCTGGGCCGGGCTCTCTCGGGGCAGGGCCGGCACGAGGAGGCCGAGGAGGTGTTCGCCGGCGCGTTCGCGGGCGGGGCCGCCTGGCACGCCGAGGGCGTTCCCCGCGACGAGGTGGTCGCCGCGGTACGCGACCGGGCCGGCAACGCCGCCTGGGGACTGGGACGCATCGCCGAAGCCACCGCCGTCATGGACGGCGTGCCGGAGGAGATCGACGCCCTGCACGGGTTCAGCGCCGTACTGGCCCTGCTGGCCGACCGGCCGGACCGCGCCGCGGAGATGGGGGACAAGGTCCTGCCCGGCGAGGAGCCGGATTCCGACGTGGTGCAGAGCCTGCTGCCGCCGGTCGCTCTCGCCCACAGCGAACTGGGCCACCCCGACGTGGCGTTGCGCCTGATGGACCGCCACGTGCGCTCGCTGGACGCCTGGCACGCCGACGCCCGCCTGCAGTGCCTCGTGGTGGCGGCGCGCTGCGCCTTCGCCCAGGGGGACCTCCGGCGGGTCGCGGACGTGCTGGACGCGATCGGCCACCACGCCACCACCGACGACGAGCTACGGCAGCTGCAGATCTGCGTGCTCCGTGCCCGGCTGTTGCGGCTGTTCGGGCGCCCGGCCGAAGCGGTCCCCCTGTTACGCCGGGCCAGCGCGCTGCGCGTGCGGCGGGACTGGCTGACCACCCCGGCCTGGGTCCTCGCCCAGCTCGCCGGTGCGCTGGCGGAGGCGGGACGGCCCACGGAGGCACTCCAGGCACTGGTGGAGGCGCAGGCCGCGCTCAGGTCGGCTCCCGGCTTCCCGCTGGCCGACGACTCCGTCGTGCTGGAGCACGCCGTGGTCCTCGCCCACGCCGGTGACCGGGCGGCCGCGAGCAGCCGTGCCTGGGACGTCGCCCGGCGTGCCACCGCGCGTCCGGCGGCCGCGCTCGCAGCGCTGCACCTGGCGGCACGGGTCTCGAACCCGGCGCGGGCGGCCGCTCGGGCGGCGCGGCTGGCGGCGGGCTCGGGTTCCGGGCTGATGCGGCTGCAGGCCGACCACGTCCTCGCCCTGGCGGCGGACGACGGGCCGGCGCTGGAGTCGGTCTCCGCCGGTTTCCGGGCCATGGGCGCGATCGTGCTGGCGGCCGAGGCCGCGGGGCAGGCGGCGGTCGCGTACCGCAAGACCGGCCGGCGGCGGGCGAGCCGGCTGGCCAGGGCGGCGAGCACGCGACTGCTGGCGGACTGTGCCGGGACACTGCCGCCCTGGGTCGGGCCCGAGGAGCTCCGGCGGGCCGGACCGCCCACGCCGTTGACCACCCGGGAGCGGGAGGTGGCGGCGCTGGCCGCCGGGGGGCTGTCCAACCGTGACATCGCCGACTGTCTGGTGGTGTCGGTCCGTACGGTGGAGAACCATCTCTACCGGGTGTACGAGAAGCTGGGCATCACCGCCCGGTCGGACCTGCCCCGCGCACTGCTGGGAACCCCGCTCACCGACGTGGGCCGCGCGGCCTGAGAGGCCGGCCCGCGTCACGGCCGCACGGATCCGCCCCGGTCCCGCCCGGAAGGCCGGCACGAAGCGGGGCCCCGCCAAGGTGGGCGGGGAACGGCGCGCCCAGCCCCACGCACCCGCGGCGGTGCGGCAGAGCAGCGGGACGGGTGGCATCGGGGGAGCCGGGGCCGCGTGGTCCCGGTCCCGTGCGGAACGGTCCCCCGGCGGAGCGGGCCACGGCGGACCGGGCCATCAGCCCATGGGCAGGGCCGCAGACCCGGGGGCGGAGCAAACCGCCTACGGGACTGGACAGTTCGGGCGCCAGAGCCACACCGTCGGACCGAGCCGCACGCCCGAACCGGGCCGCCACCGAAGGAGGACCGGGCGGCACGCGCGAACCGGGCCGCACCGGCGGACCGAGCCGCTCAGCTGGCCAGAGCCGCTCAGGTGGAGCCGGCCGCACGGTCGGTGCTGGGCCGCAGACCCGGGGGCGGAGCAAACCGCCTACGGGATCGGACAGTTCGGGCGCCAGAGCCACACCGGCGGACCGAGCCGCACGCCCGAACCGGGCCGGTAAGGGCGCGTCGGCCCGCACCACGTGACCGGCCCGCTCTCCGCGTTGCTCAGCCGACGGCGCCCAGGCCGCGTTCGACGACCAGCCGCACCAGCTCGGGCGCGTCGCCCAGCGGTGCGGACAGGACGTCCGCGCCGGCCTCCCTCGCCTCGGCGGCGATGCGGTCGGGCAGCAGGCCGGGGGCCAGCACGTACGGGGCGACGGCCACCCGGGACAGGCCTCCCGCACGCAGTTCCCGCACCGCGTCCCCCGGACGCCGCTGGGGGCCCGTGACGTACGCGGGGAGGGCGGCGCCCCAGCCGGCGCGGCGCAGCTGCCGCGCCACGGCGGCGACCGAGTCGCGCGCCTGCGCGTCCTTCGAGCCGGTCGACGCCACCACGACACCTGTCGTGCCGCGGTCGGCGGCGTCGATGCCGGCCTCGAAGAGGCGCCGCTCCAGCGCGGTGACGAGCAGGGGCGAGCCGCCCAGCACATCCGTGCGGCGGACCGGCACCGGCCAGTCCCCGGCCAGTGCCGCGGGCAGGTCGGTCGTGGCGTGATAGGCGCGGGAGAGCAGCAGCGGCACCACCACGACGCGCCCCGCGCCGACGGTCACCAGGGCGCTCACCGCGGCGGCCACGTCCGGCTCGTCGAACTCCAGGAAGGCGATCGCCGTCCGGTGGCCGGAGAGCAGCCGGACCCTTTCGGCCAGAACCCGCAGGGTCCTGGAGTGACGCGGGTCGCGGCTGCCGTGCGCCACCAGGAGCAGGGTCGTCGCCGACGGACCCGTCGGCCGGACGGTCGGGGTGGCGAGGGCGCGCCCGGCGGTCATCCGGCACCTCCTTGGGTTCACGTGTCCCCGGCGGGACCGCGCGCGGTGGCGGGATCCACCGCCGGGGGAACGTATCCAAGGGCGTTCACACGTCGCTGACCGCACGCTGACCCGGCGGGAAGTGGACAGTGACACCGGCCTGACCGGGAGTCGTACGACAAATCTCTGCCCCGCTGATGGGCGGGGCAGAGGTTCAGGCGCTGCGCAGTTGGCCGAAGGCGGGGTCCAGGTACGCTCCCTGACCGCCGACCTCCGTGGCGTCGAGGATCAGGCCGGCGTCCCGGCGGAGCATCCGCTGGTGTGCGTCACGCACCGCCTCGGAGGGCTCCAGGCCCAGTTCCGTGACCAGCCGGGTGTGCAGCCGGCGGTACGTCTCCAGTGCCTGCCATATTCGTCCGGCCCGGTACTGGGCCATCATCAGCTGGAGGTGGAAGCGCTCGTGGAGCGGGTACCTCGCCGTCAGTTCGGTCAGCCTGCTGAGCACCTCCGTGGTGTGTCCCGAGGTCAGGTCCACCGCCACGCAGGTCTCGAAAGCGCTGAGCCGCGACTCCTCCAGCCGCAGCGTCTCCACCTTCAGCGGTGAGCCCATACAGACGTCCGCAAGCGCGTCCCCCCGCCACAGTGCGATCGCACGGTTCAGCAGCTCGGACGCACGCTGGTTGTCCCCTCTGCGGGCCGCCGCCATCCCGGCGGAGGCGAGGCTCTCGTGCTCCAGCGCGTCCACCCACCCGGAGTCGATGTTGAGCACGTATCCGCCGTGTGTCGTGGCGAGGATCTCCTTCGCCCGGCACTCCGTCCCGTCCTTCTCGCCGGCCGCGGTGATCGCCCGGCGCAGTTGCATCATGTAGGTCTGCAGTGTGGCCTGTGCGCTGCGTGGCGGATTATCCCCCCAGAGTTCGTCGACCAGTTCCCACATCGGCACGGTGTGTCCCGCCCTCAGCGCCAGCAGGGCCAGCACCTGCCGGTGCTTGGCAGCGCTGGGTGTCCAGGCCGTCTCCCCCAGATGCGCGGCCAACGTCCCCAGCAACTTGATCTCCACGTAGCCAACCTCCCCGTAGCAGTAAGCATGTTGATGCTGGCACGAGCGGTCCGACTCCAGTAGTGATCCGGTCACCAATCAGTCGTGAACCAGTGATGTGATCGCTTTGGCTGGTTCTCGTCTCCAGCGAGAATCCAGAGAGGCATCAGACACCTCTCAAACACCTGTTCCCTGGTCCGTGTGAGGCTTCCCTCATGAACTTCACCATCCTGGGTCCCGTCGGCATCGTCACGAACAATGAGTTGTTCCCGATCGCCGGCCACAGGCAGCGAATCCTGTTGGCCTCCCTGCTGTTGGCGGACCGAAGGCTCCTGACCAACGATCAGCTCTACGGTGAACTGTGGGGTGACGATCCGCCCCACACCGCCCACAACGCACTCCAGGCGCAGGTGTCCAGACTCCGCCGTACCCTGAGCCGTCTGGCGGCGCCCGGTGACGTGGTCCCCCCTCTGGTGACCCACTCGGCGGGTTACGTGCTGAAGGCCGATCCGAGCACCATCGACATGCACACCTTCCGATGTCGCACCGCGGAGGCGAGGCGGCTCGCGGAGGACAACGCGGGGAGGGCCGTCGAGTTACTCGACTCCGCCCTTGCCCTGTGGCGGGGAAAGCCGCTCCAGGACGTCGGCAACAGTCCGCTGTGCCACAGCATGGCCGTGCAGCTGGAGGAGGAGTACCTGACCGCTCACGAGACGAAGCTGGAACTCAAACTGCGCTGCGGCCGCACCGAGGAGGCCATAGGCGAGCTGCGCGCGATCAGCGTGGTGCACCCGTGGCGGGAGAAGATCACCGAGATGCTGATGCTCTCCCTCTACCAGGTCGGCCGCCGGGCGGAGGCGCTGGAGACCTACCACAGCACTCGTCGGCAGCTCACCGACCACCTCGGCATCGAGCCTTCCCGGCGCCTCAAGGACACGCTGCGGGCCATCCTGCACGAGGAGCCGGCCTCCTCCATCACGGCCGGACCGAGACCGGTCCTCGTCCGCTGACCCCCGGCAGCGCATCGCCACGCCGACCTTCCGGGATCACCCCCGCCGCGGCGCTCACCACCGACCGCCCCCGCCCGGCAGCCTTGAAAATCTGACTCACGCAGCCCCGACAGGATCGGCCGACCGCTGCCCTCAGCCGCAAACGTCCAGGCCGTCCCACCACCGAGTGAGCCCGGTCCTCACGGGGCGATGTCGCCGAGGCTGCGGTTGAGTGCGCTGCCGGGGCGGCCGGTGAGCTCCTCCCAGGTGCCCTCCTCGGCGATGCGTCCGGCTTCGAGGACGGCAATGCGGTCGGCCCGGCGGATGGTGGCGCGGCGGTGGGCGATCACGACGGTCGTGCGGCCTTCCTGGTGGAGTGCGGTGGCGAGTTGGGCGTCGCTCGCGTTGTCCAGGTGGGCGGTGGACTCGTCCAGTATCAGGACCCTCGGCTGGGCCAGGAGGGCGCGGGCGAGGGCGATGCGAGCCCGCTGGCCTCCGGAGAGGGTGGAGCCGCGCTCGCCGACCAGGGTGGTCAGCGGGGCTATCCGGTCGACGCCGCACAGGCGGGCCGTCTCGGCGAGGAGGTCGTCGTCGGCCTCGGGGGCGGCGAGCCGCAGGTTCTCGGCGAGGGTGCCGTGGAAGAGAGGCGTCTCCTGACCCACCACCGCCACGGTACGGCGGAGTTCGGCATCGTCCACCTCGCGCAGGTCGACGGGGACGCCGTCGGCGGGTACCAGCTGGATCTCGCCCTCTGACGGGTCCCAGAAGCGGGCCAGGAGGTGGGCGCAGGTGGACTTGCCGGCGCCCGAGGCGCCGACCAGGGCGAGCGTCTGCCCCGCGCGGACGGTCAGCGCGACGCCGTCGAGGACGGGACTGCCTCCGTAGTCGAACCTCACCCGGCGCAGCCGGACGCCCAACGGGCCGGGAGGTAGCGGGAGGGGCGCGGCAGGCGGCGGGGCGAGCGCGGGAACCTTGACTGCCGCGCCGACGCGGGAGGCGGCGGCACGCAGGGACACGGCCTGGCTCAGGGACCGGGCCGACTCCGCCACGGGGCCGAGAACGGCCAGGGCCAGGCTCATCGCCGCCGGCGCCCATGCGCCGTGCAGCCGTCCCGAGGCCATGGACTGTGCCGCCGCTGCCACCACGCCGAGGACCGCCCCCACGATGAGAAGATCGCGGACCGCGGCGGCGACGGCTTCCCACGTGGCTTCGGCGCGCTGGGCGTCCCCCACCTGTCGTCCGCGCTCCGCCAGCCTGCGTCGGCGTCCGGCAAGGGCGCCGAAGGCGAGCAGCTCCCGCAGTCCGTCGACGATCTCCACCGTGTCGGCCGACAACGTGGCGATGGCCGCCCGGGTGCGGGCGCCCCGTACCGCACGTCCGCGCGCGTCGGCGAAGGGAGCCACGGTGAGCAGGGCCGCGACCGGCAGCACTGCCGCGAGCAGCCACGGCTCCACCGTGGCGAGGACCACCGCACCGCCGGTGAAGACCGTCCCCGCCGCCAGGAGTTGGGCGGTGGTGTGGGCGTAGAAGAACTCCAGTGCCTCCACGTCGGCCATGGCGGTGGCGGCGAGGTCCCCACTGCGTCGGCCCGCGACTCGGGCGGGCGCGCTTCGGGCGAACCCGTCGAAGACGCGTACACGCAGCGCGGCGAGTACCCGGTACGCCAGGTCGTGCGAGAGGTCCATCTCGCGCCAGGTCATCAGCGCTCGCACGAGGACCAGGGCGACGAGTGCGATGACGGTGCCGGGCGAAGGGGCCTTCGTGTCGATGACGGCTGTGCCCACGGTGTGGGCGGCCAGCGTGACCAGCGCGACGAGGGAGCCTTGTTCGAGGAGTGCGGCGGCGCAGGTGCGGACCGTCATGGCGCGGTGCCCGGCGAGAGCGGGGAGCAGGGCACGCAACGAGCCCCGTTCAGGCACGCCCGCTTCGGTCGTGGCGGGGTCGAGTGCGTAGCTCATGCGGCGAGTTCTCCTCGGTGGGTACGTCCGGCCTCGACAAGTCGGGCGTAGACGCCGCCGGCCTCGACCAGGCCGGCGTGGTCGCCGATGGCCTCCACCCGTCCCGCGTCGAGAACGACGATGTGGTCGGCGTGCTGGACGGCGGCGAGCCGGTGGGCGATCACCAGGACGGTGCGGTGGCCGGCGGCGTTCAGCAGTTCGCGGACGATGCCCGCCTCGCGGCGTTCGTCGACCGAGCTCGTCGCCTCGTCGAGGACGAGCACGGGGGCGTCCGCCAACAGGGCCCGGGCGAGCGCGAGCCGCTGTCGCTGCCCGCCGGACAGGGTGGCGCCGCGTTCCCCGAGCACGGTGGCATAGCCGTCGGGGAATGCGGCGATCTCGTCGTGAACGCCGGCGCTGCGCGCCGCCGCCGTCAGGTCGTGGTCCGTTGCGTCCGGCCGGGCCATGCGCAGGTTGTCGGCGATGGTGGCGTGGAAGAGGTACGTGTCCTGCGACACCACGGCCACGCCCTGCCGTAGCGCGTCGAGGGAGTACTGGCTGGTGCTGTGCCCGTCGAGGGTGATCCGGCCTTCGTCCGGGTCGTGGTGGCGCAGGAGCAGGGCGAGCAGGGTGGACTTGCCGGCGCCGGACGGGCCGACGATCGCGGTGGTGCGTCCCGCCGGTGCGGTGAAGGAGACGCCGTGGAGGGCGGGAGCCGAGGCGCCGTCATACGTGAACCGGACGTTTTCGAAGCGGAGTTCAGGGGGTGTCGGCCAGTCCGCGGGTGTCGTTCCGCTGTCGCGGACCGCGGGTTCGGCGGTGCGCAGCGTCGCGATCCCATCCGCGGCCGACACGCCGAGGTATCCGGCGTGCCACTCGCGAGCGAGGTCGCGGACCGGCCGGAAGCATTCGGAGGCAAGGAGCAGTACCAGGTAGGTGCCGGTCGCCGTGGTGGATCCGCTGACGGCCGACCAGCAGGCGAGGAGCGCGGCGGCGGCTGTGCCGCCCTGAATGGCGAGGTCGGTGATGCCGGTGTCGACCAGGGAGACGCGGAGCTTGGCGACGGTCGCCCGGTGCAGCGCCGCCGAGCGCTTCTCCAGGCGTTCGCGGGTGCGGCCGACCGCGCCCGCGGCACGCAGAGCGGGCATGCCCTGCAGGGCTTCCAGATAATCGGCGCCCAACCCTTCGTACGTGTCCCAGTGCTCCTTGCCGCGAACGGCGAGGAGGCGGTCCCAGGCACGGGGGCCGCACAGGGCGAGCAGCAGGGCGGGGACGAGACCGAGCAGCGCCGTCGGTTCCACCACGGCCAGGGCGGCTAGGACCAGGGGCGGCACGATCAAGGTGATCAGGAGCTGGGGCAGGTAGCGGGAGACATAGGCGTCGACGCCCTCCACGCCGTCGACGAGGTTGGTGCGGACGGCTCCGGCGCGCGCGGTCGTCAGGTGTGCGGGGCCCAGCTTCCCCAGGTGCGCCAGGAGTTCGTCCCGCAGTGCGACCCTGACCTCGGCTCCGGCTCGGGTGGCGGTCCGCCGCTGCCACGTGCCGAGCCCGGCGCGGGCGGCCACGACGGCGAGCACTCCGATGAGCAGCCATGGGAGTCGCCCCGTGTGGTCGCGGGCCAGGTCGGCGAGCGCGAGGGCCAGCAGAGCTGCCTGTGCCAGGTGGGTGAGGGTGACAACAACTTGCAGCAGGGTGGCGGTGAGCAGGGGGCGCCGTGCGCGCCGTGCGGCGCGGCGCAGCTCGGGGTGGACGATCATGGGGTGTTCTCCTCTTCGGCGTGGAGGGTGCCGAGGGCCAGTCCGTGGACGATCCAGTCGTGGCCGGGTGTGGTGCCCAGTGCGGCACCGAGGTCCGCCTGCTGCCAGGACCCCACGGGCCGGGCGGTCAGACCGTGGCGGCGGGCAGTGACGTGGGCGAGGTGGACGGAGAATCCGGCCCGCAGGTGGGTACGGCGGATGTGCGCCGCGTCGGCTTCGGCGGGGCATCCGCGGGCGAGCAGGACGGCGCCCGCGTCCGCGATCCATGCCTGGCCCGCCGCCCAGGCCGCGAGCGTCGGGCGTGCCTCGCCCGCGGCACACCGGCGCAGTGTCGGGCCGTCGGGGGCCAGTTCCACCAGGCCGGGTCGTGGGGGACCGACGGCGGCGCACCACCGCAGGTCACCGCCGCCCGCACGGGCGGCGGTGGTGAGGACCGCCCGCAGCGCGTCCGGGGCCGGGGCGCCCGGCAGCGGCGGCGGAGTGCTGCGGCGGGCCAGCAGCTCCTCGGGGGTGGGCGCGCTCGCCGACGGCCGGGAGTACAGGAGGCCGTCGAGCCGGTGCACCGGGTCGGGCGGGGGGAGGCGTACGGCGGCGAGGGGCCGCTCGGAGCCTCCGTCCATACGGAGTTCGGGCACCTCCGCGCCCAGCGCACGGGCCGCGAGGAACAGCGCGGCGGCGGCGTGTCCGGTGTCGAGGAGCAGCAGCGGCCAGGCACGGTGACCGTAGTGGGAGACCGTACGCCGTGCGGTGACGGAGAATTCGGCGGTCACGCCCGGCGGCGTGCCGTCGGGTTGCCGGCCGAGGCGGTGGACACGGTGGCGCAGCGGGTCGTAGCCGTAGCGGCCGGGCGGCAGGGAACAGCCGACGCCGACGATGAGTTCGGTGTCCACCGGGTGCAGCGCACCGGCGGAGGGGGTCGGGCGCAACCGTCCCGAGCCGTCCGATGCAGCCAGGGAGAGGCGCAGCAGTGCCTGGAGATCGAGCTCAGCAGGGCCGGCTTCCGGGATCGGCCGCGGCGGTCCCGGCCAGGCCGGGACGGCCGGCCCCGCGGGTGTGTCAGGGTCGGGGCGCCGCGCGGAGCGGGCGCGCCCGAGAGCGGCGGTGAGGTCCATCGGACGGCCCTCCCTCAGGTGGTCCGTGTCCCCCGGGCGTCCGTCACCGAGGCGCTCGATGTCCGCCGGACGGCCCTCCCGGAAGTGTTCCGTGTCCTCCGGGCGGTCCTCGGCGTGGTGATGTCCGTCCATCGGTCTGTCGTGGTCTGGATGTTCCACGGCGGTCCTCACATGTGCGGCGGAGGCGCCAGCGTGAAGTCCTCGGGCGCGCCAGGCGCGGCCGTACGCCAGCCCCGTCGCACGGCGGCCTCGGCGAGCCGCGGGCAGCCGAAGTAGCCGAAGGCGGCGGGGGCGTTGGGGAGGAGCCCGGAGACGAGCACCCGGGCCACCCGCAGGGACGTCTCGGCGACGTCCTCGGTGGTCAGGTCGAACGTCATGACGCGGTGGCCGCCGGCGCGCAGCGCGTTCTCCAGCCGCTCACGGCTGCCGGGCTCGACCGCGTCGACGGAGACGGTGCCGTGGGCGGGTTCGGTGAACCGCCTGGCCTCGGCCGCCATCCGTTCATCCAGCCAGACCTGCACGTGCGCGCCCAGGTCCCGCACGTGCTCGAACCGCTCGCCGCACGCGTCGAGATACCGGCCGTCGGCCCGATGCTCCAGGTAGAGGCCGCGGGCGAGCAGTCCGGCCTCGACGGCCTGGAAGACCCAGCCGTCGGCGGCGGTCAGGCCCTGCGTGAAGACCCAGGTGTGGACCGCTTCGAGTACCGCCTTGCGGGCTGCCTCGGCCGGGTCGTACTTGCAGGCGAAACCGGCCGCGTACAGGCCGAGAGCCGGGTCGTGGACGAGCGCGGCCATGCACGGGGCGAACTCCGAGGGCATCTCGACGAGGTGGACGTCGAGCGCGGATCCGGCGAGGTTGTCCATGAGGCCAGGCACGCTGGCCGGGTCGATGCCGCGGGTGGGGCCGTCGAGGTGCCACCACAGTTCGAGAGCGTCGCGTTCGACGATCTCCAGCAGACCGCGTTCGACGGCGTCGTCGAAGCCCTGCCCGGTGGCTATGCCGGCGTAGTTGAGGTGGTGGGTGCGGGGCAGCTCGCGCAGGTCGCCCTGGCGCCAGTTGAGGTGGGTGAGGGCGACGGGCGCCCACACCTCCGTCATGCGTCCGTCGGGGAGCCGCTCGGTGCCGCGCGTCCACAAGGAGGGGGTGTCGGCGGTGAGGGGGCGGTAGGGGAACTTCTCCCGGGTGTACTGCCACGGCGCGTAGGCCGGCAGGTCGTCGGGGCCGTAGAGCCGCAGGCCCTCCTCGGCGAGTTCGGCGGCGGTTGCCCGCAGGGGGGCGTCGCGGTGGCCGGGTGGGGGCACACGGTTGCCGCAGTAGCGCTCTGTCCCCTCGGCTATCGCGGCGACACGGGCTTGCTCGGGGTCGCCGAAGGTGGTGCCGAGGGAGACCCGGTCGGCGGGCCACAGACCGAGTCTGCGGGCGTCGGACATCTCGGTGGTGAACGCGGTGTAGCGGGGTGGGGCGCCCACGGGGTGTTCGACGGGCTTGACCTCGCGGACGATGCCGCAGACGGGGTCGACGAGTGCTTCCAGCGGCAGCGCCGTCATCGCAGGATCTCCTTGGCGGGATCGGTGGAGGTGGGGCGGGAGGGGAGGACGTGCAGGGACAGCGTCACGCTCGTCGGGTCGACCTCTCGCCGGGAGGCGAGCAGCCGGTCGGCCGTGACCGGGTCGTCCCCGGTGTGGGGGTTACGGGCGTGAGCCGGGAAATGGTGTCCGGCGATCTCGAGCCTCAGCCGCGTGCCGGCCCGCAGCCGACGCGCGAGCCGACCGAGCTCGACGGTGAACTCGGCGAGCCGGTCTCCCGGCTCCTCGCGCCGCAGGACACCGACGGCGAGCCGCCCGGCGATCCCTTCCGGCGTGAGGGCGACGAGGCGGGCGGCCCAGTCGGCGGACGGGGTGTCGGCGGCGGCCCGCAGCCGTATCCGCACGGGTCCGACGGCGTCGAGCGGACGCGGGAGTGGCGGGGTGGCCAGCAGGCAACGGTCGGGGACTCCCGCGGTGGGCACGGTGAGTTCGTCGGAGCGGACGGGGCTATCGGGGTCGGCGGTGAAGACGGAGCCGCGCAGCAGTCGCAACCGCAGCGTGCGCGGTTCGCCTTCGGTGCCCGCGGGCAGCCACAGGTCGCCACCGCCCAGCGCCAGAGCGCCGTTGCGGCCGGGGGCGAGGCCGCCGGTCAGGGCGCGGCGTGCCCAACGTGTGTACAGCTCGCCGAGGACCACCCGGTGGGCGGGGCCGGCGTCGGGGCCGGGCGCGGAGACGAGACCGTGGCCCCAAGGACCGAGCAGCAGGCGCGCCGAGGGTCCGCCCCAGGTGCGCCACAGGGCGACGGTGTCCTCGGTGAAGTGATCGTGGTGGCCCCCGACCGCGAGCAGGGGCACGTCGGCGCGCGCCGCCCGGGATGCGAGTCGGCCGCGCTCACGGTGCCCCCACAGGCCCGCCCAGGAGGGCAGGTCTCGCCCCAGCCGCTCGGGAAGGCGGGTGAGGGGCAGGTGGGTGAGCAGGCCGGGGTCCGCGGCGAGGGCCATGTCCAGCGCGCCCTCGTCGGAGTCCGGCCGGTCGCCATGGGCGGCCCACCACCCGGCGCGGGTCAGCAGCCGTTCCACGCCGGAGGGTTCGCGCGCGGTCTCGGCGGCGCCCAGCGCGGGCACGGCGGCGATGACGGCGTCCGGCCGAGCCTCCGCCTCGCCGAGCGCTTCGAGGGCGAGGACCAGGGCGCAGTGGGCGGCGTAGGAGGCGCCGACGGCGACGTACCGGCCGTCGCTCCACCGCTGTCGCCGGATCCATCGCGCCGTCATCGCACCGTCGGCGGCCTCGTTCTCGTACGGGCGCCACTCCCCCGCCGAGGCGAACCGGCCCCTCACGTCCTGGACGACGGCGGCGAACCCGCGACGGGCCCAGCCGCGCGCCTCGGCCAGGTGCCGGGCACGGTCGTACGGGGTACGGATGAGGACGGCGGGAAAGGGGCCGGCGCCATCCGGGAGGCACACGTCCGTGGCGAGACCTCCGACAGCAGCGCGGAAGGACGTCATCCGTCCTGCCCCGGCATCGATGCGACGACGGGCACCGGCAGGACCGGGTGCTCGGTGACGGTCAGCGTGCGCAGGTCCACCTGCCGGAGTCGGCGCCGTGCCGGGAAGCCGGCCGTGCAAGCGGTGTCGGTGGCCCACCGGCCGAGATCGTCGGCCAACAGAGCCGCGAGCAGCGCGGCGGCGGGAACGGTGAGCCGGACCGGTGCGCCCGACGTACGAGGCCCGCTCCAGTAGGCGGACAGTTCGCGGTGGGCGGGGGTGGCGGCGAGCCGACGGGCCCGTACGTGGGCCGCGGTGACGTCGCCGGAGGCGGCGGCGAGGGGCTCGACGTACGCCTGCCAGCCCTCGCGGTGGCAGCGAAGCCAGGCGACCCCGTGCTCGGGCAGCCGGTCGGCGGCCTCCCACAGCCCGTGGGGTACGGGACCGTCGAGGCACCACACGACGGCGGCAGGGTCTCCGTCGAGCAGGTCCTCGATCCCCACTGGCGACGTGTCCGCATCGGTTCCGGCCGGTGTGGTCCGGGGCGTGGCGCCCAGGGCGGCCAGGTGCGCGGCCAGGGGTCGGGTCAGTGCCGGGTGGCCGAGGAGCCGGATGTCCCGGCGGTCGGCGGGCCACTGCGGGAGCTGCGGCTCGTCCGCCAGATAACCGGCCTCCTCGAATGCCCGGACCACACGGTGCAGTTCCTCGTCCAGCGGGGCGGTGTCGACACCGGAGAGCAGGGAGAGCAGAGCGCTCTCGTCCGCGTCTCGTGTCCTGACGCTGAGGAACTCTCCTTCACTGGTGCGGACGGCGAGACCCCGCCCGGGCACGGCGACGACTTCGACCCCGGGTACGAGCCGGCTGCGGGACACGACGATCTCCTGACGACAGAAGCTGGGATGGGCGTGGGCCCGCCCGTCAGGCAACGGGGCGGGCCCACGGTCAGAGGCGGTGAGGCCCTCGCTTACTCCTCGGTGTCCTCGAAGGGGTTCTCGACGAGCGCGTTGGAGTGGGTGGCCGAGGCGTGGGCCAGCTGACCCGGGTCGGCGATCGGAGCGAAGATCTGCTCGTTGTCCACGAACTCTCCTTGTTTGTAAGGAAGATGAGGCGTTCGGATGAGCGCCACGACTCGAACACTAATGGAACTGATTTTCATTTTCCAGTGCGGAAAGAGGGTGATCTGGGTAACACACCGGCCAGCCGCCCTCGGGGTCCGTACCGACGCGGCCCGCCACCTTCAGCACGTCGGCCAGCAAGCCCGGCGTGACGACCGCCTTCGGCGCTCCGTCGGCCACCACGCGGCCTTCGCGCAGGGCGACGACGCGTTCGGCGAACCGGGCGGCGTGGGCCAGGTCGTGCAGCACCATCACCACGGTGAGCCCGCGCTCCTCGCGCAGGCGGACCACCGTCTGCAGCACGTCGAGCTGGTGATGCAGGTCCAGATAGGTGGTCGGCTCGTCGAGCAGCAGGACGCGGGTGTCCTGGGCGAGGGCCATCGCCAGCCGCACCCGCTGCCGCTCGCCGCCCGAGAGCGCGTCGACGTCACGGTCGACCCATTCCTCCACGCCGACGTCGCGCAGTGCCCGGTGTACGACGGGATCGTCACCCTCGCGCAGCATGCCCAGCGGGCCCCGTGCCGCGTACCGCCCCTGCCGCACCAGGTGGCGGACCGTCATCCCCGGTACGGCGGGCGCGGACTGGTGCAGCAGCGCCACTCTCGCGGCCGTGGCGCGCCGGGAGAGCCCGGCGAGGTCGTCCCCGCCGAGCAGCACGCGCCCCCGGTCCGGTCGAAGCAGCCCGGCGGCCAGCCGCAGCAGGGTCGACTTGCCGCAGCCGTTGAGGCCGATGAGTGCTGTGAGTTCGCCCGGCCTTACGGTCATGTCGACGCCCCGCAGTAAGGGTCGGGCGGGGTAGCCGAAGTGAATCCCCTCGACGTGTATTCCCATGGACTCGCTCATGGTCATGCTCGGTCCTCCGTCGGCTTCAGAACGTACGGCCCGGCGTGCGGCGCACGACGACCAGCAGCAGGGCGGCACCCAGGCAGGCGGTGAGCGCCCCGACCGGCAGCGTGAGTCGTTGGGCGTCCAGTGTTTGGGCCAGCAGCCGCGAGGACAGCTGCGCCGCGGCGTCCGCCCCGCACACCACGACCGCCCCCATCAGGGCGGCGCCGGGAAGACTCGCCCGCAGGTCCGCGCCGAAGACGGCCACGGCCAGATGCGGGACGAGCAGTCCCACGAAGCCCAGCGCGCCGACGGCGGCCACCGCACCCGCCGTCAACGCCACCGCGCACAACAGGGCGAGGGTGCGGGCCCGCCGGGCGGAGAGCCCGGCGGCCAGGGCGATGTCGTCACCGCAGCGCAACAGGGTCAACGGCCCGGCAAGCAGTGAGGCCGCGGCCCCCCAGACCAGCGCCCATGGCCACAGCAGGTGCCAGTGCTCCCACACCCGGCCCTCCGTGGTGCCCACCAGCCACTGCACGACGCTGCCGAGTTCGCCCGGCTCCACGAGCAGCACCATGGCGGTGAGTCCGCCGAGCACCGCCGACACCAGCACTCCGTGCACGGCGGTCTGGGCGGGGTCTCCACCCGCGCGGCCGGCGAGCAGCCAGAGCAGCAGCGCTCCGGCGCATCCGCCCGCGTACGCGGCGAGTACCACCGCCAGCGGTGAGTCCCAGCCGGCGAGACCCAGGGCCGTCGCAGTGACGGCCCCGAGAACCGCCCCCGGGGTCACACCTGTCACTTCGGGTCCGGCGAGGGGGTTGCGCAACGCGGACTGCAGGATCAGCCCGGCCACGGCGAGGGACGCGCCCGCCCCCAGGGCCACCAGCAGTCTGGGCAGCCGCAGCTGCAAGAGAATGTGCCGTTCCGTCGCGTCACCGCCGCCACCCAGCACGTCCCGGACGGCGTCCGGGGACATGCCGCGTCCGGCCACCAGTTCCACCCCGGCGCACACGACGGCCAGTGCCACGAGGGCCGCGAAACGCCGGCTCAACGAGCGTCCTCCGTTCCGGTCTTCTCCCTGGGGAGTGGGGAGGTGCCGCGGGCCCCGGGCTCGCCATGAGGCAACGGCCCGCTCGTCGAACCGGCCGACCTGCGACCACCGGTCCGGCCACGGCGGCCCGATCGCATCAGGGCGACCCCGGCCGGGACTCCCAGCAGGGCCGTCCAGGCACCGGCCGGCGTCTCCACGGGCGCCAGCGCCAGCCGGGCGGGGAGATCGGCGACCGTCACGACGACCGCACCCCACACGGCGGACCACGGGAGCCAACGCACGGCTTCCGAGGTGGGGTTGAACCACCGGGCCAGGTGCGGGGCGAGGAATCCCACCCACGCGACGGGCCCGCACACGGCCGTGACGGGCGCGATCAGTACGACGGCGATGGCCAGCGCGGCCAGCCGGGCCCGTTGGGCCCGTACGCCCAGCGCCTCGGCGTCCTCGTCGCCCAGCCGCATCACCGACAGCACCGGCGCGCAGAGCACGAGGGCGGGGACCGCGACGAGCAGCCACGGCCACAGCCCTGCGACGTCGTCCCAGGTCCGGGCGGAGAGGGATCCCAACAGGTAGCGGTAGATGAGCTGGAGGTCGAGCTGGTCCGCCGTGACCATCAGGACGAGCAGCGCGGCCTGCAACGCGGCCGCGACCGCAGCGCCGGTCAGCAGCACCGCGGACGGGCTGCGTCCCAGCCCGGCGGCGAGCAGGGTCAGCCCGCCGCCGAGCGCCGCTCCGCCGAGGGCGAGCACGGGCTGGACCGCGGCGGGCAGTGACAGGGTCAGCACCAGTGGCGCGGCCACGCCCAGCGCCGCTCCGGAGGAGACGCCGAGCATCTCCGGCACGGCAAGGGGATTGCGGAGCGCCTCCTGCAGCACGAGCCCCGCCGCGCCCAGACAGGCTCCGGCGATCAGCGCCAACACCAGTCGCGGGAAGCGGAGTTCGGCGACGACGATCCCGGCGAGCGTGGTGTCCCCGTCCCGCACCGCGCCGGCGAGCCGGTGCGGTGGAACGTAGGGGGTACCGAGGCACAGTGCGCAGGCCGACGCGGCGATCAGCACCCCGATCACCAGGAGCGGTTGCCACCTCCGTGCACGCGGTGAGAGCCGCCGGGACCGGCCCGCCGAGCCATCTGCCGCAGTGGGCGCCGGGGTGGGCGCCCTCACCGCAGCACGGCCGTGGCCTCGTCGAGGACGATGCCCATCGAACGGGTACCGCGCCCCTTGGCCCACACCTCTGGGTTCACCTCGTGGACGTCGCCGTTCTCGACTGCCGGGATCTTGCTCCAAAGAGGGTTCTCGGCCAGCTTCTCCGACAGTTCGCCGTCCGCGTCGCCGAAGCTCATCGTCTCGACGAACAGGACATCGACGCCCTCGGCGAGGATCTCTTCGAGGCTGTAACTGCCTTCCACACCGCGGGACTTCCACGGGTACTCGGCGATCTCGGGGAACAGGCTGGCGGTCACATCACCTTCCGGCGTCGCGACGCCGAAGTTCTCGTCACTGCCGTAGATGATGAGGGCCGTCTTGTCGCTCGGGGCCTTCTCGGCCCTCGCGAGTTTGGTCCGGAAGGCCCGTTCGGCCTTCTCCCCCTCGGCGGTGCGGCCGGTGAGGGCTGCGGTGTCGCGCAGGTAACCGACGCTGTCCTCCCACGTCTCGGGCTGCATGGCCCAGAACGTGGTGGCACCCTTCAGCGCGGGGGCGAGCTTGCCGTGGGTGTCCCCCAGGCCGATCACGAGGTCCGGCTTGTGGGAGAGGATCGCCTCGACCTCCGGGGCGATGAATCCGCCGGGGATGACGTCGACCTTCTTGGCCTCGTCCTCCCCGAGGAAGCCGGGGTGGGCGAGCAGTTCGCTGTTGGTGGCCGTCGGGACGATGCCGAGTTCGGTCAGGATGTCGTCGCACAGCGCGAACAGGCAGACGATCCGCTCCGGTTGCTTCTCCAGGGAGATCTTGACGCCGTTCGCGTCGGTCAACTCGGTCGCCGCCTTGATGGGTTCGACGGTGACCTCGGTCTTCGCGGTGGGCCCGGCCTTGCCGCTTGTGGGGTCGTCGGGGGTCGAGCCGCAGCCGACCAGGACGGAACCCACCACAGCTGCGGTGAGCCAACTACGGACGAATCTGGACGGTGCGCGCAGCATCGATGCCCTCGCCTCTTCCTCAGGGACCTGGAACGCACCGAACATACATGATAATCGTTTTCACTAGCACTCCTGGAGGACTCATGACCGCTGCCGCTCCCGTACTGCTCGTCTCCGACCACGTGGCCGGCTCCGTGTACGCGCTGACCGTGCCGGACGGCACCGTCACAGGACACCTCACCGGGCGCCATCTCTCCGAGCACGCCGGGTTCTTGGCGCTGCCGGGAGGGCGGGTGGCCTGCGTCGACGACCGCCGGGGGGAACTGCTGGTGCTCGACCCGTTCGGCGACGAGCTCGTGGAACTCGCGGTGCCTGTCGCCGTCCCGGCCGAACACCTGGCGTGCGATCCGTCCGGTCGCCGACTGGCCGTCACAACCGGCCTGGGCGAGAACGCGGAACCGTGGTCGGACCTTCTGACGGTTGTCGACCTGGCCGGCGGAGAGGCCGCTCGCGTACGCACACGCACAGGCGAACCAGGCGCGACAGTACTGGGCGGCGACGATCCGCTCGTCGTACTGCGGCACCGGGAACCGGGTGCGCTGGCGGTCCACCGGTTCGCGGATCTCCTCGCGGCTCCGCCCGGCTGCCCCGTGGTCACGCCTCACGCCCTCCTCCCCCTGCCTGACGACGGGCACGGTGACGCACAGGACCCCGGCTCGGGGCAGGTGTTCGCGGCCACCGGCGCGGGAGTGCACTCGGCCCGAAGGAAGGGCGACACGCTCGTGGCCGAGACGGTGATTCCCTGGGAGTCGCCCGCCCGGGGCTGGTACCTCCGCCTCGACACCCGCCGGCGGGCCCTGTGGACCACGCTGCGCGGGGGCGCTCCGGACCCGCTGCGGTGGCCGGACTGGACGAATCACGCATGGCGTCACGATCTGGAGACGGGTCTCACGCTCCTCACCGAGCTCGGCCCCGGTCTGGTCTTCCGGCTGGCGCTCGCCCGGAACGACACCGCCTTCACCCGCATCCACCCCGACGGCGACGAACTGGTGCTTCTGGGCGCCGGCGACACCCTTCGTCGCGTTCCCCTCCCTGCCATGGACGGCGCGCCACGGCACGGCGGCACCCCCTGGGAGGGTGTGGAACGCCGAGCGGTGGCCGCCTCACCGGGCTTTGACTGGGTGGCCGTCACCCGCGGCGGGCACGGTGAAGTGCACTTGGTCGACGCGGAGACGGGCCAGGAGGCGAACCGTCTGCTGTTGAGCACGCCGCTGCACCACGGCGGCCACGTCATGCTCCTCAGCCGGAATGACGGCGCGGACGGTGATCCCGTGGGCCGTTGACGGATCACGGACCAAGAGCCTGTGCATCGAGGGAACGCGGTCGGCCGGCGAGTCTCGGTCATCAACGGCCGACTGCGGGCCGGCAGTCTCGCCACACTCCGCCGAGCTCGATCGTGTACTCCACGTTCGTGAAACCCTGAGCAGCGGCGTGGTGACCTCTTTCGCCCACCGCTCCACGCCTCGGTATCCAGGTATGCCCGCGTGGCAGCGCCGGCTGATGAGACCGTGCCGGTGACCGTCCGAGGCGGCCATGCGGAACTGCAGCTTTCATGCCCGCTCGTGGGTAATGTCGAGGCCACCGGCGCCTTCGAGCTGCCGGAGCGCGCGGCAGACAGCGCTCAGGCCATGTGCACGCCCGTTCCGGCCACGCGCGTACGCAATTCGCCGGCGGAGACGAAGTCACCCCGGTCGGGGGCCGCGGCCGCGATCGCCGACCACCGGCGTGCCACCGTGCGTGCACATCCGTCCACCTTCGCTCCGTCTCGGGAGCGACGCCCGGGTGGCACCGCCCCGAGGATGGCCGCCAGTGGGGCGACGCGCGATGCGCGCCCTTTTGACGCGTCCGGGGAAGGTCAGCGACCCGCGTACGGCAGGAGGGCCATCTCGCGTGCGTTCTTGATGGCGGTGGCGAGTGCGCGCTGCTGCCGGGCGGTCACCCGGGTGACGCGCCGGCTGCGGATCTTGCCACGATCGGAGATGAACTTCCGCAGCAGGTCGGTGTCCTTGTAGTCGATGTACGTGATCTCGGCCGCGTCGAGCGGGTTGGGGCGGGACTTGTCGGGCTTACGGAGCTCGGGGCGTCGTGCCATGACGGCTTCTCCTTGCGTGATCATGTCGTTCGTTTCGTACGGTGCGGTGGTCAGGCGGCGTCGAGAAGGGAGTCGAAGGCGGCGGGCAGGCTCTTCCATGCCTCCGGCCCCGACGCGTACTCCGCGTCGGTCAGCAGGCAGGATTCGAGAAGACGTTCGAGCCCGTCCCGGTCCAGACCGGGCGAGGTGAAGACGAGGTGCTGGCAGCGGTCGCCGTGGTCGGGGTCCCAATCGAGCGCGGCCGCCGCCCTACGCACGGGCGGCACCATCTCCCAGGCCGCGTCCGGCAGCGACGCCAGCCACGGCCCGGCGCTCTCCACGCACAACGCCCCGCCGGCGGCGTCCCAGGCGAGCAGCGTGTCCGGACGGTCGGCGAGCCAGAAGCGGCCACGGCTCCGGGCGGCGGCGCAGCACAGGTCCTCGAGGGCCTGGTAGAGCCGTTCCGGATGGAACGGCCGCCGGCGGTGCCAGACGAAGGTGGTGACGCCGGCCTCGTCGGCGTCCTGGGGCAGCAGCGCGCACGCGGGGTGCTGGGCGGCCGCAGCGCCCTCGACGTCGAAGCCTGCGAGAGCGGCTCGCGCGAGGTCGGCGGAGGCGGCCGGCACCCGCCGTGCGGTCGGGTGCAGTTGGGTGAGCAGGGCACGGTCCTCGTCGTCGGCCTCATCGCTGTCGACGACGGCGAGGACGGACGCGTACTCCAACTGGCGGGCCCAGGTGTCCCCGACGGTCCGCCGGTCGGTGGGGGCTGCGGCGAGGCCGGCCTCGGCCAGGTCGTCGCCGTTCGCGAGGTACGGCAGGACGAGCGCGGGGTCCACGGCGGTGATCACGCTTGTCACTGCCATGCCGTCTCCACCGTGTCCCGCGATGAGCTCCGCCACGGCCTTCGGCTCGACCGAGTCCCACAGATCGACCACCGCGAGCCGGGTGAGACCGCCGTCCGCCAGGCGTTCCAGCTCGGGGAGGAGGTCCTCGCGGAGCGCGCAGCACGCGCAGTCGTTCACCAGCGGCGTCTCGGCGCTGGAGACGGGACCGGACGCGTCACGCACGAGGCGAAGAACGGCGCCGTCGGATGCCGAGGCCATGTCGTGGTGCAGGGCCACACTCCCCGGTACGGCCCGGAGCAGGCGGTCGACGACCTCCTTGCGGGCATCGGAGTGGAGCCCGGCGACGATCGCCACGGAGAGTCCGCGGTCCCGCTCCATCAGCGGGCTCCGTAACGGCGCTCGAACCGTTCGACGCGGCCGGCGGTGTCGAGGACGCGAGCGGTGCCCGTGTAGAAGGGGTGGCTCGCCGAGGAGATCTCGACGTCGACGACGGGGTAGGTGTTGCCGTCCTCCCATTCGACGGTCTTGTCGCTGGTCAGCGTGGAGCGGGTGAGGAACGCGGTGCCGGAGGCGGAGTCGCGGAAGACGACGGGCTCATAGGCGGGGTGAATGCCGGGTTTCACGGGAGGAACCTTTCGACGGTCCGGTGGGGGTGCGGGCTACGGGGCGATCAGCGCTCTTCGCGGAAGTCGACGTGGCGGCGGGCCACGGGGTCGTACTTGCGCAGCACCAGCCGCTCGGGGTCGTTGCGCCGGTTCTTGCGGGTGACGTAGGTGAACCCGGTGCCGGCGGTCGAGCGGAGCTTGACGACGGGACGGATCTCGTTGCGGGTCATGAGCGCTACCATATGGGAACGGTTTTCATTCTCAATAGCCACTCACTCCAGAGAGGTACCGCTTCCCCATGTCGTCCCACTGCCAACTGACCGGTGCCAAGCCGGGATTCGGCAACTCCATCTCCCACTCCCACCGGCGCACCTCGCGCCGCTTCGACCCGAACATCCAGCACAAGCGCTACTGGCTGCCCAGCGAGGGCCGCCACGTCCGCCTGACCCTGAGCGCCAGGGCGATCAAGACGGTGGACACGATCGGCGTCGAGGCGACCGTGGCCCGGATCAGGGCGCGAGGGGGGAAGGTCTGATGGCGAAGAAGAGCAAGATCGCGCGGAACGCGCAGCGCATGGAGGTCGTCGAGCGGTACGCCTCCCGGCGAGCGGAGCTCAAGGAGATCATCCGGCGCTCATCGACGGCCCCGGAGGAACGCGCGGCCGCCCGGGCAGAGCTTTGCCGGCAGCCGCGGGACGCCAGCGCAACCCGCGTACGCAACCGCGACAGCATCGACGGACGACCCCGCGGCTATCTGCGCGCGTTCGGACTCTCCCGGGTGCGCATGCGACAGCAGGCACACGCGGGGTTCCTGCCGGGCGTCACCAAGTCCTCCTGGTGAGAACCCGGCCCTTCCGGCTGCGGGCGCCCGCAGTTGGGAGGGCGCCTCAATGAATCGATGACGGCACCCTTTCCCTCCACCGTCTCCCTCGCACACTCCCCGCACATCACTCAGGAGTTCACGATGGCAGTTCCGAAGCGGAAGATGTCCCGCAGCAACACCCGCCACCGCCGCGCCCAGTGGAAGGCGACCACGCCCCAGCTGGTTCCGCTCACGATCGACGGTTCCGTCCACCAGGTCCCCCAGCGCCTGGTGAAGGCGTACGAGCGTGGCCTCATCCACCCCGGGGGCTGAGCCCGTGACCTTCCGCTGACCCGGTCTGCCCGGTGAAAGACGGTGTGAGGCACAGACGACCCTGCGGTCCCGACCCTGACTGTCGTGCGTGGCGGCGCCGCAGGGCGTACGCGGCGGTGAGCGAGACACCCACACCGTGGGACGACCGGTCGCGACGGAGCCTGTTCGGCTGACCCGTTCCGGGTTACGTGGTGGACCGCGTCGAGGCAGTCAGCGAGAGCAACCGGGGAAGTGTGACATACGGGAGTCGTGGCGGCTCCAGGAGTTTCCATTCCGTGCTGACGAGTGCTCATCTGTCGGTGTTCTCTGGTAAGACTGCTGCACATCACACTTCTCGGTACGAGGCCCGGCCGGAGTGACCCACGGGGGGTGGGTCCATAGGCCTGTTGGCTGCTGGCCACGGACTGACGACCGGGGACGCAAGGGGGCTGGGCGATGCATTCCGTTTTTGAGTTCCGGCAGTGGCTGCTGGGGAGGCCGCAGTTGGTGTCGCGGATCATGCGCCACATCGAGAAGGCTCACAGTCCGGTACTCCTGAACTACCCCGGTGCACCCGCCCCCGCCGCTCGACGGCGACCGTCGGGCGCACGGCTCTGGATCAGCCGGGCTCCGGAGGAAACCCTGCACGCGCTGGGCTATTGCGGCCTGCGTGTCGGCTGCTCGCAGCTCGTGGAGCTGGGCCAGGGGGATTTCCTCGAGGATCCGGATCTGGATCAGTTCGTCCGGATGCTCGAGATGCTGCCGCCTGAACTGGCGCAACTGGTCCTGTACGGGTTGGGGTTCGCGAGGCACTTGCCGACTCACCGGTTCACTGAGAGCCATGGCGAGGAACTCCGGAGAGCGGTGGACGTCGAGGGAGAACCGGAGGCGGCCGACATCTGGGAGCGCCCCTCTTGCGCCCCAGCGATGTGGGGTCATGAGAGGGAGGGTGGAGCGGCGGTCGTCGAGGACGCCGACTCCACGGTGAAGGCCCAGGCGCCGACTGTGCCGACCCCCGACATCCTGTCGCTGCGGACCACCGGGCTTCGCGAGGGAGCCGCTGAACTCGCGAACCGGCTGGAGGAGTTCGCCGCTGCGATCAGGGACGGACGGCAGCCCGCCGGACACGGGGCTTTGCTGAGCGCCATGACGTCCTGGATGGGGGAACGGCAGTCCCTCGCCGAGGCTTTCGCGGAGGTGGTGCCCGCGGCAGCCGAAGGCGCGGAGCCCGCCGACCCCTGGGGTCCGGATGCCGGCTGGGTCGAGGCCGCGGCACTGACCGAGCGGCTTCGCGAGGAAGAACGGGAACGGGGCCGGATCGCTGAGGAGATCGCCAAGGTCGAGCAGGCGCACGATGAGGCGGTGGGGTTGCTTGAGCAGGCCGTCAGTGACCTGATGCGGCAGACCCTCGTCGACCAGGTCGCAGAGTTCGAGCGGCAGCTCCGCGAGCTCCGTAACGAACTGGTGGCCGACACTGCGGCGTCCGAGGCGAAGAGCGACTCCGCGGCGAGCGCCGGTACGGACGGTCTCCCTCCGGGCGGAGGGAGCTGCGAAGAGGGCTCCGGCCCGGCCCCTCAGGACGACCTCCCCGGCCCGGAAGGCGAAATCACTCCGCACGGCGCGGAGGACGGGGTTCGCGGACAAGGCGACACGCCTGCGTCTCAGGACGAGGGGACCGGGGACTCGCTCAGCAGCGGGAACACCCCGAAACCGGTCGCGGCAGGGACGACGGCGGTCGTCCTCCCCGGCCCTGAGACCGAAGCCGTCGACCAACCCGAGGCGGTGGCGGCCCAGGACACCGGCGCCGCCCAAGTCCGGTGGGAGGCCACCTCCCCGGGCCGCGGCGAACACCACGACGACGAGGCCCGGACCGGTGGAAAACAGAGTGAGGCCACTGTCCCCACCGCCCCCCGCCCCCATGCGCCGTCCCGCACCGAGCCCGAGCCCGAGCTCGAGCCCGACGCCGACGCCGACGCCGACGCCGACGCCGACGCCGACGCCGACGAAGCGAACCCCACCTCGGCCGACGGCTGGGCCGGAGCCGAAGCCACCGTGGAAGCCCTGGTCGCCGAGGGCCGACTCGCCGAGGCGTACTGGGTGAGCCGTGCCGCCAACGTGTCCGAACACCGCACGCTCGCCCTCGCCTTCGCGGACGCCGCGTTCCACGTCTCGCCCGCCTCAGCCTCCGACCTGCAGGTGAAGGCCGAGGAACTCCTGGACGCCGCCACGCGAAGCCGTCCCCTGGAGGACGACCGCGACGCCCAGTTCCTGGTACTGACGGCAGCCGTACGCAGCGGTATCTCGGCCCACTGGGCGAGCAGCGCCCTCACCGGCGACCACACGTCCGTCCCCGGTCTTCCGGACCCGTGGGCAAGGGCTCTCGACGGCCTGGTGCTCGCCGTCCGCAAGGGCGCGGAGATCACGCCGGGGGGTCTGCGCACCGGCGTCGCGGCCACAGAGGCCAACCGGTTCGAGAAGATCGCCGACCAGGCCCGCCAGCTCGCGGTCGACCTGCCTAAGCGGAAGATCCGCTACCAGCGGGCCACGGTCGTCCTGCAGACGCTGGCCGGGCCCGAAGGGGTACTCGGCGCGACCCTGCACGCCATTGAGGAGTGGGCCAGTAGGGGCGGCAAGTCCGGCGCACAGAAGCTGTCCGGGCTGATGGAGGAGCACTTCCAACGCATCGATGCCGCGGACCGCCTGATCGACGACACCGACCGGGTCAAGCGCACCACCAAGCAGGCCAGGAACGACATCCACTCCGGCGCCCGCCTTCAGCTCCGCACGCACATCAAGAGCGTCCAGGACCTCCTGAAGGCGGCCCTGCGCGCCGCCGAGGCGCCGGCGACTTCGGGCAGCGGCGCCATCGGCCCCGAGCTGCTGGCGGCGCTCGACGCCGCCAGGGAGGCAGGGCGGCCCCCGGGTGTGGGCGGCGCGCTGTTCGACCTGCTGGTGCGATGGCTCGACCGTTCCTACACGCCCGGGCCCAGGAACGAGGACCTCCTGTTCCCACCGCCGGCGGACGCGCTGCTGATGCTGCCGGGCCTGTCCTGGCGCTTGGAGAACGGCAGGTACCTGCCCGACGTCGCCGCCCCGGAGGCGTTCCCCGTGCTCGCAGAGATGCTGAGCCCGCATGACCCGGCCCGCGCCCTCGCCTGGCACCGCGCCCACGGTGACCTGCACCTCGTCGAACGTCTGCTGAACAGGATCTCCCGGGGCGAGGTGCCCGGCGCCGAGCTCACGGCAGTCCAGCTCGCCGAGCAGCGGCAGGCGCTCTCCGATGCGGCCGGCCAGTGGAAGGACCGATGCGCCAAGGAGCACCGCAGCGCCCAACTGGCGCTGGCCCGGGTCCGCGCGCAGAACCTGCTGTCTCACGAGGTGGAGCGCGAGTTCACCGGCCGTCTGCTGGACTTGGAGGGCGAGGGCCACGGCGGGAGCTTCGGGGAGCGCCTGCGCGCCGTCGAGCAGGTCGCCGAGGATCTGCGCCTCCTGGAGCAGGAGCGCAGCGACGACCTGCGTGGCCAGCTCGGGCGGGTGCAGCTGACGGAGCAGGACGCAAACCGGATCCGCGATCTCCTGGACCGCGGTGAGACGGTGGCGGCGGAGGAGCTCCTGACGTTCGCCCGTCGGGGCCAGCCCTTGCCGGAGCCGGCCGAGCCGGCCGGAGAAGTTCTCTCCCGCTTCCTGGCGGGTGTGGCCCACCCGGACGCGCCCAGGCCCGATTCGTCCGGCGGCAGCGCCCGTTGGTGGGCGGACCACTACGCCTCGGGCGAGGCGCTGGTGCAGAACGCCGTCTCCGGCCTCGACGCCTGGGACCGGCTGGGGCAGTCGAGGGACGCCCGGAAGGTCGGCAAGGCGGTGGTCAGCGTGCTACGGCTGCTCGGCCTGAACGCCTCCCAGCCCAATGTGGAAGAGGCCAGATGGGGCGTCACCCGGCTGAGCGTGCGGGCCGACATCACGGAGAGCACGCCCGGTTACGTCGCCGCCCTCGGTTCGTATGCCCGCCGCATGTACAAGGTCGTGGTCATCACCGACGAGCTGCGGGGTGAGGGCCCGCTGCGCCATCTGCCGGCATCGGCGATCGAAGCCAACATCATCCTGTACACGCAGCCGCTGGGTGTCGAAGGCCGTCGCAGCCTCGCGCAGGAGTCGCGAGGCCGGAGCCACCAAGCGATGGTCATAGACCCGGCCGTGGTCGGCTGGGTCGCCGCGCACGCGCCACGCTCATTCCGCGCCGTCCAGCAAGTCACCCTGCCGTGGACGGGCTACACCCCGTACACCCCGCATGTCGCGGGTCTGGTGCCGCCCGAGGTGTTCAAGGGCCGCACTGACGAGATGCGGGCCGTCCTCGACCCGCAGGGGCCGATCTTCCTCTTCGGGGGACGCCAGCTCGGCAAGTCGTCCCTGCTCAGGCAGGCCGTGGAGGTGTTCCAGCAAGACGACCAGGAGAACCGGGTAGCCGTGTACGTCGACCTGATGAAGGCCGATATCGGGCACGCGGAACCACCGGAGGGCATCTGGCGGATGCTGCTGGCCGAGTTGAAGAGGCGCGGCGTGATCAGTGAGAGCGTCGCCGACCGTGCTCCGGGCAATGTGATCGCCAATGAGGTCCAGCAGTGGATCGAGGAGCGGCCCGAGCGCCGTCTGCTGCTGCTCGCCGACGAGGCCGACGCCTTTCTCACGGCGGACGCCCAAGCCGTCTACACCGGCGGTGGCCAGTCCACGTTCCCCACGGTGAAGCGTCTGCAGCGGCTGATGGAGGACACCGGGCGCGACTTCAAGGTGGTGTTCGCCGGTCTCCACCAGGTCCAGCGCTTCAACCGGCTGATCAACGTGGTCACCGCGCACGGCGGCCGCGACGTACCGGTCGGCCCGCTGAAACCGCAGGACGCGGTCGAGTTGGTGGAGGAGCCCATGGCGGCGGTGGGTCTCACCTTCGAGACCCGCGACCTCGTCTGGCACATCCTCGGCCTGACCAATTACCAGGCCAACCTGCTGCAGATCTTCTGCGACCGCCTGGTCGCCTACATGCAGCAGCGCTCCATGCCCGCCCAAGGCCGACACTCTCCGATCACCTGGGAGGACGTCCAGCAAGTGGCCGGCATGGAGGAGGTCCGCGGGCTGATCGCGGAGCGCCTTCGCTACACGATCAACCTGGAGGACCGCTACCGCGTTCTCGCCCTGCTCATTGCCCTGCGCAGCTTGGAGCAGGGCCACGGGCACGGGTACCGGCCCGCCGAACTCCTCGAACGCGCCCACGAGCGCTGGCCGGACGGCTTCCCACTCAACTCCGAGCGGCAGCTGACCATCTACCTCGAGGAGATGGTCAACCTCGGCCTGCTGATCCGGCTTCCCGGGGATGAGCGTGTCTACGCCATGCGCAGCCCCAATGTGGTGAACATGCTCGGCACCCAGGCCGAGCTGGAGAACGAGCTGCGCGACACCCAGTTCGACCTGCCCTACGACTACAACCCGAGCGTCGCCCGCCGCTCTCTCGGTACCGACCGGCGGACCCGGGTGCAGCGGATGAGCCCACTGACCGACGGGCAGCTGAGCGACATCCTCACCCACCCGACCCGCACCACCCTGGTGCCCTGCACCCCGGCGCTCAGCGCCGACCTGGTGGAGCGCGGCATCCAGCTCCACATCGACGGCCACGGCCTGACCGTCGTGCACATCGGACCGGACGACGACCTGACCGAGTTCATCACGGCCAACTCCCGCCGCAAGAGCGGCTCCCGGCTGCTCTTCGTCGACCTCAGAGGCCAGGACACGGCCCGGCTGCAGGAGGCCACGGACCGGCTTCTGGACCACACCCGGATCACCCAGCCTCGCTCCGACAGCTCGTCGTCCGTGCCCCGCCGTTACGCCGCCGTCCTGTGCGACCCGGACACCGCCACGGGCGTGGTGTCGGCCGCCGGACTGGTGCGCCCCGAGCGGTGGACGGTGGACAGCGTGCGTGCATGGTCCGAGTCGCCCTTCGGCTCCCCGCGTGAGCGGCGCAGCCTGATCGAGGTGACCGGCGGCTGGCCGATGCTGGTGGAACTGGCCATGCACAAGGTCCGTTCCGGCATGCGTCAGCAGGAGGTCTTCGACGAGCTGCGCGCCGAGATGACCGTACCGAAGCGTGCCAGGGCCCACCTGGAACTGGCGGGCCTGAGCTCCGACGACGTCGGCCGACTCGCCGCCTGGGCGCAGTTCTACACCGAGGAGGAGCACCGCGCCGGGGTCGCCGTCGCCGCCGCGGGCGACCTTCAGGCTGCCTTCCACGAGGCGCGTCTGTACGACGAGAGCGACGCCGAGGGCGCGCTGCCCGCCGTGGAGCGGCTCCTGGCACGCCTCGACCTCCTCGGCGTCCTCGATGTCATCGACAAGGGCGAGACCCTGGACCCGGTCACCTTCCGGTCGGTCAAGGCGATCGGCGACGACCTGTGACTGCCGGCCTGCGGGACGGAAACGAGCCGGGCGGGGCGCGTGGCCTGCGGGGGGCACAGGCGCAGGAGAGCAGTACCGCTGTCCCGGTCCCGCCGGCTTCCGGGCGCGACCTGGTGCGTCTTCCCGGCCCGCGTCGCCACCTGGACCGGTTGGAGAGGGACCTGAGATCCGGCCGCAGCTGCGTCTGGTACTTCCCGGACCCGATGGTCGACTCCGGCCGGGCGGAACTGTTCCTGAGGGAGCTGTACACCCGGTTCGAGGAACCCATACCGGTGCCGGGCGCGATCACCTTGCTCGCCGACCGCCCCGGCGACCGGGGAAGCGCCGTCGTCATCCCGCCCCAGCGCGGCACCGCGCCCACACCGGAGGCCGCGTCCGGCGGGGCGGGCGACCACTTCACGCTCTGGCACGATGACGACGGTTTCGACGCCCAGGACCCCTACGGAGCGATGCTGGGCTCGCTCGTCGCCGCCCCGGCCGGCCCTCCACTGCCCTCCGGCCACCACGGCCCGGCCCCAGGCGGGGCAGCGCTCACCTCAATGTCGCTCGGCGAGCGCTTGGCCAAGGAACTTGGTGTCACCGGTGACCCGTTGAGCGAGCTGATCAGGCGGGCGGACCGGCTCCGGCACGATGGTCCCGGCGACGACGGTCCGGAGCACGACGCCCTACCAAGCGCGCCGCCGCTGATCGTGGTACGCGGCTGGGACGAGGACTCCCCCGAGGAGACGGGCCGACTGCTCCGCACCGCCCATGCCACTTTCCGAGACGAGGGTCTCGACGCGGGACACCGCCCCCGCTTCCTCATCGCCGCCCGCACGGGCGACCTGCCCAGCAGGGCCTTCGGCGTCGGCCCGAGCCACGACCACGTCACCCTGCACTGGTGGTGGCGGGTTTGGACCCGCCTCGACAGTGAGGTTCTGCTCGCCTGGCGGCCCCGTCCGAACGCGGGGGCCGCCGAGGCACTGCTCCACCGGGTGACCGACGCTGTCGTCGCCGAGGTCTGCGGCCCCGACATCGACAGTGCACTCGCCCTCCGGGAAACCTGGAAGGGCGGCGACCTGGACTCCCTGCGCCGCGCCCTGGCCGGCATCCTCCCCGGCGAGGCGGCGGTCTTGGACCGGACCTGGCCCCGCCGCATGTCCACCGCCCACGCCTCCGCCCCTTCCGCGGAACTACGTGACGCCTGGTCGACCGGCACCGTCGACAGCTGGGACGGCCATGTCCGTCCTGTCCTCGGTCACCACCTTCTCGACCCCGATTCCACGGAGCTGCGCACCCTCGTCTGCCACGCCCAGAACCGCGTCCTGCTGCCCCTGGTGAACGAGGCCCGCACCGCCTTCATCGATCTGGTGCCCGACCTCCTGCGCAAGGAGATCAGCCTCGACTACTTCCGCGAGCAGGCCCGCTCCCAGTACCAGGTCAAGAAGCAGCTCCCCGCCGCCCCTCTGGTCGAGCTGGAGGTGGCCGACCTCCAGCGCGCCTCCCGCCTCCTCACCCTCACCACCGAGCAGCGGCGCCGCCTGGACATCCTCTGCGACGCCCGCAATCTCCTCTCCCATCTCCAGCCACTGGCCCATCGACAGCTCATGGAGGTGGCTCAGTCGCTCATCAGGGACTGGGTGGCGGACGACGTGGAGTGAGGGGATCCCCGGGCGGACGGTCAGGCCGCGCGGGCCTGACCGTCGCCGCACATCGACTCCCCGTACAGCGTCTTCAGCGCTTCGTCGATGGGATGGTGCTGCGGCTCCCCCGAGGAGTCCGGCGTGTTCCACCTCTGGAGGTTGACCGCGACCGACATCTGGCGTTTGCCGTCGGCCCGGGTCAGGGAGATCGTTCCGGCCCCCCAGACGGTGCCGTCGTGGCCCCAGAAGGTGCCGCAGTCCGGGATGTCGACCTTGTGCAGACCGAGGCCGTACTGGATCGTCGATCCGTCCAGGGCGATGACCGGGACCGTGCGCTGCATCTCCGCCAGCGACGACCGGTTGACTATCTTGCCGTCGAGCAGCTTGCCGAAGAAGCGGTTGAGATCGTCCGTGGTCGACACCAGGGCGGCCCCCGTCCCCGTCCAGGACATGTTGTAGACGCTGTAGTCGCGCGGCGGGTCGAGCAGTCCCCACAGGGCCTCGTACATCCGTGAGTGCGGCCCCTGGATCCGCGTCCCGGTCGGGAACCCGGTGTGCCGGAGGCCGGCGCGCTCGATGACGTTCCGGGTGATGTACTCCTCGGCCGGGGTACCGGTCACGTGCTCCAGGAGCTGGCCGAGGAGCAGGTAGTTGGTGTTGGAGTACACCCCTGTGGGGCCTCCGGGCTCGCCGGTGGGAGGCGCGTTGAGCCCCAGCTCGATCAGCTCGGCCGGGCGGAACTGCCTGAACCGGTTGTCGTCCAGGCTCTCGGGCGAGCCGGTCTGGAGGGACGGGAACGCGTATCGGATGTAATCGGGGATGCCGCTGGTGTTGTTGAGCAGCATCCGCACCGTGATCTTCCGGCCGCGCTCTCCCGGCACCAGCTGCGGCAGGTAGTCACCGATCGGCGCATCGAGCCGGATCCGGCCCTGCTCGACCTGCTGCATGACCGCGGCGGCGGTGAAGGTCTTGGTGATGCTCCCGACGCGCTGCCGCATGCCGGGCGTGACGGGACGGCCGGTCGTGACATCGGCGACCCCGGAAGCGCCGCGCCATGTCCGGCCGCCCTCGCGTACCTCGGCGTACACCCCCGGTATCCCGGCACGGTGGACACCGTCCAGGGCGGACTTCAGCTCCGCGGGACGGAAGGGGGACGACGGGCTCGTGCCGCCGGCCGCCACGGAATGTGCCTCGTCGGATGCGGGAGCCGCCGCCACCGTGCCCGCGCAGACGCTCAGCGCGGCCACACTTCCACACATCGCCAGTCGGATGTTCAAGACAGCCGTCCTCTCGTGATCAATGAGTGCAGGCGACGGGGACGCTCCCCGTGCCTCTCGACGTGTACGGATCAATGGGCCAGGGCGCGGCGCAGAGCGGCGCCGAGTTCGGCGTTCTGGCGCTGCGAGACCCCGGCGAACAGAAGAGCCTGCGATCCGTGGAAGGTGCCGGGCCACTGGTGGAGCTCGACCGACACGCCCGCCTCCATCAGGCGCAGCGCGTAGGCGATGCCCTCGTCGCGGTTCGGGCAGAACTCCGCGGTGGCGATGTAGGCCGGTGGCAGCCCGGACAGATCGGCGGCCCGCGCGGGGGCGGCGTACGGTGTGGCGGGCCGGGAGCCCAGGTAGTGCCGCCACGCCGCGGCGAGCTTGTCGCGGTCGAACCAGGGGGTGCAGGTGAAGTTCCGCGCCGACCACGTCTCCTGCCGGTCGTCCAGCCCCGGCTGGTTGAGCAGTTGGAAGCGGATCGACGGTCCCTGCTCGTCACGCGCCCGCAACGCCACCGCGGCCGCGAGGTTCGCTCCGGCGCTGTGCCCGCCGACCGCGATCCGCGCCGGGTCGATGCCGAGTTCGTCCGCGTGCTCGGCCGTCCAGGTCAGTGCGGCGTAGGCGTCGTCGAAGGCTGCCGGGAACGGGTCCTCGGGCGCCAGGCGATAGCCCACCGAGATCACCACCGCCCCGGAAAGGGACGCGATCCGGGCGGCCCACGGATGCTCGGTGTCCAGGTCGCCGAAGACTCCGCCGCCGCCGTGCAGCCATACGACGGCGCCCTGTGCCCGGTGCGGGCGGTAGACCCGGACCGCCACGTCCGGATCGGCGGACACCGTGCGGTCCTCGACCTCCATGTCCGAGGTGTCCGGTACCGGCGCCACAGCCGCACGCTCGGCGAACTCCTTGCGTGCGGTGACCGGATCGTTCATGTCGAGTTGCGGGAGAAACGGTATGAATGCTTCGAGTTCGGGATCCATGACGACCATCCTCACGGTCGTCAACCCGGGGAGTCACCCGCCATCCGTCGCGCGTCCCGCCCCGATCACGCACCGATCGGCGCACCCCCTCCTTCTATCCTTCTGCCATGGAGGCACTGGCCGTTCGGCTGTCGGGACTGGATCCGTACGTCGACGGGGCGATGCGCATCGTCGCGTTCTACGACACGCTGATGCGCCGACGGGTGGATCTCCCGGCGCTCGCCCGGGCCTCGGCGGGCCTGGCCGAGTGCGTGGCCGGGATACGGCTGCACGGCACGGGGCGGGCGACCCGCGTCTCGCCCGACGGCAGGCCGGCGTCCGCCCCGCCGGCCCCCGCGTCCACCACAGCGCCGATCACGCTCGACGAGGAGGAGATGGGCAGGGTGTGGCTGGAACGCCCCGGCCCGCCGAACCCGCTCGACGAAGTGCTCCTCGACAGGCTCGCCATCGCCGCCGCGGCCGTCGCCGAGCGGTACGGCCCGGCCCGCACCACCATGGCCGACCCCGCCCTCGCCGAACTGGCGATCAGCTCGGACGGCGACGACGCGGCCAGGGCCCGGGCCCTGCGGCTCCTGGGGTTCGCTGCCGAACTGCCCCTCCACGTCGTCGCCGTACGCTCGCAGCTGCAACTCGACAGGATCGGCGGCCTGATCTGCCCGGGCCGCCAGGTGAAGGCGGCGCCGCTCGCCGACGTCGGCGTCATCCTGGCCACCTCCGTGGACCCGGCGCGGTTCCCGGCAGGCGTACGCGCGGGCATCGGCGCCGCCGACAGCCCCGATAGGTCCTGGCGGGAGGCGCGCATCGCCCTTCGCTTCACGACCCCGCGCGAACCCGTCATCCGCCACGCCGACCTGGGCGCGCTGGCGCTCCTGGCCGAGGTGCCCCAGGAGACTGCGCGGGAGAACGCCGACGTGGCCGCCATCGCCCGCATCGCCGACAACCCGGAAGACCTGGAGACGCTGGACACCTACTGCGCCACCGGCTCCCTCCGCAGGGCCGCCGACCTGCTCCACCTGCACCACAGCAGCATCGCCCGCCGCCTCGAACAGATCGCGAAGACCCTGGACATCGAGCTCACCGAACCCACGGGACTGACACGGGCCAGGATCGCGCTCACCGCGTGGCGGCTCCTCGACCTCTGAGGTGGATCCGCCTCGCCACGGGACGCGGGGTCCCCGATATCCGGGTCATGCCCCGGAGGGCCGGCACGCGCGTCGAGGGGCGGCGGCCTGGGTGGGGCGAGCGCCGGCCTCGATCTGCAGGGCGTACACGGCGTTCGTCACGAGCTCGCGCGCGTATGCGGCGTCCAGTCGGCCAGGGCGGAAGAGGATGCGGTACATGATCGGCGCCACGACACGGTCGATCAGCAGTTCCGTCTCGGGCACCGGCTCCCCCCGCCGCACCGCACGGGCCAACACGGCGTCGATCTGCTCTGCGGCATACGCCGAACACCGACCGGCATTGGTGCCGTCGGGGTCGCCGACCAGGGCGTCCCGGATGTAGGCACGCCCGGTCGGCGAGGCCATCTCGTCGAGGAACTGTTCCGCCCACGCGTCGAGATCGGCCCGCAGGCTTCCGAGATCGGCCGGATCCGTTTCCGGGCGCAGTCGTTCGACGGCCACGTCGGACAGGAGTTCCTGCAGGTCGCCCCAACGACGGTAGATCGTGGAGGGGGTCACGCCCGCCCGAGTGGCCACCATCGGGACCGTGAGCGCGTCGCGGCCCACCTCCCCTACGAGTTCACGTACCGCCGCATGGACGGACTGCTGTACGCGTGCGCTGCGCCCGCCGGGCCGGGCCATGGGCTTGGGACTCATGCGATCCACCTTAATGCGAATTTGTCGCTTCTAGGCGGTGGCCTGCGTCGGCGACCCGCAGGGCCACGCATCCGGGCGCCCGAGCACGGCGGACGCCCTGCGGCGACGCAACCGCATGTCGGCTGGAACGTCCGCCCTCCCTCAGGCAGCGAGGGGAGCAAGCCGTCCCGCGCTGGCCACAGACTCCTCGTAGACCCGGCCCACCCGGAGCACCGTCGCGTCGTGGAAGGGGCGCGCCATCAGCTGCATACCGATCGGCAGTCCGGCGCGGTCGTGACCGACCGGCAGGGTGAGGGCCGGGACGCCGGTGATGTTGGCGGGGGCACAGAGGCGGACGTAGCTGTCCGACACGGCCTCGGTCGTGCCATCGGCCCACTCGACGGCGTCCTGCCCCGCCTCGGCGGCGGTCATCGGCACCGTCGGCGCGGCGAGGACGTCGATTCCGTCGAACATGCGAGCCCAGGCGTCTCGCATCATGGTGCGGGCCCGCTGGGCGCGGAGGTAGTCGCCCGCAGAGGTGAGTTCGCCGGCCTCCAGCAGGATGCGAACGTCGGCCGCGTACAGGTCGGGGGTGGCCCGCAGCGACCGCTCGTGGTACGCGGTGGCCTCGGGAACCATCAGCCCCCACTGAACGGCTTGGATGTAGCGCGCCATCGGGATCTCGACGTCGACGAGCTCCGCCCCCAGCTCCGCCAGCCGCTCGATCGCGCCGCGTACGGACTCCTCGACCTCGGGCGTGACCCGGTCGAAGTAGTGGTTCCGCGGTACGCCGACCCTCAGTCCTCGCAGGTCGCCTCCCGGGAAGCGGTCCAGCACGGGGCCGGACACGCTCGCGGGGTCGCGCGGGTCGTGGCCGGCGGTCGCCGACAGCACCAGCGCGACGTCCTGGACGGTGCGGGTGAGAGGGCCCACATGGTCCAGGGACCAGGACAGCGAGGTCACGCCTGTGCGTGGGACCAGGCCGTAGGTCGGCTTGAGGCCCACGACGCCGTTCAGGGCCGCGGGGACCCGGATGGAACCGCCCGTGTCCGTGCCCATGGCGAACGTCGCCCCGCCGGCGGCGACAGCCACCGCCGAGCCGCCGCTCGAGCCGCCCGCAACCCGGTTGTGGTCCCAGGCGTTGTTCGTCTGCGGAGTGGTCAGGCCGTAGGCGAACTCGTGCGTGTGCGTCTTGCCCAGGAGGACTGCCCCGGCGGCGCCGAGCCGTTCGGCCACCCGGCTGTCGCGTTCCGCCACGTGCCCTGCCCGGACGTGCGAACTCGCCGTGGTGGGCATCCCCTCTGCGTCGATCAGATCCTTGAGCGCCATGGGGATCCCGTGCAGCGGCCCGCGCGGTCCGCTTCCGGAGATCTCCCGTTCGGCGCGGACCGCTGCGGCCAGGGCCGCGTCGGCGGCGACGGTGACGTAGGCGCCCAGCCGTCCTTCGACGGCGGCGATGCGGGCGAGCACCGATTCGGTGAGTTCGACGGGGGACAGCTCCCGTGCGCGCACCGCACGGGAGGCCTCGGTCAGCGACAGCTCAAACGGTTGCATCGGCGCTCCCCTGTCCGGCTCGGTAGGAGGACGCGGGAGGGGTCTCGCCGAAATCGAGCTCGCGCAACGTGCCGATCACGGAGTGGATGTAGTTGGCCGTCATGGCCACTTCTTCATGTCGGCCGTCCCCGAGGGGGAGCCCCGCCCGCAGCGCCCCTCGGGCTGCCTCTTGGGGGGTGAGTTCGCTGGTCATGGCTTCCTTCCGGATCCGTGCGGCGCGACGGGCCGGGGCTTGTACAGGACCTCCGGCCACCACAAACGCGAATCATTTGCTTTAGTCGATCGTAGGACCTACGGTGCCTTAAAGCAAACGAATCGCTTTAGCACGGGAAGGACCCTCATGCAGAGCGTCCCCGCGGGCCTCACGCCTCCCCGCATCTCCCCATCCGGACGCCTACCGTTCGCATTGCACACCTCGATCCTCATCGCGCTGCTCGCCGCATCCAGCGCGCCGACCCCGCTGTACCCCCACTACCAGGCTCAGTGGCAGTTGTCGGCCCTCGACATCACGGTGGTCTTCAGCGCCTACGCCCTGGCACTCCTGATCGCACTGCTGACGAGCGGAACCCTTTCCGACCATGTCGGACGCCGCCCCGTGCTCCTGGGCGCGCTCGCGGTCCAGGTCGCCTCCATGGCCCTGTTCGCGACGGCCGACGGCCTGACCACCCTGATCGGCGCCCGCGTGCTGCAGGGCATTGCGACCGGCGCGGCGACCAGCGCAGCAGGTGCGGCTCTCCTCGACCTGGAAGACCCTGCCCGGCCGGGGCGCCCCGCTCTGGCCAACAGCATCGCGCCGGTGACGGGCATGGCGGCCGGCGTCCTGGCAGCCACCCTCATGGTGCGCTTCGCCCCCGTCCCGGCGATCACGGTGTACGCGGCCCTGATCGCCGTGTTCGCCGCGCAGGCCATCGCCCTGGTCTCGACGTCCGAGACCGTCCGCCGCCGTCCCGGAGCACTGCGCTCGATGCGGCCCCACCTGGCGCTGCCGTCGGTGGCCGCCCACGCTCTCCTGCTCAACGGCGCCGGCGTCGTCGCCGTCTGGGCACTCGGCGGCTTCTACTCGTCCCTGGGGCCGGGCTTCACACGGCTCATCTCCCCCGACGGACCCGAATACGCCGGCGGCCTGGTCTTCTTCACGCTGACGGCCGTCGCCGCCCCGACGGTGTACTTCACACGCAGGATGCGTGCCGACGTCTCCGCTCTTCTCGGGAGCTGCGCGGTGATTCCGGCGGCCGTCCTGACCCTGGGTGCCCTCTTTCTCGCCGACCCCGTACTTGTCTTCACCGGCGCGGCGCTGGCCGGGTTCGGCTTCGGAGCCGTCTCCCAGGGTGCGCTGCGCGCGGTCGTCGACTCGGTACCGGCCCGGGAGAAGGGCGGCACGCTCGCCTCCTATTACGTACTCAGCTACCTGGCGATGAGTCTGCCCGCCATCGGCGCCGGCGCCCTCACCGCCGGCTTCGGACTGCGTGCGGCAGCACTGGCCCACGCCGGCTGCGTGGCCGTACTGGCGACCGTCGCAGTCGCGACGCTGACCGCGCCGCTGCGCAGTCGGCGCCGGACACCGTCCGAGGACGCCCACTCCCGCCCGGCAACGAGCAACCACACATCCGTCTCACGGGACATCCCCGCTCCAGACATCTCCGTCCTCACGACCCACAACAGGTAAGGAAGGTCTTCGTGTTCACCTCATCGCAAACGACCAGGTCCACTACTCCCCCCGCCTCCTCCTGGACGGTGGGCAACCACACCGTACGACGCATCGACGAAGTGGCCCTGCCCGCCCAGACCGGTCCGTGGCTGCTGCCCGGGGCAACCCCCGACCTCGTGAGCCGGACCCCCTGGCTGAGCCCCGAATTCGCCGACGAACAAGGCGTCCCGCGCCTGGCGAGTCACAGCTTCGCCGTCGAGGTGGACGGCATGCGGTTGCTGGTGGACACCGGCATAGGAAACGGGAAGCGGCGCTCCAACCCCGCCTGGCACAACCTGAACAGCGACTACGAAGCACGGCTACGGGCGGCGGGCTTCGCGCCGGAGAGCGTTGACGTCGTGGTCCTGACCCACCTCCACGCCGACCACGTGGGGTGGAACACGCGTGCCGAGGGCGACGCCTGGGTGCCCACCTTCCCGAACGCGCGCTATCTCACCTCACGCACCGAGTGGGACTACTGGGCGGGTGTCGACATGGAGGAGGCGCGTCGGCAGATGTTCCGGGACTCGGTCCATCCCGTCCGGGAAGCAGGTCTGTTCGACCTCATCGATGTCGCGGACGAGGGCACGGACGTCGCGCCGGGCATCCGTCTGCTGCCCACCCCCGGCCACACACCGGGGCAGGTAGCGGTGGAACTGAGCAGCCGTGGCGAGACCGCGCTGGTCACCGGCGACAGCATCCACCACCCGGTCCAGATGGCGCATCCGGAGCTCTGCAGCTGTGTGGACGTCGCTCCCGAACTCGCGGCCAGGACCCGGAACCAGGTGCTCGGCTCACTGGCCGGTACGTCGACCCTCCTGCTTGGGAGCCACTTCCCGCCGCCGACCGCCGGACACGTGCGACGCGAGGACGGCGGGTACCGACTGGTCCCGGCTCCCTCAGGGGTCGCGCCCATCGGCAGCTGAAGCGGATCGGAGCACCCGGGACGTGCCGCGCACCGATTCGCACCGAGTCCGTGCGGGGTGACGTCCTGGGCGTCCGCGACCGGACGGCCCGGGAGCAGCTGGAGGGCAACCTGCCGGCCCCAGGTCAGGCGAGTTTGAACAAGCACTGCGTCACCCGGCCCGCTGTACGGAGGAAAACAGGTCGAGCAACCCACCTGGGCCACAAACCGCAGGTCAGGCGCCCTTTGCGATGGGCTTCAGGATCGCCACGCACTCCACGTGGTGGGTCATCGGAAAGATGTCGGCCTGGACGCAAGCGTTAAAACAGCAGGTCAGATAGGCTTTCGGATCCCGAATGAGGGCCAGCGGGCGCCCGGAGCGTCAAATGAGCGTCACGGCCGTACGTCGGATCGGCACGGACAATCTGGCGTGGCATGGCTACCCGCAGTACGGCAGCACCTCCCCCGGTACGGAGCCTCACGCGGTGGAGTCGTGTCGGTGCGCCCACTGTGGACCCGCCGCGCGTCAGTCGGCGGGGGGCTCTGTCCCCTGCATGTCGTGATCGATTCCAGCATGCAGGGTGCGGCCGCCCGACGGGATCACCTCGACGAGGCGTTCCTCCTCCGCGTGGGATAGGTCCGTGAAGAGTCGAATGGACGTGTTCACGAGCTCCAGTAGGGGGACACTGCCGCGGGGTGGTTTTACCGAGGCGGTCCGGGTGGAGAAGTTGTACCTCACCGGTACGCCACTTGGCGGCAGGGCTGCTTCGAGTGTCTTGACCAGGGTTCCAGGTCCGAGAGATTCACTGAGGTGGCGGAGACGGTCCCCATGCAAGGCACCCACCTCTCCTTCGTACGCCACCTTTCCGCCACCGTTGACCAGTGTGATGGCCTTGAGGCTCAGCCCTAGGAGCGGCAGACGATTGCCGACCTCGTCGAGGGCCGGCAGTTCGTACACCGCTCGTGCCGCCGACGATGTCAGGTGGTCGACCTTCTGTGCGAGCGTGAGAACGAAGCCGGGCGCGTCGAAGCTCAGGACTCCCTCGCCCGTAGTCCAGTGCAGGGGGGCTGCGCCACGGCGAGCGGCGACGGAGGAGGGGGCTACGCCGCATACCCGGGCGTTCCATGTGCTCAGCGCGGCGCGCATGAGGTGCTGGAGATTGTCGGTGGCGGTGATCCTTCCGTGCCGCAGCAGATCGGTCAGAGTGATCTCACGGGCGATACGGCTCCAGAAGTTGCCATCAGGGATCTCCTGGCCTTCGAGGAGGTAATCGAGCGACGACTCGTCCAGTTGCTGCGGATATTTGGGAGCGCGTTCGAGTGCGGCTACCGGTGCACCACTAGCGCGCCATAAGGTACCCAAGAAGGCCGTCAGGCGGCGCGCGATCGGTGGGGACAGCGTGTCCGAGGCAAAGGCAAGCGCGTCCTCAGTCCCCTCATGCTCACCGCGGCGGGCTGCCTGCGCGCCGGTCGTCATGGCACGGGCCAGCCGGGATACGGAGCGCTCGTCAAGGAGGCCCTGGCCGCCTTCAATGACGGTGTTCGCGATCAGACGCCTCAACGCGGCGTCGGCCGACTCGCCAGCGGTCAGCTCCGCGAAAGCCGCCAAGTCCAAGACCAGGGTGTGGTGGTCGATCGCGAGCGAATCCAGGGTGCGGGCGTCGAAGGACGGGCGGAGAGCGCCGAGCGCCAGAACAATGGGCCGGTCCTGGCGAGCAAGGCGCCTGATGTCGAACCCGAGCTCGTCCGCGTCCGTCGTGCTGCGCAGGTAGACGTATCGGTCGCTGAGGTCGTCGTCGTGCGGCCATCGCATGACCAGGTCCGGCATGTGGGTGTGGTTGTAGTATCCGGTGCTCCTGGTCCGGATCTGCGGATTGATCTGCCGAAGGTGCTGTTCGAGGAGTCGTTTGATTTCGGCGAACGAGCGGTATGGGTCGTCCGCCTCGAGTGCCTCGGCGATCGACGATGCGACGGCGTTCACCACTCCCCCTTTAGGGTCAGCTCGTGCGCCAGGATGGCCCGCCACTCGGTGAGGGGCAGCAAACCCTCCTGCTTCTTTGACAGGACGATGCGCCACACGCGCTCGGACACGCTCTGGACCGCGTTCGCGTCGATCCTCTTCCTGGCCTCGTCCTCGGAGACGTCACCGAAGATGCGTTGCCGGTGTTGGACGACAGCGGACTCGATCCTTTGCGGCTCGTGTAGTTGCGACCAACTGTTCACATTGAAGGGGGCCCAGGTGATCCACATGTAGTGATCACCGAAGAGGTACTTCTCCTGGTGCGCGACGTAGCACTTGGCGAGGAACTCGACGAAGTGAGTGCCCTGGTCCGCCGGCCCCTGATAGTGCTTGACCTCCGCGCAGAACTGGTCGCCATGGTACGGGGCGCCCCGCATCGACCCGCCCAGGTCGAAGGAGAAGGTCTGTCCGCCCTCCGGCCAGGCGAGTGTCAGTTTCCTCGCCCAGGCGTCCGAGTCCGTGTTCGCGAAGGCCCCACAGATCCGCATCGTGCCCTCGAGGTAGAGCTTGGCTCTCTTCGCTCCCGAGATTCCCTTTAAGTGGGCGTCCTCTCCTACCACGGTGAGAGTCTAAGCGCCGCGGAGGGGCGGCGGCTGATGGCCGTACTAGCGAGCGGTCCCTGATTCAGAGCAGGGGAGTGCTGTGCAGACATACTGGCGGTGCCGCGAAGGAGCGGAGCGGACCACAGGATCCAGGCAGGCAGGGCGACAGCCTCTGCTCAGGCGGCAATTGACCGCACCAGAGCGCCGCACATGTGTTGTGCTCCTTCTCCCTGAGTCGTCAGGCGACAATCACACAGACGAGAAGGAGGGAGAGCCCGTACAGGGCTATAGCGAGGTGCAGCCCTACCCACAGGCGGTGAAGCCGAATGCGGTGCAGCCGGGGAAACTCGCGGTAGTGCGCCGCGCGTGCTCGGGCGAGCCCTTCATCGGACCCCAGCACGCCCCGGTCCGCCAGGTCTCGGGTCAACGCCCGTGCCTGGGTGAGGTGGTAGGAGGCCCGCTCGTAGTACTTGGCCACCGCCACAGCCCCGTAGACTCCAGTCGTCGCGACGAAGAGGCACAAAGGCATGACGTTCAGCGTGAACTTCTGCTGGACGATCAGACCGCTCAGGGCTGCCGTGACGATGAGCAGGAGGTTCGTCAATGTGGAGCGCTGGGTCTCACACTGCCGCAGTTGCTCGCGGTGCTCCTTCCAATAGGCGCGTATCGCCTCTTCCGACGTCTCGGCCATCAAACCCCCAGTTGAATGCCGGCACCAGCCACCCGGTTCGCCTCACATCAGAACCCTCAGCAGTGGAGACACCGTAGCGTGAGGATCTTCATCAGCAGTGCCCGCAAGGGTCTGGAGGAGGAGCGTGACGCCCTTGACGGGCTGGTCCGCGCTCTCGGTCACACCCCGGTCCGGTTCGAGGACTTCTCAGCTCAGACCACGCCGAGCCGGGAAGCCTGCCTGAAAGCTCTGTCGACCGCCGACGCATGCCTCTTCCTCCTAGGCCCGAACTACGGCCACATGTTCCCCGAGACAGGGCAGTCAGCAACCCATGACGAGTGGGTAGCAGCCCAGCAAGCAGGTATGCCCCGCCTCGTCTATCGCAAGCTGGACGTGACCTTCGAGCCCAGCCAGCACGAGTTCGTACGCGTAGTGGAGGCGTACGCCACCGGCGTATTCCGCGACAGCTTCCGCACGGCCGCGGACCTGCTCCCTAAGGTCGCCGGGAAGATCCGGGAGCTGGAGTCGGGCCCGTCCCCCCTGGCCTTCGCCAAGCTGGCCCAGCCACCCGCCCTGCACTGGACTCTCGAGGAGGGTACAGGCGGCCTGCAGACCGCCGGCGTGACCACCCTTCTGGAACTGCACGTCCTACCACTGGACTCTGCTGGCTACTCGGCTAGGGAACTGGAGGCGCTCGGCCGCTCGCTGCCGGGCCGTGTGCGCCTCACCGGTATGGTCGAGGACGATGTCCCCCTCAGCTCTTCCCGATCGCAGGACCATATGGCAGTCTCCGTCCCGGCCAGCCGCCCCCGTTCGTGGGACACGCCCCGTCCGGGCCAGCTCGTAGAGGTCCGCCTGTACAAGACGGGCCAGCTCTCCACCCGGGCCCTGCTCCCCCAGGACAGTATGGGGCCGATCCTCGATCCCAATGCCCTGCCCAAGCAGATCGCCGAACTGCTCAAGTTCACCGGCTCGTTGAACATCGTCAGGCAGGACCGCATCGTGGTGGCTGCTGGCGTGTCGGAGCCCGCTATGACCAGCATCGATACCTTCGACCCACGTCAGTCACGGCGCAAAGCCAGTCTGGCTGGCTTCGGCAGGTCATTCGCCCTGCGTACCGAACCCGACGAGTCCGTCACCCTGGCGGCCCTGCAGGCCGGAGCCGAGGAAGTCGCCGAACATCTCACGCGGGCACTGATCGCGCACCACCCCTCCGCTGCCTGAGGCCGTTTCGACAGCAAGCGGGCACGGCCGCCGCCTGCTCTCGTTTGACGCTTGACAAGGTCCGAACCGGCTTGGCGATCGACGCCCTCTTCTGCCAGCGACTGAAGCGGACGGTCGACCTACTGAGCACACCACCCTGACCGGACCGTCCAGACGAGTTCCACCGCGTGAATCATGTACCGGACGGAAGGGTGCAGGTTGAACGCCAGTGTCACTTCGTATCTCCGGGGCCGCACGGGCCAATCGCGCCCCAGCCTCGACACCGGTGCTCGAGTCGAAGGCGCGGACCGGCCTCCGTACCGGTCGCGCCTCTGTTGGCAGGGCATGATCAGACGCGATAGCCTGCCGGGCTGCCTTGTTGCGGAAGGCAGCAGAAGGGAGGGGAGCCCCATGCCGAATCACAGGTCCGACATCGCTGAGGTTCGTGCCGCGATGCGTGCCGTCGGCTACACGATTCTGCAGGTCGAGCCGCGGCTTGAAAACTTGTCGAACCTTCGGCCGGATGTACTGGCGTGGGCGTCGAATGCCGACGGGGAACTCGTGCCGTGGGCGGTTGTCGAGTACAAGAACAAGAAGCTCCGGCAGCCCGAGCTCGTCCTTCCCTCCCTGGCGGGCAGCCGGGACCTGCTGGGTACGCTCGAGCACTACGCGGTGATCAATGGGCAGTGGTTCAAGGCCGACCGTGGTGTCCGTTCCTTGCAGCCGGTCGACGGCCCGACTCCGCCCGAGCACGGCTCCCAAGGCTTGGTCACCGACCGGTCGCTGGCTACCTCCCTCCTGGTGCAACGTCTGTGGTTCGAGGCGGACCGTCTCCGCAACTCCGGGGTCTCAGCCGACCGGTACTTTCCTTCCGGGGACGTCCTGACGTCTTCCCGAAATGGGAGGCCGGGTATCGAACTGCCCGACGGTGGGTTCGTGCCGGTTCGGGCAGACGTACTCTGGCGCGCGAAGCGGGACGCGTTGACCGAGTTCGCCTCTCGTGGCAGACACCGAGAGTTCAGCTCACCCCGAGTGGTTGCCTCCGCCGTTTCGGCGCTGGTTGAGAAGCATCTGGCTGGCACCGTCTTGGATCCGTTCTGCGGAACCGGATCGTTCCTCTGGACGGCCTTGGACCGTGCTGCGGAGCAAGGCGTCGCGGCGGAGTTCATCGGCTACGAGTTCGACGCACAGCTCGCCGAACTCGCGGCAGGGATCGGTCGGGACGCGCCGAGGCACGTGGTGATCGAGAAGGGCGACTCTTTCCAGAGGGACCTCGCGGATGCCGACGTCGTTGTCACGGCGCCGCCTGTCGGTCTCTCCCTGGCCGACCGCCACCCTCTCCTGGACGGATCGACCACGTCCGACGGCAATGTCGCAGCGCTGGACAAGTGTGTGCGGGCGCTGAAGCCCGGAGGACGCGCTGTCCTGCATATCGCTCACTCGTTCACCTTCGCGGACCGGTACGCGGCGTACAGGATGTTCCTGGCCGAGAACTTCCACGTAGCCGCTCTTATCGGGCTTCCGGCAGGAGCGATCACAGGCACCGGTGTCCGTTCCGTTCTCGTCGTCATCGACCGCACTGAGCCTGCGGAGACGCTGGTCGCCCATCTCGGTGAGGACTGGGAGACGCAACTCGGCCCGGAAGGTCCCGGGCTGAATGCCGTCCTGGAGTTCGTCGACGCAGAAGACGACCGGCCACGTACCGCAGGACGGTCATGAGCAGCTTCTTGACAGTTGATCTGCGGGGCGAGGCCGACTGGGATCCAGGACGCCTGGTTGGTTCCACCTTCGCCTGGCCGACAGCGGCGCCGGTGGTCCCATTGCGTGAACTCGTTACCAGTGTCCGGGCGGGGAGTGTCGCGACCGCTGGTTCCCCAGTCATCACGCCCGCCGGCCTGGTGGCGCGGACCGGGGCGATTCGGCGGCGGAGCACCAAGTACCAAGGCAAGGCATTCACCGTCGGAACGCGCGGGCTTCGGCGTGGTGATGTCCTGGTGCCGCCCTCGCCGTCCGGGCCGGCCGTTCTTGTCGACGACCGGCTGAACGGTGCGCTCCTCTCATCCCGGTTCACAGCCCTCCGGCCTCTCGATCCGGTGTTTTCCCGGTGGATCTGGGCCGTGTTGAACTCGCGGGCGGGACAGGCTCGTCGGGCGTCGCTGGCCACAGGTACCACTATGGCGTCCGTGAAGACGCCGGATCTGCTGGAGATGGGCGTGCCCCTGCCGCCCCTTGTGGAGGTCCAGCGGCTCGACAGAGTGCTGGCTTCGATCGAGGCGGGAACGCATCGCGAGGAGGAGCCGTCGGAGTCGACGTGGTGGGTCACGGCTGACCTTCGGCTCCGAGACGACTGGGGGATCATGCTCGCCACTCCTCGTCCCGAGCTCCTGGAGGACGGCGAACCGCTCGGTTCCTTCGTACGGGAGATGAAGCCGTCCCGCTCAACCCGCGGCTTCGAGGTGCCGACGGAACTGCCGGGCACGCTTCCGGTCGTGGACGTGAGTGTCCTGGGGGGCCGTCCGACCCGGCGATGGGCCGCGCCGCAGTCCACCACCGTCACCCTCATCGCCCCGGGCGACCTCCTGATCGCCCGCGTGGGCGAGTACTCGTACGCCACCGTCGCGCAACGCCCGGCCGTCGCGGATCCGGGCGTCTTCGTCCTCCGGCTGCATGACCAGTCACAAGGACCTGCGCTCGCGTACTTCCTGAACGGGCGCGAGGGGCAGACCAGGAGGCGCATGTTCTTGCGGGGCGTGACGGTTCCGTCCTTGCGGAGGACGGACATCGAGAGATTCCCGATCCCAGCAGAAGCCCTCGAGTTCGAAGGAGACGTCGAGCCGGACGTGGGGTTGGCGGACCAATTGGAGCAGGTCTTGTGGACCGCATGAGCTGCACGCTTTCGCCCCTCGTCTTCGCCGAGCTGTACCGGTTGCTTGCCGCGGACAAGCAGCGGTACGACGACCTCGAGGAGCGGCTGAGCGAGATTGGGTACGCCCCCGACTGGCTGAGTACCGCTGCCGACGCCTACGACGAGTACTGGGCGATGCAGCTGGAACTGGCCGGTGCGGAAGGCGTCGGGAACGTCTCGGTCGGGAGTGTCGAGCATGCCCTCCTGGCTACCTGGGTACTGGCCGGCCTTCGCAACACAGGCGACGACAACACGCTGAGTTCGGCTCTCAGGGCGAACGTCCATAGGCGTGCGGTCAGCGAGGTTCCCGATCTAAAGATGCCTCTGGCATCGGTCCTCAACCCGGTCATATACGGGTGGACTCTCGGTAAAGTCGTCAGCCTGAGTTCTACTGACGTACCAGTCGACCCCGTCGCTCCGGCAAGCCTGCCTGACGACGAAAACCTCGTCGCGGCGTACCTCGGGCTCGTCAACCACGTCCTCGCGCTGGAGGGCATGGCCGAGCCGTGGCCCGAGATGATGCAGACGTCCACTTACTGGCGCGGTTACGGGATCGCAGAGGCACTGAAACCGGGGGCCGGGGATGGCGGCCGAGCGCTCCTGGAACTGCTTGCGGAATCGCGGCCGTTGCTCTCACAGCCAGTCTTCTCCCAGCTCAACAACCACTTCACCCGCTTCGGGGGTCGCCGGAACGCCCTGTCACACGTCGCGGACGCTGCGCGTCGTCCAGAACGGTTCGTGGAAGTCGTCGAGGACACGCACGGCTGGGAGCACCTGCGGGTGACCCTCCGTGGCCTCACGCAGTTCGTCTGCCAGGAGGTCTCTCGCCTGTTGTACGAGGAAGACCCACCACCGGCTCTTCGGAACGATCCGTGGAGGTACCTCGTGCGGGAGATGCCTACGGAGTGGTGGGCTTAGAGGCGTGCTACGAGAGTACGGAAACTGAGTGCCCACGGCGTCAGAGAGCTGGGCAGTCCGAAGGGCGAGGGCGGCTGGGACAGGCTGTCCGCGAGGCTCGCAACCGTCGCCCGTCAAAGACTGCTCAACAGCACCACCTCCGATTCAAGGGCTGGGCGCCGACATGCCAGTTCTCGAGCCGTCGCCGGGCTGCACACATGGCTCTTGGCGAATGTGATCGCCTCGGGCGCCACGTCTCGGAACGCCACGGCTGGCTGACCTATCTATCCTCCTCGAGTTGGTACACCCGGCTGTGCGCCCCTCTGATTCCCGTGACCGTCACGCTGCTGCTCGGACGGCAAGTCAGTTGTTGGAGCGGCTGGGGGATGATGCGTACGGAGACGGGGGCGGTTCCGGCCTCCAGCCCCGAGACGATGACGAGGAAGAAATCGTCGCTCTCCGCTGCTCGCTGGAACTCGGCGGGCGTCAGCATCACCGTGTCCGGCTCGGCGTCCTTATATGCCTTGAGTTCGTAGAATCGCGACAGTGCGTCCACCGCGTCGGCGCCGAGGCCGCGTTGGGCCCGTAGGTCACGCAGCCAGTCGTCGTCGGTGGCGAGTGCCTTGCGTACCACGTCCAGAGCCACCTTTTCCTGCTCCGTACCCGTGTAGGGGCGCGGTGGCGTGTGCTGTTGGGGGATCGCCGATCCGGCGCGGGGCTGCGGCAGGCCGGACGTGCCCGAGGTGTACCCGCTCGGCCGTGCGCTGGGCGCGCCCGCAGCCGAGGGCGTCGGTGGCGTGATGATGCCGCTCGGATCGACGAGCCGGAGCCTGCCGGGGTCGACGAGCCTCCGCAGTGGGGCGGCGGGGGGCACAGGCGGGGCTGACGGCCCGGCGGGCGGTAGTGTGCTGGGTGCAGGCGGCAGGATCACTGCCGTCCGTGGGGTACCGGCCACGGTACCGACCTGCGCTTTGGTCGCGGTACGGCGTTGGTTTACTTCGTTTCCGAGTTCCCGAAGCCGTCGTTCGCGTTCGGCCTCCGCCGCTTCCCGGTCGCGCCGCACCTGGTCGTCGGCAAGGCTCAGTTGTACGGCCGTACGGCCCTTCTCGGCTTGGTCACACGCTGCTCCCCAGGCGAGGGCCACCTCGCGGCGGCTGCCCGGAAACCGGGCGGCGATCGACCGGCCCACCCCGGATGTGCGTGTCAGAGCGGCAGTGTCACGTACGTACAACGTGCCCGAGGACCAGTCGATCCCGGCGTCCACGGGTACGTGCACCGTCTCGCCTGTGTCCGGAAGATCGAGGCAGCAGGCCAGGTGAGGGGCGATGCGTACGGTCAGGTCAGCCAGCTGGTCCCACGAGCAGTCCAGGGACTGGGCAACGCTCGCGGCGTTGCGCTGCAGATCCTCACGGAGGTGGGTGACGGCTGACCGGACCAGCGCTGTGGCGTCCGGGTCCGCCGGAGCCGGGCCGGGGCTGTACACGGTGACATGCTCTGCGGCGAGCTCGCTCATGCGCAGGGCTCCGATCAACGGCCGGAACTGCTCCAGTTCGGCTCCCGGGCACCACACCGCACATTCCCGGCCCAGCGCCTCGGCTACCACCGGGTCCTCAACGGCGTACACAGGCCGCTTGCTTCGCCAGCCCTGGCTCGTCCAAAGAGGGAGGCGTCCCAAGCGCTTGGCCGTCAACGCGCCGGGATGGGTACGGCCCAGAGCGGCGAGCATCTTCAGGGTCTCCAGGACGATGGACTGGGTCGTCCCGTCCGGCTCGTCCCGACCCTGCTTCCGGTCCCGCTGTGCCAGCTCCTTGATCACGGCCGTGGCGTCGTCCACATTCGGCAGGCGCACTGCCAGCCGCTGCCAGAACTCCTCGCTGCCTGGAAATGTGGGAGCGAACGCACGGAGCGGACCGAAGAGCGGCGCTCCGCGCAGGCACTGGCTCGGCCGGCGCCAACCCGAGTCCGTAAGGACGAGGCCGCTCCCCTCGCCGAATGCCCGGAGGACAGAGCCCAGGGAAATCTCCCCCGAGGCTCCCGCGCCACGGACGAAGGCGCGCTCAGCCAGGGCTTGGTAGAGGATCAGTGCCGCGGGCACATCCCTGTCGCCGCCCTCTTCCTCCCGTCGGCGCAGACGCTGCAGACATTCCACGAGGTCCTCGGTGCGGGCCTCTGCAGAAATGCCCAGGGCGCGCAGCACATCACTGCGTCTGCCGACCAGTTGCTGGATCTCGGGATGGAGGAATCGCTCGTCGTCCGCCCCGTACACCGCGACCGTGCCGGTGGTCCGCATACGGAGTCGAACCGGGGCAGAAGTTGCGCCGTTACCGTCGTCCAGCCATGGGGTGTCGCGCAACTGCCAGAGCCAGAAGGCTGCGGTCCTGCCCCGGTTCTGCCATGCGTAGTAGTCATAGACGGCATCCACCTCGTCGTGGTCGGAAAAGCGGCTCCATGCCCGCCCGAGGACGTGGAACAGCGCTGCCGCCCTGCGCCTGCGGATCTGCGGGTTCTGCTCCGACGCTATGCCAGAGGCGACGGCGCGTAGGTCGGGGCTTTCGTAGTCGTCGAGTGTGAAGGTCGCTTCCAGAAAGCGCAGGGCATCAGTGCGTGCTCGAGGTCCCGAAATGACTTCCGCCGGCAGCCCCTTCGGGCTCTGCGTGAAGCGTTCCCGCGCCCCCGGGTGCCTGCGCAACCTGGGCGCGGTCTCCGCGCCCAGGAGCCTCAGGAACTTACGGGCGCCCATCCCGGCGCCGCCGCGCTGCAGGACCTCGGTGTACCGGGGCCGTAGCCACACCAGCCCGGCCGTGCGACCGGCGGCGAAGGCGAAGCTCTCCTCGCGTTCCGAACTGTCCAGTCGGGCGGGTAGGTACGCCCGGGCGGGAGCGACGTCGATGTCTTCACGTTTTCCGGCCCGGTCGTAGCGATGCCCCTGCAGCCGGATTGCGTGGCCCACGTCGCGCCCCAAGGTCTCACGTTTGGGGTCCGGCACGCGTGCGAACCCGTCGCGTAGTTCAATGAGCTGGTCATCTGTCAGCCGCAGTACATTCGGGCCGCCGCTCCCCGCCGCGCCGATGGCCGCGAGGCGCCGGATCACGGCCACCGCGTCCACGTCGGTCAGCAGCGCCTCCCGCTCACGGAGCCATGTCCTCACCGACCGCGCCTCGTCGGTGTCGGCGAGGAATGCCGGATGGATTTCCCGGGAGAATCCGAGACTGGCGCCGAGGCCCCGCGGGGCGTCGGTGAACACCGCTGGTTCCGCGGGCCGGGGCACGCGGTGGCGGCCCCCTGAGCTGTCCACGAGCCAGCGGCTCGACAGCAAGGAGGAGTAGATATTTGAGGCAATTCCCGCCGCGGCGAGGCGGATGTTCGCCTGCGGCGACCGGGTTTCGTCGTCGAGGAGGCGTAGCGCGTCGTAGAGGTCCACCGTCACGGGAACCGCACTGTCGTGGTTCTCCCAGTCCGCCAGCACCTCGCGCCATCGGCCGTCCTCGTCCCGCGCCACCTTGGGCAGCACGGCGGTCCGCTCGGCGACGCGGGAGATCTCTTCTTCGGTGACCACGCCCACCAGCGTCTCGTCCTCCACCGCGAGATCATCCAAGCCGAGCAGCCCCTGCCCCGGGACGTCCAGGACGAGACCGTGGGACACGCCCGCCCTGGCACGGTCGAGGAGTAGTCGCTCCAGCGCGGCGACCGGGTCGCGGGAGTCGCGCATGTCGTCGGGGAGCGGCACGGCGCGCCAGGCCCGTGCCGGATTCCGCCGGAACTGCCACAGGGCGGCGGCCGTCCACAGGTCGCCCACCAGTTCATTCAGTGCGCGGTTCCACAGGGTGTCGTCGAGCGCCTGACGGCTGGCGATCGGATCGAATTGGGCGCTGATACAGAGGGACAGAGCAGTGTCCGCGACCGGAAGACCGGCGTAGATCCGCCCGGCGTCATCGCGTCCGAGAGGAAGAGCCACAGCGATTGCGGTGGTGGACCCCACCGCCTTGTGAGACCGGGTGATCCCGGAGGGGCTGGGAACGGTCGTACGGCAGACCAGCCATCGGGACCCGTCGCCGGCGCGCGCCTCGCCGGTCTCCACGTCGGCGCTCCGCCCGCCCACCACGGCCTCGAACGGCTCGCCGGTCTCACGGTCGAGCGCCAGCCGGTGCCGGACACGACCTTGCTCGTCCAGGTGCGTAACACTGCCGACACTGCCGAGGAAGAGCAGCGCGCTGTCCCCCCACTCGGCAAGCCACACGTCCACCTCGTCCGCACCGAGCACGCCCGGCTCCAGAGGAACCCGTAGAACCGTCCAGGTGTCGCCCGCGAACCAGTCAGGCAACGGGAACGGCCTGGCCACGGAGATGTCCGGATCCCCGACACGGAACCGGTAATGCCCGCAGTGAACTTCCAGATGCGGGGACAGGGACTGGAGGGTCATCAGACCAATCCCGAACCTGCCGGTGGATTCCGCCTGGTCCGCCTTGCTTGTCAGCCAGGGCATCGCCAGGGCCAGAACGTCCGGCAACCGTACGGGGCTGCCGTTGTGGGCGACGAGGAGTTCCCGTCCCCTCGTCAGAATGCGTACGTCCGTGGCGCCGAGGTCCTCGGCGTTCTGCACGATCTCCGAGAGTCCCTGGAGACGGTCGCTCGACAGATTGCCTGCGTGATCTCGGGTACGTCTCAGCGCGTGCTGTACTTGACCGTCCAGTCCGGCGAACCGGCTACCGAGTCGCTCGACCGCCGCCTCAGTCGCCGCCTCACCCTCCGGCTCCGGTACGACGGCTCCTTCTGGGATGCCCTCCATGGAGAAGAGCGCATCGGCGGACGCAATTCCCCGCTCCTCCGCGGCCGTTCGACGCACCGCTTCCCCCGTGCTCATCCCTGTCCCCGCTTACCTCGGCGCTCCCCCACGACACAGGGTAATGAGCCCAGCGCAATCAGCGCATGCCAACGCAAGGATCTGCCGCCGTACGATCCGAGCCCAAAGAGCAGCCCCGGCACGCTGTTCGACGGGTTGAGCCCGGCAAGCCACCTACACCATTGACTGACCTCAACACGACCAGGTTCGGGTGGTGGAACCCGAACGGGCGACAGGAAGCGCTCCGAGGCTATTCATCGGCCCTACCTTGGTGGTCTGCCCGCAGCTCGTCGAGGTGGAGCCGAAGCTCGTGAAGTACACGCTGACTGAACAGCAGGCTGCCATGCTCCGCCAGATCGCTGCAGCGTCCAGTGCCGTGCCCATCGCTCCCAAGAGTTCGAACACGGCTTGGGCCCTTGAGCAGCGTGGGCTGATCAAGCGGAGCTGGCGCGGTAGCGGGCACGTCGCAGTAGTGACGTCGGACGGCCGCTACTTCCTCAAACACGGCAAGCATCCCAAGGAGGTCCAAGCCGAGAAGGAGCGCTTGGCCGGTGATGCCGAACAGGCCGAGCGCGCTCCTGCCGACGGAGCCGAGCTGATCGCTCGGCTGCAGTCCGCGACTACCTGGAAGCTCACCGTCCCTGATCCGGGCCCGCAGACCCGGGGGCGGTGGCGGGCGGCCTTCTACGACGCGCTCCATCACGATCACGTACCAGGAGAGCTCAAGCTGCGCTGGACCGGACGGCAGCGTGGTGACTGCGTCTTCACGTTGGTCGACGAGGAAGCCGAGAAGGCTGCGCAACCGCCGCCGGTGCCGACCATCGACGTCCCCGACGTGCTGGGCCGTCCTCATCAGCTCGTCCGTGCCACGCGCAAGGCCCTCGGCAGGTCCAAGACCGTAGTCGACAACCGCGGGACGCCCAAGGTCATCCCTCTGCACGTGTCACGGGAGCAGGCCGACCGTGCCCTGCGGATCATGCACGCGCTCCTGACCGAGGCGGAAAGCCGGGGCTACCAGGTGGAGACCCGGACCGATCTCCATCGCGGCCAGGCCGAACACCAGATGGTTATCGTCATCCGCGGACACGCGCTCCCGCTCGCGATCACAGAGCAGACGACCAAGGTGCCACACGAGCCGACCGCTCAGGAGATCCGCCAACAGCAACGCAATCCCTGGACTCGTATCCCCAAGTACGACCACGAGTTCAACGGACGCCTCGAATTCGGGGCGCCCGCCAAAAGCTGGTACCAGCATTCGTACACCCACAGGGACAGCGCACGGTGGACACTGGAGTCCCGCCTGGGGCACCTTCTGCACGATCTCGAACAACGTGCCGAGGCGGCCGAACGACAGCTGCGGGAAGAGGAACTCCGCAAGGCCGAGCAGCGACGCCGCTGGTACGCGGCTGTTGCGCAGGCACGGGATCGGCAAGTCGAGCGACATCCAGCGAATGTCCTGGTCGAGCAGGTGAGGGCACGGCGTCGGGCCGACGAGATCCGCGCCTTCTGCCGCGCAGCCCGCACGAGAGCCGACGGCGTGTCCGCTGCGGCGGAGGAACTGGAGTGGCTGCAGTGGGCTGAGGCGTACGCAGACCGGATTGATCCACTGTGCGCGCCGCTGGTGACTCCGCCGGATCCCCCGGCCAGCCGTGAGGCTCTGCGCGAACTCCTTCAGAGCGATCTCTACACCCATCCCTGGCCGTTCGACAGCACGGGGCGCTGGGCGCCACCCGATGAGGAGGTCGCACGGCCCCCCTGATTAGGCAAGCGCCTCCGCCCTGTCCGTGAAGGGACAGGGCGGAGGATCGTTCATGCGGCGATGGTGAGCGGAAACGTCCAAGCGCTCCCAGGCACCAAGAACGGCCTTGTGCGCGTCCGGTTGAAGGTGAGCGTAGCGCTGGGTGGTCTGGAAGCTTTCGTGGCCGAGGAGATGCTGGACCTCGTAGAGCGAGACTCCCTTCTGGACCAGCCACGAGGCACAAGTGTGGCGCATGGAGTGCGGCGGGTAGTGCGGGACGAGTTGCTGCTCGCCGTCGGTGTCGAAGTAGTAGGCGGCCTCGACGGTGGGCCACCAGGTCTGCCGGCGCCAGTTGCTGTCGGCGAGGAGCCGTCCGGCACGGCCCTTGGTGATGGTGGTGAACACCAACGCGTCCCGGTCGAGCCGGTGGATGTGGCGTTCGACGGCCTCCAGGACGTGAGGCGGGAGCGGGACCTCTCTACGGCTCTTGGAGCTCTTGGGGTACTCCTTGATGCCGCTCTTGCTGTTGACCTCCACCACAAACAGTCGCGAGCGGCGCTGGTCGATGCGGTGGCGATGCAGGCCAGAGAGTTCTCCCCAGCGCAGTCCGGTGTAGAACCCGAGCAAGCACATCGTCCGCCACGCAGCGGGGAGTTCGTCCAGGATGCTCTGCGCCTGGTCAAGCGTGAACCACTGCGGCGGCTTGACCGCGATCTGAGGCAAGTCGATGTTGCGGCACGGGGTCACCGCCAGGACATCGTCGTCGACGGCAGCGCGCATCATGGAGGAGGTCAGGTTGTAAGCCCGTTTGATCGCAGCGGCCCCCGCCCCTTCTCGACCAGGGTCCGGATCCAGCTCTGGACGTCCATGCGGGTGATGGCCCGCATCTCCCAGTCCGCCCAGTAGGGCATGACGTGGTTCTTGATGTTGGATGCGTCGCCGCGAAGCGTGTGGGGCTCAACGATTCGGGCGTTCCACCACCGGTCGTGCCACTCGCGGAACGACATCTCACCGGCCCGCGGGTCGCGCATGCCTCCGCGGGCGAACTGCGTCTCCATCTCGATGCCCCAGGCGCGCGCCTGCGCCTTGAGGGGGAACGACTCGCTGAACCGGTCTCCTGTCCGGTTGCGTACGGTCGCCTGCCACTTGCCGGACTTCAGCTTACGAAGGTACGAGGCTCTACTCCTTGTTAAACGGTGACGGGGGCCGGGATGGGCCAGGGTCAGCGGCGGGCTGCCGGCGGTACGACGGCGCGGCGACTGATGAACTCGTCGAGGCCGACCGCGGGGACCCGTACACGGGACCGGCCTGATCCGGTACGGAGGTCGACGACAGGCAGGTCGCCGGCAGCGATGAAGCGGTAGACCGTGCGGCGGTCGACGTCCAAAGCGGCCGCGACAGAGGGAATGGAGAGCAAGCGGGCAGGCATGGGCGGATCCTTGGTGGTGAGGGGCCGGCGGAGATGAGAGCCAGGCCATTTCCAGAACGAGGTCAACCAGCCATGTCGGGACAGTGGGACCGCATCACCGAGAGGCTCCACAGGGGAACGGGTCATGAGGTGAAGGCGTTTTCGAGGAATGGGACGGCCGATGTTCAGAGGCGGGTGGTGCTGCCCGCGCACTGATAGCCGACCAGCGCGCGGGAGGAGAGCTACGACTTGAGCGCCTCCGGCAGGGCCATCAACTTGGCCAGATGAGCCCAGTCGAGCTCGACATCCTCCAGGCGGAAGCAGTGCGGGTAGCGCATGGCCAGCCAACTCGCGGTCACGCCAGCCCATTCGGTAACGTCCCAAGCGGAAACGCCGGCCTTGAGCCACTTCTCCAGGGTGGAATCACGCAGGCTGGTGACGTGCTCTGCGAAGCCCGCCTCCACCTCGTCAGGGCGGAGGACGGCCTTTCGCGCCTGCTTCCACACCCGCCGGTACACCGCCGACGGCAACGGCCCGCCACCCTCACCAGGGAACAGCAGATCGCCCGGCTTCAGGCCGCCACTACTGATCCATTCCCGCAACACGCCGACCAGCTCAGGGGTGACAGGCACCCGGCGTGACCCACCGCCATCGGCCAGGAACTCGCCACATCCGTCCTCCGGCAGCGCCACGCCGTCCATCCGGAGCTGGATCGCCTCGCCGGGGAGGAGGGCCGCTGCGGCCATGGAGACAAAGAAGGGGTACACGGCGCCTTGTTCGCCGGCATCATTGCGCACCCATTCCAGCAGCGAACGGACCTGCTCCACGGAAAGCAGGGACGACTCAGGTATTGCGTACTGCGACAAGATTCCACTCCTAGCAACGCGCGTCGGGATGCGTGGGCATCCCCGGGCAACATCAATGCTCCGAAGAATCGCCGGTTTCGGTAACCGGCGATCTCGTGCTATGTTCCGCGGGCCGCCCAGACGATCTTCCGAGGGCTGCTCTAGGTTCACTTGCTTCGCCGCGCTATTCCAGTCCCTTCTGGGCTCAATATGTCTGCCGTCGGCGAATCATCACAATGCCCCGGAGTCTCCGAGGACCACCTCACGAGCGCCCTCTAAACATGCGAAACGGCCTGAACAGAGCAGGCGTCTTCTAAGCACCTGATCGATCTGCGCGACCAAGCACCGGAGGCCCTGACTTCCAGACTGGTCCCTATTGACGCAATTTCACATCATTGCACCCGTACTGCTCTTCGAGTCGTCGCCCCGACCACGTGGACCACCCGCCTGACCGGAACCGTACGCGCCCACCAAATGTGGTCTTTTCGTGATCGAATCCTGGTGGTAGAACGTCCTTGTGTCCGCCTGGGCGCCGCAACACGGGGGTTGGCGAATGACCGAACTGCCATGGCCTGAACAGCAGTTGGTTCCCTCTGCCGGTATGGTCTCGCCGTACACCATCCCGGCCCAGGCCGTGGCACCAAACCTGTTCGACACCCGCACTCCGCTACAGCAGGTGTTCTTCTGGAGTCCCACCCAGTGGGAGGAGTTCACCTGCGAGTGGGTCAGGCTACGGGCGAAGGAGGGGGGATACCTCGGCGTTGAGATCATCGGCGGCAGTAACGACCGCGGTGCGGACGTTGTCGCGTTCCAGACCGAACAGAAGCTCAATGGCCCCTGGCACTGCTACCAGTGCAAGCGGTACGAACGGGAGCTGGCGCAGGCGCTTCCGGAGATGCTCAAGCCGTTCGTCGCCGCGGTCGAAACTTCCCGCACTCTGCCCACCCGGTATTTCTTCGTGGCCCCCAGGATCGCCCCGCGGCTGGTGGACGCCGCGTTGACGCCCATGGACCTCATGCAGCGCTTCCTGGACCACCTGGACAGGCGGCCGCAGCACGTGCGGGAACTGAAGCCCGGCACCCTGGCCAGGGCACGGGAGCTGGCCGAGGCGACAGACTTCACGATGTTCTGGACCGTCAACCTGGCCACGATGCTAGAGCTGTATGCCCAGACGCCAATGTTCCCCGCCCGCTTTAACCTGCCGCCCACGGGCAAGCCTGACAAACTGGTGCCCCCGGAGCAGCCCGACACCGCGCTTGAGACGCGGTTCCTCGAACAGTTGCTGCAGGTCTATCAGGAATACTTCGACGACCGCATCCATACGCTGGCCGACGCCTTCGCCCACCTTGACACAGGCCCCCATCTCGGCCGACAGCGTGAGGCATTCTACGCAGCCGAAGCGCTGCGAATGTTCGCACGCGACAGTGTCCCCGGCAAGGTCTACCAGGAACTGCAGGCGGACGTCTTGGTCATGCTCGTCGAAGTCGCGATGCGGCGGTTCCCCACCGGCTTCGACCGCCTCCAAGGCGTCCTGGAGCGAGCCGGACTGGTCCAGATCCACTCCCCGATGCTCCACCCATACTTCAGGAACCTCGAACGCATCGGCATGTGCCACCAGTTCGCCAACGATGACGAGTTGAACTGGTGCCGGGAAGAAGCTGCACAGTGAACCCCCTCAACGGCCCCGTCGAGGTCGCCGTGCGCGCCCTGGTAATCCTTGCCAATTCTTACCCCGAGCCGATCGACCTGTCGATGCTCACCGTCTTGGACCACGCAATGCTGCACAGCGGCCAGTTCCACGGGCCCCCCAGCCTTCACCCGCACCTGCCCGCGCAGCCCGGAGAGCTGGGACTGCGGCGGCGCCTCCTCCACGAGGGGCTCGCTGTGCTTACCCGGTCCGGACTGGCCGAGGTCGAGGGCACCGACCAGGGCTTGGTCTACCGAGCCACCAGCCGTGGATCCGGCTTTGTCGGCATCCTGGAGGCTCCCTACGTCGCTCAGCTGCAGGACCGGGCGCTTGGGGCGGTTCGGGAGTACGCCCCCCGCACCGACGCCCGTCAGGCCATGCGCAGCTTCGTGACCTCTTGGAACGTGGATTTCCTAGCAGACCCGCGGGAGGGAGGTGCGGCCAGTGGCTGACCTTGGCCTGACCCATTTGACCTGGGCCGGCTCCGGACTGCCCACCGCTCAGGTCACCTTCGGACCCGAGCTGACCATCATCTGCGGCAACTCCGACACCGGCAAGACCTTCATCGTCAACTTCATCGACTACATGCTCGCAGGCCGCCGCAGCACTCCCTCAATCACCCACGCCGCCGGCTACAGCCAGATTCTGCTCGGCATGAAGCTGCCCGATGACAGTCCCCTGACCCTGGTCCGCAAGCCCGGTTCCAACCAAATCCATGTTCATCGAGCGGACCTGCGGGACCTGACCCACGCCATACCGGATGCCGTGGTTTCCGCACGGCGGGCCAAGCGCGACATCTCCAAGTACCTGCTGGAGGTGCTGGGCCTGGACGCGACCTACATCCGCACCAACGAGCAGGGCAGCACGACCCCCCTGCAACTGCCGGACATCTCCCACCTAGCTGTGGTCACCGACGGCCGGATCGACGATGAAACCCCACCGTGCCAACGCGGACGGGGGCAGTCCTCGCGCACTGCGGGACGCTCGGTAATGCGGCTGAGCCTGACCGGGGACGACGAGCCGCCCGCGAACCTGTCCAATGCCGCCCAGCGCCGGGTTCAGCGCGGCAAGATCACCCTCATCGACCAACTCGTCGTCGACCTGACGAGCAAAATCACCACCCAGGGAAACGCCGAAGCGTTGCGGCGACTCCTGACGACGCTGGACACGTCCGTCCGCGAGGCCACCAGATCCCACCACGCGGAAAGCGAACGTCAGGCAGCAGCCATCGCGGCCCGCACCCGCCTCAACGAGGACACGGCCCGGCTGACCGCACGCCTCAGCGAGATCAGCGACCTGTTGGGCCGCTTCGACCTTCTGCAGCAACAGTACGAGTCCGACCTGGCCCGCCTGGCTATGGTCAGCGAAGCCGGCAACCTGCTGGGGTACTTCCAGACCGGCCGCTGCGTCTTCTGTGGCGCAGAGCCAGGACACCAAACCCCCACCACGGTCTGACCGAGACCACCCCGCTCCAACAGGCCGTCCAAGCCGAGGACCACAAGACTCGCGCCCTCCTCGCCGACCTGAGGCTGACCATCACAGACCTGGACGGGCAACGCGCCGAACTCGCGGGTGAAATCGCCGAGATCCGTGCCCAGGACACGTCGATGGAGGCAACCATCGCCGATATCGCCCGGCGCCTGGAACCACTTAACGAAGTCCTGGAGCGCCTCCTGGAGCAGCGCGCTGTCGTCCAGCGCGACCTCGAACTCCTGGCCCGCATCGAGGAGCTGGACGAGCGCCGCGTCGCACTCGCCGGCGAGGCAGCCCCCGCCCGCCGCGCCCCCTCCTACATCCCCGCCAACATCCAGGACACGTTTAACGCCAACCTGCAGGCCATCCTCGACGATTGGCACGTCCCCGGCGTCGACGCCGCCACTTGGGACCCCTACAGCGGGGAAGTCAGGGCAGGCGGCAGCGACCGTTCCTCCCGTGGACGCGGCTTGCGCGCCCTCCTCCACGCAGCTTTCTCCACCGCCCTGGCCCAGTACTGCAGCGAACACCGCATGCCCCACATGGGCTTCCTGGTCCTGGACTCCCCTCTGGTCACCTTCGGCCAGCTGGAGCCCGGCGACGAACGGGTGCCTCTATATGTCAAGGACTACTTCTATCGGTACTTCCTCCGCTTCCCCGTGCAGCGGATCATCGTGGAAAACTCCGTCCCACCCGACGACGTCATCGAGCAGGCCCACGTCGTCTTCTTCGGCACCCGCGGCCAGGGGCGGCCCGGCTTCTTCCCAGATCGCCATCGCACACACAGATGACCCGATGCCCCTGAAAAGCACTTATGGGCGCTGGCACCGGCGGCGCGGACCGACCCCGAGGCGCGAACCTGGAGAGGTTGGGGCCGACCTGCAGCTGGATCGAGCGCCCGGCCCCTCCCCCGTTCTGTCACTGGCACCCTCCGCAAAGCGGATACGCCCCGCCTCCCCACGCTGCCGCCCTGACGCGGCCGTGCCCCTGTATGTCGGAGAACCTCACGGCCGAGGTCAGCCCGTCAACTCGGGCCAGACGCTTGGCGATGACAGCGCGCTGCGCCATGGGGGGGCGGGCCACGGACGTCCTCCGTCGGGCGCACCCCGCGCCCCCTTCATGATCCCACCGATCTCTGTTGGCGACCCGCGTCCATTCGGACTACCCAGCCAGTAAAGTGTCAGCGTGTTCGATCAAGCAGCAGAAGGTAGCGCGGTTCGCAGCGATGCCTTCGGACGGGCGCGGCCAACCCGTGCACCCGCTGAACCGGACCATTTCGTACCGGACTACATCGTGCGGGACCACGATCGTCTCTTGATGGTCGAGCTCAAGCGGTACTGGCGCTCCGACATGCCTGAGACGAGTTCCCCCGTGGCCGCGCGGAGGAGGCCGGAGTCGCAGGGCATCGTCTGGCATACAACCGGCTCAGGCAAATCGATGACCATGGCCTGGCTGATCCATCAGGCTCTGCGCCTGGATCGGGCCCTTGAGTTCGTCAGGGAAGCGCGGGAGAACTACGACTCCGCCGAGCTGACTCGGCGTCTACTTGCCTCAGTCGAGGAGGAGACGCGTCTACCCTCGATCACTGCTCCGCGCGCAAATGACGAGATCGTGTGGGGTGCCCCAGCCGGGGCGCCGGCTGGGCTCGTCGCCCTCTGGGCACGCTTCGACGCACTGCCCTCGACGGAGGAGATCGCCGCCGAGGAGGCGCGGGTCGCAGCTCTCCAGCTCCTCGTGGCTGCACGTCTTGATGAGCTGTGTGATGTCGGCGGCGATGGCATCAGCTGCGAGATGCCGGTCACCGAATCGGCCCCCTGTGGGGTGCTTCGACTCGCTGCAACCTCGGTCCCGCGGGCACCGCAACCGCTGGGCACTCCCCTTGTCACATTGGCTGCCTGAACCGCCCGTGTACGCCCCTGGGGAGGGGCTTCGAGTAGTGCAGTCGCTGTTCAGGTTCGGGAGTACCTTGGAGATCCAAAATGTCTGTGGTCGGCTTCCTGCCACCCGACACTCCATGGCAGGCCGTTGTCGGTCTGCTGACGCTCGCCCTTCTGATTGGGCTGGTCCGTGCTGTGATGCCGCGCAGTTCGTCGGATCGCGTGAAGTGGTGGGAGAACTTCTGGAATCGCAGGAAGTAGCTAGCGATCGGGCCCGCCGTCTACCAGGCGGAGGGCCCGGCCGCTGTCACGTGTCCTCTTCTACGCGCTCGGGCGGAGGGTTTGCGGCAGGTCGCCGGGCGACTCCGGCCAGGCACGGGTCGATCGTGCCAGCGCGCGGTGATGGACGATGGCGGCGTGCTGCGCCCGCCCCCTCGCTCTGCATAGAGCTGCAAGAGTGGCGATCACAGGTGGGAGTCCTCTGGGACTTCCGGCCGCATCAACGGGCATGACCGTGAAGCAGCCGAAAGACTATCTTCACAGGTCAGCAAGGCGCAGCTACCCATTGCGACAGGTCACGGGACCGCCTGGTCTCTTCCGGAACATCTGACCAGCAGGACTCAGTAGGTCCGCGCTCTGCGTCGCCTGCCTTCGGCGGCCCATCGATGCTCGCCACCTTGGCGGGGTTCTGACCTGCCCGACAAGTTGCCTGACGCTCCATCAGAACGAGCGTCAAATGAGCGTCACGAGCGTCATTTCAGCGTCAAGATATCGCCCGTAACGCCCACACTGCACATAATGCGCACACACAAAACTGCAGGTCAGGAGCCCTTCGCCACCGGTTCGAGGATGGCAACGCACTCCACATGATGCGTCATCGGAAACAGATCGAACGCCCGCAGTGTCCGCACCCGGTAGCCGCCGTCGCGGAAGTACGCCAGGTCCCGGGCCAGTGCCGCCGGGTCGCAGGCCACGTACGCGATCTTGCGGGCGCCCAGGGACGCCAGGTGCTCCACCGTCTTCTTGCCCGCGCCCGCGCGGGGCGGGTCGAGGACGATCAGGTCGACCTCGGTGATGCCCGTACGCGGGAGGACCGATTCGACCTTCCCCTGCTCGATGCGGACCCGTTCGAAGCCGGCGAGGTTGTGCCGGGCGTCCTCCACCGCGCGCTTGCCGGACTCGATGCCGAGGACCGCGCCCTTGTCGCCGAGGCGGTCGGCGAGCGCGCCCGCGAAGAGGCCGACGCCGCAGTACAGGTCGAGCGCCATGTCGCCCTTGCGCGGCAGCAGGCCCTGCATGACGGCCTTGACGAGGGTGTCCGCGGCCTTCGGGTGGACCTGCCAGAAACCGCCGCTGCCGACCCGGTAGGTCCGGTCATCCGCGCGCTCGCGCACGAAGGCGCGGCCGTGCACCCGGTGGATGCCGCCGTCGTGCTCCTCGACCCGCATCACCGAGACGGGCCGGTCGAGCTCCACGAGGGGCAGCCGGGCGCCGGGCCGGGGCTCCAGGATCACCATGCGGTCCTGCGACCCCGTCGCGGCGATGGCCTCGACGGACTCCATGCCGGACCAGTCGCGCTGTTCGATCCCCAGCTCGCTCACGCCGTCCGCGGCGATCATGCAGTGCTCGATCGGCTCGACCTCGTGCGAGCGGTGGCGGCGCAGCCCGGCGTTACCGTCCGGGTCCACCGCGTACTGCACGCGCGTGCGCCACGAGGGCACCTCGCCGGGCGGCAGCTTGTCGCCCTCGGCGGGCATCACCGTGCCGTCCCAGCCGGCCTCCTCGGGCGTGAGGCCCGCGAGCCGCTGCACCTGCTCGGCGACGACCTCACCCTTGAGCCGCCGCTGGGCGCCCGGCTTCGCGTGCTGCCAGTCGCAACCGCCGCAGCGGCCGGGGCCCGCGTACGGGCAGGGCGCCTCGACGCGGTCCTTGGACGCCTCGAGGATCTCGACGGCGTCGGCACGCAGGAAGCGGGCGCCCTCCTCGCCCTCGGTCACCCGGGCACGGACCCGCTCGCCGGGCAGCGTGTGCCGGACGAAGAGGACCTGGCCCTCGGCGGTACGGGCGATGCAGTGCCCGCCGTGGGCGACGGGGCCGATCTCGACCTCGTACTCCTCCCCCACCAGTGACTTCTTCGGTTCTGCCTGCATGGCGGGGTGACTCCAGATGCGAAAAGGGGGAACGGCCGGACAACAGCCCACCAGTCTACGTGGACGTCGCCCGGCCGCTCACCACGAGCCCGCCGGCCCTCCGAGCCCGGGAGCCCGCCGGCCCGCCGGCCTCCCTGACAGGTCGGCCAGGCAGCCCGCCGGTCCCCCGGACAGGCCCGCCGGCCCGCCGGCCCGTCAGCCCTTCGGCTTGGTGGGTTCCTTCGTCCGCTGCTCGGCGGGACCACGGCGCACCGCGCCCGGCGCGTTCCAGTCCTGGCGCCTGCGGGCCCGCTTCTTCGCGGCCTCGGAGGACTCCAGCTGGTAGGGCACGGAGGTGACCATGACGCCCGGCGTGAACAGCAGCCGGCCCTTCAGGCGCAGGGCGCTCTGGTTGTGCAGCAGGTGCTCGTACCAGTGGCCGACCACGTACTCGGGGATGATCACGGAGACCGCGTCACGCGGGGACTCGCGGCGCAGCCCCTTCACGTACTCGATGACGGGGCGCGTGATCTCGCGGTAGGGCGAGTCGAGGATCTTCAGCGGGACGGTGATGCCGCGGCGTTCCCACTCCGCGCGCAGGGTCTTCGTCTCCGCGGGGTCGACGTTGACGCTGAGCGCCTCGAGGGTGTCGGACCGCATCAGCTTGGCGTAGGCCAGGGCGCGCAGGGTCGGACGGTGGATCTTCGAGATCAGGACGACGGAGTGGACGCGGGAGGGGCGGACGCTGTCGTCGGAGGGGCCCTCGGGAGCGGCGATCTCCTCGGCGACCCGGTCGTAGTGCTTCCGGATCGCGCTCATCGTCGCGTAGAAGATCACCATGCCGAGCAGGGCGACCCAGGCGCCGTGCGTGAACTTGGTGACGAGGACGACCACCAGCACGAGCCCGGTGAAGAAGGCACCGAAGGCGTTGATCGCCCGGGACCTGACCATGCGGCGGCGCTTGTTCTGGTCGCGCTCCGCGGCGAGGTGCCTGTTCCAGTGCCGCACCATGCCGGTCTGGCTGAGCGTGAAGGAGACGAAGACGCCGACGATGTAGAGCTGGATCAGCCGGGTCGAGTCGGCTCCGTAGATGACGACGAGGAGCATGGCCGCGCCGGCGAGGAGCACGATGCCGTTCGAGAAGGCGAGGCGGTCGCCGCGGGTGTGCAGCTGGCGGGGCAGGTAGCGGTCCTGCGCGAGGATCGAGCCGAGCAGCGGGAAGCCGTTGTACGCGGTGTTGGCGGCGAGGAAGAGGACCAGCGCGGTGGCCGCCGCGAGCACGATGAACAGGAAGCTGCCCTTGCCGAAGACGGCCTCGGCGACCTGCGAGATCACCGGGTTCTGCACATAGTCGGAGCCGACCGCGACGCCGTTGTCCAGCAGGTCGACGGCCGGGTTCTCGGCCATCCGGACCTTGGTGACCATGGCCAGGGCGATGATCCCGCAGAACATGGTGACGGCGAGCAGACCCATCGCCGCGAGGGTGCTCGCCGCGTTCTTCGACTTGGGCTTGCGGAAGGCCGGGACGCCGTTGGAGATCGCCTCGACTCCGGTGAGCGCGGCACAGCCGGAGGAGAAGGCCCGCAGCAGCAGGAAGACGAGGGCGAAGCCGGCGATGCCCTGGTGCTCTGCCTTGATGTGGAAGGCGGCGGTGGGCGCGCGCATGGTGTCGTCCAGGACGAGCCCGCGGAACGCGCCCCACGCGACCATGATGAAGACGCCTGCCACGAAGACGTACGTCGGGATCGCGAAGAGCTTGCCTGACTCCTTCACCCCGCGCAGGTTCATCAGCGTCAGCAGCACGATGACGGCGACCGCGCAGAACACCTTGTGCTCGACCACGAAGGGGACGGCGGAGCCGAGGTTCTCGATGCCGGAGGAGATGGAGACGGCGACGGTGAGGACGTAGTCGACGAGGAGGGCGCTGGCGACGGTGAGGCCCGCCCGGGGACCGAGGTTGGTGTTGGCCACCTCGTAGTCGCCGCCGCCGCTGGGATAGGCGTGCACGTTCTGGCGGTAGGACGCCACGACCGTGAACATGAGCACCACGACGGCGACCGCGATCCACGGGCTGAAGTGGTAGGCCGACACACCCGCGATGGACAGGACCAGGAGGACTTCTCCGGGTGCGTACGCCACGGAGGAGAGCGGGTCGGAGGCGAAGACGGGGAGTGCGATGCGCTTCGGCAGGAGAGTCTCTCCGAGCCGGTCACTGCGCAGTGCGCGCCCGATCAAGATCCGTTTGGGCACGTCGGTCAGTTTGGACACGCAGAGGATCGTAAGCGTTCGAACGGGCGGCCGCCCACCCGCCACCCGGCATCTGCTCTACGAGTGAAATCGCGGACGTTTTCCGCTGCGGATTCCGCAGTCCACAAGATCCGCATGCCTATATGACAAAACCCCGTCCCTGTCTGCTTCTGGAGGTTCCATGCACACGACCGCGGAGCTCATCGGCGCCGCCGCCGGACTGGTCGGCCTCGGAATCCTCACAGTTGTCAGCGTGCGCAGCATCGGCCGCCGCTGAGCGGTGAAACCGCGGACGACGTGCACAGGCTTGCCTTCCGCGCACCGCGCGTGTGTAGCTTGGGCGGCGGTCTGAGACCCTTTCCACCTGAGCCGTGACCATTGACTTCGGAAGGACGGTCGTGCACATCGTCATCATGGGCTGCGGAAGAGTGGGATCCGCTCTTGCCCAGACCCTGGAGCAACAGGGGCACACGGTCGCCGTGATCGACCAGGACCCCACCGCCTTCCGACGACTGGGCTCCGGGTTCGGCGGACGCCGGGTCACCGGGGTCGGCTTCGATCAGGACACGCTGCGCGAAGCGGGCATCGAGGAGGCCGGCGCCTTCGCCGCCGTCTCCAGCGGTGACAACTCGAACATCATCGCCGCCCGGGTGGCCCGCGAGATGTTCGGCATCGAGAACGTCGCGGCCCGTATCTACGACCCCCGCCGCGCCGAGGTCTACCAGCGCCTCGGCATTCCGACCGTCGCGACCGTCCGCTGGACGGCCGACCAGATGCTGCGCCGGCTCCTGCCCTCGGGCGCGGAGCCGCTGTGGCGCGACCCCACCGGCGGGGTGCAGCTCGCCGAGGTGCACGCCTCCGCCGCCTGGGTGGGCCACAAGATCAGTCGGCTCCAGGACGAGACCGGCGTCCGCGTCGCGTTCCTCACCCGGCTCGGCGAGGCGATGCTGCCGTCCTCGCAGACGGTGTTGCAGGAGGGCGACCTGGTGCACGTGATGATGCGTACGGACGACGTCGAGAAGGTCGAGGCGGCGTTCGCCGAGGGCCCTGAAGAGGAGGGCGGTCACTGATGAGGGTCGCCATCGCCGGTGCCGGCGCCGTGGGCCGCTCGATCGCGGGCGAGCTGCTGGAGAACGGTCACGAGATCCTGCTGATCGACAAGGCGCCGACCGCCATCTCGGTCGAGCGCGTCCCGCAGGCGGAGTGGCTGCTGGCCGACGCCTGCGAGATCACCTCCCTGGACGAGGCCGCGCTCCAGCGCTGCAACGTGGTCATCGCGGCCACGGGTGACGACAAGGTCAACCTGGTCGTCTCCCTCCTCGCGAAGACCGAGTACGGCGTCCCGCGGGTCGTGGCCCGCGTCAACAACCCGAAGAACGAGTGGCTGTTCAACGAGTCGTGGGGCGTGGACGTCGCCGTCTCCACCCCGCGTCTGATGTCGGCCCTCGTCGAGGAGGCCGTCAGCGTCGGCGACCTGGTCCGTCTGCTGCGCTTCAGCCACGGCGACGCCAACCTCGTGGAGCTGACGCTGCCGCCGGAGTCCGCCCTGGCCGGTACGCAGGTCGGTGACGTCGAGTGGCCCGAGGACACCTCGCTGGTCACGATCATCCGGGGCACCCGCGTCCTGACCCCGTCCCGGGAGGACTCCCTGGAGGCGGGCGACGAGCTGCTGTTCGTGGCCGCCCAGGCCCGCGAGGAACAGCTGGAGGACCTGCTGTCGGTACGCCGCGAGGACGCGACGAGCTGAGGTCTTCCAGTCCGTCCGGCCTTGGCGGACGAGGACGCGGTCAGCGGGGACACGACGAAGGGGGCGCCCGGAGAATTCCGGGCGCCCCCTTCGTGTGCCAGTCCTTCAGTCCGTCCGGCGTGGGAGGAGTGGGCCGCAGGCCGTTGCGGTGAGCGGACCGTCCTCGCCGGGGGTCCGCTCGGGAGAGCCGAGGAGTCCTGCTCGGCAGATTGGGGATCCTACTCGGCAGAGCGGGCGGCGGCCCTGGCGCGTTCCGCCTGCTCCTCCGCCTCCATCTCCGCGAACACGTCGATCGGCGCGGGCGCCTTGGCCAGGAAGACCCAGGTGAGCCAGACGGCGAGGAGGAAGGGCGGGATCTTCAGGGCGACCAGGACCCAGCCGAGCTGGGTGGTGTCGGCCCACCAGTACAGCGGGAAGAGCACGGCGCACTTGGCGAGCAGGATCAGACCCCACGCCCAGCTGGCCTTCGCGTACGCCTTCTTGCGGCCGGGGTTGCGCTTGCGCCAGGAGAGGTTCTCCTTGAAGACCGGGCCGAGGATCAGTCCGATCAGCGGGACGCCGCACAGGGTCGTGATGATGTACGCCAGCGCCAGGCCGAGCGTGTAGATCATGCCCGGCAGGTAGAAGTCCTTGGCGTTGCCCGTCATCATCGCGAAGACCACGCCGAACGCGACACCGAAGACGCCGCTGAAGGCGTGCTTGACCGTGTCCTTGGTGACCAGGCGGACCACGACGAGCAGCAGGGACACCGCGAGGGCGGCGATCGCCGACCAGTGCAGGTCCTTGGTGAGCGTGAAGATGGTGACGAAGAGCAGGCCGGGCAGGACCGTCTCGACCATGCCACGCACGCCGCCGAACGCCTCGAAGAGCGCGGCCTCGGTCACCGCCCTGGAATCCTGCTGGGCGTCTTCGGTCGGCTTGTCGAGCGACGTCACCGGCTACTCCCGTCCGAGCGGTCTGAGTTCGTACTTCGGGTTGAACAGCACCCTACGGCCCCGGCTCAGGGAGATCCGGCCCGAAGCGATGAGTTTGCGTCCCGGCTCTATGCCCACGATGGAGCGCCGGCCGAGCCACACCACGTCCAGCGCGGCCGAGCCGTCGAACAGCTCGGCCTCCAGGGCCGGGACGCCCGCCCGCGGCCGCAGCGTGACCGTGCGCAAGGTACCAGTAACCGTGACGATCTGCCGGTCCTGGCAGTCGCCGATGCGCGTACATCCGGTGGTGTCGGTGTCCTCCCGCAGCTCCTCGGACTCCAGGTCCTCCTGGGAGGAGGAGAGCCGGTCGAGCATGCGCCGGAACCGGCCCACCGGCTTGTCGGAACGGGGAACAGCACTCATACCGAAAGCGTACCGGGGGGCGCCGGGAGCCACGTACCCGCACGGGTCAGCGTTCGAACCGGTAGCCCATGCCCGGTTCCGTGACGAAGTGCCGCGGGTGCGCGGGGCCGGCTCCAGCTTGCGCCGCAGCTGGGCCATGTAGACCCGCAGGTAGTTCGTCTCGGTGCCGTAGGACGGCCCCCACACCTCCTGGAGCAGCTGTTTCTGCCCGACCAGGTGGCCGGGGTGACGCACCAGGACCTCCAGCAGGTGCCACTCGGTGGGGGTCAGGCGTACGTCGCGGCCGGCGCGGCGCACCTTCTCAACCGCGAGGTCGACGGTGAGGGCGTCCGTCTCGACGATCACGTCGCTCTCGTCGGGTCCGAAGATGTACTGCCGCCAGCTCCTTCGGGGAGGCGGAGGTCAGGCCGTCGCTGCGGGCGATGTGGACGGCCAGCACCTCGCCGCCCGCGCCCTTCTCCGCGAGGCGGGCCGCCCGGCGGATCAGCGTCCGGCCCGCGGGTCCGCCGGTCAGCCCGGCCACGATCCGCTCGCGCGAGCCCCAGATCGCCGAGACCCGGTGACGTCCTGCCGGCGCTTGACGTTGTGCGAGCCGGGGACGTGATCCACCTCGGTGCGGCACCGGGCGTCGGCAGGACGTACCCGTCGACCTCACGGCCGCGGGGCCCGGCGAACGGGGTGGTGGGCGCCGTGCGGGACGAGTTGACGCAACCCTGACGGCCGGGCGTACGGCGGTCGCCGCACGCCCGGCGGGGGGAGGGTCAGTTCGGGTTGTTCCCGTGGGTGAGCGTCTCCCATGCCACGAAGAGGTTGTTGCTGCCGGCCGGCCGGTTCTGCTCGGTCAGCCGCTGGGTGTTGGTCATCGCGATGCCGAGCCGGTTGTGCAGGGCGTTGTACCCGACCTCGGTGACCGGTCCGAGCCCGAGGGTGAGGGAGCCGCCGCACAGCCAGCTCGGTGCCGCCTCGCCCAGCTGGTACCTGGACTGGAAGCCGAGGGCCTGCCGCAGCCGTTCGCCGACGTCGGTGGAGTAGAGGTCGGCGCCCTGGATGCGGCTGGTCTCGGCGATGTGCGCGATGGCGGAGATGCCGTACCCGGTGTGCGTGAAATCGCGGCAGGTCTCCTGGGTGAGGCCGGTGACGAAGGTGGACTGCCCCTGCCAGTAATTGACGATCTTGGCGGTGGTGTCGAGGTTCTGGCTGGGGACGGTCTTCGGCACGGAACCGTCGGAGGCCAGGTAGACGTAGGCGGCGGTGCGGGTCCGGAACTTCGCCATGGCCTTGTCGTAGGACGTCCTGTCCTCCAGGAAGACGGAGATGCCGACCGCGGCCTCCATCATCGACAGTTCCCAGTTGCCGTTGGAGTTGGAGCCGTTGATGACCTCGGGCAGGTAGACGTCGCGCAGCATCGTCGCGAAGCGCCCGGAGTTCGCCCACGTCCCGGTGTACGTGTACTTGATGATCTCGGCGGCCCTGGGCCACGAGGAGCCCGCCCAGCCGGTCTGCAGGGGCGCGTTGCTGTTGGTGTGGTCCTTGATCGTGGCCGACCAGGCGTCCATCAGCTCGATGGACTTCTTCGCGTACCGCTCGTCGCGGGTGATGTACCAGGCGAGGGCGTCCGTGTAAGCGGCTGTCGCGTCCTCGCGCTCGTCGGTGCAGCCGTAGTTGGGGTTCGAGTAGGAGCCGCACTCGACGGTCGCGCGAGGCTTGGCGGTGCGGGTCAGCGAGGCGTACTTGCTCGCCATCATCTGGCCGTAGGCGCTCTTCCAGGGCTGGGCACCCGCGTTGACCTGGGTGCGGGCGAAGTCCAGCTGGCTGCGGGAGACGGTGACTCCGGGGTGCGCGAAGGCCGCCGGGGCGGCCTCGGCGGTCCGCGCGGCCGGCCATGCGAGGAAGCCGCCGGCCAGGGCGGTGGTCACGGCGGCGACGGTGGCGAGCAGGGCGGGACGCCGTCTGCGGTGGTGCGGGGTGGGGGTGTCGGGCATGTGGGGGGCCATCCGTTCTTGTATGTGAACGATGGGCGCGTCATTGAACGCAACCGATGGCCGGGACCCTAGGTATGGACCAACTGCCCGTCAAGAGGCCGGACATGAGAACACCGGACACGAAAGCAAGGGGCCGCCCGACCCGAGAACAAGGAGCCGCCGGACACGAGAGCAAGGGGGACACGAGAGCAAGGAGCCGGACACGGGAAAGGGCCGCATCCCGTCAGGGATACGGCCCGATCCTCGTCCGGACGCGTGCGCGGCGCGGTCAGCGCACCTCGGTGATCTCCGGTCCGCGCTGCAGCTGGCCCATGCCACCCGAGAAGCGGGATCCTGCCTGGTCCTCCTGCTGAACACCCTCGGGGACCATCTGCGCGTCGTTCGGCAGCTTCAGGACGATGGGGTCGCGCGGAGCCATCGGGCCCTCACCGCGGACGACCACCGTGTCCCGGAAGATCTGCTCGAGCAGGCCCGCGGCCTGCGGCTGCACCGCGCCCTGCCCGGAGATCACTCCGCGCAGGAACCAGCGGGGGCCGTCCACACCGACGAACCGGACGACCTGGAAACCGCCCGTGCCGTCGGGCAGCTGCACCGGCACCTGAGCCCGCAGCTCCCAGCCCAGCGGCCCCTCGACCTCGTCGATGACACCGCCCTGCTGCGTGATGCCCGAGGCGATCTCCTCGCGGACCTCGCCCCAGATGCCCTCCCGCTTGGGAGCGGCGAAGGCCTGCAGCTGGATCGCGCTGTCCTTGAGGACGACGGTGGCCGCGACGATCGCGTCGCCCGCGACCTCGACGCGCAGCTCCATGCCGTCGACCCCGGGTACAAAGAGACCGCCCAGGTCCACCCGGCCCTCGGCCGGGTCCCGCACCTCGGAGTCGTCCCACGGGCCGTCGGGACGCGGTTCCGGCTCCAGCCTCACGCGCTCCCGCTCCGCCTCGTCCGCCTCAGTGTCGACAGCGTCGACGACCTGCTCGGCCTCGCCCGCCGCGTCCTCGGCGGCACTGCCCTTCTTGCGACGTCCGAACACGTCACTGTCCTTCCCGGTCGGATACGACCGAAGCGTATCGATTCCCACCCGCCCCGCCGCCCACGGCGGCATGACCGCCGGTGGACCCGAAGCCCCCTGCGGCCCGCTCCGAGTCGGGAAGCTCCGCGACCTCCCGGAAGCGGACCTTCTCGACCTGCTGGACGACCAGTTGGGCAATCCGGTCGAAGCGCTCGAACCGCACGGACTCGTACGGGTCGAGATTCACCACGATCACCTTGATCTCCCCACGGTACCCGGCATCAACCGTCCCCGGGGCATTCACGAGGGCGACACCGCAGCGGGCGGCGAGGCCGGAACGCGGGTGCACGAAGGCCGCGTACCCCTCCGGGAGCGCGACAGACACCCCGGTGGGCAGAACGGCCCGTTCCCCCGGCTTCAGCTCACAACTCTCGGTGGTCCGCAGATCCGCTCCCGCGTCACCGGGCTGCGCGTACGCGGGCAGCGGTACGTCCGGGTCGACGCGCCGGATGAGCACGTCCAGTTCTGGACGGGGTGCACGGTTCACGGGTTCACCTCGAAGGCGCGGGTGCGCCGGACCTGGTCGGGATCGTCCATGGCCGCCCGGATCTCCTCGGGCCTGCCGTGGTCGATGAAGTGGTCGACCTTCACCTCGATGAAGAGGGCGTCCGCACGGACGGCGACCGGCCCCTCGGGCCCGCCGATCCGTCCGGTGGCGGTCGAGTAGATCTTGCGGCCCGCGACGGCGACGACCTCGGCCTCCAGGTGCAGGACGGTGTCCACGGGCACGGGCCGCACGAAGTCGGTCTCCAGCCGGCCCGTGACCGCGATGGTGCGCAGCAGCCAGTTCAGCGAACCGAGCGTCTCGTCGAGCGCGGTGGCCAGTACGCCGCCGTGCGCGAGGCCCGGGGCGCCCTGGTGGGCCGGGCGCACGGTGAACTCCGCCGTGATCCGCACCCCCTCCCCCGCGCGTGCTTCGAGATGCAGCCCGTGGGCCTGCTTCTCACCGCATCCGAAACAGTGTCCGTAGTGCGCGCCGAGGAGCTCGCCGGGGGCGGGCGCGTCGGGGTGCCGCACCGGTGCGACGGCGTCGGCGGGGGGCCTCAGAGCTGCGGAAGTACCACTCACAGGCGCAGACCTTACCCGCGCGTCGGGCCACGGCCGACACCGTGCCAAGCTTGGTTTCATGCAGCCTTCCGCCCCGCCGTACGAAGAACGCCTCACCGCTCCCCGCAGCTGGTGGCTGATCTGCCTGATGGTCGGCGTCGCGATGGCCCTGATCCTGCTTCCGTTCGGCACCCTGCCGCTGCTCGGCGGACTGGTCGGCGGCACCGCGGTCTCGGCGGTCGTGGCGAGCTCGTACGGCTCGGTCCGCATCCGGGTGGTGGGCGACTCCCTCATCGCGGGCGAGGCGAAGATCCCGGTGGCGGCGCTCGGCGAGGCCGAGGTGCTGGACCCGGAGGAGACCCGGGCCTGGCGCACCCACAAGGCGGACACCCGCGCCTTCATGCTCCTGCGGGCGTACATCCCGCGGGCGCTGCGGGTGGTGGTGACCGATCCGCAGGACCCGACCCCGTACCTGTACCTGTCGACGCGGGAGCCCGAACGGCTCAAGGCGGCGCTGGAGGCGGCCCGGGCGACGGCCCGGTAGGTCCCGCGGCCCCGGCCGCCCGTCCCAGAGCCCCGTCGCGTGTCCGCGGGGCTCTCAGTGGCCCGGCTCCGTGGGGAGCTCGCCCGGGAGCAGGGGTTCCGCCGGCTGTTCCAGCGGTGGAAGTTCCGGCAGGGCGTCCCACGGCACCTGGGCCTTGCGCAGGTCCTTGCGGATGCGCTCCGCGACGCGCTTGGTGTCCCGGCGGTTCATGGCCGCTCCGACCGCGGCTCCCACCATGAAGGGCAGCAGGTTCGGCAGGTCGCGGACCATGCGCTTCATGATCTGCTGGCGCAGCTCGCGCTTCATCTGGCCGCCCAGGGCGGTCTGGACGGTCAGCGGCTTGGTCACGTCGATGCCGCGCTCCCCGGACCACGAGCTCAGGTACGCGGTGCTGCGCTCCTTCAGGTTCCCCGGCGGGCGCAGGCCGTAGACCTCGTGCAGTTCCGCGATCATCTTCAGCTCGATGGCGGCGACGCCGGTGATCTCGGCGGCCAGTTCGGTGGGCATCGCGGGGGGTACGGGCATCATGGCGGCCGCGCCGATGCCGGCCCCGACGGTGGAGGTCGCGGCGGCGGCGCCCGCGACGATCTTGTCGGCGAGCTGCTCGGGCCCGAGGCCCAGGAACTGTCTGCGGAGGGTCGCGAGGTCCCGTACGGGGATTCGCGGGGCGATGTCGATGATGCGGTCGGCGAGGAACGCCAGGCCCGCCCTGGCCCGGCTGCCGCCCTTGCGGACGCCGTCCCTCACTCCGTCCCGGACGACCGCGGCGCGTCGCCTGGCGGCGGGCGCAGGGGTCTCCACGGGGGTCGGCAGTCCGCCTGGGGCGGGCGCCGGTTCGAGCGAGGCTGATCCTGCTTCGGATGAGCCCCGCCCGTCGTCACGCACGCTCTCAGAGCCGCTGGACGGCCCGTCGTCCGCTTCCGTCCTGCGGAAGCGGCGCTTCCAAGGTGGGGTCGAGCCAGTCACGGCCGACCCTGCCTCAGTCGCAGTCGCGGCAGATCGGCTGGCCGTTCTTCTCGCGGGCCAGCTGACTGCGGTGGTGCACCAGGAAGCAGCTCATGCAAGTGAACTCGTCCTGCTGCTTGGGCAGAACCCGGACGGCCAGCTCTTCGTTCGAGAGGTCCGCGCCGGGCAGCTCCAGGCCTTCGGCGGCCTCGAACTCGTCGACGTCCACGGCGGACGTCGACTTGTCGTTCCTCCTGGCCTTCAGTTCTTCAAGACTGTCCGAGTCGACGTCGTCGTCGGTCTTGCGTGGGGTGTCGTAATCCGTTGCCATGTCGCTCTCCCCCTCTGGGTGTCTGCGGTGTCTCCAGCGCACGTAACGCGTGAGAGGCCGGACTTGTGCCCGACCCGAGGCGGAGATTTTGCCTCACATCAAGGTCTGTTACTCAATCGACACCCAACCGGACTCCTCAGGAGTGATCGGCTTGGATGGCGATGGGGACCGTACACGGTCCGAATGGCGCACTTCAAAGCGGTCTCACCGTGTACTTCCCGTGATCGCGACCTCCGAAAACCCGGATTATCCCGGCTTTCCGACGGTCTCCGCGATCACGGAGAGTATATGGCCAGAAAATCGCTCTTGTGATCGATCACACACGGCGCTCCCGGACGGCCGGCCCGGGAATTCCGCGCAGAGCGAACAACGTCGTGTGTCGGCGACATGGTCTCAGATCGGCAGGGTGACCCGCATCACGAGCCCACCTCCCTCCCGGGGCTCGGCGTAGATGTGCCCGCCGTGCGCGCGGGCCACGGAACGCGCGATGGACAGACCGAGGCCGACGCCCTTGTCGCTGCCGGTGCGCTCCATGCGCAGCCGCCGGAAGGGCTCGAAGAGGTTGTCGACCTCGTACGCGGGGACCACGGGCCCCGTGTTCGTCACGACGAGGACCGCCCGGCCGTGCTGCACCTCGGTGGTGACCTCCACCCAGCCGCCCTCGGGCACGTTGTACCGCACGGCGTTCTGGATGAGGTTCAGGGCGATCCGCTCCAGCAGTACGCCGTTGCCCTGGACGACCGCCGGGGCGCGCTCCCCCCGGATCTCCACGCCCTTCGCCTCGGCCTCACCCCGCACCTGGTCGGTGGCCTGCGAGGCGACCTCCGCCAGGTTCACCGGCTTGCGCTCGACGATCTGGTTGTCGCTGCGGGCGAGCAGCAGCAGGCCCTCCACGAGCAGCTCACTGCGTTCGTTGGTGGCGAGCAGGGTCTTGCCCAGCTGTTGCAGCTCCACGGGCGCGCCCGGGTCGGACAGGTGCACCTCCAGGAGCGTGCGGTTGATCGCGAGAGGGGTGCGCAGCTCGTGCGAGGCGTTGCCGACGAACCGCTGCTGGGCCGTGAAGGCGCGCTGCAACCGCTCCAGCATGTCGTCGAAGGTGTCGGCCAGCTCCTTCAGCTCGTCGTCCGGACCGTCCAGCTCGATGCGCCTGGACAGGTCCGAGCCCGCCACCGCGCGCGCGGTGCGGGTGATCCGGCCGAGCGGCGACAGGACCCGCCCGGCCATGGCGTAGCCGAAGGCGAAGGCGATCACGGCGAGACCGAGCAGGGCGAGCAGCGAGCGGCTGAGCAGTCCGTCGAGCGCGTGCTGGCGTCGGACGGCGGTGCACTCCTTGAGCATCGCGTTCAGCTCGTCGATGCTGCCGGCACCGCTCAGCTGCGGACAGTTGCCGCTGGCGAGTTCGAGGTTGGTGCCGGACACCTTGAAGTCCATGCCACTGCCCTCGTGCAGCGCCTGCGCCGCGAGGAGGTAGATGATCGACAGCAGCAGGATGCCGGCGATCAGGAACATCCCGCCGTACAGCAGCGTGAGCCGTATGCGGATGGTGGGCCGCAGCCACGGGAACGGTGCCTGCGGCTTCCTGGGGTCCCAGGTGGGCTTGGGTGGCGCCGTCGGCGGCGCGGGTGCGCTCACGCGGATCAGATCCGGTAGCCCGAGCCGGGGACCGTGACGATCACCGCGGGCTCGCCGAGCTTGCGCCGCAGCGTCATCACGGTCACCCGGACGACATTGGTGAACGGGTCCGTGTTCTCGTCCCAGGCCTTCTCCAGGAGCTGCTCGGCGGAGACGACGGCGCCCTCGCTGCGCAGCAGGACCTCCAGGACGGCGAACTCCTTGGGCGCGAGCTGGACCTCCTTGCCGTCGCGGAAGACCTCACGGCGGTTGGGGTCCAGCTTGATGCCGGCGCGCTCCAGGACGGGCGGCAGCGGCATGCTCGTACGCCGTCCGAGGGCCCGCACGCGCGCGGTGAGCTCGCTGAAGGCGAAGGGCTTCGGGAGGTAGTCGTCGGCGCCGATCTCCAGGCCCTCGACCCGGTCGCTGACGTCGCCGGACGCGGTGAGCATCAGCACGCGCGTGGGCATGCCGAGCTCGACGATCTTGCGGCAGACGTCGTCGCCGTGCACGAGCGGGAGGTCGCGGTCCAGGACCACCACGTCGTAGTCGTTGACGCCGATGCGCTCCAGGGCGGCCGCGCCGTCGTACACGACGTCGACGGCCATGGCCTCCCGGCGCAGTCCGGTGGCCACCGCATCGGCGAGCAGCTGCTCGTCCTCGACGACGAGTACGCGCACGTCGCTTGTCCTTCCTCTGTCCGCCCGCGCAGCGCCGTACAGGCGCCCGAGGGCAGGGTCTGACGGGGGTCCCCCGCCCGGGCGCAGCCGAGATCGGGGGCTGAGGCATCCATCCTGCCCTTTTCGGCCATAAGTCGGCTGTAAGGCGGGTGGGGCCCGGGAGCGCGGGATTTTCTCCCGCGGTTGAGGTTTCCGCGGAAGAGAGCGCGGGGAGGACGGCTTTACACCCCGCGATCACGCTCTGCTTGTGGCACGCCGTCTCGTGGTTGTCCAACCGCTTCCGCAGAGCGGGCGTGGGTGTCCGGCACCGTCGCCGCCCGGCTGGGCAGCGCTGGGCACCCGTATGGAGACGTGATCGCCCCTTCCGAATGGCACACCCCCGTGCCACCGACCCACGACCCAGGACGAGGGGGCGCAGCATGGACGCATTCACCGCAGGGCTTCTGCAGCGCATAAAGGCGACCGAGTCCGACCTGACGCGGGCTCGCGAGACAGGCGACGACTTCCTCGTGGAGGTCGAGCAGGGAGAGCTGGACGACCTGCGCCGCCTGGCGGCCGAGCACGGCGTGCAGGTCGGCGTCGCGCACGTCTGACCGGATCGCACGAGGAGCGGGGCCCCGGCATCGATCCAGTGCCGGGGCCCCGCTTCGCGCCGTACGCGGTCCTGCGCGTCGTATGCCTCAGGCGCCACAGGCGCCACAGGCGCCTCGAGCGCCTCCCGCGCTCCGCCGCTAGTCGTGCCAGGCGCCGAGGTCCTCCAGGCGGGTCTGGAGGGTCTCGAAGAGGCCGGGCGGGGCCGCGACGGTCAGCTCGGTCGAGAGGGGCTCCCCGGGGCGCCCGCCGGTCAGCGCGCCCGCCTCGCGGGCGATCAGGTCGCCCGCCGCGTAGTCCCAGGGGTTCAGCCCGCGCTCGTAGTACGCGTCCAGGCGGCCCGTCGCCACGTCGCACAGGTCGATCGCGGCCGAGCCGCCCCGGCGGATGTCCCGCACCTCGGGGACCAGCTCCCGCAGGACCTCCGCCTGCCTGGCCCGGCGCTCGGCGAGGTAGCCGAAGCCGGTGCCGACCAGGGCCAGCCCGAAGGACGGCGCCGGCCGCACGCGCGCGGGCCGGTCGTTCACGAACGCGCCCCGGCCGAGCACCGCGCGGCAGGTCTCGCCCCGCACCGGCGCGTGGACCACGCCCACGAGGGTCTCGCCGTCCTTGCGGGCCGCGATGGAGACGGCCCAACTGGGCAGGCCGTACAGGTAGTTGACTGTGCCGTCGATCGGGTCGATCACCCACTGGACGCCACTGGTGCCCTCGACGCTCGCGCCCTCCTCGCCCAGCACTCCGTCGTCCGGCCTGCGCTCGGCGATCAGGGCGGTGATCAGCTTCTCGGACGCGATGTCCATCTCGGTGACGACGTCGACGGCGCTGGACTTGGTCGCCGCCACCCCGAGGTCGTCGGGGCGGCCGTGGCACAGGAAGTCACCCGCCCGGTGGGCGGCTTCCAGCGCGAGCTCCAGCAGCTCGGCCCTGAGGCGGTCGTGTGCGGTGTCGGTCACGGTGTTCCTCACGCGTAGGGGCTGTCGGCGCCCGCGGCGGCGGGGCGGGGGGCGCGGGCGGGGCAGCAGCCGACCGGGCACAGGTCGTGGCTCGCGCCGAGGGCGCCGAGGGCGCAGGGAGCCACCTGCCGGCCGTTCTCGGCGGCGGCGCGCTCCAGGACGAGGTCGCGGACGGCCGCGGCGAAGCGGGGGTCCGCGCCCACGGCGGCCGAGCGGCGCACCGGCAGACCCAGCTCCCCGGCCTTGGCCATGGCCTCCGTGTCGAGGTCGTAGAGGACCTCCATGTGGTCCGAGACGAACCCGATGGGCGCCATCACGACCGCCGGGACCCCGGCGCCGTGCAGCTCCTCCAGGTGGTCGCAGATGTCCGGCTCGAGCCACGGGATGTGCGGGGCTCCGGAGCGCGACTGGTAGACCAGCCGCCAGGGGTGCTCGATGCCGGTCTCCTCGCGCACGGCGTCGGTGATCAGCCGCGCGACGTCCAGGTGCTGCCGGACGTAGGCACCGCCGTCGCCGTGTCCCTCGACGGGGCCCGAGGTGTCGGCGGCCGCGTCCGGGATGGAGTGGGTGGTGAAGGCGAGGTGCGCGCCGCCGCGCACGTCCTCGGGCAGCTCGGCCAGGGACTTCAGGACGCCGTCGACCATGGGGCGCACGAAGCCGGGGTGGTTGAAGTAGTGCCGCAGCTTGTCGATCCGCGGCGGTTCGAGCCCCTCGGCCTCCAGGGCGGCCAGGGCGTCCGCCAGGTTCTCGCGGTACTGCCGGCAGCCCGAGTACGAGGCGTACGCGCTGGTGGCGAGGACGAGGATGCGCCGGTGGCCGTCGGTGACCATCTCGCGCAGGGTGTCCGTCAGGTAGGGCGCCCAGTTGCGGTTGCCCCAGTACACCGGCAGGTCGAGGCCGTGCTCGGCGAAGTCCTCGCGGAGCGCCTCCAGCAGGGCGCGGTTCTGTTCGTTGATCGGACTGACCCCGCCGAACAGGAAGTAGTGCTGCCCCACTTCCTTGAGCCGTTCCTTGGGGATGCCCCGTCCGCGCGTCACGTTCTCCAGGAACGGGACCACGTCGTCCGGGCCCTCGGGGCCGCCGAACGAGAGCAGGAGCAGGGCGTCGTAGGGGGTGGCATCGAGCGCGTCTGGCATGTCTCGATCCTGCCACCCGCCACCGACAACCGGGATCCCGGCCCGCGGAACCCGCATGCGTGAGGGCCGCCCGGACCCGTAAGCTGTATCAGCCATCTTCACGCCTTACCCGGACCCCCGGAGTCCCCCGTGCCCAGCCCCTACGTCGCCCTGTTCGCCGCCCCAGGCTCCAAGGGCTTCTCCGCCGCGGGCTTCCTCGGCAGGATGCCCCTGTCCATGATGGGCATCGGCGTGGTCACGATGATCTCCCAGCTCACCGGCCGGTACGGCCTCGCGGGCGCCCTGTCGGCCACCATGGCGCTGGCCGCCGCCGTGATGGGACCCCAGGTCTCGCGTCTGGTGGACCGCCACGGGCAGCGCCGGGTGCTGCGCCCGGTGACCCTGTTCGCCCTGGCCGCGGCCGCCGGGCTGCTGTGCGCGGCGCACTACGAGTGGCCCGACTGGGTGCTGTTCCTGTGCTCGGCGGGCATCGGCTGCGTCCCGAGCGTCGGCGCGATGATCCGGGCGCGCTGGGCGGCCGTCTACCGGGACACCCCGCACCTGCACACCGCGTACTCCTTCGAGTCCGTGGTCGACGAGATCTGCTTCATCTTCGGACCGATCATCTCCATCGGTCTCTCGACGGTCTGGTTTCCCGAGGCGGGTCCGCTGCTCGCCGCGTGCTTCCTGGGTGCCGGCGTCTTCTGGCTGACGGCCCAGCGCGCCACCGAGCCGGTGCCCCATCCGCGCGAGCACCACTCCCGCGGCTCGGCACTGCGCTCGGCCGGACTCCAGGTCCTGGTGGCCACCTTCGTGGCGACGGGGGCCATCTTCGGGGCGGTCGACGTGGTCACCGTTGCCTTCGCGGAGGAGCGGGGCCACAAGGGTGCCGCGAGCGTCGTCCTCGCGCTGTACGCCGCCGGCTCCTGTGTGGCGGGGGCCGTCTTCGGGCTGCTGCGGTTCGCGGGCCCGCCGGAGCGCCGGTGGCTGCTGGGCATCTGTGCGATGGCCGTGAGTATGATCCCCCTCCTACTGGTCGGGAACCTGCCGTTTCTGGCCGTGGCGCTGTTCCTGGCGGGCCTGTCCATCGCACCGACGATGATCACGACGATGTCCCTCATCGAGCAGCACGTTCCACGCGCGAAACTGACCGAGGGCATGACCTGGGTGAGCACCGGGCTCGCGGTCGGGGTCGCGCTCGGCTCCTCCGTGTCCGGCTGGGTGATCGACGCCGCCGGCGCGAAGGCCGGGTACGGGGTTCCGGCGGTGTCCGGGGCCGTCGCGGTCGCGGTGGGTCTTCTCGGTTACCGCCGGCTGAACAGGCCGGTTCCGCAGCGGGGAGGGACCCATGAGCAGCACAGCGAGCGGGAAGAGCGGAACGTGGCGTAACTGGGCCGGGAACGTCACGGCCCGCCCCGTCCGGGAGGTCGCTCCGGCGTCCGTGGGGGAGCTGTCCGCGGCCGTGCGCAAAGCCGCCGAGGACGGGCTGCGGGTCAAGGCGGTCGGTAGCGGCCACTCGTTCACGGCGGTCGCCTCGACCGACGGGGTACTGGTCCGCCCGCACCTGTTGACGGGCATCCGCGGGATCGACCGTGCGGCCGGCACCGTCACCGTCGAGGCGGGCACCCCGCTCAAGCGTCTGAACGTGGCGCTCGCCCGCGAGGGACTGTCGCTCACGAACATGGGCGACATCATGGAGCAGACGGTCTCGGGCGCGACCAGTACCGGCACCCACGGCACCGGCCGCGACTCCGCCTCGATCGCCGCCCAGATCAAGGCCCTCGAACTGGTCCTGGCGGACGGCTCGGTCCTCACCTGCTCCGAGAAGGAGAACCCCGAGGTCTTCGCCGCCGCCCGCATCGGGATCGGCGCGCTGGGCATCGTCACCGCGATCACGTTCGCCGTGGAGCCCGTCTTCCTGCTCACCGCCCGTGAGGAGCCGATGAGTTTCGACCGGGTGACCTCCGACTTCGACGCGCTCGTCGCGGAGAACGAGCACTTCGAGTTCTACTGGTTCCCGCACACCGGCAACTGCAACACCAAGCGCAACAACCGCAGCGCGGGCCCCGAGAGGCCGCTCGGCCGGGTCGGCGGCTGGATCGAGGACGAGTTCCTCTCCAACGGCGTCTTCCAAACGGCCAATCTGCTCGGCCGCGCCGTGCCCGCCACCATCCCGGCCATCGCGAAGGTCTCCAGCCGCGCCCTGTCCGCCCGGACGTACACCGACATCCCGTACAAGGTCTTCACCTCGCCCCGACGGGTGCGCTTCATGGAGATGGAGTACGCCGTCCCGCGCGAGGCTCTCGTCGAGACGCTGCGGGAGCTGAAGAGCATGGTCGACCGCTCGCCACTGCGGGTGAGCTTCCCGGTCGAGGTCCGCACCGCCCCCGCCGACGACATCACGCTGTCCACTGCGTCGGGCCGGGAGAGCGCGTACATCGCCGTCCACATGTTCAAGGGGACGCCCTATCAGGCGTACTTCACGGCGGCCGAGCGGATTTTCACGGCGCACGACGGGCGGCCGCACTGGGGCAAGGTGCACACCCGTGACGCCGGCTACTTCGCCGGGGTCTACCCGCGCTTCGGCGAGTTCACCGCTCTGAGAGACCGTCTGGACCCGGAACGACGGTTCGGGAACGACTACTTGCGCCGGGTGCTGGGGCCGTAGTCGCGCCGGACGAGGGAGCCGGGGCCGGGGTGCCGGCGCCGGAGCCGTCATCGGTGGCGGCGTCACCGGGGTCCGGGCTCCGCGTGGGAGCGGGGGTCGGCGTGGGACTCCACCCCGTGTCACCGTCGCCGCCCGGTGAGGGCACGCCGTCGTCCGGTGTGCCGCTGTCGGCCGGGGACGGCGACCGCGAGGGATCCGGCGACGGAGTGCGGTCCGGCGAGGGCTTCCCGTGGTGGCCGGACAGGGCGTCACCGACCGTGGTGCCGGCGCTCCCGCTGAAGTTGTCACCGGACACCAGCTCGTACGTGGTGATGCCCGCCATGGTGACGCCGAAGACGAGCGCGGCGGCGACCAGCGGCCGCTTCCAGCCGGTGACCCGCGCGCGATGGACGGTTCCCGCCCCGAACTCGTGCGCGGGAGCGGTCGGTTCCGCGGGCTCCGGCCTCCTCGGCCGGGACCCCGTCGCCCGCTTCGGCCGCCCCTGGACCTTCACCTCGCGTATCTGCTCGCCGGTGCGGCTGAAGAAGTGCTGGAAGACCGTGCCCCCGCACGTCGCGATCGCGCTCACCACCCCGGCGCCGAGGATCGTCCCGTACACCCCGAAGTACGAGGCGAGTCTGGCCGCCACCACCGCGGCCACCGCGCTGCCCGCCACCTGCGGGACACTCAGGTCCACCCGCTTCCTCTTCGGCTCCTGTGAGGTGTCCGACGTTTCACCCATTCCCGAACCTTGCCTGCCTTTCCCGTACTTGGCCGACTGACTGCACGAGATGGGGACGTATGGGCGAAACCAATAGTTCCGTTTCTGGTTGTTTCGTGAAGTGCGCCACGATCGGGGGTGCGAAGGGCGCACATCGGGCAGTTGACTCAGGGCCGCCACGCGAAGTCGCGCGGCGTGCCGATCCACGCAGGTGGCCCGAATGGAGTACTGTTGCGAGCCCTGGAGTCCGGACTCCCGCCAGGGTGTCCGGGGCCTTGCAGGACCGCCGAAGGGGGATCGTTGCACAGGGTGATGAAGGTCGTCACCCAGCGTTGCGAACAGGTAACCGTGCCATAACGGCGATCACGGGCCCGTGCCCGACACGCCGGGCAACTCGGCAAGGTTGTGGCAGGCTGCACCCGGGCAGGCCACACTCGACTAGCGGAAGCAGCGACGCACGTGACGTCGGCAGGCACCACCCGGGAGGTCCCCATGCCCGAACTGCGTGTCGTGGCCGTCTCCAATGACGGCACACGGCTGGTGCTGAAGGCTGCGGACAGCACGGAGTACACGCTTCCTATCGACGAACGTCTCCGCGCCGCCGTGCGCGGCGACCGTCCCCGCCTCGGCCAGATCGAGATCGAGGTGGAGAGCCATCTCCGCCCCCGGGACATTCAGGCGCGTATACGCGCCGGCGCCTCCGCCGAGGAGGTCGCGCAGTTCGCCGGCATCCCCGTCGACCGCGTGCGTCGCTTCGAGGGTCCCGTGCTCGCCGAGCGTGCCTTCATGGCCGAGCGGGCCCGGAAGACTCCGGTCCGCCGTCCCGGTGAGAACGCCGGCCCCCAGCTCGGCGAGGCCGTGCAGGAGCGGCTGCTGATCCGCGGGGCCGAGAAGGACAGCGTCCAGTGGGACTCGTGGCGGCGCGACGACGGCACCTGGGAAGTGCTGCTCGTCTACATGGTCGCGGGTGAACCGCACTCGGCGAGCTGGACGTACGACCCGCCCCGGCGGCTCGTCCAGGCCGTCGACGAGGAGGCGCGCTCGCTGATCGGCGAGTCCGAGGACCTCGCGGCGCCCGAGCCCAGCTTCCCGTTCGTGCCGCGGATCGCCCGGCTGCCGCGGGACCGCCCGCTGGACCGTGCCCTGGACCGGCAGATGGAGCGGCCCAGCCTGCCTGCGGCGTCGCCCGAACCGGCCGAGGAACCCGCGAGCGAGCGGGATTCGCTCACCAGCCTGCTGGAGGCGGTGCCCAGCTTCCGCGGCGACATGGTCGTGCCCGAGCGCACTGCCGGCACGGAGTTCCCCGCCGCGGAGGAACCGCCGGAGTCCGAGCCCGAGGTGGAGGAGCCGCCGGCTCCCGCAGCCTCGGCAGGTGCCGGTTCGGCCTACGCGGACGTCCTCATGCCGCGGTCGGTCGGCAGCCACCGCGACCGTCTCGTCGGTTCCACCGACCGCCAGGCCGAGGCCGACGGAGTCCGGCCGGGCCGCCGCGCGGCGGTGCCGAGCTGGGACGAGATCGTCTTCGGCACCCGCCGGAAGAAGCAGGAGTAGCCGCTCGTACGTCAGGTACCGGCATGTGTACCGGCGCACGAGAGGCACGTCGTACGGGAGAGGGGGGGGGGGGGCCGCCCGGGGGCGCCCCCCCCCCCCCCCGGGCCCGGGGGCCCGGGGGCCCCCCCCCCGGGGGGGGGGGGGCCCCCGCCCCCCCCGCCCCCCCGCCCCACCCCCGCCCTCTCCGGCGCCGCACAGCCCTCCCCCCGCCTCCCCGCCCCGCCGCGGCCGCGGCGGCGGGGGGGGGGGGGGCCCCCCCCCCGGGCGGGCCGCCCCCCCCCTCTCCCGTGTCCGCGGGCCGACGGGCGCCCCGCTACTGGGGGTCGGGGCCCACGGCGACCGGACGGCCCGCGTCCCGGGACCATTCCGACCAGGAACCCACGTAGAGCGCCGCCGGGATGCCCGCGACCGCGAGCGCGAGGACCTGCTGGGCGGCCGAGACCCCGGAACCGCAGTACACGCCGACCTCCGTCCCGCCCGTCGCACCGAGGGACTTGAAGCGCTCGGCGAGCTCCTCGGCGGGCAGGAGGCATCCGCTTTCGGCCAGATTTTCCGTGGTCGGCGCCGAGACCGCTCCCGGGATGTGCCCGGCGACCCGGTCGATCGGCTCGACCTCGCCGCGATAGCGCTCGCCGGCCCGCGCGTCGAGGAGCAGCCCGGTGCGGGCCAGCGCGGCGGCGCCGTCCGCGTCCAGCAGCGGCAGCCCACCCGGCGCGGGCACGAAGTCCCCGGGGACCGGATCCGGCACCTCCGACGTCAACGGCCCGCTCCAGACGGCCAGGCCGCCGTCAAGCACACGCACCGCCGGATGCCCCGTCCAGCGCAACAGCCACCAGGCGCGTGCGGCGGCCCAGCCGAGGCCGCCGTCGTACACCACGACGTCCCGGCCGGCCCGGACCCCGGCGGTCCGCATCGCGGCTCCGAACACCTCCAGGTCCGGCAGCGGATGCCGGCCCCCGGCACCGGGCGGACCTGCGAGCTCGGAGTCCAGATCGACGAAAACAGCCCCCGGCAGATGCGCTTTCTCGTACTCGGGCCGCAGGTTCGGACTGCCCAACTGATAACGGACGTCGAGAAGCACCGGCGGGTTCGGCCCTGCCAGAGCGTCGGCGAGTTCGGAGGCGGAGATGATGGCGTTCATGGCCACCATCCTCGCGCACGGGGTGGCCGCGTCGTCCAGGTCCGGCTACTCTGCTCCGCCGGACAGCCCCGATCACGAGGAGTGTGCGATCGGGCACGTGCTGTACAGCTGATGGCCACCGGTCGACAATGTCGCGGAAACGGATGAGTGCCCGCATAACGGGCATCCTCTCGCGGTAGTACGGCGCCCGGCGGAGCGACCGGCGGTGCCGGCATCGGCGCGGGGCGTGCGTGCCCGGGGCGGATGCACGCCCACGCACAGGCGGAAGTCAACCGGCCCCCACGAGGGCCGAGAAGAGAGTGACGATGACCGAGGCACGGGGGTCGGCCGGCCTGAACGGCACCACACACGCCCGGCGCACACCCGGCACGCCCTGTTGGGTGAGCCTGATGGTGCACGGGACGGCCGCGACCCAGGAGTTCTACGGAGCGCTGTTCGGCTGGGAGTTCGAGCCGGGTCCCGAGCAGCTCGGCCCGTACGCGAGGGCGCTCCTCGACGGCCGCGAGGTGGCCGGCATCGGTCACCTGCCGCCCGACCGGCAGCTGCCCGTCGCCTGGACTCCCTACTTCGCCTCGGACGACGTGAACGTGACGGCCGAGACCCTGCGGCACTCCGGCGGGACCGTCGGGGTGGGTCCGCTGGACGCGGCCGACGCCGGCCGGCTCGCCATCGCGTCCGACCCGACGGGAGCCGTCTTCGGCGTCTGGCAGGCGGCGGCCCATCTGGGCACGGGCATCAGCGGAGTGCCCGGCACACCGGCCTGGAACGAACTGCTGACCCGCGACTCGGCGAGCGTCGCCAAGTTCTACCAGGGCGTCTTCGGCTTCGAGCTGGAACCGGTCGACTCCGCCGACCTGGACTACGTCACGCTCCTGCTCGGCGGCCACCCGGTGGCCGGCATTCACGGCGTGGGCCGCGCCCTGCCCCGGGACCGGGGTGCGCACTGGCTGACGTACTTCGAGGTCGCCGACGCCGAGGACGCCGTCACCCGCGTCGTGGAGCTGGGCGGCCGGGTCCTGAAGCCGCCGCACGACTCGGCGCACGGGCGCATGGCCACGGTGGCGGACCTGGAGGGCGCGGTGTTCTCGGTGCTCCACACGGCGCGCTGAACCGCCCGGACCCGCGGCGGGGCGGCCCGGGCGTCAGGCTCAGGCGTCAGGCGGAGGCGACGGGCAGGACGTCCGGGGACAGGGCGCCCGCCCGGGCGGTGGCGGCCGTCATCCGGCGCCGGTGGTGGCGACGGCACAGCACCTCGTATCCGACGGCGTCCGACTGGTTGACGTCGCCGACCACCACCTGGGCGCCTTCCACGACCATCTCGCCCCCTATGGTGCGGGCGTTGTGCGTGGCCCGGGCGCCGCACCAGCACAGGGCCTCGACCTGGAGGACCTCGACCCGGTCGGCCAGTTCCACCAGTCGCTGCGAGCCGGGGAAGAGCTTGGAGCGGAAGTCCGTGGTGATGCCGAAGGCGAAGACGTCGATGCCGAGGTCGTCCACGATGCGGGCCAGCTGGTCGATCTGGTCCTCCGCGAGGAACTGGGCCTCGTCCGCGATGACGTAGTCCGCGCGGCCGCCCTGCGAGAGGTGGTCGACCACGTACGCGTACACGTCCTGGCCGGCCGCCACCTCCACGGCGTCCGTGACCAGGCCGAGCCGGGAGGAGAGCTTGCCCTCCCCCGCACGGTCGTCACGCGTGAAGATCAGGCCCTGCAGCCCCCGCGCGGAGCGGTTGTGCTCGATCTGGAGAGCCAGTGTCGACTTCCCGCAGTCCATGGTTCCGGAGAAGAACACCAGCTCGGGCATGGCGGGTTGAGCACCTTTCGGCGGGAGGTCGGCTGGGATTCGAAGGCGTGCGCATCTGTGCGGACGACTCAGGAGCGTACTTGGAGGAGCGGGACCAGCTGCTCAACGGGGGTCATCGAGCCGTGGTTGCCGACCATGGCCGACTCCTTCGGCTCGCGCTCGGAGGCGATGAGCAGGACGTCGTCCCGGGCCGCCGCGACCACGTCGCCGATCCGCCCGTACACCCGCTCGTCGATCCGCGGCCCGAACCAGCCCGCGTCGATCGCCTCGTCGCGCGACGCCACCCAGAACTGCTCGCCGAGCACTTCGCGCCAGCAGGTCAGGACGTCCGCCTCGGCGCCCCGCACGGCGTAGACGTGGCGCGCGCGGCCCTCGCCGCCGAGCAGGGCGACCCCGGCGCGCAGCTCCCAGTCCTCGTCGAAGTCGATGCGGTGCTGTTCGTCGAACGGGATGTCGATCATGCCGTGGTCGGCGGTGACGTACAGGGCCGTGCGCGGCGGGAGCTGTTCCGCGAGCCGCTGGACCAGGCGGTCGACGTACATGAGCTGGCCGCGCCACGGGTCGGAGTCGACACCGAAGCGGTGGCCCTTGCCGTCCACCTCGGCGTAGTACGTGTAGACCAACGAGCGGTCGCCCGCGGCCAGTTGCTCGGCCGCGAAGTCCATGCGCTCCTCGCCGGTGAGCCGGCCGTGGAACGTGCCGCCGCTCAGCGCGACCTTCGTCAGCGGCGTGTTCTGGAAGCCGGGCGAGGAGACCTGGGCGGTGTGCACGCCGGCCGCGTCCGCCAGCTGGAAGACGGTCGGGTACGGCTGCCAGACGCGCGGCTCCGTCCACGGATTCCAGCGCAGCTGGTTCATGAGCGCGTCCGTGTCCGGATTGCGGACGGTGTAGCCCGGCAGGCCGTGCGCGCCGGGCGGCAGACCGGTGCCGACCGAGGCGAGGGAGGTCGCGGTGGTCGCCGGGTAGCCGGCGGTGATCGGGCGGCCCGTGCCGCCGCGGGAGGACGCCAGCAGGGACGTCATGAAGGGGGCCTCGTCCGGATGCGCCCTCAGCTGCTCCCAGCCGAGGCCGTCGATCAGGAAGACGCAGTTGCGGTCGGCCGCGGCCAGTTCCGCGATGGCGGCGGTCGCACCCGGTACGCCCATGCCCGCGGCGAGCGTGGGCAGCAGGTCGGCCAGCGAACCCGTGCCGTACTCGGGGACGGGTGCGGAGTCGACGGCGAGAGGTTCCGGGTCGTCCCAGGCGGGCAGAGCCATCAGCTCGCGATGTCCGCGGTCGCCTCGGAGAGGGACTGCGCGAAGGCGAGGGCCTGGCGGACCGTCTCGGGGCCGTCCCCTGCCTCGCTGACGCGCAGGCTCAGGTCGTCCGCCGTGGAGCTGCCCGTGTAGCCGTGGTCCGCCTCGCAGTTGGGATCGCCGCAGGCCGCCGGCTCCAGGTCGATGCGGGAGACGGCGCCCCAGCCGATGGTCAGGACGACCTCGCGCGGCAGCGTGCCCGGGACGTACGACTCGGGGTTGGCGACCACGCGGCTGAGCACGACCGACGAGATCCGGCTGAGCTTGACGGACTCCGTGGACGTCGTGGCGTACGGCGTCGGCGAGGTGGTGTCCGCCGCCTGCTCGTCGGTGTGGCTCACGACGAAACGGTTGGCGGTGAGGACCAGCACCGTGACGTGCCTGCGGACCTCGTTCGCGTCGAACGTCGTCTCCTGGTGGACCAGGAACGACTTGACGGCATCACCGCCGACGGCGGCCTCCACCGCCTCGGCCACGAGAGCCGGGTAGTAGCCGCTGCGCTCGATCGCCGCTCGCAGCCCCTGGGTCGTCGTACTGGTCTTGGCCATGACGTCCATCCTACGGGGGTGCGCCGACTGCACGGCACCGCTCGCGGGTGTCCGTGCGGGACGGGGCGCCTGCCGACGGCGCGGGCGCTCAGATGACGGGCAGTGTGCGCGGGCCGAGGTCGTCGCGGGCGGGCGGGCGGGCGAGCCGCACGGTGGCCCCCAGGACGCTCAGGCCGCGCGGAGCGACGACCACCGGCTCCAGGGAGACCGCGACGACCTCCGGGTGGTCGTCGACCAGCCGCGACAGGCGCAGCATCAGCTCTTCGAGCGCCGCCGTGTCGACCGGCGCCGAACCGCGCCAGCCGAACAGGAGCGGCGCCGTCCGGATCGACCGCACCAGCGAGGTCGCCTCCCGGTCGGTGACCGGGATCAGCCGGTGGGCCGTGTCGCCGAGCAGCTGGGACGCGGCCCCGGCGAGACCGAAGGAGAGGACGGCGCCGGCCGCCGGGTCGATGACGGCCCGCACGACCGTGTCGACCCCGCGCGGCGCCATCGCCTGCACCACCGGCCGCAGCTCCTCCGGGCCGCCGAACAGCTCGGTCAACTCGGCGTACGCCCGGCGCAGTTGCTCCTCGTCCGCCAGGTCGAGCCGGACGCCGCCCAGGTCGGCGCGGTGACGCAGGTGCGGGGCGGTGGTCTTGAGGGCGACGGGGTAGCCGAGGGTGCGGGCGGCCTGTGCCGCGGCCTCGGGCGTGGGCGCGGGCAGTGCCCGGCGGACCGCGATCCCGTAGCGCCCGAGCAGCTCGCACGTCTCGTCCGCGCCCAGCGTGAGCCCCTCGTTCCGCGCGAGCAGGCCGTCGATCAGCTCGGCGGCGCCCTTCTCGTCGATGTCGTCGTACTCGGGGACCCTGCCGGGCTCGGCGGCGTCGCGGCGCCACTGGGCGTACTTCACTGCTTCGGCCAGGGCCCGGACGGCGCGCTCGGCGGCGGGGTAGGCCGGGATGAGCCGGGGGCTCGCGGCGGGATCGTCGGCGGCCGTGGCCCCGGCCCGGCGAGGGGACTCGCTCCGCCCGGGCGCGGCAGAGGCGGCCGGGGGCCGGGAACCGGGGGCGGCCGGCTGGGGGGCGGTGCTCGCGGCGGCGGACAGCGCCTCGGCGAGCCCGCCCAGCTCGACGTGGACGACGAGCACCGGCTTGGCGGGGGCCGCCGCGGCGGCGGAGCGCAGCGCCCCGGCGAGGGCCTCGTCGGCCGCGGGCGTCTCCCCCACCGCCGGGATGGCGGTCACCACCACCGCGTCGCACGTGTCGTCGGCCAGCGCGTGGGCCAGCGCGTCGTGGAAGTCGTCCGCCGAGGCCGCCGTCGTCAGGTCCAGCGGCGGCAGCGGCCGCAGCCCCTGGGCGAGGCACGCGTCGTAGGTGAGGAGCCCGAGCGACTCCGAGTTGCCGAGGATCGCCACCCGGGGCCCGGGCGGGAGCGGCTGGCGCGCGAGCAGGAGACCCGCGTCGACGAGCTCGGTGATGGTGTCGACGCGGATGACGCCGGCCTGCCGCAGCAGCGCGGAGACGGTCGCGTGCGGCAGCCGGGTGGCCCGGACGGCGTGGCCCTGGGGGGCGGCTCCGCCGTGCCGGGCGCCCTGGACGACGACCAGGGGCTTGGCCGCCGCGGTCCGCCGGGCGAGCCGGGTGAACTTGCGCGGGTTGCCGATGGATTCGAGGTACATCAGGGCGACGTCGGTGTCCGGGTCGTCGTACCAGTACTGGAGCACGTCGTTGCCGGAGACGTCCGCGCGGTTGCCCGAGGAGACGAAGGTCGACACGCCGGTCACGCCCGTGACACCGCCGCCGCGCCGGTGCAGCCGGGACAGCAGCGCGATGCCGATGGCGCCGGACTGGGCGAACAGGCCGATCCGCCCGGCGCGGGGCATCTCCGGGGCGAGCGAGGCGTTGAGCCGCACCCCGGGCGAGGTGTTGATGACCCCGAAGGCGTTGGGCCCGATGATCCGCATGCCGTACGTGCGGGCCTGGCGGACCAGCTCGCGCTGGCGCTCGCGGCCCTCGGGCCCGCTCTCGGCATATCCGGCGGAGACCACGACGAGCCCCTGCACGCCGTGCTCCCCGCACTCCGCGACGGTGTCCGGCACGTGCTCCGCGGGGACGGCGACGACCGCGAGGTCGACGGGCTCGGCGATCTCCCGGACGGAGCGGTGGGCCGGGACGCCCTCCAGCTCCTTCTCCTCGAACGCCCTGTTCACGGCGTACAGGCGGCCGGTGAAGCCGGCCTCGCGGAGGTTGTCGAGGACGCTGCGGCCCACTCCGCCGGGCGAGCGGCCCGCGCCGATCACGGCCACCGAGCCGGGCGCGAGCAGCCGCTGCACGGACCGTGCCTCGGCCCGCTGCTCCCGCGCCCACTGGACGGCACGCGAGCGGTCCGTCGGCTCCAGTCCGAACTCGAGCCGGACCACCCCGTCCTCGAAGCTGCGCTTCTGCCGGAAGCCCGCGTCCGTGAACACCTTGATCATCTTGCTGTTGGCCGGCAGCACCTCGGCGGCGAAGCGGCGGATGCCGCGCTCCCGGGCCACCGCCGCGATGTGCTCCAGCAGGGCAGAGGCGACACCGCGTCCCTGGTGGGCGTCCTGCACGAGGAAGGCCACCTCGGCCTCGTCGGAGACGGGTGCGCCCTCTGCCGCGCCGGGCGCGGGGTGGGAGGAGGCGGGCAGGCCGTCGGGGGTGATGCGGTCGTACCGTACGGTCGCGATGAACTCGCCGCCGATCGTGGCCGCGAGTCCCACCCGGTCCACGAAGTCGTGGTGCGTGAAGCGGCGGACGTCCTTGGCGGACAGCCGCGGGTAGGGCGCGAAGAAGCGGTAGTACTTCGACTCGTCCGAAACCTGCTCGTAGAAGCTGACCAGGCGCTCGGCGTCGTCGACGGTGATGGGGCGGACGCGCGCCGTGCCGCCGTCGCGCAGCACCACGTCGGCTTCCCAGTGGGCGGGGTACTCGTGCCGGTCCGACGGGGTCTGCATGGGCCCCAGCGTACGGCTCGCGTCCGGCGACGTCGCGAGGCAGGCTTGGGGGTCCGCCACCGCCTCCGGGGGCGTGCCGGGTGACTCCTCCGGGGCTCGTCCCGGAGGCTCCCGCCGGGGTGGGCCCGCGGTCCGCCCGGGCACGCTTCACCGTATGGGACACTGGTCTAGACAACCTTGGAACACCGGAAGGGCAGCATCACATGGCTGAGCGCCGCGTCAACGTCGGCTGGGCCGAGGGCCTCCACGCCCGCCCCGCCTCCATCTTCGTCCGGGCGGCCACGGCCTCCGGCGTCCCCGTGACGATCGCCAAGGCGGACGGCAACCCCGTCAACGCCGCGTCGATGCTCGCGGTCCTCGGCCTCGGCGCCCAGGGCGGCGAGGAGGTCGTCCTCGCCTCCGACGCGGAGGGCGCGGACACGGCCCTCGACCGCCTGGCCAAGCTGGTCTCCGAGGGCCTCGACGAGCTTCCCGAGACCGTCTGACTCCTCGGACACTCTCTTGTGCGGCGAAGCCGCGTCGGCCCGACCGGTCGACGCGGCTTCGCCGTTCTCGCGCCTTTCCGGATCCCGTCGCTCGGCTCCGGTCGGCGGCCGGTCGATATCAGCACGCCGTCCGGACAATGCGACAGGCACCCGAAAAGGCGCGACGGGAATTCCCGGCGCACGGAAAGAGGGCAGCGGAAACAGCCGCCTTCCGAATATCCCTCTTTGTATACGGTGCTTCTGTTAATGCCGTGGGCCGGAGATGTTTACGGGAGGTTGCGAAGTCCTCACGCGGTCCGCGGGTCGGGCGCGCCGCGCGGAGCGGAAACGGTGCGCGGAGGCGGCGCGCTCGGCGTGCAGCGCGGTGATCGCGCGCGCCCGCTCACTGTCCCCGCGCGCGACGGCGTCCACGATGCCGCCGTGCTCCGCCCAGGCCTCCGCGGCGTCGGCCGGCGCCTCCACCGCGTACATCCAGGCGATCTTGTGCCGCAGCTGGGCGAGTGTCGAGGTCAGCGCGGGGCTCCCGGACGCCTGGGCGAGCGTCTCGTGGAACCAGGCCCCCAGGGACCGCAGATCCTCGCTGTGGCCTCTCCTGGCCCGCTCCTGCCCGAGCCTGACCAGGCCCCGCAGAACCTTGAGGTGGGCCTCGGTGCGGCGCTGGGCGGCCCGCGCCGCGCCCAGGGGCTCCAGCAGCATCCGCATCTCCAGGAGGTCCGCCGCCTCCTGTTCGGTGGGTTCCGCCACGCACGCGCCCGCGTGCCGCCGGATGACGACGAACCCCTCGGCCTCCAGCGTGCGCAGCGCCTCGCGCACGGGGACGCGCGAGACCCCGTAGCGGCGGGCGAGCAGTTCCTCGGTGAGCCGGCTGCCGCGCTCGTAGACACCCGCGACGATGTCGTCACGGATCGCCGTGCATACCGAGTGCGCCGGAATGCGCATGAGCGGACCTCCGCCTCAATCCTCGCGAAACGCCGTCGATTGACGCTCGTTCAGCGACTCTATTGCAGCGGGACGGAATTTCCGATGGCGGACCGGAATCCATATGCATTTTTTGGACGGACGCGCGTCCGAAACGCCGAAGGCCCCGGCTCGTCGAGCCGGGGCCTTCGGAAGTCGCCGGGTGTCAGAGGCTGACGCCGTGCGAGCGGAGGTAGGAGACGGGGTCGATGTCCGAGCCGTACTCGGCCGTCGTACGGGCCTCGAAGTGGAGATGCGGTCCCGTAGAGTTGCCGGTCGAGCCGGAGAGGGCTATCGGCTGGCCCGGGGTGACGGTCTGTCCCTCGGAGACGTTGACGGACGCCAGGTGGCCGTACATGGTGTACGTCCCGTCGTGCATCTTGATCACGACCTGGTTGCCGTAGGCGCCGGCCCAGCCGGTCGTGACGACGGTGCCGGCGCCGACGGCCTGGACGACGGTGCCCGACGCGGCGTGGAAGTCGACGCCGGTGTGGCTGCCGGAGGACCAGAGGCTGCCGCCGGTCTTGTAGCCGGTGGAGACGTAGGAGCCGGCGACCGGGGCGACGAAGGTGTTGAGAAGCTTGCGCTCGGCGGCGCGGGCGGCACGGGCCTTGACCTCGCGCTCCTTCTTGGCCTCAGCCATGACCCGCCGCTTCGCGGCCTCCTCGGCCTTCTTCAGCGCCGCGGCCTCGTCGGCGGCGTGCCGCTGGGCGGCGGCCTGCGCGTCGACCTGCTCGGCGACCGTGTCGCCGATGGTGACGGCCTGGGTCAGCCCGGTCTGCTGGACGGAGGCGGCGTCCGCGGCGAACGCGGGGGCGGCCAGGGTTCCGATGACACCGGTGGTGGTGAGAGCCGCCACGCCTGCCGCACTCTTGGTGGTACGCGTGATCCGGCTGGGACGACGGTGCTTCCCGGTGGCACGGGTGAACGCCATGAAGGGGCTGGTCCTTTCCTTCCCTCTCGCCTACCGGGTTAGCTGACGGGTTCGGAGCAGGAAGGTCTCCTACGGGCCTCCTTGGGGAAGGACGCCCGATTCACCCCAGGGACTGCGATGGGTCCCCGGCTCCCCTGGCTCGCGCCGTACGGGGACTCGGCGATGACTGTCCGGTGCCGCGGACGCGGCGCACTGCCCGACGAACAGTCGGACTGACGCTAAGGGGGGCGTCTTTCAATCGACAAACGAATCACGGCTTTTGTAGTGCACGCCACAGGGCAGAAGGGCAACGCCCCGGCAATACGGACATAACGCGGACGAAGCCGGGTAAGCGCGCGCGGAACCCCGGATGGACGACGGGTAAACGCGGGGACCCTGGTGACTCATCAGTCACCAGGGTCCCGTCGTCCGCGGGGCTCTACTCGGCCCGAACGACGCTCACTTCACCGATGCCGAGGGCCTTGACGGGCTCCTCGATCTGCGCGGCGTCGCCCACCAGGACCGTCACCAGGCGGTCGACCGGGAAGGCGTTCACGACGGCCGCGGTGGCCTCCACGGTGCCTGTGGCGGCGAGCTGCTGATAGAGCGTCGCCTGGTAGTCGTCCGGCAGGTGCTGCTCGACCTGGTCGGCGAGCGTGCTCGCCACCGCCGCCGCCGTCTCGAACTTGAGCGGTGCGACGCCCACCAGATTCTGCACGGCCACGTCGCGCTCGGGGTCCGTCAGACCGTCCGCGGCGAGCGTGCGCAGCACCTTCCACAGGTCGTCCAGTGCCGGACCGGTGTTGGGCGTGTCCACCGAACCGCTGATGGCGAGCATCGCGGCACCCGAGCCGTCCGGAGCCGAGCGCAGCACCTGGCCGAACGCCCGCACTCCGTAGGTGTAGCCCTTCTCCTCGCGCAGGACGCGGTCCAGGCGCGAGGTGAGGGTGCCGCCGAGGCAGTACGTGCCGAGCACCTGGGCGGGCCACACCCGGTCGTGCCGGTCGGCTCCGACGCGGCCGATGAGCAACTGCGTCTGTACGGCGCCGGGGCGGTCGACGATGATCACGCGGCCCCGGTCGTCGGCGGTGACCGGTGGCACCGGACGCGGCTCGGCCGGGGAGCCGGTCCAGGCGCCGAGCGTGTCGGCGAGCAGCGCGTCGAGGTCGACGTCGGTGAGGTCGCCGACGACCACGGCGGTGCCGGTGGCGGGACGCACGTGCTTCTCGTAGAAGGCGCGCACGGCCGCAGAGTCGATCTTCTGGACCGTCGCCTCGGTGCCCTGGCGCGGACGCGACATGCGCGAGCCGGCCGGGAACAGCTCCTTGGAGAGCTCCTTGGCCGCGCGGCGGGCCGGGTTGGCGCTCTCGTGCGGGATCTCGTCGAGCCGGTTGCGCACCAGCCGTTCGATCTCACTGTCCGTGAAGGCCGGTGCCCGCAGGGCGTCGGCGAGCAGGCCGAGCCCCTTCTCGAGCCGGGAGACCGGGACCTCCAGCGAGAGACGCACGCCCGGGTGGTCGGCGTGCGAGTCGAGGGTGGCGCCGCAGCGCTCGAGCTCGGCTGCGAACTCCTCCGCGGAGTGCTTGTCGGTTCCCTCGGAGAAGGCGCGGGCCATGATCGTGGCGACGCCGTCGATACCGGCGGGCTCGGCCTCCAGGGGGGCGTCGACGAGCACCTCCACGGCGACGACCTGCTGGCCGGGGCGGTGGCAGCGCAGAACCGTCAGGCCGTTGTCGAGCGTGCCGCGCTCGGGTGCCGGGAACGCCCACGGCCGGGCCTCGCCTGCCTGCGGCCGGGGGTGGAACTCCATCGTCGCGAGCTCGGTCACTTGGCCGACTCCTCGTCCTCGTCAGTGGCTTCGGCGGCCGCTGCGGCCTCCGCCTCGTCGGCGGCGACCGGCTCGTACACGAGCACCGCGCGGTTGTCGGGGCGCAGCCGGGCCTTGGCGACCTCCTGCACCTCCTCGGGGGTGACGGCGAGCACGCGCTCCACCGCGGTGAGGGCGAGCTGCGGGTCACCGAACAGGACGGCGTACCGGCACAATTCGTCGGCGCGGCCCGCGACGGTGCTCAGCCGGTCCAGCCACTCCCGCTCCAGCTGGGCCTGGGCGCGCTCCATCTCCTCGGTGGTGGGGCCCTCCTCGGCGAACCGGGCGAGCTCCTCGTCGACGGCCGCCTCGATGACCGGGACCTCGACGTCACCGGACGTCTTCACGTCGAACCAGCCCAGGGAGGGCGCTCCGGCGAGCCGCAGCAGACCGAACCCGGCCGCGACGGCGGTGCGGTCACGGCGGACGAGCCGGTTGTAGAGGCGGGACGACTCGCCGCCCCCGAGGACGGTGAGCGCCAGGTCGGCCGCGTCGCACGCGCGCGTGCCGTCCTCCGGGAGGCGGTAGGCGGCCATCAGCGCGCGGGCCGGGACCTCCTCCTCGACGACCTCGCGCAGCTGCTCGCCGATGATGTCCGGCAGCGAGCCGTCGCGCGGGGCGGGCTTCCCGTCGTGCCCGGCGATGGAGCCGAAGTACTTCTCGATCCAGGCGAGGGTCTGCTCGGGGTCGATGTCCCCGACGACCGACAGGACCGCGTTGTTGGGGGCGTAGTAGGTCCGGAAGAACGCGCGGGCGTCCTCCAGGGTGGCCGCGTCCAGGTCCGCCATCGACCCGATCGGGGTGTGGTGGTAAGGGTGGCCCTCCGGGTAGGCGAGGGCGGTCAGCTTCTCGAACGCGGTGCCGTAGGGCACGTTGTCGTAGCGCTGCCGGCGCTCGTTCTTGACGACGTCCCGCTGGTTCTCCATGGACTCTTCGTCGAGCGCGGTGAGCAGCGAGCCCATGCGGTCGGCCTCCAGCCAGAGAGCGAGCTCCAACTGGTGCGCCGGCATGGTCTCGAAGTAGTTGGTGCGCTCGAAGCTCGTCGTGCCGTTCAGCGAGCCGCCGGCGCCCTGTACGAGTTCGAAGTGGCCGTTGCCCTTCACCTGGCCCGACCCCTGGAACATCAAGTGCTCGAAGAGGTGGGCGAGGCCGGTCCGGCCCTTGACCTCGTGGCGCGAGCCGACGTCGTACCAGAGGCACACCGCCGCGACCGGGGTCAGATGGTCCTCGGAGAGCACCACGCGCAGGCCGTTGGCCAGGCGGTGCTCGGTCGCTGTCAGGCCGCCGGAGCCTGCCTCAGCTGTGGCCGTGTGACCCATGGGCATGTACGTCCCTTCGATCGCGGAAAACTGCAGAATTCCTGTCGGTCCTGCCACTGTATGCAAGCGCGCAGACGCCTGGCGAAGTTCCCGCACCTCGTACGCCCACAGCGAGACTTCCGCCGTGGGATCCGGACGCCTGCGCGAAGCGGTCACCGCGGGGTGGGCGGCCCGGTGGGCGGTCGCTCGCGGTGCCGCGTCGGGGGCCGGCCGGCCGGTCCTCCCCGGGGCGGCCGGGCCACCCGGAGCGGACGCACGGGCCACGAGCGGACGGTCGGGCCGGGCCGCGAGGGGGTGGTCGGGCCGGGCCACGAGCGGACGGTCGGGCCGGGCCGTCCGGAGCGCCGTGCGGGCGACCGGCGCGGGGGTGGCCGAGCCGACCGGAGCGGCCGTGCGGGCCGCCGGCGGGCGGGCCGCGGGGCCCGGCGGGAGCGGTTGGGGACGGGTAGTGGTCCGCGTTGTCAGTGGAGCGGTCCACAATGGTGCGCGTCAGAACCCGTTCATGTTGGTGAAGGAGCCGCAGCAGCGATGGCCCGCCGCAGCACGAAGACCCCGCCGCCCGACGACTTCGAGGAGCGGATCCTCGACGTCGACGTCGTCGACGAGATGCAGGGCTCCTTCCTCGAGTACGCGTACTCGGTGATCTACTCCCGGGCCCTGCCGGACGCGCGTGACGGCCTCAAGCCCGTGCACCGCCGCATCGTCTACCAGATGAACGAGATGGGCCTGCGCCCCGACCGCGGCTACGTGAAGTGCGCCCGCGTCGTCGGCGAGGTCATGGGCAAGCTCCACCCGCACGGCGACGCGTCGATCTACGACGCCCTGGTGCGGCTGGCCCAGCCCTTCTCCATGCGGCTCCCCCTGGTCGACGGCCACGGCAACTTCGGTTCCCTCGGCAACGACGACCCGCCCGCCGCCATGCGGTACACCGAGTGCCGGATGGCCGACGCGACGTCCCTGATGACGGAGTCGATCGACGAGAACACCGTCGACTTCGCACCGAACTACGACGGGCAGGAGCAGGAGCCCGGCGTCCTCCCGGCGGCCTACCCCAACCTGCTGGTGAACGGCGCGTCCGGCATCGCCGTCGGCATGGCGACCAACATGCCGCCGCACAACCTCGGCGAGGTCATCGCGGCCGCCCGGCACCTGATCCGTCACCCGGGCGCCGACCTGGACACGCTGATGAAGTACGTCCCGGGGCCCGACCTGCCCACCGGCGGGCGGATCGTCGGGCTCTCGGGGATCAGGGACGCGTACGAGACGGGCCGCGGCACCTTCAAGATCCGCGCCACGGTCGCCGTGGAGAGCGTGACACCGCGCCGCAAGGGTCTCGTCGTCACCGAACTGCCCTTCACCGTGGGCCCGGAGAAGGTGATCGCCAAGATCAAGGACCTGGTCGGCGCGAAGAAGCTGCAGGGCATCGCCGACGTCAAGGACCTCACCGACCGGGCGCACGGCCTGCGCCTGGTCATCGAGATCAAGAACGGCTTCGTGCCGGAGGCCGTCCTCGAACAGCTCTACAAGCTGACGCCGATGGAGGAGTCCTTCGGCATCAACAACGTGGCTCTGGTCGACGGCCAGCCCCTCACCCTGGGCCTGAAGGAACTGCTCGAGGTCTACCTCGACCACCGCTTCGACGTCGTGCGCCGACGCAGCGAGTTCCGCCGCACCAAGAAGCGCGACCGGCTGCACCTCGTCGACGGGCTCCTGATCGCCCTGATCGACATCGACGAGGTCATCCGGCTGATCCGCTCCAGCGACAACTCCGCCCAGGCCAAGGAGCGTCTGATCGGACGCTTCTCGCTCAGCGACATCCAGACGCAGTACATCCTGGACACGCCGCTGCGCCGGCTCACCAGGTTCGACCGCATCGAGCTGGAGACCGAGCGCGACCGGCTGAACGGCGAGATCGACGAACTGACCGGCATCCTGGACTCGGACGCGGAGCTGCGCAAGCTGGTCTCGAACGAACTGGCCTCGGTGGCCAAGAAGTTCGGCACCGACCGGCGCACGGTGCTGCTGGCTTCCGCCGGTTCGCCCGCCGCCGCCGTCCCCCTCCAGGTCGCGGACGACCCGTGCCGGGTCCTGCTGTCCTCCACGGGCCTGCTCGCCCGTACGGCGAACGGCGACCCCTTCGGCGAGGACGCGGACGGCAAGCGCAGCAAGCACGACGTGATCGTCTCCGCGGTGCCGGCGACGGCCCGCGGCGAGATCGGCGCGGTCACCTCCTCCGGCCGCCTGCTCCGGCTGAACGTGATCGACCTCCCGCAGCTGCCGGAGACGGCGTCGGCGCCCAACCTCTCGGGAGGCGCGCCGATTTCGGAGTTCCTGCCCTCCCTGGCGGCGGACGAGACGGTGGTCTGCCTCATGACGCTCGACGAGTCGTCGCCGGGACTGGCGATCGGCACGGCACAGGGCGTGGTCAAGCGCGTGGTCCCCGACTACCCCTCCAACAGGGGCGAGCTGGAGGTCATCACGCTCAAGGACGGCGACCGCATCGTCGGAGCCGTCGAGCTGAGCACCGGCGACGAGGACCTGGTCTTCGTCACCGACGACGCCCAGCTGCTGCGCTACCAGGCCGCACACGTCCGCCCGCAGGGCCGTCCCGCGGGCGGTATGACGGGCATCAAGCTCACCGAGGGCGCCAAGGTGATCTCGTTCACGGCCGTCGACCCCGCGGCGGACGCGGTCGTCTTCACGGTGGCGGGCTCGCGCGGCACACTGGACGACTCGGTCCAGACGACCGCCAAGCTGACCCCCTTCGACCAGTACCCGCGCAAGGGGCGCGCCACGGGCGGCGTGCGCTGCCAGCGGTTCCTCAAGGGCGAGGACTGCCTCTCGCTGGCCTGGGCGGGCCCCGCTCCGGCGCGGGCGGCGCAGAAGAACGGCACGCCGGCCGAGCTGCCCGAGATGGACCCGCGCCGCGACGGCTCGGGGGTGTCCCTGGCGAAGACGGTGGCGGTGGTGGCCGGACCGGTGTAGCCCCGGCTCACTCCTGCGGACGCTGCTCCTGTACGTAGCGGAGGACGCCCCACATGCTGTGCTCGTCGGCGTGCGGGGCGTCCTCCTTGCATGCCTCCAGCTCCTTGCCGAGGGCGTGGGCGTCGATTCCCGCGCCGATGAGCACGAGCTGGGTCAGCCGCTCGTCGCCGTCGGCCCACGGCTCGGGATAGAAGCGCAGGAACCGCCCGACGGCGTGCACCGCGTACCGGTTGCGCGGGTCGGCGGCGCCGAAGTCGACGTACCCCTTGATGCGGTAGAGCCCCTCGGGCCTGCTGTCGAGGAAGTCCATCAGCCGGCGCGGTCCGAGCGGGACCTCGGAGGTGAAGGACACGGAGTCGTAGGCGGAGTGCAGATGCCCGCCGTGGTCGCCGCTCCCGTCGCCGTGCCCCTCTCCGCCGCCGTGGACGTGGAGGTCGTCGAAGGACAGCTGCCCGATGCGCTCCTCGGTCGGCCTGCAGTCGAAGAGGAACTCGGGGTCGATACGGCCGAAGGTCGCCGGGACGACGGCGGCGCGGTCGGCGAGCTCACGGACGACCCGGAGCACGTGCTCACCGTCGGCGGCCGGCTCGTCCCCGGTGCCCTCCGCGCCGGAGGTGTGCGGGCCGGTCCCGCGTCCCGCGACGGCCCGGTCCAGCTTGTTGACGACGACGAGGTCGGCGAGGGCCAGATGCCGGTCGATCTCGGGGTGTCGCGCGCGAGTGGCGTCGAACTCGGCGGCGTCGACGACCTCGACGAGACCGCCGTAGACGACCCGCGGATTCTCTCCGGCCAGCACCATCCGCACGAGCTCCTGCGGCTCGGCGAGCCCGCTCGCCTCGATGACGATGACGTCGATCCCGGCCGAGGGCCGGGCGAGCCGCTCCAGATAGTCGTCGAGCTCTCCGGCGTCGACGGCGCAGCACAGACAGCCGTTTCCGAGAGCGACGGTGGAGTCGCCCAGTGCTCCGGCCACGGCCATGGCGTCGATCTCGATCGTCCCGAAGTCGTTGACGATCGCGCCGATACGGCTGCCTCCGCTGTGGTGCAGCAGATGGTTGAGCAAGGTGGTCTTGCCGGAACCCAGGAACCCGGCGAGGACCACGACCGGGATCTGCGGACTCGACTCACTCGGCTGACTCAACGTGCGCCCTCTCTGGACCTGAGCGTGCACCGGCTCATGGACCGGATTCGCGTGCTCGCGACGAATGCCGACCCAGGATACGAGCGGGAGGAAACGCCCCGAAGTGAACCTCACGTCGGCAGCGCTCGCGGGACACACGTCGGGCATGGCGCCGGGGCACCCGCCCCGCATTTCCCTCCGTACGCCTCCTCTCCGCCCCCTGCCGATCGGCGCCGCTCGGCAGAACTGCTGCACCGGCCGGCTCGGATCGCCGGACGCCGGGTGCCAGGCGCCGGGCGTATGACGTCGGGCGCCGGACGCCGGGCGCCGCACGCGGGCGCGGGCGCCGGGCGTATGACGTCGGGCGCCGGACGCCGGGCGCCGCACGCGGGCGCGGACGCGGGCGCGGGCGCGGGCGCGAGGCACCGGACAAGAGCGACGTTCAGGCCGCCGCCGGAACTCGCTGAGGTGCCGGCTCCCCGACGTACCGCGCCGCCGGCCGGATGATCTTCGGGTCCTCCGCCTGTTCCACAATGTTGGCACTCCAGCCGACGACCCGCGCCGCGGCGAAGGTCGGCGTGAACATCTCACGGGGCAGCCCGCACAGTTCCATGACGACGCCCGCGTAGAACTCCACGTTCGTGTGAAGTTCCCGGCCCGGCTTCAGCTCGGCGAGGATCGCCTCCACCCGGCGTTCGACCTCCACCGCGAAGTCGACCAGCGGCCCGCCGAAACCCTCGGCAATGCCCCGGAGCATGCGGGAACGGGGGTCCTCCGTGCGGTAGACGGGGTGGCCGAAACCCATGATGCGGTCGCCTGCGAGGACGCGTTCGCGGATCCAGGAATCGATGCGTTCGAGCGTGCCGATGGCGTCGAGGGTGTCCAGGGCACGACTCGGAGCGCCACCGTGGAGGGGGCCGGACAGTGCTCCCACCGCGCCGACCAGACACGCGGCGACATCCGCGCCTGTCGACGCGATCACCCGCGCCGTGAACGTTGACGCATTGAATCCGTGGTCAATGGTGGAGATGAGGTATTGCTCGATCGCCCTGGCCCGCGTCTCGTCCGGCTCCGTGCCCGTGAGCATGTAGAGGTAGTTGGCCGCGTAGGAGAGATCGTCGCGCGGCTCCACCGGATCGAGCCCCTGCCCGAGCCGGTACAGCGCCGTCAGCAGTGTCGGCACGGCCGCGGAGGCGGCGAGGGTGTCGGCGCGACGCCGGTCGGCGCCGATGTCGTACACCGGCCGGAACCCCAGGGACGCGCCGAGCAGCGACAGGGCGGTGCGCATTCCGGCGAGGGCCCCGCTGCCGGCGCTCCCCGCGGCGATGGCCGGCAGTGCCGCGCGCACCTCGTCCGGCAGCCGTCGCAGCGCCGCCGTCCTTCCGAGGAACGCGGCACGCTGAGCCGTGTCGGGCAGGTCGCCGTGGAGCAGCAGGTGCCAGACGTCTTCGAAGCCCCGGGTCCGCGCGAGTTCGACGGCCGAGTACTGGCGGTAGTGGTAGAAGCCCTCCCGTCCTCTGACGTCCCCGAGAGCGGTGTCGGTGACGACGACACCCGCGAGCCCTCGGGGGATATCGACAGGAGCGAAGGACGCGGTGGCAGCGGCCCGGTTGTTCGGCATGGTTTCCTCCCTGGACTTGATTCGACTGTCCATGCTTGACTCAATGGTTGTCAATATTGATTGGATCAATGTGAATCAATGTCGTCGAGGTATGGATACGGTGACGCCATGAGGGATCGAGAACTGCCGGCGCCCACCCGCGACGTGGAACGGCGGATCAGCACCAGAGAGACCGCCGAGCTGCTGGGCGTGAAGCCGGAGACGGTCTACGCGTACGTCAGCCGGGGCCAGCTCAGCAGCCGCCGCGAGCCCGGCGGGCGCGGCAGCACCTTCGACCCCCACGAGGTCGAGGCGCTCGCACGGCGCAACGGGCGTGGAGCGGGAGGGAGTTCGAGCGCCGCGGGGGACTTCTCGGTGCGTACCCGCATCACCTTGATCGACCAGGACCGCTACTACTTCCGCGGGGTCGACGCGACCGAACTCGCCGCCCGCCACTCCTACGAGGAGATCGCCGAGTGGCTGTGGACCGGACGGCTGCGCCCCGGTGTCACCTTCACCGCCCCGGAAGCCTCCGTCGCCCCGGCCCGCCGCGCCGTCGACGCGCTGCCCGAACACAGCAGTCCCACCGACCGGTTGCGGGTGGCGGCCATCGCCGCCGCGGCCGCGGACCCTCTGCGCTTCGACCTCTCCGAGAGCGCGGTACTCGGCACCGCACGCACTCTCATCCCCACCCTCGTGGCCGCGCTGGCGCCGGTGCGGCACGACCACCGCGACGAGGGACCGCTGGCCCACCGGTTGTGGGCACGCCTCACCGGCCGCAGCCCCGACGAGGTGTCCCTGCGCGCGCTGGACACGGCGCTGGGGCTGCTCGTCGACCACGACCTGGCCGCCTCGACGCTCGCCGTCCGTGTCGCCGCCTCGGCCCGGGCACACGCCTACGCCGCCGTCTCGGCGGGCCTCGGCGTCCTGGAGGGACCCCTGCACGGAGCGGCCAGTGGACTTGCGCACCGACTGCTGCTGGAGGTGCTGGACCGGGGCACCGCGGTCCCCGTGATCGCCGACGAACTGCGCGCCGGGCGCCGCGTTCCCGGGCTCGGACACCGCCTCTACCCCGGCGAGGATCCCCGCGCGCGTGCCCTGTTCGCCCTCCTCGCCGAGGTGCCGCACGCCGCACCGGCCCTCGCCGCCGCCCAGGACGTCGCGGCCACCGCCGCCCGCCACACCCCCCTGCACGCCAACGTCGACCTCGCCCTGGCCGTCCTGACGGTCGCCTCCGGTATGCCCTCCACGGCAGGCGAGACCGTCTTCGCCGTGGCCCGCACGGCCGGCTGGATCGCCCACACCCTGGAGGAGTACGGCGAACGGCCCCTGCGCATGCGGCCGAGCGGGCACTACGTAGGAGCACGACCGCCTCAGCCGCTCCCCGGTGGGTGAGCGGGCGCGGCGAAGCCCGATGCGTTCACGCCTCTTCACGCGCCGGGTGTCACGTCAATGCGCCCCCCTTCGCGCCACTGGAAGCGTTTGGCGGGGAAGTCAGGTTAGGCTCACCTCTGTGAGTACGTGCACGACCGCGTCCCGGGAGCTCGGCGAGCCCCTCGCGGGCACCGCGGCCACCGCGAAGACCTGGCTGCTGCTGGAGCAGTCGGGACCCTGGGGTGCCAAAGCGCTCACCTCGAGCCATCTGGACCCCGCGCTGGGCCGTGCCCTCGAAGCCGCCGCGGAGGGCACCGGCGTACGGATCGCACTCATCCGGCGTCCGGGAAGGCACGCCGACCGCGGTACCGCAGCCGACCGCCGGGTGTACGCGGCCCACACCGTCCCCGGAGCCACCTGGCTCCACGGCGCGACGGTGTCCGATCCGGAACGCCTGCTCGACCTCGACTTCGCCGCGCTCGGCAGAGGCGACCACCTCACCTTCGACTCGGCTCTGCGGGGCCGCCCGCACACGGCCGGTCCGCTCGCACTCGTCTGCACCAACGGCAAGCGCGACCGCTGCTGCGCGCTCCTCGGCCGCCCCCTGGCCGCCGAACTCGCCGCCTCCGGTGTGGACGGCGCCTGGGAGGTCACCCACCTCGGCGGCCACCGTTTCTCGCCCACGCTCCTCGTCCTGCCCTTCGGCTACGCGTACGGGCGCGCGGGTGCCCATCACGTCAAGGAGGTCCTCCGGGGCGTACGGGAAGGACGCGTCGTGACCGAGGGGTGCCGGGGCAGTTCCGCCTGGGAGCGCCCGGCACAGGCGGCCGAGCTGGCCGTGCGCGAGGCGGCCGGGGAACACGCGGCCGACGCACTGACCGTCATCCGGACGGACGGGACGGCGCCGAGGTGGGAGGTGACGGTCGCCCACAGCGACGGCCGCGTCTGGCGTGTCGTCGTCGCCATGGGCGCGTCGGAGCCGCCCCGCCAGGAGAGCTGCGGCTCGGCGCTCGGCTCCCCGGCCCGCATGGACGTCGTGGCCGTACGGGAACTGCACCGGGCCGATCTGCCCGTCCCGCACTGACCGGGCCGACGGCACCCGGCCGGATTCGGGCCGCGCCCCCGGATCACCCAACCCTTCGGCCCGGCACACGCGCGTGTCCCCCACGAGATCCCCGCCACACCCCCTACGGACTCTCCCGCCACCCCCCGTACCGTCTAGGGATGAGCTCCACTCCCCCCGCGCGACGCCTTCGCCTCGCTCTGCCGCGGCGCATGTTCGCGCAGGTGCTGCTGATGCAGGTGGCGATCGCCGCCGGAGTCGCCGTGCTCGCGACCGGGCTCTTCCTCGCGCCGCTGAGTGACCAGCTGGACGACCAGGCGATGCGCCGGGCGCTCGCGATCGCGCAGACCACGGCGGCCCAGCCGCAGATCGCCGACGATCTGCGGTCCACCCGGCCGTCGGCCGACGGACCCGTCCAACGGGCGGCGGAGCGCATCCGGCAGGCCAGTGGCGCCGAGTACGTCGTCGTCATGAACATGCAGGGCGTGCGCTGGTCGCACACCGACCCCGCACAGATCGGGGACGTCGTCTCGACCGACCCCCGCCAGGCCCTGGCGGGCAAGGACGTCATGCAGATCGACACCGGCACCCTGGGCCGCTCCGCCCGCGGCAAGGTGCCGTTGCGCGACGCCGACGGCGACATCGTGGGTGCCGTCTCGGTCGGCATCGAGTACGACAGCGTGCGCGCCCGGCTGATCCACGCGATCCCCGAACTCCTCGCGTACGCGGGCGGGGCCATGGCCGTCGGCGCGCTGGCCGCGTATCTGATCTCCCGCAGAGTGCAGCGGCAGACCCGGGACCTCGCCTTCTCGGACATCTCGGCACTCCTCGCGGAACGTGAGGCCATGCTGCACGGCATCCGGGAGGGCGTCGTCGCCCTCGATCGCGGCGGCCGGGTACGGCTGCTGAACGACGAGGCGCAGCGCCTGCTGGGGCTCGACGCGGACACCGTCGGGCGGCCGCTCGACGACACGCTCGGGCCGGGCCGTACCACCGACGTGCTGGCCGGAAGGATCACCGGCACGGATCTCCTGACCGTCCGCGGCCAGCGCGTGCTGGTCGCCAACCGGATGCCCACCGACGACGGCGGCGCCGTCGCCACCCTGCGCGACCGCACCGAACTGGAGCAGCTGGGCCGCGAGCTCGACTCGACGCGCGGACTCATCGACGCCCTGCGTGCCCAGGACCACGAACACGCCAACCGCATGCACACGCTCCTGGGACTGCTCGAACTGGAGATGTACGAGGAAGCGGTGGAGTTCGTCGGCGAGGCGGTCGGCGACCACCGGGCCACCGCGGAGCAGGTCACCGAGAAGATCCACGATCCCTTGCTCGCCGCACTGCTGGTGGGTAAGGCCACCGTCGCCGCCGAACGCGGGGTGGCCCTGTGGATATCAGACCGGACGTTCCTGCCGGACCTGCTGATCGATCCCGGAGGACTGGTCACCGTGGTCGGGAATCTCGTCGACAACGCGCTGGACGCCGTGGCGGGCACGCCCCACGCACGCGTGGAGGTCGAACTGCGCGTCGAGGGACGCACGGCCGTGCTGCGGGTGCGGGACACTGGGCCCGGCGTTCCGGCCGAGCGACGGCAGTTGATCTTCACGGACGGATGGTCCACGAAGGAGCCCCCGGCGCACGGCAAGCGCGGAATCGGCCTCTCCCTCGTACGCCGGCTGGCCGAGAGGCAGGGTGGCAGTGCGCAGGTGGCGGAGGCGGCCGGCGGGGGCGCGGAGTTCACCGTCGTCCTGCCGGAGGCCCTCACCGAACCCGGTCTCGCTCCGGGGCCGGGGCAGATCCCGACGCCGGGCACGACCGGCGGACCGGGGACCGGAACGACTGCCGGAGCGATGCCGGAGGCGGAGCACGCACCCGCCCCGGACGCCGTCGGGCCGGGCGCGCCGGGGTCCTCTCCGGAGGCCGCCCCCGCCGAGGAGAGGTCGCGATGATCGAGGTACTCGTCGTGGACGACGACGTCCGCGTCGCACGCGTGCACGCCGCGTACGTGCGGAAGGTGACCGGCTTCCACGTGGCCGGCGAGGCGCACACCGCCGCCGAGGCGCTGCACCGGATGGAGCTGCTCCCGCGTCCGGATCTGGTCCTGATGGACCACTACCTGCCGGACGGCACCGGTCTCGCCGTCGTGCAGGAAATGCGGCGGCGCGGTCATCAGACGGACGTCATCATGGTGACCGCGGCGCGGGACGTCGCGACCGTTCAGGCGGCGATGCGGCAGGGCGCACTGCAGTATCTGGTCAAGCCGTTCGCCTTCGCGGGGCTGCGCGCCAAGCTGGAGGCGTACGCGGAGCTGCGCCGCACTCTCGACGGCGGCGGCCTGGCCGAACAGGCCGAGGTGGACCGGATGTTCGGCGCCCTGTCCACGGGCGCCGAACCCGAGCTGCCCAAAGGGCACTCCCCCACCACCGCCGAACTCGTGCGCCGCGTCCTGGTGAGCGCCGAGGGACCCTTGTCCGCTCTGGAGATCGCGGAGCGGACCGGACTGAGCCGGCAGACCGCCCAGCGCTACCTGAAGCTCCTGGAACGTACGGGACGCACCAGGCTGACCCTCAAGTACGGCGACGCGGGCCGCCCGGAGCACCGGTACGCGTGGGTGACCCCGTAGGCGGCTAGGCGGCTTCGCCCGGCGCGGCACCCGGTGACGCCCGGCACTGCCGAGTACGCGTCGCCCTGCCACGAGCGCGTCCAACCCGAGCCGGTCGGCCCGCCGACGAGCTGCGCGCCGGCCACGGGACCCCCGCGCCTCCGTACGCGGATGGCCGCGCCCTCAGACCGCTCCGGCCCCGGTGAGCGACCGCACCTCGGTCTCGGCGTGCTTGGCTGCGTCCGCCGGCTCCGCCGAGGTGACCGTGCCGATCCAGCCCGCCAGGAAGCCCAGCGGAATCGAGACCAGTCCCGGGTTCTGCAACGGGAAGTACTGGAAGTCGACGCCCGGGAACAACGACTCGGGGCTTCCCGACACCACCGGCGACAGCACGACCAGAAGCAGCGCCGGCACCAGACCGCCGTACACCGCCCAGACCGCGCCGCGCGTCGTGAAGTTCCGCCAGAACAGCGAGTACAGCAGTACCGGCAGGTTCGCCGACGCGGCGACCGCGAACGCGAGGCCCACCAGGAACGCCACATTGAGGTCGCGGGCCAGCAGTCCGAGCGCGATCGCGACCACCCCGACACCGACCGCCGCGACGCGCGCCACGGCGACCTCGCTGCGCGGTTTCGCCCGCCGTCGCCTGAGCGACGCGTACAGGTCGTGGGCCACGGATGCCGAGGAGGCGAGGGTGATCCCCGCGACCACGGCGAGGATCGTGGCGAAGGCGATCGCGGCGACGACCGCGAACAGAACCGTCCCTCCCGTGGAGGACGCACCACCGCCCAGATCGAGTGCCAGCAGCGGCATAGCCGTGTTCCCGGCGGCGTTCGACCCGCGTAACGCCTCGGGGCCGACGATCGCGGCCGCTCCGAAGCCCAGCACGATCGTCATCAGGTAGAAACCGCCGATGAGTCCGACCGCCCAGACCACCGAGCGACGCGCCGCTCTCGCGGTCGGCACCGTGTAGAAACGGGACAGGATGTGCGGCAGCCCGGCCGTACCGAGCACCAGGGCGAGCCCCAGGCTGATCAAGTCGAAGCGCGCGGTCCAGGTGTCCCCGTACTTCAGTCCCGGTACGAGGAAGGCGTCACCGTGCCCGCTCCGCGCGGCCGCGGTGCGCAGCAGCTGATCGAAGTCCCCGTGGAAGCGCACGAGCACGAGCACCGTCAGCGCGACCGCCCCGCCCAGCAGCATGACTGCCTTGACGATCTGGATCCACGTGGTCGCCCGCATCCCTCCCATCGACACATAGATCACCATGAGCGCGCCGACACCGATCACCGTCCAGTTGCGCGCCGCTTCGCTGGTGCCTCCGAGGAGCAGGGCGACCAGGCTGCCCGCGCCGACCATCTGCGCCACCAGGTACAGAACGGACACGGTTACCGACGAAGTTCCCGCCGCGATGCGCACCGGACGCTCGCTCATGCGCGCCGCGACCACGTCGGCGAGAGTGAACCGGCCGCAGTTGCGCACCAGTTCGGCGACCAGGAAGAGCACCACGAGCCAGGCCACGAGAAAGCCCACGACGTACAGCAGCCCGTCGTACCCGAAGAGCGCGATGAGTCCCGTCACGCCGAGGAAGGACGCGGCCGACATATAATCACCCGAGATGGCAAAACCATTCTCCATGGGGGAGAACAGCCGCCCGCCCGCGTAGAACTCCTCGGCGGAACCATGCCGGTTACGGCTGACCCACGTCGTGATCCCGAGCGTCACCGCCACGAACGCGCTGAACAGCAGTAGCGCCAGCGTCTGGTGATGTCCCGTCACCGCTGCCCACCCCCGGCACTTCGCGTCAGCTCCTGGGTGTCCCAGCGCAGGTCGAGCGCGGCCCGGTCCCTGCGCAGCCGTGCGTGACGCGCATACGCCCAGGTGAGCAGGAAGGTGGTGAGGAACTGCCCGAGCCCCGCGAGCATCGCCACGTTCACCGCGCCCGCCACGGGTCGCGCCATCAGCCCGGGCGCGGTCGTCGCTGTGACCACGTAGCCCACGTACCAGGTGAGGAAGAGCGCGGCACCCGGGATCACGAACCGCCGGTACCGGCTGCGTACTCCCTGGAAGGCCGCGCTGCGCTGCACGTCGAGATAGACCTCGGCCGCACCACCCGCCCTGCCCTCGTCCTCCCGGCGCACGGACGGCTCGACTTGAGCGGGCGCGCCCGTACCGTCCATCTCGCCCCAGCCGGACGCCAGAGCGTCGTACCAGGGGTCGTCGTACCCGACACTTCCGCCCTTCGCCGACTGGACGGGGACACGCTCACGCCGTTCGTGGTCCTCGGCCGGGCCTTCAGGGCCCTCTCCACGCAGGCGGTGACGATCGTTCCTTGACTGCATGCCCAAGGATGGACAGAACGGGAAGATCCCGGCCTCTTCAATCCGTGGTCTTCACTCCATCAGGTGACTCACGTCAGTGATGGCCGCACCAGCCCCTTCCCGTAGGCGTAACGGACCGCCTGTGCACGGTCCTTGAGTCCCGTCTTGGCGAACATGTTGTTGATGTGGGTCTTCACGGTGGCGGTGGACACATGCAACTTGCGGGCGATCTCATGGTTGGAGAGACCTTCGGCGATCAGGACCAGCACCTCCACCTCGCGGGTGGTGAGCCCGTCGGGCGCCTCCGACGGCCCTGCCGGTGGTTCCGGCTCGGTCTGCGACAGCCGCTCCAGCAGGCGCCGTTGGATGCTGGGCGACAGCCCGGCATCCCCGGAGCACACGCTCTGCACCGCTCGGACGATCTCGTCGCCGCCCGCGTCCTTGGTCAGATAACCCCGGGCGCCGGCCCTGATCGCGGGGAACAGCGAGTCGTCGTCCGCGAACGTCGTGAGTACGACGACCTGGGTGCCGGGATACTCGGACCTGATGCGCCGGGTCGCCTCGACTCCGTCACAGCGCGGCATCCGCAGGTCCATCAGGACCACATCCGGAGCCAGTTCGGCGACGAGCGCCACAGCCTCGTCACCATCGGCCGCCGCTCCGACGACCTCGACTCCGGGCAGCAGTCCCAGCAGCATCACGATGCCCTCGCGCACCACGGTCTGGTCGTCCGCCACGACGACCCGCGCCGGCTTCCGCCCCGGGTCCTGCGTCATAGGGGCACCTTCAGCGTCACCACGAATCCCTCCTCCTGCGGCCCGGCCTCCAGCGAACCGCCGAGCAACTCGGCACGCTCCCGCATGCCCAGCAGACCGTACCCGGCACCGGAGCCGGTCATCTCTCCCGGCGGGCCGCCCGAATCCCGCACGTCCAGCCGCACTTCGTGGTCCCCGTAGTCCAGGCGCATGTGGACCTTGGCCCCCGGCGCGTGCTTCCGGACGTTCGTCAAGGCCTCTTGTGCGACCCTGCGCACCGCCTGTGACGCCTCCGCGGGCAGCAGCCGTCGCTCACCCGTCACCCTGACGTCCGCCGCGTCGGCCGTGGCGACGAGTTCGCTCAGGAAGTCCTCCAGCGGGGACATCTCACCGCGCAGCGCGGAGAGAGCCTGTCGCGTCTCGGCGAGGCCTTCCCTGGCCATCCCCCGGGCGGCCACCACCCGTTCGAGTATCCGGTCCTGGCCGGCGCCCCGTTCGATCAGGAGCCGGGCCGCCTCCAGGTGCACGAGCTGGGCGGAGAGGCTGTGCGCCAGCACGTCGTGTATCTCCCTCGCGATCCTGGCCCGTTCCGCGAGGGCGGCCGACTCCGCCTCGGCCGCGCGCGCCGCCCGCTCCTGGGCGAGCAGCCGCTGGGCGCTGCCGCGCGCCTCGGCGTCGAGCCGCAGGACATAGCCGGCCAGGGCGAGGCCGCCGACTGTCGCCAGGGTCGTCAGCCGGCCGTCGTCGTTGATCAGCGCGTAGCCGGTGAGCGCCACGGAGGTGGTGGGCACCGCGGCCGCGAGAGGCAGCCGCTCGATGGCACTGACGGCACACGCACAGCACAGGACGAGGGCGGGAATCCGGAAACCCGTCCCCCGGGCCGCCGTCGCGGCCACGAGCAACAGCGCGAACAGGGCCAGCGAGGGCAGTAGGCGGTGTTCGAGTGTGCTGTGCAGGAAGCCCCGGGCGGCGAGGGCGCACAGCACGACACCCAGCGCCGCCGCGACGATGCCCCAGCCCTGGAGCCGGTCGTCCGAGAACGTCGTCCACAGAAGGGCGCCGAGTGCCGACAGGCGGACGGCCCAGGCCAGCGCTCGCCGGGGCCTCGGCACGCCTTCCGGGGACAGAGCCTCGCGGGAGGGCCAGCTCGTCCACGCGTTCCCCGTCATACGGACTCCTTCCACGCGGCGCGCGGTACGCCGTCACCGTAGGGCGCACTCCCCGTGGCCACCACAGGCAGCCTCTGAGCTCGCCGGAGCAGGATCCCGGAGCGGACAAGCAGGGTGGCCGCGAGGGCGAGCGGCGGGGGCGGAGGTGTCCTGCTGGACACCGAGCCGGACCCCGGCGCTGCACAGGCCGGCGCCGAGGAAGGCAAACCGTTGCCCTGGTGCCCTTGGTCCACACTGCGCCGTCCGGCGTTGCCCGTATCCGTGCCGCCGGCGGGAGCCGGCGACACCCCCGACGCTACGGAGATCGCGTGGCCGGCAGATCGGCCCCCGGGTGGATGAAGGGTGGATCTCCTACGGCCGAGCCCTCCACCCACGGGTGGACACGCTGGGTAGTCCCGCCTGGTCAGCCGTATTGCCGGGCGGTGGTCCCGGGGCAGGCACCCGCCCCGCCCACGGAGCGGAGGCCGCCGCCGGACAGCTCCCTACGCGTCGATCCGCGACCGGTCCAACGTAGCCGCCGAGCTGGAGATGAACTCCTTGCGCGGCGCCACGTCGTTGCCCATCAGCAGGTCGAACACCTGCTCGGACGCCTCGAGGTCGGAGATGTTGATCCGGCGCAGCGTGCGGTGGCGCGGGTCCATCGTCGTCTCGGCCAGCTGGTCGGCATCCATCTCACCGAGACCCTTGTACCGCTGGATCGAGTCCTTGTAGCGCACGTTCTTGCGCTGCAGCTCCAGCAGTGTCTCGCGCAGCTCGCGGTCCGAGTACGTGTAGACGTACTTGTCCTGCCCCTTCTTGGGCTGGCTCAGCTCGATACGGTGCAGCGGCGGCACCGCGGCGAACACCCGCCCGGCCTCCACCATCGGCCGCATGTAGCGCTGGAACAGCGTCAGCAGCAGGCACCGGATGTGCGCACCGTCCACATCGGCGTCGACGAGCAGGATGATCTTCCCGTAACGCGCCGCGTCGATGTCGAAGGTCCGCCCGGACCCCGCCCCTATGACCTGGATGATCGCACCGCACTCGGCGTTCTTCAGCATGTCCGTGACGGACGACTTCTGCACGTTGAGGATCTTGCCGCGAATGGGGAGCAGCGCCTGGAACTCGGAGTTCCGTGCCAGCTTCGCGGTACCGAGCGCCGAGTCGCCCTCCACGATGAACAGCTCGCTGCGCCCTACGTCGTCACTGCGGCAGTCCGCGAGCTTGGCGGGCAGCGTGGAGGACTCCAGCGCCGTCTTGCGACGCTGCGCGTCCTTGTGCTGGCGGGCCGCGATGCGCGTACGGGCGGCGGAGACGGCCTTCTCCAGGACGACCCGCGCCTGCGCGGCCGTGTCCCGCTTCGTGGACGTCAAGAACGCCTTGAGCTCCCTGGAGACCACATTGGTCACGATCCGGCGGGCCGCCGAGGTGCCGAGCACCTCCTTGGTCTGCCCCTCGAACTGAGGTTCGGCGAGACGCACCGTGACGACGGCGGTGAGGCCCTCCAGGGCGTCGTCCTTGACGATGTCGTCCTCGGCGACGCGCAGCAGCTTCTTCGTCCGCAGTACTTCGTTGACCGTCTTGGCGACGGCCTGCTCGAAGCCGGCGACGTGGGTGCCGCCCTTGGGGGTGGCGATGATGTTCACGAACGACTTGAGCGTCGTGTCGTAGCCGGTACCCCAGCGCAGGGCGACGTCGACGCCGAGATCACGGGTGACCTCGGTGGGCGTCATCTGGCCGTGGTCATCGAGGACCGGAACGGTCTCCTTGAAGCTGCCCTGCCCGGAGAAGCGCAGTACGTCGCAGACGGGCTTGTCGGCGGCCAGGTACTCGCAGAACTCGCTGATGCCGCCGTCGAAGCGGAACGACTCTTCACCCTTGCTGCCGCCCTCGCCGAGCCCGAACTCGTCCCGCACGACAATGGTGAGGCCCGGCACGAGGAAGGCGGTCTGGCGGGCGCGCTGGTGCAGGTTCTCCAGGGAGAGCTTGGCCTCCTTGAGGAAGATCTGGAGGTCGGCCCAGTAACGCACGCGTGTGCCGTTGCGCGCCTTGGGGATCTTCTTCGTCTTGCGCAGGCCGCTGCCGGCGTCGAACTTGGCGTCCGCTCCCATGCCGGCGAACGCGCCCGGCACGCCGCGACGGAAGCTGATGGCGTGCGTGTGGCCGTTGCGGTCGACCTCGACGTCCAGCCGGGCGGACAGCGCGTTCACCACCGAGGCGCCCACACCGTGCAGACCGCCCGAGGCGGCGTAGGAGCCCCCGCCGAACTTGCCGCCGGCGTGCAGCTTGGTCATGACGACCTCGACGCCCGAGAGGCCGGTCTTGGGCTCGACGTCCACGGGAATGCCACGGCCGTTGTCCCGCACCTCGACGGACGCGTCGTCGTGCAGGATCACCTCGATGTGGTCGCAGTAGCCTCCGAGGGCCTCGTCCACCGAGTTGTCGATGATCTCCCAGAGGCAGTGCATCAGGCCACGGCTGTCGGTCGAGCCGATGTACATGCCAGGGCGCTTGCGTACGGCCTCGAGTCCTTCGAGGACGAGCAGGTGCCGCGCGGTGTAGTTGGAACCGTCCCGGTCTGCTCCGGTCAGCAACGCTGTGGACGGCACGGACGTCTCGGCGGTCACGCGGTTCGCTCCTCGCTGAATTTCACATGGCACCCTTGTGGGTAAGGGCCCGGCTTGGTTCGCCGCTCAGAGGGTACCGAGGCCTGGTAGAGCCGTTGTAGCGCCACCCTCGTCCGAACTTAGACTAGTCGAGAGTCGCATAGGTGTTCGATCCCTCTATGGAGTGAAGTACATATCACGTTCCCTTCCGGGCATGAACCATTTAGGCTCCGGGCACGTCCTCTTGAACAACCGGCAAGCCAGCCGGAGGACCGACACTGACAGACAACGCGAACCCGTACGACGCGAACCACGTAATACGGCACATTCGCCGCCAACCGGCAGCAGACAGCCACCTCGGAAAGAAATTTTCAAGGAGAAGCCACGAGCGGGAACGTTTTCGGCCTGGTTGGATGTTGACCCTGGTACGACAGCTCGTCGAGCTAGAGAAGAGGCGACGTGACTACTGTTCTGACCCCCGCGAGCCCGCTGACGGCCGCTGACCGCTGCGACCGTTGCGGCGCCCAGGCATATCTGCGCGTCGTCCTCCTGAGCGGCGGAGAACTGCTCTTCTGCGCCCACCACGGTCGCAAGTTCGAGCCGGAACTCAAGAAGATCGCCGCTGAGATACAGGACGAGACGGAGCGGCTGACGACCGTTCCGGCGAGCGTCAACGAAGAGGAACGCTGACACTTCGCGTCGACGACGAGCGAGTGCCGGCATCAGGCCGGTCTGCGGGCGGCCACCCCCTCCACACAGGGGGTGGCCGCCCGTACTCGTACCGCATCGCGTGTTCGGCGCTCAGCGTCCTGTGTCGAGCCGGCGGATCGCGTCCGACACCCGGGTGTATACCCCGGGGCTCCCCGCGCGCCCACAGCCGCTGCCCCACGACACCAGGCCGATCAGCCGCCCGTGAGCGACCAGCGGCCCCCCGCTGTCCCCCTGGCAGGCGTCCCGGCCGCCCGTGAGCTCCCCGGCGCACAGCATGGAGGCAACCCGGTACGTGCCGTCCGAGCTGCCCGGGTAGGCCTCCTCGCAGTCCGCGTCCGGCAGCACCTTGACTCGTGCGGCCCGCAGGCTGCCCGCGTAGTCCCCGGCGCCCGTGGTGTCTCCCCAGCCATAGACCTCGGCGACCGTCCCGGGGGCGTACGCGGGGTCGCCCTTCGGCGCCGGAGTGATGACGTAACTCTCCGGAAGCGGAGTGGCGAGGGTGATGACCCCGAAGTCCCCGGCCTTCGTCCGGGTGTCGTACGCGGGGTTCACCCAGGTGTCGCGGACCTGGATCTCCCGTCCGGAGTCGGAGGTCAGCTGCGCCCGGCCCGCGATGACCCTCAGGTCCCGCACCTGCTGCGGGGACGCCCCGAGTACGTCCTCACTCAGACAGTGAGCGGCGGTAAGGACCGTCGACCTGCCGATCACCACACCTCCGCAGAACTGCCCCGCCCGCGTACCCCCGAACCGGTCACGGCTGGCCAGCGCCACCGTCCATGGGCTCTGCGAGATCTCGACGGGATAGCCGCCGATGACGACGCTGTCGGCCGCCACGGGGGCGGGGGACGCCAGCGGTATCACGGCCGTCGTGGCCGCGAGGGCCAGGATTCGGGCGAAGGGACGACGCATGCGCGCTCCTCACTCAGGGGTGGTCGTGGAAGACCCAGAGTGATCCAGCGGCGGCCGACGCGCACGCCGCACATGCATCGAGAGCCCGGCTCCCTCGTGGGAGCCGGGCCCTCGATGACGTACGGCCGGGCCTAGTCGAGGTAGTCGCGCAGCACCTGCGAGCGCGACGGGTGACGCAGCTTGGACATGGTCTTGGACTCGATCTGACGGATCCGCTCACGCGTCACGCCGTACACCTTGCCGATCTCGTCGAGGGTCTTCGGCTGACCGTCGGTGAGACCGAAACGCATGGACACGACACCCGCCTCGCGCTCGGAGAGCGTGTCCAGGACGGAGTGCAGCTGCTCCTGCAGAAGCGTGAAGCTGACCGCGTCCGCCGGGACCACGGCCTCGGAGTCCTCGATGAGGTCACCGAACTCGCTGTCGCCGTCCTCGCCGAGGGGGGTGTGCAGCGAGATGGGCTCACGACCGTACTTCTGGACCTCGATGACCTTCTCGGGGGTCATGTCGAGTTCCTTGGCCAGCTCCTCCGGGGTGGGCTCGCGGCCCAGGTCCTGGAGCATCTGGCGCTGCACGCGCGCGAGCTTGTTGATGACCTCGACCATGTGCACCGGGATACGGATGGTGCGGGCCTGGTCGGCCATCGCGCGGGTGATCGCCTGACGGATCCACCAGGTGGCGTACGTGGAGAACTTGTAGCCCTTGGTGTAGTCGAACTTCTCCACCGCGCGGATCAGACCGAGGTTGCCCTCCTGGATGAGGTCCAGGAAGAGCATGCCGCGGCCGGTGTAGCGCTTGGCCAGGGAGACCACCAGACGGAGGTTGGCCTCCAGGAGGTGGTTCTTGGCGCGGCGGCCGTCCTCGGCGATGATCTCCAGCTCGCGCTTGAGCTTGGGGGCGAGCTTGTCGGCGTTCGCCAGCTTGTCCTCGGCGAAGAGACCGGCCTCGATGCGCTTGGCGAGCTCCACCTCCTGCTCGGCGTTGAGCAGCGGGACCTTGCCGATCTGCTTGAGGTAGTCCTTGACGGGGTCGGCGGTGGCACCGGCGACGGCGACCTGCTGGGCCGGCGCGTCGTCCTCGTCGTCGTCGGAGAGGACGAAGCCCTTGCTCTCGCCACCCTCCTCCTCCTCTTCACCGGGCTTGACGGCACCGGCGGTCTCCTCGACCGCCTCGTCGTCGACCAGCTCGGCGTCGTCCTTCTTGGAGGTGGTCTTCTTGGCCGCCGTCTTCTTGGCGGCGCTCTTCTTCGCGACGGTCTTCTTGGCGGTCGCCTTCTTGGCGGCGACCTGCTTCACGGACGGGTCCTCAGCCGGATCGTCCGCCACGGGCGCGGCCGGGGCAGTGGTGGCGGTGGCCTTCTTGGCCGTCACCGTCTTCGCCGCGACGGTCTTGGTCGCGGTGCGCTTCGCCGGACTCTTCGCTGCGACGCTCTTTCGGGTGCGCTTGGGCTCCGCGGCACTGACCATCAGCGTCACACCCTCTTCCTCGAGGATCTGGTTGAGGCTGCGCAGTACGTTCTTCCACTGAGTGGCCGGAATCTGGTCAGCTTCGAAGGCCCGACGCACGTCATCGCCGGCGATCTGCCCCTCAGCCTTTCCCCGCTCGATGAGCGCCATGACAGAGACGGACTCGGCGATCTCCGGCGGGAGCGTACGGGATGTGCTGGCCGACACGAACAACCTCTCGGAACGTTGGAAAACGGCTTCCGGCCCCGTCCGGTGCGGACAGGAGCCGACGACCGCCGACTGGGGATGGGTCGACGGCGCGGGCGGGGGCCGGGAAGTTGAACAGCGCCGTCAACGGCGTCCGTATTCCTTCCTCGGCAGTCACCTCTTAGGTCATCGCGTGGTTCCGAGGAGTGTTACGCCCAATCTGCGTGGCCCGAGTCACACCCCGTAAGCACACAGAAGCGGTCGAACAATGTCAGACGTGCTCATTCTGCTGGCTACGTGGCCCCTCGCACCACCGGACCCCGCCGATCCCGGAAGATCCAACGAGGTCCGGCGGAGAAACGGGCCGCTCGCGCGATGCCACTCGCGGGCACCCGTCCGCGACCGTGCCGCCCTCGACGCGCGTCAGTGCTCGCGCGGTGCGGGCACCACACGCTCCACCTCGGGGTGGACGGTGAGCAGCTGACGCATGGCGGCCTCGGCCGCGGCTCCGTCGCTCGCCGCGAGTGCGTCGACGATCCGGGCATGGCACGACAGCGACGCCTCGGTCGGCCGGTCGCAGCCGGTGACGGGGTTGCCCGCGACCTGGAGCGCCGCGGAGACGATCCCGGAGAGGTGCTCCAGCATGCGGTTGCCGGCGATCTGAATGAGGAGGGAGTGGAACTCCGCGTCGGCTCGGGAGAAGGTCAGCGCGTCGCCCTGCGCCATGGCGTGACCCATGATCTCGATCATGTCGCCGAGTCGCTGCTGCACCTCCTCGCGTCCGTGGCCGGCCGCCAGGCGTGCCGCGAGCGGTTCGATCGTCCAGCGCAGCTCGCTGAGCTCACGGCGCTGGTCGTCGCGCTGCGGCCCGTAAGCCCGCCACTCGATGATGTCCGGGTCGAGCAGGTTCCAGTCACTGACGGGACGCACGCGCGTGCCGACGTTGGGCCGCGCGCTCACGAGGCCCTTCGCCTCCAGGACGCGGAGCGACTCGCGGACGACGGTACGGGAGACCTCGAACCGCTGGCCGATCTCCTCGGGCACGAGCGGGCGGTCCGCACCCAGGTCGCCCGAGACGATCATCTGGCCCAGCTGCTGAACGAGTTGGCCGTGCAGTCCGCGGCCGCGGCTGCCGCCGGCACGCCGCCCCACGCGGCCCAGCTCCGGGTCCGAGTGCTCCCAGGCGGGAATGCCCACGCGGCCGACACCGGGGGCTTCGGCGTAGGGATAGCGGTCGAGATCGCCCGGGCCGGCCAGGCCGGAGTCTGCGGAGCGGGCGGCGGTCATCATGGTGTGCGCAAGGGTACTCACGGATCCTTTGTCGGCGCCCCGTTCAACTCCCTTGAGGTCTTTGGTGAAAAGCACACGAAAGGGTGATCGCTCACCCCGTCGCAATTGACGCCTTATCGGAAAGAAATGGGCGTTCCCCGGGGAGTTGTGTGCAGCGGCGGACGGGAAGGGTGCGGATGGCCGTCATCGGACCCTGCCACGCACGGTCGTGAGCAGATATGCGCAGAGCAGGGCGGCCAGCGACAACGTCAGCGCGCCACCCACGGGTTGAGCCACCGCCTTCGCTCCGGCGGCCAGAACGCGCTCCCCGCCGAACGGCCACTGCGACAGCAGGTGCTCCCGCAGCCGCACGGAGAATCCGGCCGTCGTCCGCACATGCGGACCCTCGACGGCTTTCTGTACGAGCGGTACGACGACGACCGGCACGGTGAGCACGGCTGCGAGCCCCGCCGTCGTGGACCGGAAGACTCCCGCGGCCAGCACCCCCGCCCAGGCGCACGCCACCACGACGGCGATCCAACTCACGCCGAGAGAGCGCCATTCGGGGGGAACTCCGGTGAGCTCGCGGCCGTAGACGAGATAGAGCGCCTCCTGATCGCAGGCGACGGTGAGGACGGCCAGCATCAGTGCCGTGGCCCCGGCGACCAGGAGCTTGGCGACGAGCAGGCCGAGCCTTCGGGGCACGGTGCCCCGGTCCGCCGCGAGGGCGGGATGACGGAACTCCTCACCGAAGGCGAGCGCGCCGAGCAGCCCCGCGCCGAGCGCCGCGGGCGGCAGCGGGAGCTCCCTCGGCCAAGCGGCGAGGAGACGCGCCTGCGGGGTGTGCCCGATTTTCGCCGCGAGGACGGACACGAGCACGGAGGTGACGAGTACGGCGGCCGCTGTGAGGTAGCCGGTGGCGACTCCGGCGGCGCGACGCAGTTCGTAGCGCAGCGGGCGCAGCGGGCTGGGAGCCTGGCGGACGCTGATGGGCGTCGGCAGGAGGGACGGGGCGTCGTCCGGGCTCAGCGTCTCGGCCGGTGACGCTCCCTCGCTCTTGGCCTCATCGGGGGCTGCGGCGGCGCGGGGCCCCATGTCCCCTACCTCGTCGGCGAGTTGGTGGATGAGGATGCCGTGGCGGAAGGCGGTCTCGCCGACGTCGGCGCAGGCGCTGCCGTACACGGAGAGCCGGTTGCCGTCCTCGTGGACGACCTCGACGGAGCGCCGGGCGGCCCTGGCCTCCTTGGCGAGCAGGGTGCCGAGCCGGGCCGCGTGGGGGCTGCGGACAGCGACCCTGGGGCGCAGCCGGGTGCGGGCGAAGTCGGCGGCCTCCTGGTCGGCGAGCAGCCTTCCCTCCGCCAGCGTGACGACCCGGTCCGCGGCGCCCGCCGCCTCTTTGGGGTCGTCGGTGGTGAACAGCACGGTGCCGCCCTGTGCGGCGTGCGCGCGCAGGATTCCGTGCAGCCGGCGGCCTTCGCGCGGCGCGAGCCCGGTCGCGGGCTCGTCGAGCACGAGCGTGTGCGGATCGGCAAGGAGTGCGCACGCGAGGCCGAGGCGCCGGTCCATGCTGCGCGAGAGGGTGCCCAGGCGTTCGTCGCGCAGGCTGACGAGACCCACGACTTCGAGGACCTCGTCGGCGCGGCGCACGGGCACGCCCGCGGCGGCGCACAGCATGCGGAGGTGCCCGCGGACGGTGCGGGCCGGGTGGCCGGGCACTTCACCGAGGAGAACTCCCACTTCGCGGGACGGATGGGCGATGGCATGCAGCGGCCTTCCCCTGAAGTAGGTGATGCCGCGGCCCTGTTGGAGTTCGAGCATGAGCCTCAGCGCCGTCGTCTTGCCTGCGCCCGGCGCTCCGAGCAGTGCGGTGACACGGCCCGCGGGTGCCTCGAAGGAGACGTCGTCGAGGGCGGGCGGCAGCTCCTTGCGAGGGTTGCTGGTCAGTCCGATGGCCTGGATCACCTGACGCAAGATAGCGCGATACCTGTACTTTTTCGGGCATATTGGTCAGGCTTCGGATCAACTTCGCACTGTTCCCGGCTTCGGGACTCGCAGTTGCCTCAGGCCGGTCCTGCGCGGACCGCGTCACTGCATGCTGTCAGACCTCGGGGCGCAGCATCGGCGGGTTGAGGAGTGTGGCGCCCCCGGCGCGGAAGAGCTGTGCGGGGCGGCCCCCCTGCCGGGTGGTCGTACCGCCCGTGGGGACGAGGAAGCCCGGTGTGCCGGTGACCTTGCGATGGAAGTTGCGCGGGTCGAGCGCCACGCCCCACACCGCCTCGTACACCCGGCGCAGCTCCCCGACGGTGAACTCGGTCGGGCAGAAGGCAGTGGCCAGCGACGAGTACTCGATCTTGGAACGAGCGCGCTCGACACCGTCCGACAGGATCTGCGCGTGGTCGAACGCGAGCGGGGCGGCCTGTTCGCCGTCCCGGGCGTAGCCGCCCTGCTGCAACAGCTCTTCGACGGGGGCCCAGCGTGCGCTGTTGGCGTCGCCCCCCGCCCTGGGGGCCGGCAGGTCGGGAGCCAGGGCGAGATGGGCGACGCTGACCACCCGCATCCGCGGGTCGCGCTCGGGATCGCCGTAGGTGGCGAGCTGTTCCAGATGCGCGCCGTTGTCCTGCGCCGGGGCCGACGGGTCGTGAGCGCACAGTCCCGTCTCCTCGACCAGCTCACGCGCCGCCGCCTGCGCCAGATCCTCGTCGGGCCGTACGAAGCCGCCCGGCAGCGCCCAGCGGCCCTGGAACGGCTGCTCGCCCCTCCTGACCGCCAGCGCGCACAGGGCATGGCGGCGCACGGTCAGCACGACCAGGTCCACGGTCACGGCGATGGGCGGGAAGGCCGACGGGTCGTAGGGCATGCGGCGATCATAGTCGTCTGCCTGACGATAAACACTCCCTTCCTCGGTCGCATCCGTGGCTGATCCGCTCCCGCCCGGCACGTCGTCCGGGCCCCGGCCAGGGGCTCTCCCCTGGCCGCGTCACCCCAGCTCACGTCCTTGACTGCGGCCGGACGGCTCCCAGCAGCGCAGCACGACGAGCAGCAGTCCTCGCTCCTCCGGTCCGGGAGACCGAGGTGGGGGGGCCTCCGCCAAGCCGCGTGGGCAACAGGAGGGTCGCCTCCGTGGCGGTGCAGCCCGGCAGTAGGTGGGGCGGGCGTCCCGGCGGGGCCCCGGGACGCCCGGCGGCAGGTGGGGCGGGCGTCCCGGCGGGCCCCGGGATCATCCCGGACCGCGCTGCGCCTTCCGCGAGTTGGGGGTGGGAGGGCCCTGAAGGGTGCCCGCGGCGAGCCGTGTGCCGAGTGCCGACGTCATTCGTGCCGCGACGAGCGGGCGCGGCCCGGCCACGGGGTCCGCCACTCAGGTGAACGGTGCGGGGCTCCGGACGGTTCACGCCGCGGCGCGGAGAAGCCGTCCGGTTGGCGGTGACCAAGCACAGGACCCGAGTTGGGACTTGAGGCGGAAGGGCCCGGCATCGGTAGTCCCGCGCGGGTCTTCCGGGGATTGACCGAAGGGGCGGGACATCGGCGGCCAGGTGGGCGTGCGGTGGCCCGTGAGGGGGTTCGACGCGCAGGGACGGGGTGGCGTCGGACGGTTCGCTGGAGTGCGTCGACCGGGCTCCCCACCGTCCCGGCGTGCGTTCAGTCCTCATGTGTCCTCCCCGAGCCCCAGCGGCCGACCTGCGGCAGGACCTGCGGCCCGTCACCCGCCCGAATCCCAGCATCATCTGCCGCGACGGCCTCGTCGCCCGCGGAGCAGTTGCCGTCCAGGGAGCGAGCGCCGGACCGGCTGCCGTCGGGGCGACGATGGCGAGGGGAGGCCGCCCCGGGGGCACGGTGGCCCGGGTGCGTGCCCCCGCCCGCCGCCGAACGCACCCGGCGACGGCGGCGAACGGTCGCCGACGCCCGCACCGCCGCGGCCGGCGGCCCGGCACACGACAGCGGCTCCGCGGGGTCGGAGGAGTCCGGATTCTCCACGGGTCCGGTGGACGCCGTGCCGTCGCCGCGCTCCGCGCGCAGACAGCGGCGGATCGACTCCGGGTCCAGGCCTTCGTTGCACGCCTGGTGCAGGAGGCGGGCGAAGAGGTAGTCGGAGTCGGCTCCGAGTGCCATGGCCAGAGCCTCTCGGGCCTCCAGCTCGTCGCCGGACGACCATGCGACCCATCCGGCGAGGGTGAGGGGCGCGGCCGCGTGCTCGCCGTACGGGCCGACACAGCGGCGGGCCAGTGCGCGCCAGAGGCGCAGCGCGGGGCCCGCTTCAGCGCCCTCCATCCACTGCGCCGCACGGTCGCGGGTCGTGCGGTCCTGGATGCCGAGGATGAGGGCGGCCGCCTCGTCGTGTCCGAGAAGCCCGTCGTCGCGGATGTCCGCCTCGAGCGTGCCGGACATCGGACGGGCGTCGGCAAGGCGCCCCATGACCTTTCGGGCCAGATCCAGGGTTTCCTCCGCGACCTCCGCGCGGCTCACGTCGTCCAGGATTCTGGGGACCAGGGCCATGCTCGCGGCGTCGAGAGCGGCTTCCTGCTCCAGGCATGCCCCGGTCTCCCACGGGGTGAGCCTGGCCCGGAACTCGCGCAGGCTGCCACGCACTTGCAGTCCGGCGTAGGTCGCCGCAGCAGCGAGGACGGACGTACCCGGAAGCCCCATCGGCTGGCCCTGGGGCGGGCAGCACGCCTCGCTGGGGCAGCAGTACGACCAGAAACGGCCGTCCGAGATGCACAGGGCCTCGACGACCGGTACGTCGAAGCTGCCGCAGGCAGTGCGCAGCAGCTGGGCCAGTGGCCGAAGGCGTTCCATGACGTCCCGCCCCGTCTCGCCGCTGCGCGGCTCCTGGCAGAGGTAGGCGACCATGGTCTCCGGCCGGCCGCTCCTGCGCTCGCTTCCCGTCACCAGTCCCCGGGCCAGCTGTCCGGCCACCGAGGGCCAGTCGTCCGTCTGGGCGGGGATGCCGAGCCGCGCCCGTCCGCCGAACCGACCGCTCCGCTCCCGGTCGTGGAGGGCGACGAGCACGATGCTGTCCTCGGGGCGGTAGCCGAGGAGATACGGCAGCGCGTCGGCAAGCTCCGCCGGTGTTCGCAGCGTGACCTGCTGCTGGCCGGAGAGGCCCGGAACCTCGGCGTGCCCTGCGAAAGCGAGAGGTTCTGACGGACTCGCACCTCCGGCGAGTGCGGCAGCGTCATCCGCCCCGGCTCCGGGCTCGCCGAATTCCCGGTCGTGTGCTTCGTCAAGTCCCGGATCCCGTGCTTCCTCGCATCCCGGTTCTTCGACGGATCCCCCCGGAGTCGGGAGCTCCGTCGGGACACCCCCGCCCGGGCCGTCCTCCGGCATCCTCTCGCCCGTGTCGTCCGCCGCGGCGCTCTCGTCGACGGACGCGGTCGGCTCGCTCCCGCTCACGTATGCCGGGGACGCGCTCCCGACCTCCGCGGCGCATGATCCGAGGCCCGCCGGCCCGAGAGTCCTCTCGTCCCCGGCGTGGGCGCTCGCCTCCGAGCGCTCCGCGAGCCCAGCATCCCGGTGATCGGCCCGTCCCGGGCCTCCGTGATCGATCCGACCCGGGTCCCCGCGGCGGTCCGCCCGCGCGTCGATGTCGTCTTCGCCGGAGGTGCCGGTCGTTTCGCTGTGATTCGTCATGCCGTGACCATCCCGCGAAACCGAAATCTCCGCTGCGCCCTGTGGATAACCACGAACATGGGCACGACAGGAGTTGTCCACAGTCTGGTCCGCTCGTTCGCGCTTTGTCCGACCCATCGGGTTGCATGGAGCCATGAGCAACGAAGACCAGCGCCCTCGGACCGACGAAGACCTGCGCACCGCGGCCGATGCCGTACTCGCCCGGCTGGTCGGTGCGCCGGTGGGCGAGGCCCGGCTCCGCGAGGACCAGTGGCGCGCCATCGAGGCCCTGGTCGCCGACAAGCGCAGAGCCCTGGTCGTGCAGCGCACCGGCTGGGGCAAGTCCGCGGTGTACTTCGTCGCGACCGCGCTGCTGCGGGAACGGGGAGCCGGGCCCACGGTCATCGTGTCCCCCCTGCTCGCCCTGATGCGCAACCAGGTGGAGGCCGCCGCCCGCGCCGGCATCCGCGCCCGCACGATCAACTCGTCCAACACGGAGGAGTGGGACACCATCCAGGCCGAGGTGGCGGCGAGTGAGGTCGACGTGCTGCTGGTGAGCCCGGAGCGGCTCAACAATCCCGACTTCCGCGACCAGGTCCTCCCGAAGCTGTCCGCCGCGACCGGCCTCCTCGTGGTGGACGAGGCGCACTGCATCTCCGACTGGGGCCACGACTTCCGGCCGGACTACCGCAGGCTGCGCACGATGCTCGCCGACCTCCCGCCCGGCGTACCCGTGCTGGCCACCACAGCCACAGCCAACGCGCGCGTGACGGCCGACGTGGCCGAGCAGCTCGGTACGGGCGGCAGCACGGACGCGCTCGTCCTGCGAGGGCCGCTGGACCGGGAGAGCCTGAGTCTCGGGGTGCTGCAGCTGCCGGACGCGGCGAACCGCATGGCCTGGCTGGCCGAGCACCTCGGCGACCTGCCCGGGTCGGGAATCATCTACACGCTCACGGTGGCCGCCGCGGAGGAGGTCACCGCGTTCCTGCGGCAGTGCGGGCACACCGTGACGTCGTACACGGGCAAGACGGAGAACGCGGACCGCCAGCAGGCCGAGGAGGATCTGCTCGCCAACCGTGTGAAAGCCCTCGTCGCGACTTCCGCCCTGGGTATGGGCTTCGACAAGCCGGACCTGGGTTTCGTCGTGCACCTCGGCTCCCCCTCCTCACCGATCGCGTACTACCAGCAGGTGGGGCGCGCCGGCCGAGGTGTGGAGCACGCCGAGGTGCTGCTCCTGCCGGGCAAGGAGGACCAGGCGATCTGGCAGTACTTCGCGTCGATCGCGTTCCCGCCGGAGGAGCAGGTCCGCCGCACTCTCGACGTGCTCGCCGGGGCCGGCAGACCGTTGTCACTGCCCGCACTCGAACCTCTGGTGGAGCTGCGCCGCTCCCGGCTGGAGACGATGCTCAAGGTCCTCGATGTGGACGGGGCGGTGCGGCGGGTGCAGGGCGGCTGGATCTCCACGGGGGTTCCGTGGACGTACGACGGCGAGCGCTACGCCTGGGTCGCCAAGCAGCGGGCCACCGAGCAGCAGGCGATGCGGGACTACGTCACGACGACGGGCTGCCGGATGGAGTTCCTGCGCCGGCAGCTGGACGACGAGGGTGCCACGCCGTGCGGGCGGTGCGACAACTGCGCGGGGCCCCGGTTCACCGACTCGGTCTCCGACACCTCGCTGGACGCCGCGCGCGGTGAGCTCGGTCGCGCGGGCGTCGAGGTCGAGCCCCGGAAGATGTGGCCCACCGGTCTGCCGGCGGTCGGTGTCGATCTGAAGGGCCGGATTCCCGCCGGGGAGCAGTTCTCGCCGGGGCGGGCGCTGGGCAGACTTTCGGACATCGGCTGGGGAAACCGGCTGCGGCCAATGCTCGCTCCTCAGGCTCCCGACGGGCCGGTTCCGGACGACGTGGCACAGGCCGTGGTCGGGGTGCTGGCCGACTGGGCGAAGGGACCCGGTGGATGGGCCTCGGGTCAGGCCGACGCGCAACCACGCCCCGCCGGTGTCGTCACCATGGCCTCACGCACGCGTCCTCAGCTGATCCAGTCACTCGGCGCGCGGATCGCCGAGATCGGCCGACTGCCGTTGCTGGGGTCCGTCGAGTACACGGGTGAGCTCTCGCATGCCTCCCGGAGCAACAGCGCACAGCGGCTGAAGGCGCTCGACGGCGCGCTGACCGTGCCGCCCGAGCTGGCCGCCGCGCTCAGGGAGGCGGACGGACCGGTGCTGCTCGTGGACGACGCGACGGAGACGGGCTGGACGCTGGCGGTGGCCGCGCGACTCCTGCGACGGGCCGGAGCACAGGGGGTGTTGCCGCTGGTCCTCGCCGTGCAAGCGTGACCCGTGCGCCGCCGAGGAGGACAGCGGGCAGGGATATAGGCGGCCTATCGCCGCAAAACCGCCTGTGGCCCCAATTGCTCGTTGCCGCAACCAAGTTCGCCAGGAAGAATCGAACTCCGCTCCCCGCACGGCTCGTCCGTGGTCCGGTAGGGCTCTGTTGCGGTGCGCGCTCCCCCAAGTCCGACCCTCGCCCGAAGTGTGGGCGCGTAGCCGAAGGGAGGACCGTGACCTTCGGATTCGCTCCGTCCTCGGCGGCATCCATGTCGACGTCTGCCGACCTGTCCGCCGCTTCCGCCAATCCACTGACCCGAATGCTCGAGCCGGCCGAATGGGCCGCCGCGGGGATCCCCCTGCTGCGTGACCCGCGCGAGGTCGTCAGCGGGCTGCACTCCCGGCACCGCCCCGGCGCCGCCACGGTGATCGTGGCCGTCCTCGACCCGGACGAACGGCTGCGGGCAAGCGCCTCGTTCACGCGCCGGCCCGCGCCCGCCGACGGATGGCTCTTCCGCAACGTGCTGCTGGAGCAGCTGCGCCGGGTCATCCCGCACGACCTCCGCCGCCGCACCCCGATTCGTACGGCTGTCCTGATCTACTGCCGTGACGGCGACGCGCGCTGGACGGAGGAGGACGGAGCGTGGATGTGGGGGTTGCGGGACGCGTGCACGTTGCACGGCCTGCGCTGCGGGGCGTACATCACGCTGACGCGTGACGGCTGGCAGGTTCTCGGCGAGGGACGCGGCGGGCGCCGTCCCAGCGCGGACTCGGAGCCGGAGCCCTTCGCCACGGCCGACGCGCCGCCCCCGCCGCCGCGCACCGGGGGCGCCGCTTCGGAGCTGCTGCGGCGGGCCGCCGCCCGCTGAGGAGTCCCTTCCAGCCACTGGGGAGTTGCCTCCACCCGGTTGCCTCCACCCCGGGAGGAGCCGCCTCCGCCTGCTGGGGCGTCGTTCGCCATGCAGCTGCCTGCCGCCGAAGAGTCGTGCGGACCGCCGAGTGAGGCGTGCCGTCCGCCGAAGGGGACGGGGGCCTCGGGGGCCTCTCCAGAGACGCCCCCGTCGACGCCGCAGCAGCGCAAGGCGATCGACTGCCGCTGGCGGTGGGCGGCCTCTTGGCCGCATCGGACTGGATGGGCCGCGGGAGCGTTGAACGCCCTGCGCCTCCAGGCCGCCGGCAGACCGCAGACCCGCAGACCGCAGGCCTCAGACGGCAGACGGCAGACGGCACACGGCACACGGCACACGGCACACGGCACACGGCAGGGTCTATGCGTAGGGATTGCCGCGGGCACGGCGAAGGCACCCGGTCTGCGCCGAGGGACCGACCGAGCCGCACGCCGGGGACACCGGCATGCCCGGCCGGTCTCGGCACACCGGGAGACGCCCGCCATGCGGGTGCCGCTACCGCGGCACCCGAAGCATGTCCGCGTCGGGGCCCTGGCCCGCACCCATGCCCAGCCGCCCGCCCGCCCCCGGACGGAAGCAGGAAGGGCGGCCAGGAGCGGGCGCCGAACGGTTCCGGACGAGGGTCCGGAACAGGCTCAGACCCCCGCGCCCAGCACCGCGTTGATCTGCTGCGGGTCGCCGCAGACGATCAGCACGGCACCGGCCCGGCCGAGGGCCAGCGGCAGCGCGGAGGCGACGGCAGCGGTGGAACCACCGTTGACGGCGACCACGACCACGGGCCGGGACGTGGCCCGGCCGGCGACGGAGGCGTCGGCGTAGAAGACGTCGTCGCCCGCGTCGTGCAGACCCCAGTAGGCGGTCTCGCCGAAGGAGAGTTCGTGCGCGGCCCACGGGTGCGGATCGCCGGTGGTGATCACCAGCACCTCACCCGGGGCGCGGCCCGACTCGAGGAGCAGGTCGACGGCTTCTTCCGCCGCGTCCAGCGCACCCTCGGCCGACGCCGGGATCAGCTGGATCTGCGGGTGGGAACCGGCCTGTGCGGCCGCCCGGGCCGAAGGCGCGGGCTTGGCCACGGCCGCCGCGGCCGGTTCGCGCGACGTGCGTTGGACCGGCATGGGCCGGACAGGACCCGGACGGCCGGGACGCGGCGGGGCCGCGGGACGGGGGCCGGGTACGGGGCGGGGGGTCGGCGCGACGCGGCCACTGGCCGAGGTGGCGCGGGGACCCTGGGCACTCTCGTGAATCTGAGGCTCCTCGGGAGGGAGAGGCATGAGCTGATATCTATCAAACGCCGGTGCGACACGCGTCGGCGGGTGGCACATACGTGCGAGCGGGACCGTCAGAAATCGAAACCGAGCTGGCCCTCGATCTCCGGAACGTTCCCGTCCGCCCAGGCGCGGGCCTTCTTGAGGTGCCGCCACCGGGGCAGCGCATCAAGATACGCCCACGTCAGCCGGTGGTACGGGGTGGGGCCCCGCTCCGCCAGCGCGGCCTTGTGCACCGGGGACGGATACCCGGCGTTGGCCGCAAAACCGAAGTCTGCATGGTCGACACCCAGTTCGGCCATCATTTTGTCGCGCTGCACCTTGGCGATCACCGAGGCCGCGGCGACTGCCACGCAGGACTGGTCGCCCTTGATCACGGTGCGAACCTGCCAGGGAGAGCCGAGATAGTCGTGCTTCCCGTCCAGGATGACCGCGTCGGGGCGGACCGGAAGGGTCTCCAGGGCGCGTCCCGCCGCGAGCCGTAGCGCGGCCGTCATGCCCATGTCGTCGATCTCCTCCGGGGAGGCGTGACCGAGGGCGTACGACGTCACCCAGGTGCGCAGTTCCTCCGCGAGGGCGGTACGGCGCTTGAGGGTGAGGAGCTTGGAGTCGGTGAGGCCCTCGGGCGGCCGGCGCAGTCCGGTGATCGCCGCGCAGACGGTGACGGGGCCGGCCCAAGCACCGCGCCCCACCTCGTCGACACCGGCAATGACCTTCGCTCCGGTCGTGGCGCGGAGGGAGCGCTCGACGGTGTGGGTGGGAGGTTCGTACGGCATGGCGCCCTTAGCGTACGCCGCCCGGAACCCGCGGCGACACCCAGGCTTCCCGGGCCCGTCCCCGGTGCGCAGGGGCGACGGGAATCGCCTTGGTCACGCGGCGTCCGGACGCAGCAGCGGCATCATGAGCTGGTCGATCATCTCTTCCAGATCGGTCTGACTCCATTCGCTGGCGCACACCTTCGATCGGTACATCATCATCGCCGGGATGGCGTCGAACACGTAGGCGTTCGCGGCGTCGGCTCGCACGTCGCCCCGCCCGATGCCACGGCGGATGACCACCTGGAGCAGCCGCATGGTCGGCTCGACCACTCCGTCGAGGATCACGCCGTGGAAACGCTCGGCCTGCGGGGCGTCGCATTCGTGAAGGACCGAACGCAGCGCGACGCCGGGACGCGAGAACATCGCCTCACGCACCCGCCGGCACAGCTCCAGCAGGTCCTCGCGGACACTGCCGAGGTCGGGCGCCCCCGCGAGGCGCGGCAGCCCGGCCGCCAGGGCGTCCGCGACGAGGTCCTCCTTGGACGGCCACCGACGGTAGACCGCCGCCTTCCCCGTCTGGGCTCCCGCGGCGACACCCTCCATGGTGAGGCCGCTCCAGCCGACCGTGCCGAGCTGTTCCAGGGCGGCTTCGAGGATCGCCTGTTCGAGCACGGCGCCGCGCCGACGCGGGGAGGCCGCCCGAGCGGGGGCGGCCGTGGGGTGCGAAGTAGCCATCAGTGTCTCTCCGTTGAGCATGCGGGATCAGGGATTCCCGGTGGGGACGAGCGAGCACCTGGCGAAAACCGGCAGAGTCTTCAGTGAACGCTTGCGTTCACTGTTGGGGAGTCACTACCGTTGCTCGCGACAGTGAACGCGAGCGTTCACTAACGTACTTGTGGGGGACCCATAGTGACGACCTCTCAGTTGATACCCGAAAGAAAACCCGGAGCGGCCCGCCGGGAGGGACATCCCGGCATCGCACTCGCGGTCATCGCGGCCTGCCAACTCATGGTGGTACTCGACGCGACGATTGTGAACATCGCGCTCCCGCACATTCAAGACGCACTCGAATTCAGCACGACCGACCTGACCTGGGTGGTCAGCGCCTACACCCTCACCTTCGGCGGGCTGCTGCTCCTCGGCGGGCGGGCCGGCGACATCCTCGGCCGGCGCCGGGTCTTCATGACCGGGATCCTGCTCTTCACGGCCGCCTCGCTGCTGGGCGGGCTGGCCCAGGAGCCGTGGCAGCTGATGGCGGCGCGCGCGCTCCAGGGAGTGGGCGGCGCGATCGCGTCGCCCACCTCACTGGCGCTGATCACCACCACCTTCCCGGAAGGCCCGGAGCGCAACCGGGCGTTCGGGGTCTTCGCCGCGGTCTCGGCCGGCGGCGGCGCGGTCGGGCTCCTCGCGGGCGGCATGCTCACGGAGTGGCTCGACTGGCGCTGGGTGCTCTTCGTGAACGTGCCCATCGGCCTGCTGATCGCCGCGCTCGCACCGATGTACATCAACGAGTCCGAACGCCACCCGGGCCGCTTCGACGTCGCGGGAGCACTCACCTCGACGCTCGGCATGGCGTCTCTGGTCTACGGCTTCATCCGCGCCGCGGAGGAGGGCTGGCGGGACAGCCTCACCGTCGGGTCCTTCGGCGCCGCGGTGGTCCTGCTGCTGGCCTTCGGATTCGTCGAGATGCGGGCCAAGGAACCGATCACTCCGCTGCGCATGTTCGTCGACCGGAACCGCTCGGGCACGTACGTGATCATGCTCAGCCTGGCCGCGGCCATGTTCGGCATGTTCTTCTACATCGTCCTCTTCGTGCAGAACGTGCTGGGGTACAGCCCGATCTCGGCAGGCGTGGCCTTCCTGCCCGTGACCGTCGCGATCGTCACCGGCGCGGGACTGTCGCAGCGGTTCCTGCCCGTGCTCGGCCCCAAGCCGTTCATGGTCGTGGGCTCGGCGCTCGTCGCCCTCGGGCTGGGCTGGCTGACCTTCATCAGCCCGGACAGCTCGTACGCCGGCGGGATCCTCGGCCCCATGCTGCTCTTCGGCTTCGGCATGGGGCTGAACTTCGTGACCCTGACGCTCACCGCTGTCTCCGGTGTCTCCTCGCACGAGGCGGGCGCGGCGTCGGGCCTGCTCAACGTCACGCAGCAGGTCGGCGGTTCGCTCGGCCTCTCCATCCTCACCACGGTCTTCGGTTCGGCCGGCCGGGACGAGGCGGAGAAGCAGTTGCCGGACTTCCTCGCCGAGGCCTCGGCCGAGCAGAAGGCCGAGTTCGCCAAGACCCATCAACTGCCCTCCCCGTGGGGCCATGAGGTGCTCGCCGAGGGCATCGCGGCCGCCTTCGTACCGGCCGCCGCGATGGCCGTGCTCGCGCTGATCGTCGCATCGCTCATGATCAAGGTCCGCAGGAGCGACCTGGACGCACTGGCCGGGACGGCGGGGCCGGCCGGAGGCTGAACAACAATGCCGAGGAGGCCGGGCCGCGCCCGGAGACCGGCGACCAGGACGTCGGCCCGACCTTCCGCGGCAGCAGTACCGCGCGAACCACCGGGAACCGGCAGGACCTCAGCGGTACGCGCTTTCGTCCCCGAGGCCGCTGCACACGGTCCAGTCCGCGCTCTTCGACAGCGGTCGCCCGGCGAGAATGGCCCGGGCGCGCGCCTCACCCCAGCTGGTCGCATACCAGGGCTCGTCGCCGTCGGCCAGGTCGTCGGCGACGAGCCGCAGCGCGCAACTGCGCAGCGGCTCCTCCAGCTTGTCCAGTGCGGGTACGGCATCGGCGGACAGGCCGCGCGCGTAGTCGAGGTCGATCCTGCCCGTGTCCTCGTACCGCTGGACGTTGCGCTCGGCGATCATCGCGTCCGGTGACAGCAGTCCGAACGCGAGCACTCCGGCGGCGGCGCCGGCGGCGACGACGCGGGGCAGCCAACGCGCTCCCCACACCCCCGCCGCCATGATGAGCGCGATGACGAGCCCGAGCCATAGCTCCATCGCCACCACCGAGACCCTCAGGCGCGTCAGCCCGTACGCCTCCACATACATGTCCATACGCCGCACAGCCGACGCCACGACAACGAGCGCCAGCGCACACAGGGTTCCCAGGACACCGCGTACCAGTGTGCGGTCACGGGCGCCGTCGCGGGGCGCCCAGCGCAGGGCGAGGACGATGACGAGCAGCGTCAGCAGAGTGACCGTCAGCAACTGCCAGAAACCCTGTCGCGCGTACTCGGCGTAGGTCTGGCCCGTCTGCTCCAGTACGGCGTCGTACCCGCCGAAGAGCACGGCCAACTGGACGGCGTTGAAGACGGCGAAGAGCACGACGAGCACGGTCAGCGGGAGCGCCCACTCGACGCGGCCTCGGGCGGGGCCCTCGGGTATCCGGGCGCGGTCCCAGTGGACGGGCGCCGCCGCCGTATGGGCGGCCGCGAGGCCGAGGACCAGTCCGAACACCAGGAGCAGGAGATGCCAGGGGCCGCCGGAGACGGACGCGTCCGGCAACAGGCCGCCGAGCAGGTCCGCGAACGCCGCGTCGGCCCCCGCGAACAGCGCGCCGAAGACCAGCAGCAGGACCGCGGTCACCGCCAGGGCGCGCAGGGCGGGACCGACACGCCCCCGGGCGCCGCCCGCGCGCTCACGCAGTCCCTGCCAGCCCCAGACGGGACCGGTGACGACCGAGTTGAACACCCCCAGCGGGCTGAGCAGCACGGCGAGCCAGCTGCGGCCGCCGTTCAGGGCGAGCGAGCCCGTCCCCACCGCGGCGGCGACGGCCAGGAAGGACGGCCAGTCGGCGTCGCGCAGTGCCGGTACCGCCAGCAGGGCCAGTCCGCCGATGCCCCATCCGAGTGTCCACGCGCGCGTGCGCCGTCCCGCGGCCTGCGCGGCGAAGTAGCCGGCGAGGGCGGCGGGCAGCGCGACGAGCAGGAGGTTGAGTGCCAGGCCGTCGCCCAGGAGCAGCATGCTCAGCAGTCCGGTGGCGAGCACCGCCCACAGGGTGGCCGTACGGATGGGTGCCGGCGTTTCGACCCGGAGCCCGGCGAGCCAGGACACGGGAGGGGGCGACGGGGCGGCCCAGTCGGCGTCCTCCGCCTCTTCGTCGGCGCGTTCGTCGCGGGTGCGCCCGTCATCCCCCGCTCCGTCATCCCCCGCTCCGTCGTCGACGCCGTCGTCGTCCTCCGCCCCGTCGTCGACGCGATCAACGTCCCCGTCCTCGTCGTCGGCGCGATCGCCGTGCTGGTCCTCGGCTCGATCGCCGCCCTCGTCCTCGACCCTGCCGGTGCGCGCGCCGTCCTCGTCGGCATCGGCTCGCCCGTCGTCCGCGCGACCGTCGGCTCGCCCGTCGTCCGCGCGACCGTCGGCTCGCCCGTCGTCCGCGCGACCGTCGGCTCGCCCGTCGTCCGCGCGACCGTCAGCGGGCATGGCGTGTGCCTCGCCGTCCGCGTGACCGTCGGCGGGCGTCCCGTGTGCGTCGTCGCCCGCGTGACCGTCAGTGCCCTCGCCGACCCCAGAGTCAGCCGGGACAGCGGCGCGCGGGACAGCGCCGCCCACCGCCCCGGTCTTCGGCACGGTGTCGCCGGCCACCCTCTCCGCTCCGCTCCGGGGAACGGCGTCACCCCGCGCACCGGACCCCTTCGCGGCCCCGCCGTTCCCGGTCCGCTGGACTCCCCCGGAGCTCTCCGGTTCCGGTGCCGTTTCTCCTGGCTCGGACGTGGACGGTGTGTCGGACACGGGACCCCCTCCCAGCCGGTCCACGCGCAGCCCGGGGCACGCCGAAGCGGCGGCAGGGCTGGGGACCGATGTCTCGTCGGCGCGCGCCCGGCATGATCAACAGGCGGCGTGGCGGCCCACGTTATCCACGGGTGGCGGGCCCGGGCCGGGGGCGGCCGTGCTGTAGCAAGCCTGTGACAGACGAGGCGGGTGTGCCGGACGAGGGCGGTGGGGACACGTTGAACCCGCCCAGCTGGAGCCACGACCGGGCGTCGGACCGGGGCAGCTCAGGGGCCGGATCGGGTCCGTCGGCTCACGCCGGGACCGCCACCCATTCCGGCAGCGGCTCCGTCCGCTCCAGCCACGTGTGCGGCGGGGCACCGGTCTTCCCCGAGGCCACGACACCGCCCACGATGGCGCAGGTGGTGTCCATGTCGCCGCCCACCTGGGCCGTCGACCAGAACGCCTCTTCGTAACCACCGAGGGCCCGGGCGGCCGACCAGAGGGCGAACGGCACCGTGTCGTGCGCCGTCGTACGCCGTCCGCAGCCCAGCACGGCGGCGACCGTCGCGGTGTCGCCGTAGTCGAGCATGTCCCGGGCGCGGCGCAGGCCCGCGCCGACCGCGCTGCGCGGTACGAGCGCGATGACGCCGTCCAGCAGCGCCTCGGCTCCGGGCGGGCCCGCCGGGTCGGCCGCCAGGGCGGCGGCCGCGGCAACGGCCATGGCACCGACGACGGCCTCGCGGTGCTGATGCGTGGGGTAGGCCGAGATCTCGGCCTGGTGCGTCGCCTGCTCCGGGTCGTCCGCGTACCAGGCACCGAGGGGAGCGATCCGCATCGCTGCGCCGTTCCCCCAGGAGCCCTGTCCCTTGAAGAGCGCGGAGGACAGCTCGCGCCAGTCGCCGCCGTCGCGGATCTGCCGCAGCAGGCGGTCGACGGCGGGCCCGTAACCCCGCTCGATGTCGTGGTGCTCGGCGAAGGAGAGCGCCAGCTCGTCCTGGTCGATGCGGTGGCGTGCGGCCAGCACGGCCACCACGGAGGAGGCCATGGCGGTGTCGTCGGTCCACCGCCACGGGCCGGCCGGCAGCTCGCGGCTCTTGAGCAGCGGGAGGTTCGCGGGCAGGAAGAACTGCGAGCCCAGCGCGTCTCCCACCGCGAGTCCGCGCAGGCTGGACAGGGCGCGGGCCAAGCGCCCGTCGGGAGAGGAGTCAGCGGTCATCGCCCTGCCACTCTATCCGGTGACTCCGTACGATTCCGGATCACGCCAGCGTTCGAAAGGCCGGTCAAGTGTGTACCTGCCGTCGTCCCCGAGAACGAGCATCCGCATCTCCGCGTTCCCGGGATTCGACAGCGACTCGAATTCCGCGACCGTCCAGTGGAACCAGCGCATGCAGAACAGCCGCATGGCGAGGCCGTGTGTGACCAGGAGCACGTTCGGCGGGTGGTCCGGGGCCTCGAAGCTCCGATAGAGGCTCTCCAGGAAGTTGCCGACCCGGTCGTACACGTCGGCACCGGACTCCCCCTGGGCGAAGCGGTAGAAGAAGTGGCCGTACGCGTCCCGGTACGCCTTCTGCAGACGTACGTCGTCCCGGTCCTGCCAGTTGCCCCAGTCCTGCTCGCGCAGCCGGGGCTCCTCGCGCACCCGCACCAGCTCGGGGTCGAAATGGAAGGCCCGGAACGTCTCGTGCGTACGGCGGTACGGGGAGACGTAAACGCTTACGCGCTCACGTCCGAAGAGCTCGCGAAGCTGTTTGCCCCGCTCCTCCGCCTGCCGCCACCCGGCGTCGGTGAGCGCCAGAGCGTGGTCGGGCTCGCGTTCGTACACGGTGTCGTCGGCGTTGCCCGCCGACTCGCCGTGCCGGACAAGAACGATGCGCCGCGGTCGTGCCATGCCGAAACCCTAGATCGGCCGACGCCCGATCGAGCACTCGTACGGGCTCCATACGGCGTAGATCACACAATTCGACCTCGCAGAGGGGACCGGGACGCTTTTCCGCCGCCCCGGGCGCGCCCTCCCGCCTCAGACGATCCAGGACGGTTCCAGCTGGACTATGTCACCGGCAAGAGCGGCCACGTCGGCCTCGGTCTGGGCTCGCAGGGCGAGACGCTCGACCCGCTCGTCCCGGTACTTTCCGTGCTCGGCGGCCGACTGCCACATGGAGAGGATCAGGAACTCCTGGCCCGGCCCCTCGCCGAACAGCCCGCGGATCATGCCCGGCGAGCCCGCCATGGCGGGGTTCCACACCTTCTCCTGCATGAGGGCGAAGTGCTCGGCACGCTCCTCGTGGACCCGGCAGTGCGCCACCCGCACCAGGTCGGCGTCCGTGAACCTCGGCTCGAAGCCGGTCTTCACGTCGAAACGGTGGTCGAACAGCTTCGCCTGGAGGTCCTTGTAGGTGCCCGACTGCGCGGCCGCGAGCCGGTCGTGGGAGCGGGCCATGAAGGAGTCGTAGAAGGCGCGGCTCTCCCAGAAGGCGAAGAGGTGCGCCACACCCGGCCGTCCCCGGCTCCAGCCCCCGCCCTGCCCCCGGAAACCAGGCTCGCCCAGAAGCCCCGCCCACTTTCGCTGCCCCCGCTCGAAACCGCGGCGGTCCACCACGGTGCAGCGAATCCACTTGACCAGCACCGCGCCATCGTAAGGCCAAGGGACGTGGCGCCGGTCACGCTCCGGCGGAGTGCACCCGGGCAGGCGCCCCCGCGCTCGTGACACGATGTGCAACCAGCCCTTGGATCAGCACAGTTGGGGCAGACGGACAGTCGGACACGGGGAGGGAAGATCATGGTGAACGGTCTCAGCAAGGGCATCAACAAGGTCGAGTTGTCGGTGAAGTGGGACCCGAGTCCCACCGGCGAGCCGGACACCGACCTCGACATCGTCGCCGGGACCTACCTGGCGGACGACCCGCACGGAAGCGCCGACTACGTCGTCCACTTCGACAGCCGCTCCCCGGACGGCACCATCTACCTCGACCGGGACAGCAAGGACGGCAAGGGCTTCGGCTGGGACGAGGTCATGACGCTGGAGCTGAACCGGCTCGACGACCGCTACACGCGCGTGGTCGTGGGCGTCGTCATCCAGCAGCGGTCCGGCCGCAGGACGTTCGGCGAGGTCGTGAACCCCGGTCTGCGCATGCGCGAGGGGTACACCGTCCTGGCCGAGGACGACTTCAGCGGTGTGCCGCAGGCGACGGCGGCGACCGTCGGGGAGTTCGTGCGCGACGGCTCCGGGGAGTGGACCTTCCACCCGGGCATCGACGGCTACGACACGGATCCCGGGGAGTTCACCAGGCTCATGGGCGCCCGACGCGACGTCTGATCCCTCCGGCCGCCGCGGGATCTCGTACACCGGCTCGACGCCGTTGCGGGAGGCGGGGGCCGCCGCGAAGGCCCCGGAGCCCCCGGCACGGTGACCGGTCGGGCCGGCCGCGCCCGGCGGCGGGCCCCGGGACGCGAGCGGGGAGCCGGCGAATCGCCGACTCCCCGCTCACACCGTGCACTTCAGGCCTGACGGCCGCCTGCGGTCAGCTGCAACCGCTGGTCGAGCCGCAGCCCTCGCAGATGTAGCAGGAACCGGCCCGCTGCATCTTCGTACCGCAGGAGAAGCACAGGGGGGCGTCCGCCTGGATGCCCAGCTGCATCTCCACCAGTTCGGCACTGGTGTGCGCCTGCTGCGGGACGGGCTTGACCGCCTCGGCCTCGGCCTTCGGAGTGGCGACGGCCTTCAGTTCCTGCGCGCGGGGCGCGGACTGGGCCAGGCCCTCGACGTCCATCTCCTCGTCGGTCGGCTCGTACGAACCGGTCTCCAGGTGACGCTGACGCTCCTCGGCCGAGTGGATGCCGAGCGCGGAGCGCGTCTCGAAGGGGAGGAAGTCGAGCGCGAGACGACGGAAGATGTAGTCGACGATCGACTGCGCCATCCGCACGTCCGGGTCGTCCGTCATGCCGGCCGGCTCGAAGCGCATGTTCGTGAACTTCGAGACGTACGTCTCCAGCGGCACGCCGTACTGCAGACCCACCGAGACGGCGATGGAGAAGGCGTCCATCATGCCCGCGAGGGTGGAGCCCTGCTTGGACATCTTCAGGAAGACCTCACCGAGACCGTCGTCCGGGTAGGAGTTCGCGGTCATGTAGCCCTCGGCGCCGCCCACCGTGAAGGAGGTGGTGATGCCGGGCCGGCCCTTGGGGAGGCGCTTGCGGACCGGGCGGTACTCGACGACCTTCTCGATCGCGGTACGGATGGTCTCCTCGGCCGTCGCCGTGACCTCCGCCTTCTCCTTCTCCTTGGTCTTCGCGGAGAGGGGCTGGCCGACCTTGCAGTTGTCGCGGTAGATGGCGAGCGCCTTGACGCCCATCTTCCACGCCTCGAAGTAGACCTCCTCGACGTCCTCGACGGTCGCCGTCTCCGGCAGGTTGACCGTCTTGGAGAGCGCCCCGGAGATCCACGGCTGGATCGCGGCCATCATGCGGACGTGGCCCATCGCGGAGATGGAACGCTCGCCCATGGCGCAGTCGAAGACCTCGTAGTGCTCCTGCTTGAGGCTCGGCGCGTCGATCACATTGCCGTGCTCGGCGATGTGGGCGACGATCGCCTCGATCTGCTCCTCCTGGTAACCCAGGCGGCGCAGGGCCTGCGGCACGGTGCCGTTGACGATCTGCATCGAACCGCCGCCGACCAGCTTCTTGAACTTGACCAGGGCGAGGTCGGGCTCGAGGCCGGTGGTGTCGCAGGACATCGCGAGACCGATGGTGCCGGTGGGGGCGATGACGGAGGCCTGCGCGTTGCGGAAGCCGTTCTTCTCGCCGAGGTGCAGGACGTCCTGCCAGGCTTCCGTGGCGGCGGCCCAGATCGGCGTGTCGAGGTCGTCCACGCGGACGGCCACGGCGTTGGCGTCGGAGTGCTGCTTCATGACGCGCTGGTGCGGCTGGGCGTTGCGGGCGTAGCCGTCGTACGGGCCGACGACCGCGGCGAGTTCGGCGGACCGCCGGTACGACGTACCCGTCATCAGCGACGTGATGGCGCCGGCGAGGGAGCGGCCGCCGTCGGAGTCGTACGCGTGGCCGGTCGCCATGAGGAGGGCGCCGAGGTTGGCGTAGCCGATGCCCAGCTGGCGGAAGGCGCGGGTGTTCTCGCCGATCTTCTGGGTCGGGAAGTCCGCGAAGCAGATGGAGATGTCCATCGCGGTGATGACCAGCTCGACGACCTTCGCGAAGCGCTCGACGTCGAAGGACTGGTGGCCCTTGCTGTCGTCCTTCAGGAACTTCATCAGGTTCAGCGAGGCGAGGTTGCAGGACGTGTTGTCCAGGTGCATGTACTCGCTGCACGGGTTCGAGCCGTTGATACGGCCGGACTCCGGGCACGTGTGCCAGTGGTTGATCGTGTCGTCGTACTGGATGCCCGGGTCGGCGCAGGCCCAGGCGGCCTCGGCCATCTTGCGGAAGAGCGACTTGGCGTCGACCTCCTCGATGACCTCACCGGTCATGCGCGACGTCAGGCCGAACTTGTCGCCCGCCTCGACGGCCTTCATGAACGCGTCGTTCACCCGGACCGAGTTGTTGGCGTTCTGGTACTGGACGGACGTGATGTCGTCGCCGCCCAGGTCCATGTCGAAGCCCGCGTCACGCAGGGCGCGGATCTTCTCCTCCTCCTTCACCTTGGTCTCGATGAAGTCCTCGATGTCGGGGTGGTCGACGTCCAGGATGACCATCTTGGCGGCGCGGCGCGTGGCGCCACCCGACTTGATCGTTCCCGCGGAGGCGTCGGCACCGCGCATGAAGGAGACGGGACCCGAGGCGTTGCCGCCGGAGGAGAGCAGCTCCTTGGAGGAGCGGATCCGGGAGAGGTTCAGGCCGGCACCGGAGCCGCCCTTGAAGATCATGCCCTCTTCCTTGTACCAGTCGAGGATCGACTCCATGGAGTCGTCGACGGACAGGATGAAGCAGGCGGAGACCTGCTGGGGCTGCGGCGTGCCGACGTTGAACCAGACCGGCGAGTTGAAGCTGAAGATCTGGTGCAGGAGGGCGTACGCCAGCTCGTGCTCGAAGATCTCGGCGTCGGCGGGGGAGGCGAAGTACCGGTAGTCCTCGCCGGCCTTCCGGTACGTCTTCACGATCCGGTCGATGAGCTGCCTGAGGCTCACCTCACGCTGCGGGGTGCCCACAGCGCCGCGGAAGTACTTGCTGGTGACGATGTTGACCGCGTTCACCGACCAGAAGTCGGGGAACTCGACGCCACGCTGCTCGAAGTTGACCGAGCCGTCGCGCCAGTTGGTCATGACGACGTCACGGCTAGCCCACTCGACCTCGTCGTACGGGTGCACGCCGGGGGTGGTGTGGATGCGCTCGACACGCAGTCCCTTGCTCGCCTTGGTGCCCTTGGCGCGGGAACTCCGTGCCGGACCGCTCGCCGTCTCTGTCATGCCGCCTCCCTGTTTCAGGCTAAAACGCCCTGAAGTGCCACGTTCTTCCCATGGCACGTTGTGTGTCTGGTACTGCGCGAGCCGCGTCGGCGGTCCGCGCAGCAGGTCTTCGTCTGCCGCCGGTCGACCGGGGCCGGACGTCTCCTCCGGGTCCGGCCCGCCGGTCAGTCGGCGGCGTTCGCGGGCACGGGGACCTGGACGGTCCCTCCGGACCCGCGGTCGGTCATCTGGCGCTCCGCGTCCGCGACGTCACTGTCCGCGGCGGGCTGCTGCCTGCCTTCCCTGAGTTCCACGATGGCGGCCTCGAAGTCCTCGAGCGAGTCGAACGCCCGGTACACGGACGCGAACCGCAGATAGGCGACGAGGTCGAGCTCCCGCAGCGGGCCGAGTATGGCCAGCCCCACGTCGTGGGTGGTCAGTTCGGCGCTTCCGGTGGCGCGCACCGCCTCCTCGACCCGCTGCCCGAGCTGGGCGAGAGCGTCCTCGGTGACAGGCCGCCCCTGGCACGCCTTGCGCACGCCGTTGATGACCTTGGTGCGACTGAAGGGCTCGGTGACGCCGGACCGCTTGACCACCATCAGCGAACACGTCTCCACCGTCGTGAAACGGCGGGAGCAGTCGGGGCACTGGCGGCGCCTGCGGATCGACGTGCCGTCGTCCGTCGTACGACTGTCGACGACACGGCTGTCGGGGTGCCTGCAGAAGGGGCAGTGCATGGCTCCAACCCTCCCTCACGGCACGACTCATGGACCTCAGGGACCTCTCGGGCCCCTCGAAGCAGCCCCCAGCATAGGCGATGCCCTGAGGTCCGAAGACCCGGGGGACCACAACTTCTGGGATGCCTCCGCAATCCAACCACTACATGTGGTGGCGGGCGCGTAAATCCCCACGAGGCACGCGTGTCGCACACGTATCGGCGGGATGCCGCGGCCGTACGGGGCCCGGGCCTGCCGTGACACCGTGTGCGACGCACGGAAGGGAGCCGGTCCCCGGCCCGGGGTGCGCCTGATGGCACACTGGGCGGCGCCTCGGCGGCGGCGGGCGCGCTGAGCGCCCGGCGGTGAAGGGTACAGCAATCCACCGTTTTGTCCGCGGGACGCAGCGTCAGCCATACACCCAGACACCTGATCGCGTCAGTGAATTCCCGCTTTTTCACTCGAACGTGTGTTTGGCGCAACCTTTCGAAAGCCACTACCGTTGTCCAGCAGGGAGACCATCGAGAGGGGCCGACGTGACCACCACCGCAGACAGTGCCACCATCACTGCCCAGGACCGCTCCCAGGGCCGACTCGAGCCGGTGCATGCGATGAACGAAGCCATGAATCATGAGGGACCCAAGCGGTCCCTGCCCGGCCGACCTCCAGGCATCCGGGCGGACAGTTCCGGGCTCACGGACCGACAGCGCCGGGTGATCGAGGTCATCAGGGATTCCGTGCAGCGGCGGGGTTACCCGCCGTCGATGCGGGAGATCGGTCAGGCAGTCGGCCTGTCCAGCACGTCGTCCGTCGCCCATCAGCTGATGGCGCTGGAGCGCAAGGGTTTCCTGCGCCGCGACCCGCACCGCCCTCGCGCGTACGAGGTCCGCGGCTCCGACCAGTCCTCCGTGCAGCCCACGGACACCGCGGGCAAGCCCGCCGCGTCGTACGTCCCGCTCGTCGGACGCATCGCCGCCGGTGGCCCGATCCTCGCCGAGGAGTCGGTCGAGGACGTGTTCCCGCTCCCCCGGCAGCTGGTCGGCGACGGTGAGCTGTTCGTCCTGAAGGTCGTCGGTGACTCGATGATCGAGGCGGCCATCTGTGACGGGGACTGGGTGACGGTCCGCCGCCAGCCGGTCGCGGAGAACGGCGACATCGTGGCCGCCATGCTGGACGGCGAGGCCACGGTCAAGCGGTTCAAGCGCGAGGACGGCCACGTGTGGCTGTTGCCGCACAACTCCGCGTACCAGCCGATCCCCGGTGACGAAGCGACCATCCTGGGCAAGGTGGTCGCCGTACTGCGGCGGGTGTGACACCCCCGCGGCGGGCGCCCTCACTACGCGCCCGCCCTCGACCGGGCCCCGGGACCACCTGCGCCGGTTCCGGGGCCCTGCTCCGCCCGGGCACCGGTACCGGCGGCGCGCTTCGGGCCCGTCCCTCCCCCGGGGGTCGGGCCCGCCGCCTTGTCTAGGCGTCCTCCGTCGTGCGCGCCGCGTCCTGTGCCTCGCCGGCGGCTCCCTCCGCCGCGCGTGAGGCGTCCTCCGTCCTGCGCGCCGCCTCGTCGATCGCCGCCAGCGACCTGCGGACCTGATTGCGGTCCGTCGTGTACCAGAAATCGGGCAGCGAGGCCTTCAGATAGCTGCCGTAACGCGCCGTCGCGAGCCGCTGGTCCAGTACGGCGACCACCCCCCGGTCCCCGGACGCCCGGACGAGACGACCGGCGCCCTGGGCCATCAGGAGCGCCGCGTGAGTGGCGGCCACGGCCATGAAGCCGTTGCCTCCCGCCTCCTCGACCGCTTTCTGGCGGGCGCTCATCAGCGGGTCGTCGGGACGCGGGAACGGGATCTTGTCCATGACGACCAGCTGACAGCTCGGCCCCGGCACGTCGACGCCCTGCCAGAGGGACAGCGTGCCGAACAGGCACGTCCGCGGGTCTGCGGCGAAGTTCTTGATCAGCTCGCCGAGCGTCTCCTCACCCTGCAGCAGGATGGGGAACTCGGGAATGCGCGTGCGCAGTTCCTCGGCAGCCAGCTGGGCGGCCCGCATGGAGGAGAACAGGCCGAGCGTCCGGCCGCCGGCCGACTGGATCAACTCGGTCAGCTCGTCCAGCATGTCTCCGCGGTCGCCGTCACGCGCGGGGCGGGACAGGTGCTTGGCGACATACAGGATGCCCTGCCTGGGGTAGTCGAAGGGCGATCCGACGTCGACGCCCTTCCACTGCGGCAGGTCCTCGTCCTCGGCGCCCTCCGGGCCGAGGCCCAGCGAGGCCCCGACGCCGTTGAAGTCGCCGCCCAGCTTCAGCGTCGCGGAGGTCAGGACGACCGACCGGTCCGCGAACAGCTTCTCCCTGAGCAGGCCCGACACCGACATGGGCGCGACCCGCAGCGAGGCACCGAACCGGTCGTGCCGCTCGTACCAGACGACGTCCCACTCGGAGCCGTTCGTGATGCGCTCCGCCACGTCGTGCACGGCCTCCACCGAGGCGAGGGCCTGCTTGCGCACCGCGTCCTCGTCCTGGACGGACTTGTCGCGGGTGGCGCCGATCCCCGAGATCACCGTACGAGCGGCGTCGCGGAGCGCCATCAGGGCGTAGCCGAGGTCCTCGGGGATCTCCTCCAGCCGGCCGGGCAGGGCCAGCTCCATGAGCCGCTCGAAGCCCTCGGCGGCGGTCTGGAGCTGGTCGGCGGCCTTCTCGTTGACCAGCTTCGCCGCACGGCGCACGGCGCGGTTCACCTGGCCCGGTGTGAGCTCGCCGGTCGCGACACCGGTGACCCGGGAGACCAGCTCATGAGCCTCGTCCACGATCAGGACCTCGTGCTGCGGCAGCACCGGGGCGCCCTCGATGGCGTCGATCGCGAGCAGCGCGTGGTTGGTGACGACGACGTCCGCGAGCTTGGCGCGCTCCCGCGCCATCTCGGCGAAGCACTCGGCGCCGTACGCGCACTTCGTGGCGCCCAGGCACTCACGGGAGGAGACGGAGATCTGCGCCCAGGCACGGTCGGAGACGCCGGGCGTCAGATTGTCACGGTCCCCGGTCTCCGTCTCGTCGGACCAGTCGCGCAGCCGCACCAGGTCCTGTCCGAGTTTGCTGGTGGGTGCCGCCGCCTCGAACTGGTCGAAGAGGCCCTCCTCCTCGTCCTGCGGCATGCCCTCGTGCAGGCGGTGCAGGCACAGGTAGTTCGACCGGCCCTTGAGCATCGCGAAGGAGGGACGGCGGCGCAGCAGGGGATGCAGCGACTCCACGGTCCGCGGGAGGTCCCGCTCGGCGAGCTGCCGCTGGAGCGCCAGGGTGGCCGTCGCCACGACGACGCGCTCCCCGTGCGCGAGCGCGGGCACCAGGTAGCCGAGCGATTTACCGGTGCCGGTGCCGGCCTGGACCAGCAGGTGGGATCCGTCGTCGATCGCTTCCGCGACGGCTTCGGCCATGGTCACCTGGCCGGGACGCTCCGTACCGCCGACGGCGGTGACGGCAGCGTGCAGGAGTTCGGGGAGTGAGGGCTTCGTCATAGCGCGACCACCCTACGGGGCGGGACTGACAACCGGGCGGTCACGCCGGGGGCGAGGGCGTGATCAGGACGGATGCGGGGCGCGCGGTGGCGTCACAGCACATCGCGCAGGCCCCGGTCCCGGACCAGGAGGGCGGCGCGCTTGCCGGGCAGGTCCACCTCGGCGGAGAACCGGAAGCCGGCGCTCAGGAACGCCGAGACGGACGGAGTGTTACGCAGGTCGGGTTCGGCGACGACGCGCCCGCACGACGGGCGCTTCTCGCACACGAGGTCGGCGACGGCGCGGAGCAGGGCGGAGCCGAGACCTCGCCCGCGGCCGGCGACACCGCCGATGAGGAGGTGGATCCCGGTGTCGTGCGGGCGGGCCGGGTAGTGGCGGGCGAGCGGGTCGAGGTCGGCCCGGTAGATCTCCCAGTAGCTCATCGGGGTGCCGTCCAGCACGCCGAGGCAGGGCACGCTGCGTCCGTCCCCTGCGAGCTGGTCCCGCAGATGCCGCTCGGTCACCGTTTCGGGTCCGGCGAGTTCCCAGAACGCGGCGACGGCGGGGTCGTTCATCCACCGGGCGACCAGCGGGAGATCGCGCCGGAGCCGGACGGGGACGAGCTGGAAGACACCTACGGGTGTGGCTGTGGGCCCCCAGGTACCGACGTGGTCGAGCAGGTCGTCGCCCGCCGGGGCGACGGCGTCCGCGGGGTCCCCCTCCCCGCTGCCGGCTTCCCCGGCGAGGAGGGCGACGAGTTCGTCGGGCAGGCGCAGGTCCAGGGTGTCCTGCCCTTCCGAGTCCGGGCCGGCGGCCCGGTCGGCACCGGCGTCGGTGCCGGGGGCGGTCGCGGCGTCGGCGCTCGCATCGGTGGAAGGCACGGCGACGCTCCTCTCAGGAGACGGGGTGGGTCACTTCCCGCGGGGACGAAGGGGGTTGGTGAGGGTGACGTAGACGGACTGGGTGTCGACCGGGCCGACGAGTTCGTCGAGGCCGTGCAGCCGGGTCAGCAGGTTGGCCTTGCAGCGCAGGACGGGGGAGTCCAGCAGGTAAGCGGGCAGGGACGAACGCGACCGGTCGGGACCGGTGGCCACGTCCGCGAGGAAGCGGCGGAAGGCGGCGAGCAACAGCTCCTCGGAGGCGAGGCGTTGGGAGCCGAAGGCGCCGACGAGACCGAGCACGTTGTTGATGGCGAGGTAGTAGGCGAAGCGCTCGTCGGTGACCTCGTCGGTGACGAACGTGTCGCTGTGCTCGCCGATGCCCGGCAGGCGGGCGTCGAGTTCCGCCCGCCGTGAGGCGCGGAAGTAGTAGCCCTGGTTGTCGCGGTAGCGGCCGCCCGCGGGCCAGCCCTCGGGGTCCAGCAGGAGCAGGGTGTTCTGCTGGTGTGCTTCCAGGGCGATTCCGGCCTCGCTGTCCAGCCAGAGCACCGGGCGCACGACCTGTTCCAGGTAGCGCAGGAACCACTCGGCGGACACGGCACCCCGGGAGCGCCCGGTACGGCCCGCGAGGCGGGTGACGACCTCGGCGAGCCGGGACCTCATGACGGGGTGCGGACGACCGTCTGCCTGGGGCTGGGGCCGGAGCGAGACGAACCCGGCCACGCACGAGACGTCGTCCGTCGGTCCGAAGGGGTTGTGCCGGATCACCACGTCGAGGCCCCCCACGGGCCCGCCGTCTAGGCCGTCGACCGCGAGCCAGGCCGGATCGCGGACGATGCCGAACCCCGGGTGGGCGGCCTGCCACTGCTTGGACAGACCGGCACGCAGCAGGCGGTGGACCTCGACGCCGCGGTGCAGTTCCTTGCGGAGGTTCTCACGCCGGGAGTTGGTGATGCGCAGGCCCAGCGAGGTCTTGAGCATCGCGGGGGCGCCGGTGCGGTAGAGGGTGCGGACGGAGGAGGTGGGATGCCACGGAGCGCCGTACGGGCCGAGGTCGCGGAGCAGCCCGGCGGTGAACAGGGCCTCGGTGTCCGGGCGGTGCCGGATCTCGTGGGCCTGCCAGGGGTGCAGCGGCAGGGCCGTGTGTCCGTCGGGCAGCGCCAGTCCGGTACCGGCGAGCCGCGCGGTCAGCTGCCCGGCGGCGACGGGGCGACCGCGTTCCGTCCACGCCGAGTCGGCCGCGAGCACGGAGGGCGCGACCGCCAGCCAGTGCAGGGGGAAGGCACCGCGCAGTTCGGGCGAGTACCGCCGGGCGTCCGCGTCGGAGAGTCCCTCGCGGCTCTTGGGCGTCGGATGCAGGGGGTGTCCGAGGAGCAGCGCCTGCTCGGCGGCGAGGAAGCGGTCGGGTCCGTCGCCCGGGCGCTCGCGGCGTTCGCCAATGAAGGCGGCGGTCCGGCGGGCCGAGTCGGCGACCCGTCCGACCAGGTCGTTCCCGTCGCTGATTCCGCCGGGCCGCGGGGTGTCCGGCGAGGCGGCTCCGGGCGCGTTTCCCGCGGGGCCGGAGGCGTCGACGGCTTGGGCGGCCGTCGGCTCAGCCGTGGTCCCGCGCGGCCCGGCTCCCGCGTCAGCCGTCTCCCGGGCCAGCAGGGCCGCCACGGTGACGGCGTCGGCGGGAGGTGCCCCTTGCGGGGCGCCCTCGACGTGGGGGAACCCGAAGCGGTGCCAGCCGGCCGGGGACCAGTGGTGCACGGGAGCGAGGAGGACGGCGCCGGTTGCCGGGAGGGGGATGCGGAGGAGGCCGTCGTCGGGAGCCCGGAGGTCGTTCTCGCGCACCCAGCAGCGCAGCAGGTTCTCGACGGCCGCCGCCTGGGCCGCGGTGTGCGGGTCCGGATGCTCGAGCAGGTCCGGGGCCTCGTGCGCCGACGGCCTCCGGGCCGCCGATGTCCCGTCCTTCTGCCTGGGGACCGGGGCGGTGTCCGGCACGGGCGCGGCCTGATCGCCGCGGGGCTCGCGCTCCGCGGTGTCCGGCACGGGCGCGGCCTGACCGCCGCGGGACTCGCGCTCGGGCCCGAGCGGAAGGTCGTCGGATGCGGGGGTGGGGTTCACGGGCGTTCCTTGCGGGGTCCGGGGTGGTACTGGGCAAATGCGTCGGGGCTGGTCCGTCGGGTGTCTGTCGGGGTGTACGTCGAGGACGGGGCGGGGCTCCGGGGCGTGCGCGGGGATGTGCGGGGCTGGGTGATGGGGCGGCGAGGGCGGCGTCGCGGCGGGCCGAGTCGGGCGTGGCGGATGCCCGGTCTCCGGTCGTCGGCCGGCGGCGAGGGTCCGCGGGCGGTCGACGGGTGGCGCGCGGCGGTCCCGCGTCATCGGTCACCACCGGGGACGGGGTCGGCCACACTCACCGCCGACTGCCCGACTGACCGACTGACCGCCCGACCGCCGCCGGCCACCGACCGCCGCGGACGGACACCGGACTGGACGGAAACCGGACTCCCACCCCCGCCTCCGCCCCCGTAGTCCCCGGCACAGCCCTGCGGGATCACCGCCACCTCCGCACCGTCCCGGAGCCCTACCCGTCTCCCGCGCCAGGCCCCCGCTCGTCCGGTCTCGCGTCCGGAACCTCCCGCGCCACCGCCGCCACCGCGTCCGCCAGCCGTTCCAGTACGGCGTTCGCCTGTTCGTCGGTGATCGTCAGGGGTGGGAGCAGGCGGACGACGCTGTCCCGGCGTCCGCAGAGTTCGACGATCAGACCGCGCCGCAGGCACTCCCGCCGAACCGCGGCGGCCAGGCCGGGTGCGGCGGGCGGCGGGTCCGTGCCGGCGCCGTCCGGGTGCACCAGCTCCAGGCCGATCATCAGTCCCCGGCCGCGTACGTCCCCGATGCAGGCGAACTCCGCGGACAGTGAACGGAGTTGTGCGAGCATGCGGGCCCCCAGAGCGGCGGCACGCTCGGCGAGGCGGTTCTCGCGCACGTGGCGGAGGGTCGCCGTGCCCGCGGCCATGGCGAGCTGGTTCCCGCGGAACGTGCCCGCGTGGGTGCCGGATTCCCCCACGTCGAGTTCGTCGCGGTAGACGACGACGGCCAGTGGGAGACTGCCGCCGATGGCCTTGGACAGCACCATCACGTCGGGCGTGACGCGGCTGTGCTCGACGGCCCAGAAGGCGCCGGTGCGGCCGACCCCCGTCTGGACCTCGTCGGCGATCAGCGGGATGGACCGGGCCCGGGTGATCACCCGCATGCGCCGCATCCAGTCGTCCGGCGCGGGGATCACCCCGCCCTCGCCCTGGACCGGTTCGAGGATCATGCCGGCGGGGTGCGGCACACCCGACGTGACGTCGTCCAGGACCGACTCGGTCCAGCGGGCCGCGAGCCCGGCCCCGCGGTCACCGCCGACCCCGAAGGGACAGCGGTAGTCCTGCGGGTACGGCAGCCGCGTCACCGGTACTTCCGGCGCGCCCCCGGACGCTTCGAGCGCCCCCGCGGTCATCCCGTGGCAGGCGCCGGTGAAGGCCAGCATCGCGGTGCGCCCGGTCGCGGCGCGCACCAGCCTGAACGCGGCCTCGACGGCGTCCGTGCCGGCCGGGCCGCAGAACCGCACCCGGGCCCGCTCGGCGAACGCGGGCGGCAGCGTGCGGAACAGCTCGGTCGTGAAGGCGTCCTTGACGGGGGTGGCGAGGTCGAGGGCGTGCAGCGGCGCCCCCGAGTCGAGGACGCTCCTGATCGCCTCGAGGACCACCGGGTGGTTGTGCCCGAGAGCCAGGGCCCCGGCACCGGAGACACAGTCGAGATACCGCCGTCCGTCGGCACCCTCGATGGTCAGCCCGCGTGCGCGGACGGGCACGATCGGCAGGGCGCGCGCGTAGGTGCGCGCCGCGGACTCGCGCGCCGACTGGCGCCGCAGAATTCCCTCGTGCGCCGCGTGCGCCTCCCCCGACCCGCTCTCCTCCCGTACCCTCGCTGGCTCACGCCCCATCACCGCAGACTTCGTCCCGGCCACGACTACAGGTCCTCCCGCTGCTCAGAGGCGAGTTGGCGGGGGTTTCCGAACGCAGGCGGCAGGTCCCCCGTACGTACCAACGACGAGGCAGGCACGGGGAAGCGGGTGAGGTGAAGATCCTTGCCGTGACGGAACCGTTGCCGTTCCGTCGGAACTCCCCCACAGCGACCGCATAGTGTGTGGTGCCGCTCAGAAGTGCGGGCGGGTCACCGGCCCGGCCGCCCGATCGGCACCGCCCGGCCCCTGCCGAAGGGGTCCGGACCGGCGGGTCCGTACGGAACCGGGTACGGCCGCCGCCGAGGCAGCGCAGACATTTCTCACGTCCAGGGGGAGTTCACACCATGCGATCCATACGCCCGCCCTTCACCGCTCGCCGAGGGGGGAGCACGCGCCGCAGAACCTCCCCCGTCCTGGTCGCCGTCGGCCTCACCGCGACGCTCGCGCTCACCGCCACCGGGTGCGGTTCGGGCGACGAGCAGACGAACGCCGAGGCGTCCGCCTCCGCGGCCGGGAGCGGCGACGGCAAGGTCAAGATTCCGCAGGGCGTCAAGGACAAGCTCAAAGAGCACGGCTTCGACATCGACAAGTGGAAGGACGGCGCCTGGAAGAACTGGGACAGGGACGACTGGTTGCGCGAGGCGGACGAATTCGTCAATCCCATCATCAAGGACCTGTGGGACCCGGACCGGATGCGTGACGCGGACGACCCGGACCAGGACAAGGGCGTCGACGAGAACGACATCTCCGGCGACCAGGGCGTCACCGACGCGACCCCGGCTCCCGTACCCGCCCGGTCCGTGCAGGCCGCCTACCACGAGCGCGTGCCCGAGGCCGGCAAGGTGTTCTTCGACTCCCCCGAGGGCACGATGGTCTGCTCGGCGACCGTGGTGAAGGACCCGGCCCACCCGGGCAAGTCGAACATGGTGTGGACGGCGGGCCACTGCGTGCACGCGGGCAAGAAGGGCGGCTGGTACCGCAACATCGCCTTCGTGCCGGCCTACAACAACGCCGGCAAGAACGCGTCCCAGTTGCAGAACGCCGCCAAGGCGGAGATCGCTCCCTACGGCGTGTGGTGGAGCGACTGGGCGCAGACCTCGGACCAGTGGATCGAGCAGGGCGGTGCCACGGGCGGCGAGGGCGCGCCGTACGACTTCGCCGTGCTGCACGTGACCCCGGAGAAGGGCGGCGACGGCAAGTCCCTGGAGGAGACGGTCGGTTCGGCCCTTCCGGTGGACTTCAACGCGCCGGCCGTACCGGAGGTGTCGAGCATCACCGCGACCGGCTACCCGGCGGCGGCGCCGTACGACGGGCAGAAGCTGTTCCAGTGCACGGACGAGCCGGGGCGGCTGTCGATCGTGAAGTCCGACCCGACGATGTACCGCATCGGCTGCACCATGACCGGCGGTTCGTCCGGCGGCGGCTGGGTGGCGAAGGGGGCGGACGGCAAGCCCGCGCTGGTCTCCAACACCTCGATCGGTCCGGTGAGTTCGGGCTGGCTGGCGGGCCCGCACCTGGGGGCCGAGGCCAAGGGTGTGTACGACTCGGTCAGCGGGAAGTTCGCCGGGCAGTGACCCGCCCGACAGTGACCCGCCCGGCATAATCTCTTCAACGGGGGTTCCCACCACATGCGTTCCATACGTACGTCCGTCGCAGCCCGGCGCGGCAGACCCGGCGTTCTCGTGGCCGCGGGAATCGTCGCGGCCCTGTCGCTCACCGCCACCGCCTGCGGCTCGGGCGACGACAGTGCGAGCGACAAGCCCGCGGCCGGCACGTCCCGGGGGGCGGGCGAGGACGAGGCCCGGATTCCCGGCGACCTCGCCGACCGCCTTAAGGAGCACGGCATCGACGTCGACCGGTGGCGGGACGGCGGCTGGAAGAACTGGGACAAGGACAAGTGGCTCAGTGACGCCAAGGACTTCGTCAACCCGGTGATCAAGGGGCTGTGGAAGCCGGAGCGGATGAAGTCCGCCGAGGACCCGGACAGGACGATCGCGGTGAAGGACGCGTCCGCCGGCCAGGGCGTCAGCGACCCCGCCCCGGACCCGGTCCGGGCCGAGCCGGAGAAGACCCCGTACCACCGGTACGCGGCCCCGGTCGGCAAGGTCTTCTTCGACTCGCCCAAGGGTTCGATGGTCTGCTCCGGCACGGTCGTCAAGGACGTCAACCACCCGGGCAGGTCCAACCTGGTGTGGACCGCCGGCCACTGCGTGCACGCGGGCGGCAGCGGCGGCTGGTACCGCAACATCGCCTTCGTCCCGTCCTACAACGACCTGGACAAGTCCGAGGCGCGGCTGAGCAATGCCACCGCCGCGGAGATGGCACCGTACGGCCAGTGGTGGGCCGACTGGGCCTCGACCTCCCGCGAGTGGATCTCCGGCGGTGACGAGACGGGCGGGGCCGGCGCCCCGTACGACTACGCCGTGCTGCACGTGAAGCCGGAGCGGGGCGCCAAGTCCCTGGAGGAGACGGTCGGCAACGCGCTGGACGTGGACTTCTCCGCGCCCTCCGCGCGGAGTGCCGGCGCCATGGGTGCCTGGGGCTACCCCGCCGCGCCGCCGTACAACGGTCTGAGCATGTTCAAGTGCGTCGACCGGCCGGGGCGGCTCTCGCTCAGCCCGGGTCTGCCGACGATGTACCGCATCGGCTGCACGATGACGGGCGGCTCGTCCGGCGGCGGCTGGTTCCGTGTCGTCGACGGCAGGACCAAGCTGGTGTCGAACACGTCGATCGGTCCGTCCGACCACACCTGGCTCGCCGGACCGCAGCTCGGTGCGGGCGCCGAGGCGCTCTACCGGAGCATGAGCAGGAAGTACGGCGGCCGGTAGGCACGGCGGCGCTCCGCCACGGCACACGGCGAAGGCCCGCCCCCTGCGAGGGGAGCGGGCCTTCGGCCGTCGTACGGTCCGGCTCATCGCCGGTCCTGCGCCTGCGGTGCGGCGGGCGGGATCAGGCGAGCGGCGCGGGGACGTACGGCGCGAGATCCGCCGCCAGTTCCTCGTGCACCCGCGCCTTGAGCAGTGTGCCCTCCGGGGTGTGCTCCTCGGAGATGACGTCGCCCTCGTCGTGCGCCCGGGCGATCAGCTGGCCCTGCGTGTACGGCACGAGCGCCTCGATCTCGACCGAGGGACGCGGCAGCTCGTTGTCGATGAGCGCGCGCAGCTCGGCGATGCCACGGCCGGTGCGGGCGGAGATCGCGATGGACCGCTTCTCGATCCGCATCAGCCGCTGAAGGACCAGCGGGTCGGCGGCGTCCGCCTTGTTGATCACCACGATCTCGGGCACCTTCGTGGCACCCACGTCGCGGATGACCTCGCGCACGGCGGCCAGCTGCTCCTCCGGAGCCGGATGCGAACCGTCCACCACGTGCAGGATCAGGTCGGAGTCGCCGACCTCCTCCATCGTGGAGCGGAACGCCTCGACCAGGTGGTGCGGCAGGTGCCGGACAAAACCGACCGTGTCGGCCAGCGTGTACAGCCGGCCGCTCGGGGTCTCGGCCCGGCGGACGGTCGGGTCGAGGGTCGCGAACAGCGCGTTCTCGACGAGCACGCCCGCGCCCGTGAGGCGGTTGAGCAGCGAGGACTTGCCCGCGTTGGTGTAGCCCGCGATGGCGACCGAGGGCACCTTGTGACGCCGGCGCTCCTGACGCTTGATCTCGCGGCCGGTCTTCATGTCCGCGATCTCACGGCGCATCTTCGCCATCTTCTCGCGGATCCGCCGCCGGTCCGTCTCGATCTTGGTCTCACCGGGACCACGGGTGGCGAGGCCGCCGCCCTTGCCGCCGCCCATCTGACGGGACAGCGACTGACCCCAGCCGCGCAGTCGCGGCAGCATGTACTGCATCTGCGCGAGCGCGACCTGCGCCTTGCCCTCTCGGGACTTGGCGTGCTGGGCGAAGATGTCCAGGATCAGGGCGGTCCGGTCGATCACCTTGACCTTGACGACGTCCTCGAGGTGGATCAGCTGGCCGGGGCTCAGCTCACCGTCGCAGATCACGGTGTCGGCGCCGGTCTCCAGGACGATGTCCCGCAGCTCGTTGGCCTTGCCGGATCCGATGTATGTGGCCGCGTCGGGCTTGTCGCGGCGCTGCACGACGCCGTCGAGCACGAGCGCTCCCGCGGTCTCCGCGAGGGCGGCCAGCTCGGCCAGCGAATTCTCCGCGTCGGTCATGCTGCCCGTGGTCCACACCCCGACGAGTACGACGCGCTCCAGGCGGAGCTGCCGGTACTCGACCTCGGTGACGTCCTCGAGCTCGGTGGACAGACCCGCGACACGGCGCAGGGCGGCCCGCTCGGAGCGGTCGAACTGCTCGCCGTCCCGCTCTCCGTCGATCTCGTGGCTCCAGGCGACGTCCTCTTCCATCAGGGCATCGGCCCGAAGACCTTCGGGGTAGTTCTGCGCCGCGACGCTCTGCGCGTCCTGGGAAGGGGAAGAAGAGGAGGTCATTGGATCCTTACGTCGATGGGAATGCGGTGCGGCGACGGACGTCGCCCGTCATGATGGACAACGCCCGGGGGCGCCGGGAGATTCCCGGCGTCCGCCGCACGGGCCCCGGGAGGCCGTGCCGCCGACCAGAAAGATGGTCGCACGGCACGCCCCGTCTCGTCACGCGAGTTAACCCTTGCCTCCGCGCGCCTTGGAGGCGTCGCTCTTCCAGTCCGGGTGCCCCGGCATGGGCGGAGTCCTCTTCTCGTGGAGCCACGCCTTGAAGAACCCGGTCAGATCCCGCCCGGACAGGGTCGACGCGAGGTCCACGAAGTCGGCCGTCGTCGCCGTACCGTCCTGGTGGAGGGCCACCCAGGTCCGCTCCAGGCGCTCGAAGGCCGGGCGTCCGATCTTCTGCCTGAGCGCGTACAGCACCAGCGCGGCGCCGTCGTAGACGTTGGGCCGGAAGATGCTGGTCTTCTGACCCGGATCGGGCGCCTTGGGCGCGGCGGGCGGCCCGCCGGTGGCCCGCCAGGTGTCGGAGGCGCGGTAGGCCGCCTTCATCCGCGTCTCCATGCGCCGCCCGGCCTTCTCCTCCGCGTACAGGGCCTCGTACCACGTGGCGTGCCCCTCGTTGAGCCACAGGTCGGACCAGGTGCGCGGGCTGACGCTGTCGCCGAACCACTGGTGGGACAGCTCGTGGACCATGACCGACTCGACGAGCCACTTCGGGTACGCGGGTTCGGTGAAGATGTCCTTCTCGAACAGGGAGAGGGTCTGGGTCTCCAGCTCGAAACCGGTCTGCGCATCGGCCATCAGCAGCCCGTACGTCTCGAAGGGGTACCGGCCGGCCTTCTCCTCCATCCAGGCGATCTGGCCCGGCGTCTTCGCGAGCCACGGTTCCAGGCGGTCCCGGTCCTTGGTGGGCACGACGTCGCGGACGGGGAGCCCGTGCGGGCCGCCGCGGTGCACCACCGTGGAGCGCCCGATGGACACCTGGGCCAGTTCGGTGGCCATGGGGTGCTCGGTGCGGTACGTCCAGGTGGTGGCGCCGGCCCGCCGGTCCGTACCCGCGGGCAGTCCGTTGGCGACCGCCGTGTACCCCTCGGGCGCGGTCACACGGATGGTGAACATCGCCTTGTCGAAGGGGTGGTCGTTGCACGGGAAGACCAGGTGGGCGGCGTCGGCCTGGTTGGCCATGGCGAGGCCGTCCCCGGTCCGCACCCAGCCGCCGTCCCGGCCCGCGGCGGGCACCGGGTCGCTGGTGTGCCGCACGGTGACCCGCAGGGCGGTGCCGGCCGGGACCGGTGCCTGCGGGGTGACCACCAGGTCCTCGCCCGCGCTCGTGAACGTCGCCGGTACGCCGTTCACCTCGACCTTCCGCACGGTGCCGTGCGCGAAGTCGAGGTTGATCCGCTCCAGCGGGCTCGTGGTCCGGGCGGCGACGGTGGTGACGGCGGTGAGCGGCTTGTCGTTCGCGCCGGCGTAGGTGAAGTCGAGGTCGTACGACGTGACGTCGTAGCCGGGGTTGCCCAGGTGCGGGAAGAGGCGGTCGCCGACGCCGAGCGGGACGGCCGGTGAGGGGGCGCTCGCGGCGAGGAGGCAGACGGACACGGCGGAGGCGAGCAGCGCCGTCGTGACGCGTCGCCTCCCGGGGCGGGGGGTGAGCAGCATGAACCACCGCTACCAGCGCGCACCCCTTCCGCGGGGACGGCGCGCACCGGGCCCACCCGAACGGGGACACGGCCTAGGGCGGTCACCGCGCGGCGGCCGCCTGGTGCTGCGCGCGGTTGACGTCGAAGACGCCGGGCACGTCCCGCATGGCCCGCATCAGGGCGGGGAGGTGTGCGGCGTCCGGGAGTTGGAGGGTGTACGTGTGCCGTACCCGTTGCTGGCTCGGCGGTTCGACGGTGGCCGAGACGATGGCGACGCCCTCCAGGGCGATGGCTTCGGTGAGGTCGGCGAGCAGATGGGGCCGCCCGAAGGACTCGGCGACGAGCGTGACGCGGCACTCGGTGGTGTCGCCCCAGCGCACGCCGACCTCCGCGCGCCCCACGCCCTTCATGCGCTCCACGGCGGGGCATTCGAGCCGGTGGACGGTCACCACTCCCCCGCGTACGGCGAAGCCGGTCACCTCGTCGGGCGGCACGGGCGTGCAGCAGCCGGCGAGGCGTACGGACGCGCCGGGCTGGTCGACGACGGCGTTGGCGGTGCCCGGGCGCGCGGGGGGCCCTTCGGCGGCGGGCCTCGGGGCCGCGGCGGGGGCCTCGGGGGTCTGCGTGGCGCGCGGTGCGGGGTGAGCGGCGATCCAGCGCTGGATGGCGATGCGGGCGGCGGGCGTGTGCGCGTGCTCCAGCCACTCCCGGGAGGGCTCGGAGGCGGCGTCCTGGCCCATCAGCAACTGCACGGTGTCACCGTCCCGCAGGACCGTGCTCAGCGTCGCCAGACGGCCGTTGACGCGCGCGCCGATGCAGGCGTGCGCGTCCTCGCCGTACTGGGCGTAGGCGGCGTCCACGCAACTGGCGCCCTCGGGCAGGCCCAGCGAGCCGCCGTCGGCCCGGAAGACGGTGATCTCGCGGTCCTGGGCGAGGTCCTCGCGCAGCGTGGACCAGAACGTGTCGGTGTCGGTGGCGGCTTCCTGCCAGTCGAGCAGGCGGGAGAGCCAGCCCGGCCGGGTGGGGTCGGCGCGCTCGCCGTCGAAGGAGCGCTCTCCGGCGCCGTCCGTCTGCTCGTCGGCGGGGGTGGCGTAGGGGTTGCCGAGGGCGATGACTCCGGCCTCGGCCACCTTGTGCATCTGGTGGGTGCGGATGAGGACTTCGGCGATCTCGCCGTCCCCGCGGGCGACCGCCGTGTGCAGCGACTGGTACAGGTTGAACTTCGGTACGGCGATGAAGTCCTTGAACTCCGAGACCACCGGGGTGAGGCAGGTGTGCAGCTCGCCGAGGACGCCGTAGCAGTCGGCGTCCTCGTTGACGAGTACCAGGAGCCGCCCGAAGTCGGAGCCGCGCATCCGCCCGCGCTTGCGCGACACCCGGTGCACGGAGACGAAGTGCCGTGGCCGGATGACGACTTCGGCCGGGATCCCCGCCTCGCGCAGGACGGTGCGCACCTCCTCGGCGATGTCCCCGAGCGGGTCGTCGCCGTGGGCCGCGTTGCCGTCGATCAGTTCCCTGGTGTGCTCGTACTCCTCGGGGTGCAGGATCGAGAAGACGAGGTCCTCCAGCTCGGTCTTGAGCGCCTGCACGCCGAGCCGTTCGGCGAGCGGGATGAGCACGTCCCGGGTCACCTTGGCGATGCGTTCCTGTTTCTCGGGCCGCATGACGCCCAGGGTGCGCATGTTGTGCAGCCGGTCGGCGAGTTTGATCGACATCACCCGGACGTCGTTGCCGGTGGCGACGAGCATCTTGCGGAACGTCTCGGGCTCGGCGGCGGCCCCGTAGTCGACCTTCTCCAGTTTGGTGACGCCGTCGACGAGGTAACAGACCTCCTCGCCGAACTCGGCGCGCACCTGATCGAGCGTCACGTCCGTGTCCTCGACGGTGTCGTGGAGCAGGGAGGCGGTCAACGTCGTGGTCTCCGCGCCCAGTTCGGCGAGGATGAGGGTGACCGCGAGCGGGTGCGTGATGTAGGGCTCGCCGCTCTTGCGCATCTGGCCGCGGTGCGAGGACTCGGCGAGCACGTACGCCCGGCGCAGCGGTTCCAGGTCGGCGTCGGGGTGGTGGGCGCGGTGGGCCTCGGCCACGTGGCCGATCGCGTCGGGCAGCCGGTCCCGGGCCGCGGGTCCGAGCAGTGCGGCCCGGCCCAGGCGGCGCAGGTCGATCCGCGGACGGCCCTTCCTGCGGTGTGCCGGGGCCACCTCCCGCCCGAGCGGCAGCGCGGGCTCGGGGGACGGCTGCGCTGGGCCTGGCGTCGCGGGATTCGTCGCCTCCGCACTCATGGGCACCTCCGGCTGCGTAGACCGGTGGACGGGGTGCCCCAGGGCGTACACGGCTCAGGGGCTGATGTCGTTCCCCCGTCCGGGCCGGTGCTTGATGCTACCGAGCCCACCACGCCCGGCTGACCGCCTCCCGCCGAGCGTGAAACGGATCACCCATTCGAGCGAAGGTTTCCGGGTTTACGGTTCGGGTCTTCGCGAACCGGGACGGCACGGCCGGTCAGGCGCGCCCGGCGCCGAACCACTCCGCGTCGATCTCTCCCTCGGCGACGATCACCGCGGGGCCCGTCATCTCAATCTCGCCGTCCGGGCGCTCGGTGATCACGAGCGTGCCGCCGGGCACGTCCACGGTGTAGGTCACCGGGGTGCCGGTCCCGGCCGGGTCGGCGCCGTCCCGGCGGGCGGCGGCGACGGCCACGGCGCAGGCGCCGGTGCCGCAGGACCGGGTCTCGCCCGCGCCGCGCTCGTGCACGCGCACGGCGACGTGCCGGGGGCCGCGGTCGACGACGAACTCCACGTTCACCCCGTCCGGGTAGGCGGACGCCGGGCTGAAGGGCGGCGGGGTGAACAGGTCGCCGGCGTGGGCGAGATCGTCCACGAAGGCGACCGCGTGCGGGTTGCCCATGTTCACGTGGCGCGCGGGCCAGCTGCGCTCGCCGACGCTCACGGTGACGTCGCCCGCGGGGAACACGGCTCTGCCCATGCCGACGGTGATGTCACCCGCGGCGGAGCCGCCGGAGGATCCGGCCTTGGCGATGTGGACGCTCTTCACGCCGCCGCGTGTGGCGACCGCGAGGTCCCCCTCGGTCACCAGTCCGGCCCGCTGGAGGTAGCGGGCGAACACGCGCACGCCGTTGCCGCACATCTCGGCGACGGATCCGTCGCCGTTGCGGTAGTCCATGAACCACTCCGCCTCGGCCGCCATCTCCCGGGCCTCGGGGTGCGCGGCGGACCGGACGACGTGCAGCAGACCGTCACCGCCGATGCCCGCGCGGCGGTCGCACAGGGCGGCGACGGCGGCCGGGGGCAGGTCGAGTGCGTTCTCCGGGTCCGGGAGGATCACGAAGTCGTTCTCGGTCCCGTGCCCCTTGAGGAAGGCGATCCGCGTGCTCATCCCTCGATCGTACGGGGTGCGTACGATCGACGGCGGGCGACGGTCCACGGGACGGAACCGACCCGGTCAGCGCAGTCGGGCCACGCGCCACACGGCGAGCACCGCCACCGCGGCGACGACGACCACGTACGCGATGACCACGCGCCAGTCGGGCCGCCGTCCGGAGCCGCGCTGCGGCAGGCCGGGCCAGGTGTGGCCGACCCGGCGGGCGGCCATCATGCCCCAGCCGGCGGAGCAGGCGCAGATCAGCAGGCCGAGCATGGCGACCACGGCGCCGCCGTCACCGAACTCGAAGGCGAGCGGGAACGCGAACATCAGCGAGCCGACGGCCGCCAGCGCCACGATGGGCGCGAGCTGCCAGATCCGCAGCCGGCGCTGCGGGCGCAGCTCGACCACCTCGACCTCGGCCTGGGCGGACAGCTCGTCCGGGGTCGGTCCGTCGGCGGTCACCCCGTCCGGGGTGTCCTCGGGCCCGTCGGCGCTCAGACGCTCCGCGTCCGGTTCGGCGCTCAGGCCCGCTCCGTCCGGACCGATGCCCGGACGGGGTCCGTCCGGATCGGCGTCGTGCTCAGCGTCACGTGCGGTGTCACGAGGGCCGGCCTCCATCGCCACGCGCCCTCCCAACTCGGACTTCACTGGTCGATCGAAGCTCGATGATGGCACGGCGCCGGAGGCCGGGATGACGGCCTGAGCGTCCCGATGCCATGACGTGATCAGGCTGTGACCGGTCGTTCGAGCAACGCCAGTGCGAGCCCGGGGAGTTCTGTGAGATCCGCCGCAGCCCCACTGAGCCAGTGCACCCGGGGGTCGCGTCTGAACCAGGAATCCTGGCGGCGCGCGAAGCGTTTGGTGGCGCGCACGGTCTCGGCACGTGCCGCGTCCTCGGTGCACTCCCCCGCGAGCATGGCGAGTACCTGCTGGTAGCCGAGCGCCCGGGACGCCGTACGCCCCTCGCGCAACCCCTGCGCCTCAAGTGCGCGCACCTCGTCGACGAGCCCCGCGTCCCACATCCGGTCCACCCGGCGGGCGATGCGCTCGTCGAGTTCGGGACGGGCGACGTCGACGCCGATCTGGACGGTGTCGTAGACGGAGTCGTGGCCCGGCAGGTTGGCGGTGAAGGGCTTGCCGGTGATCTCGATGACCTCGAGGGCGCGGACGATCCGGCGGCCGTTGCTGGGCAGGATCGCCTGGGCGGCGCCGGGGTCGGCGGCGGCCAGCCGGGCGTGCAGCGCGCCGGAGCCGCGGAGCGTCAGTTCCTCCTCGAGCCGGGCGCGCACGTCGGGGTCGGTGCCGGGGAACTCCAGGTGGTCGACCGCCCCGCGGACGTACAGCCCGGAGCCGCCCACGAGGACCGGCCAGCGGCCCTCGGCGAGCAGTGCGTCGATGCGGGCGCGGGCGAGCCGCTGGTACTCGGCGACGCTCGCGGTGACCGTCACGTCCCAGATGTCCAGGAGGTGGTGCGGGACGTCACCGCGCTCCGCGCGCGTCAGTTTGGCGGTGCCGATGTCCATCCCTCGGTAGAGCTGCATGGAGTCGGCGTTGACGACCTCACCGCCGAGGCGCTGGGCCAGGAAGACGCCGAGATCGGACTTTCCTGCCGCGGTGGGGCCGACGACGGCGATGACGCGGGGGGCGGGGGGTGCGCTGCTCACGGCCCCAGTCTCGCAAACCCCGGGACCACTCCTCGAACGAGTTACGTGACGCCACCGGTCCGGGGTCGTTGCTGTTGCGTGGTTTCAGCCGCCGATTTCGGGAGCCGGTTGCCCGGGCGGCGCGAACAGGCACACCGGTCAGCGCGGGATTTCCCCCGCACGAGTAGCGCATGGAGTGAATATGGGCGTTTTTGCACGACTTCTCCGGAGGTCGAAGGCCGCGGAGGAGACGTCGGCCGTCGCGGCGGCCGGCACGGTGACGGCCGGAGCCGACGCGGACCAGGCGGGCGGGGCGAAGGAATCGCCCGGGACCGGGGGCGGGGCCGCTCCGGAGGAGCCCTCGGAGGCCACCGCGTCCGAGGGCGTGGAGATCCCCAAGCAGCAGTCCGCGGACGAGGCCGCCGACAGTGAGGCCGGCGAGGGCGCCCGCAAGTGACCGCCCCCGCGCGAGGAGGCGGACCACGGGTCTTCCGGACGAGCTGAGATCCGGGCTCGTCCCGGCCGGGGACAAGGTCCCGGACCTCGCGGACCAGCACGGGGACACGATCCGGCCCGGTCCGGGCAAGACCGCGAGAGTGGGCGGCGGGAAGACCGGGGGCGAGTACGGCGACCGGATCCGGACGGGTACGGGCCAGGCCCAGGACGCCGTGTTCCGGCTCGCGCACCGGGACGAGCGCGGGGCGACGCCTCCGCCGGACAAGGCGCCCGCGCCCCCTCCGGCTTCCTGAAACTCGGCGCATCGGCGGACGGCCGCGGAGCACTGCGGGCTCCCGGCCGTCCGCCGCGCCGCGAGCCGTCCCACCGCGCCGGGGGCACCGCCTCTGGCCCATCCGCCTCCGCCGGGACACACGAACGCGCGGCCTCGTCCGTCCCGTCAGGACCAGGCGGCGACCAGGTATCCCACCCCGTAGGGGGCGTCGTCGTACAGGAGGGCGCCGCCCAGGCCCGCCTCCTCGGCCGCGCCCGCGAGGACCTGCCAGGGTGCGCGCCCGGACGCCTTGAGCTCGTACGCGAGCTCGGCGTCCAGCGTCCTGAGGGCCGCCACGTCGGCCGTGGCCAGCGCGCGGGCGACCTCCGCGTCGAAGCCCGCCGCGCGCTCGTCGAGGTAGCCCGGCGCCTTGAGGGTCCGGCACGCGCTGCCGTCGCCCATGACCAGCAGCGCCACCCGGTCCGCCCGGGCACCGATGTCCCGCCCGGCCTCGAAGCACCGCTCGGCCGCCAGCGGTTCCCCCACGCCGAGGCCTTCCAGCGGAGCGTCCGTCCAGCCCGTGCGGTCCAGCAGCCAGGCGGCTACGGCGAGCGACGGCGGCAGCTCCCGGTCCGGCCCGCCCGGGCCCGGCCCGCCTCCCCCGAGGCGCACGTGGAGGTCCACACCGAATCCGCTGAAGGATCCCGGCGTACCGGCCGGATACGGCCCGCGCGCGCTCCGCCCGGCCGGTCCGACGACGACGAGCAGATCGGGGCGCGCGGCGGCGAGTACGCCCAGCGCGTCCGTGCACGCGGCGCGCGCGGCGTCCAGCTCGGGTGCCGCGCCCGAGGCGACCGGGGGCACCAGCAGCGGCGGGCAGGGGCAGACGGCGGCGGCAACAAGCATGATCGGCAGCGTACGCCTTCAGTGACCGGTGGGCGCCGGGTCCCGTAGGGGCCGTGTGCGCCGAGTCCCGCGTGTGTGCCGGCGTCGGCCGGACTGTGCTCGGGGCGGGGAGCGGCGCCCGGTGTACCGTCCGCCCCTCCTCCGTCCTTCCTTCGTCCCCGTCAGTGGCGGGTGCACCCGCTGCCCGTGGCCACCGGCAGCGGAGCCGGAACGCCGATCTGCGGCAGGCCCAGCAGCACGCCCGCCGGCTTGGCGGCCGCGGCGGCGCTGCGCTTCTCCCAGGCGTCCCCCGAGCGCGTGCGCCGGACGTCCAGGACGGCGCCCTCGGCGAGCAGGTGGTGCGGGGCGGCGTACGTGATCTCGACGGTGACCACGTCACCGGGGCGCACGTCCTGGTCGGGCTTGGTGAAGTGCACCAGGCGGTTGTCGGGGGCGCGGCCGGAGAGGCGGTGCGTGGCCCCGTCCTTGCGGCCCTCGCCCTCGGCGACCATCAGCTCCAGGGTGCGGCCGACCTGCTTCTTGTTCTCGTCCCAGGAGATCTCCTCCTGGAGGGCGACGAGGCGCTCGTAGCGCGCCTGGACGACCTCCTTGGGGATCTGCCCCTCCATGGTGGCCGCCGGAGTGCCGGGACGCTTGGAGTACTGGAAGGTGAAGGCCTGCGCGAAGCGGGCCTCGCGCACCGCGTGCAGGGTCTGCTCGAAGTCCTCCTCGGTCTCGCCGGGGAAGCCCACGATGATGTCGGTGGTGATCGCCGCGTGCGGGATGGCGGCGCGCACCTTGCCGATGATCCCGAGGAAGCGCTCCTGCCGGTACGAGCGGCGCATCGCCTTCAGGACCGTGTCCGAGCCGGACTGCATCGGCATGTGCAGCTGCGGCATCACGTTCGGCGTCTCGGCCATGGCCGCGATGACGTCGTCGGTGAAGTCCCGCGGGTGCGGCGAGGTGAAACGCACGCGCTCCAGACCGTCGATCTTCCCGCAGGCCCGCAGCAGCTTGCTGAACGCCTCACGGTCGCCGATGTCGGAGCCGTAGGCGTTCACGTTCTGCCCGAGGAGCGTGATCTCGGAGACGCCCTCGGCGACCAGCGCCTCGATCTCCGCGAGGATGTCGCCGGTGCGGCGGTCCTTCTCCTTGCCGCGCAGCGCCGGGACGATGCAGAAGGTGCAGGTGTTGTTGCATCCGACGGAGATCGACACCCACGCGGCGTACGCGCTCTCGCGGCGGGTCGGCAGCGTGGACGGGAACGCCTCCAGCGACTCGGCGATCTCGACCTGGGCCTCCTCCTGGACGCGGGCGCGCTCCAGCAGGACGGGCAGCTTGCCGATGTTGTGCGTGCCGAAGACGACGTCCACCCAGGGCGCCTTCTTCACGATGGTGTCGCGGTCCTTCTGGGCGAGACAGCCGCCGACGGCGATCTGCATCCCGGGGCGCTTCGTCTTCATCGGGGCGAGGCGGCCGAGGTTGCCGTAGAGCCGGTTGTCGGCGTTCTCACGGACCGCGCAGGTGTTGAAGACGACGACGTCCGCGTCACCGTCGGAGCCCTCGGGCGCCCGGACGTACCCGGCGCCCTCCAGCAGTCCGGCGAGCCGCTCGGAGTCGTGGACGTTCATCTGGCACCCGTAGGTGCGTACTTCGTAGGTCTTCGATTCCTGAACGTCCACTGCCTGGCTCCGGTCGCTGCTGCTCATGTGACAAGGGTAGGCGGTGCCCGGAGTGCCTCCGGTCCGGCTGCGTCCCGGCGGCCGTCGGGCCGGGGTGACCGCGGCCCGCCGGGGCTCGTCCGGGCTGCGCGGGGGCGGACCGGGCCGGCTCTGGCCACCACGGCGTCCGGGCTGGCAGGATCGCGCGCATGTTCCAGGCACTCGCGCGTACCGGCAGACGGCCCGCCCTGCTCGGCTCGGCGGCCGCTCTCGTGACCCTCGGGCTGCTGCTGTGGTGGCTGCTCCCGCTGGGCGAGGAGTCGCCGGGCGGGCAGATCGACTTCAGCACGGGAACACCGACCGGGGTCTACCAGACGTACGGGGACCTCCTCCGGCAGGCCGCCGCCAAGGACATGCCCGACCTGGAGGTGACCCTGCGGAACAGCGACGGGTCGCAGGACAACGTGGAGCGGGTAGCGAGGGGTGAGGCCGACTTCAGCATCGCCGCGGCCGACGCGGTGCAGACGTACCTCGACCGGAAGGGCAGGGGCGCGTCGAAGCTGCGCGGCTGCGCCCGGCTCTACGACGACTACGTGCACCTGGTGGTCCCCCTGCGCTCGTCCGTGCAGTCGGTGGCGGACCTGAAGGGCAAGCGGGTGGCGGTGGGACCGGACGGTTCCGGCGTGCGGCTCATCGCGGACCATGTGCTGGAGGCGGCCGGCCTCGATCCCCGCAAGGACATCGAGCCGCTGCCGTACGGCATAAAGACCATGCCCCAGCAGCTCAGGCAGCACCGGATCGATGCCTTCTTCTGGTCCGGGGGGCTTCCGACGAGCGCGGTGGAGACGCTGTCGCGCCACTTCGCCATCAAGCTGGTCCCGCTGGAGGACGACGTCATCGAGGCACTGCAGGCTCAGAAGAGCCCGTCACGCCACTACCGGGCCGCCGTCCTGCCCGCCACGGCCTACCCGAAGGCCCAGCGGGGCTCCCCGGTGCAGACGGTGGCGGTGGCGAACCTCCTCATCACCCGGGAGGACATGGACACGGAGCTCACCGAGGAACTGACCCGCGTCGTGATCGACAGCCGTGACTCCATCGGTCTGGAGGTGCACGCGGCACAGCTGGTGGACCTGCGCACGGCCCTGTACACCGACCCGCTCGAACTGCACGAGGGAGCACAGCGCTACTACCGCTCGGTGAAGCCGTAGCCCTCTGCCGCCCGGTGAAGCCGTAGGGCTCCGGAAACCCGGCCGTCAGGAGGCCGGTCGGGTCCGCGGCACCGTCACCGTCACCTGGAGCCCGTGCGGCTCGTGACGGGCGTACGCGATCGAGCCGCCGCCCGCAGACAGCAGCGCCCGCGAGATGGACAGGCCGAGGCCCGAGCCCTTGATGTTCTGATGCCCGGCGCTGCGCCAGAAGCGGTCTCCGACGCGGGCCAGTTCCTCGTCGGTCAGACCCGGGCCGGCGTCGGTGACGGTCACCTGCGACGTCCTGCCGTTCGACTCCACCACCACCTCGACGTCCGCGCCCTCGGGGGTGAACTTCAGCGCGTTGTCGATCACCGCGTCCAGGGCGCTGGACAGGGCGATCGGGTCGGCCCAGGCGGTGGTGGCCGGGCAGGTGCCGGTCAGCCGCACCCCCTTGCTGTCGGCGACCGGCCCCCAGGCCGCCACCCGCTCGGCCGCCAGCTCCCCGATGTCCGTGAGGCACAGGTCGGCCTCGGCGTGCTCGGCGAGCGCCAGGTCGAGCAGATCGTCCAGCACCTGGGCCAGGCGCTTGCCCTCGGTGCGGACCGAGGCGATCTCCTCATTGCCCTCGGGCAGTTCGAGAGCGAGCAGCTCGATGCGCAGCAGCAACGCCGAGAGCGGGTTGCGCAGTTGGTGCGAGGCGTCGGCGACGAAGGCCCGCTGCTGCTCCAGGACGTCCTCGACGTTGTCCGCCATCTCGTTGAACGACCGTGCCAGGCGCCGGAGTTCCGGCGGCCCCCCGGCCGCCGCGACCCGGGACTTCAGCCGTCCGGTGGCGATGTCGTGGGTGGTGGCGTCCAGGATCCGCACGGGCTTGAGGACCCAGCCGGTCAGACGCAGCGCGGCGCCGAGGGCGAGGAGCATGGCGGCGATCTCGCCCGCGCCGATCAGCAGCCAGCCGCGCAGCGTCCTCGAACGCAGCTGTCCGGTGGGCGAGTCGGTGACGACGACCGCGATGACGTCGCCGTCCCGGATGACGGGGGACGCGACGACGAGCCGGCGTCGCTGCCAGGGCCAGACCTGCTCGGGGTCGTGACTGCGGCGTCCGAGGAACGCCTCGTCGAACGCGTCGCGGCCCTCGCCCTCCTCGGGCACGTACCAGCTGTCGGGGGCGTTGGCCATGGGCGCTACGTCGTTGCGGTAGAAGACGCCCGCCTTGATGCCGTACACGTCGTTGTACGTTCTGAGTTCTCTGACCAGGATCTCTCGGCGCTCGTCGTAGGAGACGACCCGGGAGCCGGTGGGGCGGTCGGTCACGAACTGCGCGAGGGCCGCGAAACGGGCGGTGTCGTCGATGCGGTCGACGACCACCTTCTGCTGCTGGGCGGCCGCCACACTCACGGCCAGCGGGATGCCGAGCGCGAGCAGCACGGCGGCCATCAGGACGATGAGCAGCGGGAGCAGGCGAGTGCGCACTCGTGCACGCTACGACGCGGGAGCGACGAGCCGGTAGCCGACTCCGCGCACGGTCTCGATCAGCGCCGGCATGCGCAGCTTGGCGCGGAGGGAGGCGACGTGCACCTCCAGGGTGCGCCCGGTCCCCTCCCAGCTGGTGCGCCACACCTCGCTGATGATCTGCTCGCGGCGGAACACCACTCCGGGGCGCTGGGCCAGCAGCGCGAGCAGGTCGAACTCCTTGCGGGTCAGCTGGACGACCGAGCCGTCCACGCTCACCTGGCGGGTGGGGAGTTCGATGCGTACGGCGCCGAGGCGCAGGGCGCTCTCGCCGGCGGCCGAGGCGTCCTCGGGGACGGTGCGCCGGGCGACCGCGTGGATACGGGCCAGCAGTTCACCGGTGTCGTACGGCTTGACGACGTAGTCGTCGGCGCCGAGGTTGAGCCCGTGGATCCGGGACCGTACGTCGGCACGGGCGGTGACCATGATCACCGGGGTGCTGGTCCGCTTGCGGATCTTGCCGCAGACCTCGTAGCCGTCCTGGTCGGGCAGGCCGAGGTCGAGCAGGACCACGCCGAATCCGGGGCCCTCCGGGACCAGCGCCTGCAGGGCCTCCTCACCGCTGCGGGCGTGCGTGACGAGGAAGCCGTGCCGTGCCAGGACTGCGGACAGGGCGGCGGCGACGTGGTTGTCGTCCTCGACGAGGAGCAGTCTCATCTTCCGGCCCCCTCCGGTTCATCGGTCGTACGGTCTCAGCTCGGTCGGTGGGCACACGCGTGTGCACCCTGGCAGTCACGCCGATGGACATCGACGACGTCAAGGGAGTTCCGGTCGTGCGAGGCTTCCGTTACCCAGCCGGTACGCGCTCCGCCTGCCGCCGTCACTCCTGGTGTCCGGACGCTACCGGATCGTTATGCTCAATTTCCCCTCAGATGTAATGACGCTGGTCGCGCGGGGTCACTACTGTCCACCGAAACCGAGGAGGACGGAGCCCCAGAGCGATGACCGAAGTATCGGTGGCCAAGGACGCCGTGGCCGGGACCGACGACCTGGTCGTCCTGAAGAGCGTCAACAAGCACTTCGGCGCGTTGCACGTGCTCCAGGACATCGACCTGACGATCGCCCGTGGCGAGGTCGTCGTGGTCATCGGGCCCTCCGGGTCCGGGAAGTCCACCCTGTGCCGCACCATCAACCGCCTGGAGACGATCGACTCGGGCGACATCGCGATCGACGGCAAGCCGCTGCCCCAGGAGGGCAAGGCGCTCGCCCGGCTGCGTGCCGACGTGGGCATGGTCTTCCAGTCCTTCAACCTCTTCGCGCACAAGACCGTGCTCGAGAACGTGATGCTGGGTCAGATCAAGGTCCGCAAGGCCGACAGGAAGGTCGCCGAGGAGAAGGCCCGCGGGCTGCTCGACCGCGTCGGCGTGGGCACGCAGGCCGACAAGTACCCCGCCCAGCTCTCCGGCGGCCAGCAGCAGCGGGTCGCGATCGCACGGGCGCTGGCGATGGACCCGAAGGTCATGCTCTTCGACGAGCCGACCTCGGCACTCGACCCCGAGATGATCAACGAGGTCCTGGAGGTCATGCAGCAGCTCGCGCGGGACGGCATGACCATGGTCGTCGTCACCCACGAGATGGGCTTCGCTCGTTCGGCTGCCAACCGAGTGGTGTTCATGGCCGACAGCCGCATCGTCGAAGAGGCTGTGCCGGACCAGTTCTTCAGCAACCCCCGCAGCGACCGGGCCAAGGACTTCCTGTCGAAGATCCTGCACCACTGACGGCCCGCATCTTCCCGTCACCGACGGCCCGCATCTCTTCATCACTCAAAGGATGTTCCACATGAAGCTCCGCAAGGTCACCGCCGCCTCGGCCGCCGTGCTCGCCCTCGCCCTGTCCGCCACCGCGTGCGGCGGCGACGACAAGGACGACAGCGGCTCCGGTTCCGGCGACGGCGGCACGATCAAGATCGGCATCAAGTACGACCAGCCCGGCCTCGGCCTGAAGGAGCCGGACGGGTCCTTCTCCGGCTTCGACGTGGACGTCGCCACCTACGTGGCCAAGGAGCTCGGCTACAAGGACGACAAGATCGAGTTCGTCGAGACCAAGAGCGCCGACCGCGAGAACGCGCTGGCCCGCGGCGACGTCAAGTTCATCGCGGCCACCTACTCGATCAACGACGAGCGCAAGCAGAAGGTCGACTTCGCCGGCCCCTACCTGCTGGCCCACCAGGACCTGCTGCTCAAGGCGGACTCCAAGATCACCAAGGGTACGGACCTCAACGGCAAGAAGCTGTGTTCCGTGACCGGGTCCACCTCGGCGCAGAACGTCCAGAAGACCATCGCGCCGAAGGCCCAGCTGCAGCAGCGCGGCGGTTACTCGGAGTGCATCGCCGGCCTGCAGAGCGGTGCCGTGGACGCGGTGACGACCGACGACTCGATCCTCGCGGGCTTCGCCGCGCAGGACAAGTACAAGGGCCAGTTCAAGCTCGCGGGCCTCAAGCTCAGCAACGAGAACTACGGCATCGGCATCAAGAAGGGCGACGCCGCGACCGAGAAGAAGATCAACGACGCTCTCGAGAAGATGGTCAGCAGCGGCGCCTGGGAGAAGGCCGTGAAGGCGAACTTCGGTCCGGCCAACTACAAGTACGAGCAGGCCCCGAAGATCGGCGTCATCGTCAAGTAACGCAGGTCACGCAGGGTTTCTGCAGGCGCGCCGCCGCCCGCCGCGATCACGGCGGCGGCGCGCCGCGCCCGCCCCGTAGCCACGTACTCCACACACCCGGAAGCGCGGGAGATCGTGTTCGACTTTCTTGAAGGTTACGACGTCCTCGGGGCGTTCTGGATGACGGTGAAACTCACCGCCCTCTCCGCCGTGGGCTCCCTGGTCTGGGGCACCCTGCTCGCCGCGATGCGGGTCAGTCCGGTCCCGTTGATGCGTGGGTTCGGCACCGCCTACGTGAACATCGTCCGGAACATCCCGCTGACCGTCATCATCGTCTTCACCTCACTGGGCCTCGCCGACATCTTCGGTATGACGATGGGCGTGCCAGACGACTTCGATGCCCTGAGCTTCCGGCTGGCGGTGCTCGGACTGGTCGCGTACACCGCCTGCTTCGTCTGCGAGGCGATCCGCTCCGGCATCAACACCGTGCCCGTCGGACAGGCCGAGGCCGCCCGCGCCATCGGTCTGAGCTTCAGCCAGGTGCTGTGGTACATCGTCCTGCCGCAGGCCTTCCGCTCGGTGATCGGCCCCCTGGCGAACGTCCTGATCGCGCTCACCAAGAACACCACCGTGGCCGCCGCGATCGGCGTCGCCGAGGCAGCTCTCCTGATGAAGAAGATGATCGAGAACGAGGCCCAGACACTCGCCATCGGCGCGGTCTTCGCGCTCGGTTTCGTCCTACTGACCCTGCCCACCGGTCTCATCCTGGGCTGGCTGAGCAAGCGACTGGCGGTGAAGCGATGACCTCCGTCCTCTACGACGCTCCTGGCCCCCGCGCCAAGCGGCGCAACGTGATCTTCTCGGTGGTCTTCTTCGTTCTGCTCGCCCTGGTTCTGTGGTGGATCTGGGTGACCATGAGCGACAAGGGACAGCTGAAGTGGTCGCTGTGGGAGCCGTTCACCACGTCCCAGGCCTGGACGACCTACCTGCTGCCGGGTCTGGCGAACACCCTGAAGGCCGCGGCACTGGCCATGGTCATCGCGCTTCCGCTGGGCGCGTTCTTCGGTATCGCCCGCCTGTCCGACCACCGGTGGGTACGCATCCCCGCCGGTGCGGTGGTGGAGTTCTTCCGCTCCATCCCGGTGCTGCTGCTGATGCTCTTCGTCTACGAGCTCTACGTCCGCTCGGCGGGCATCAGCAGCGAGGACCGGCCGCTCTACGCGGTGGTCACCGGCCTGGTGCTCTACAACGCCTCGGTGCTCGCCGAGATCGTCCGGGCCGGCATCCTCTCCCTGCCCAAGGGGCAGTCGGAGGCCGCCATGGCGGTAGGCCTGCGCAAGAGCCAGACGATGACCAGCATCCTGCTTCCGCAGGCGGTCACCGCGATGCTGCCGGCCATCGTCAGCCAGCTCGTCGTCATCGTGAAGGACACCGCGCTTGGCGGTGTGATGATCGGATTCACCGAGCTGCTGAACTCGCGCGCGACGCTGGCTGCCAACTACGCCAACGTCATCCCGAGTTTCATCGTGGTGGCCATCATCTACATCGTGCTGAACTTCATCCTCACCACCTTCGCCGGCTGGCTGGAGGGGAGGCTGCGGCACAGCAAGAAGGGCACGGGCGCGGTCCTCGGGGCCAAGGACGTGGACGAGCTCAACGCCGCCGAGGTGGGCGGCACTTTCGGGACCGGAGCTTCCGCTTGATCGGACGGACGGATCTCCGGGCGGCCGGCGGCACCATCACGATGCCCGCTCACCGTCGCCCGGAGTTCCGCGTCAGCCGTCAGAGGATGTCAGCGCGGGCGCACCCCGTGCCGACCTGTCGGAGAGCCACCGCCTCCGTCACTTGACGCAAGCACCGGCAATGGGTTGCATACGTTCTGTGATCGTGCACCCCGCTCCAACTGCCTGTTTCCGTATGTCGTCGAGGACACCGCTCCGGGCAGGGGGCACCGCGTCATGGACCCGGTGATCATCGTCGGCGCGGGGCCCGTGGGGCTTGCGCTCGCCCTGGCGCTGGCCCGGCACGAAGTCCCCTCCGTGGTCCTCGACGAAGGCCCGGGCAAGGACGAACAGCGGTTGGCACGCACCGTCGTACTGCGCGAGGACACCGCCGCGCTGGTCGACCGGCTGACCGGGTTCCCGCTGGACGCGGACGGCTTCCGTTGGGCCGGATGGCGGTCGATGCGGCGCAAGCAGGTGATGCGCGAGATCAGTTTCGACGAGGACGGCAGGGTGATGCCGGGAAGCGGCACGCGGGGCCCGGGCGGCGCCAAAGTCCCGGCACCGGGGCCGGTTTCCGCGCGAGGTGCGGCCGACACGAGCGGCATCGGCGGTGCACAGGAGGCAGGCGGCGCGGGAGGCTTCGGCGCCGCGCAGCTGCTCGGCGGCCCCGAACTGTTCGCCCCGCTGCACATCGCGCAGCACGTCCTGACCGCCGCCCTGCGCGAGGCCGTCGCGGGCGAGCCGCTCATCAAGGTCGCCGTGAACAGCCGCCTGGACGCCGTCGAGCAGGACACGTCAGGAGTCACCGCCCACACCCGCGGCCCCCACGGCACCTGGTGGCGCGGCAGTCACCTCGTCGGCTGCGACGGCCCGCGCTCGACCGTCCGCAAGCTCCAGGACATCCGCTTTCCGGGCCGTACGGCCGTGGAGCGGCACGCCGTCGCCGCGCTGCGCACGGAGCTTCCCTGGCCCGGGGAGGCGGTGCTGCACCGGATGCCGCCGTGGCGGACGTCGGGTCCCTCGGCGGGCGAGGTGACCGGACGTCCCCTCCCCGACGGGGTGTGGCGGCTGGACTGGCTGCTGCCGCCCGGGAAGGACCTGGTCACCCCCGAACTGCTGGTGGCCCGCATCAGGGAGACCCTCGGCGGCTGGAGCGGCGGCTCCCCGCCCCCGTACGAGCTGCTCGACACCGGCGTCCACACCGTCCACCACCGTCTCGCCCGCCGGTGGCGCGTCGGCCGGGTCTTCCTCGCCGGGGACGCCGCGCACCTCCTCGGCGCACTGGGCACCCAGGGCCTGGACGAAGGCCTGCGGGACGCCGACAATCTCGCCTGGAAGCTCGCGCTGGCCTGGCATCACGGACCGCACGAGGCGCTGCTCGACAGCTATCAGGCGGAACGCCGCGCCGTCGTGGCCGCCCGGCTGCGCGCCGCCGACCAGGCACTGCCGGTCCTGCGCGGGGGCGGTGGACTGCGTTCGTACGTCCCCGGGTCGGCCCGCGGACACGACGCGCTGCTCACCGACGGCCACCTGGGTCGCGGACCGCTGGGTGCGCCGGGAGCGTACGACGATTCGCCGCTCGCGCCTCCACACGCCGAGGCGACGGCCGCGGTGGCCACGGCGCCGGGCGCGCCGGTGACCGATGTCCGGGTGACCGCCGAGGACGGTTCCTTCGTGCGGCTTCGGGACCGGCTCGGGCGCGCGGTGCTGCTGGTGGTGCTGATCGCGCCGGGGACGGGCGTGTGGGAGCGCAAGCACTGGGTGTCGGCCGGGATCATGCCCCGGCTCGCCGCCGCCGTCACGGCGCTGCCGCACCCTGCCGAGCTGCTGGTCGCGGAGAGTTATCCGGGCGCGGCCGCGCACACCGTGCTGCTGGTCCGTCCGGACGGCCACCTGGTCACGGCCCTGAGCGGGGTCCGCCCTGCCGATCTGTACGCGGCCGCGGAGGCGACCCTGGGCGGACCGGCGAAGGCCGGAGCCCATGCGGATGCCGACGCGGATGCCGACGCGACGGCGGAGGCGGCGGCCGGCCGGCGCTGAAGCCGGGCTCGGGCGGGGCTCGGGCCGGGTCGGGCGGGGCTCGGGCCGAGCTCGGGCCGCGCTCGGGCAGGCCCGGCTCGGGCAGGCTTCCGGCCGGGGCTCGCGCAGGGTCGGGCAGGGTCAGGGCCGGGTTCGCGCCCGGCGAGTGCCCTGCTTCCGGTGGGCGTCCGGGCTCGTCCGGGACCCCTCCGCACCTGCGAGTCGCCGCCCGGTCCACATACTGACAGTGAGTTGAACAGCCCGCCCGGTCATGGTGTACTCGCGAGCGTGACCGACACCTGCGTGCACCTGTGGCGGAGGGTCCATATGGACCTCGTCCGCTATGCGGGCTGCGTGTGTCGTCCGTCCTGCTGAATTCGCCTCTCCTTCCTGCGTGCCCACCGTCCGCGGTGCGGCACGCGCCCACGCGAAAAGCCTCAGGACGGTACCCGTGTCTGTGTCACCTTCTGTCTCCGCGCCCCCGCACACCCCCACCCAGGCCGAGCTGCTGGACTTCGTGCGCCGCGCCGCCGCCGACGCCGCACTGATCGCCTCCCTGCCCCTCGACCCCGAGGGCCGCACCTGGGTGCGCCTGGAGGGCCCCGGCGGCAGCGAGGCCTGGCTGATCGGCTGGCCCCCCGGCACCGGAACCGGCTGGCACGACCACGCCGACTCGGTCGGCGCCTTCCTCACCGCGTCGGGGGAGCTGAAGGAGAACTCACTGGCCGCCCGGCTGCCGACCGACGGCTGGCGGACCCTGGAACTCACCGAAGGCGTGGACCGCGAGCGGCGCCTGACCGCCGGCAAGGGCCGCTCCTTCGGCCGGCACCATGTGCACGAGGTGCTCAACGAGTCCACCGAGAAGCACGCGATCTCCGTCCACGCGTACTATCCGCCCCTGCCGCAGATCCGCCGCTTCAGCCGTACGGGCCAGGTGCTGCGCCTCGAGCAGGTCGAACGTCCGGAGGACTGGCAGTGAGCGCGCATCCCGAACGCCCGGTGGGCATCGACGAGTTGCTGGAGCGGGTCCGCGAAGGGCTCGACCGGGTGTCGGCGGAGGAGGCGCACGCTGCCGCCGGGGCGGGCGAGGCGCTGCTGGTCGACATCAGGTACGCGGCCCTGCGCGAACGTGACGGACTGATCCCCGGCGCCCTCGTCGTCGAGCGCAACGAACTGGAGTGGCGTCTCGACCCCCAGGGCAGCCACCGCGCCCCGCAGGCCACGAACCACGATCTGCGGGTCGTGGTCGTCTGCAACGAGGGCTACGCGTCGAGTCTCGCGGCGGACTCCCTCCGGCAGTTGGGACTGCGCCGGGCCACCGACCTGGTCGGTGGTTTCCAGGCGTGGAAGGCGGCCGGGTTCCCCGTGACAGCCCCCTCGGACGAGGAGACGGCGAAGTCGTCGGCGATACCGGCGTCGGAGGCAGGCGTACCGGCGTCCTAGACGGGCGTACCGGTGTCGTACGCGAGGACGGGCGTCCCTGGCCGTAAGGGGGCGCTCGTCTCCGCGTACCGCGCTCCCGGACTGAGGGTCGGTACGTGGCCGGACCGGCGAGACAGGCGGCGTCCCCTCGGAGGCGTCTGGGACAGACGGAACCGTCCAGCACCCCGCTCGGGAACGGGGCGGCATCGACCACGCGTCGCCGCGAGAAGCGTCCCCAGTCCCCCTCGGGAGGTCAGAACCCCTCGCCGTCCAGTCCCTCCGTGTCCTCGCCCTCTTCTTCCAGCGCCTGTCGGACCACACGCAGGGCCATGCCCTCGGAGTAGCCCTTGCGGGCGAGCATGCCGGCGAGGCGGCGCAGCCGCTTGTCGCGGTCGAGGCCGCGCGTGGAGCGCAGCTTGCGGGCCACGAGGTCGCGCGCGGTCGTTTCCTCCTGCTCGGGGTCGAGCTGCCCGACGGCCTCGTCGATCAGCGTCGAGTCCACCCCCTTCGTCCTCAGCTCACGCGCGAGTGCCCGCCTGGCCAGCCCTCGGCCGTGGTGCCGGGACTCCACCCAGGCTTCCGCGAAGGCACCGTCGTTGATCAGTCCGACTTCCTCGAACCGGGACAGCACCTCCTCCGCCACGTCGTCGGGGATCTCTCGCTTGCGCAACGCGTCCGCGAGCTGTTTTCGCGTGCGCGGGGTCCCGGTGAGCAGGCGCAGACAGATCGCCCGCGCCTGCTCAGCCGGGTCCCGCGGGGGCTCCCCCTGCTCGGCCCTCGACGAGAAAGGGGGGCCTCCGTCCTGGGGGCCGGAGGAGTCACCGGGCGGATCGCCGAAGCCCCCGCGCCGTCGACGGCCACGGTTCGGTCCGCCCCCGCGCGGACCCCCGTCACCTCCGTACCGGCCACCGCCGCGGCGCGGACCGCCCGACGGCGATCCCCCGCCGTCCGCGGCCTCCGCCCCGGCGCCGTACGGCCCGTCACTGCCGTGGTCGTCGCCGTAGCCCTCGCGGCCCTTCCACCCGTCGCCGTCCGGGGACGGGATGCCGTCCCCGAGGGGCGGCTGCCCTTCGGAGGCGACGGGTCGGACGTACTCGGCCCAGTCGGTTCGCCGTGTCACGGACTAGCTCTTCGCCGCCGCGGCCTTGGACTTGGCGGTCTTGGCCGCGGGGGCCGGCACCGTCTTCGCGGCGTCGTCCGCAGCGGCCGGGGCCACCGCGTCCGCCCCCGGCTCTGCGGGCTTCTCCGGCTTCACACCGACGCCGAGCTTCTCCAGGATCTTCTTCTCGATCTCGTCGGCGAGGTCGGGGTTGTCCTTGAGGAAGTTGCGCGCGTTCTCCTTGCCCTGGCCGAGCTGGTCACCCTCGTACGTGTACCAGGCGCCGGCCTTGCGCACGAAGCCGTTCTCCACGCCCATGTCGATCAGGCCGCCCTCGCGGCTGATGCCGTGCCCGTAGAGGATGTCGAACTCGGCCTGCTTGAAGGGCGGCGCGACCTTGTTCTTGACGACCTTGACGCGGGTGCGGTTGCCGACCGCGTCGGTGCCGTCCTTCAGGGTCTCGATGCGGCGGATGTCGAGACGCACAGAAGCGTAGAACTTCAGCGCCCGGCCACCGGTGGTGGTCTCCGGGGAGCCGAACATCACGCCGATCTTCTCGCGGAGCTGGTTGATGAAGATCGCGGTGGTCTTCGACTGGTTCAGCGCGCTGGTGATCTTGCGGAGGGCCTGGCTCATCAGACGGGCCTGGAGACCCACGTGCGAGTCACCCATCTCGCCCTCGATCTCCGCGCGCGGCACCAGGGCGGCGACGGAGTCGATGACGATGAGGTCCAGCGCGCCGGAGCGCACCAGCATGTCGACGATCTCGAGGGCCTGCTCGCCGTTGTCCGGCTGGGACAGGATGAGGTTGTCGATGTCGACGCCGAGCTTCTTCGCGTACTCCGGGTCGAGGGCGTGCTCCGCGTCCACGAACGCGACCTGGCCGCCCGCCCGCTGCGCGTTGGCCACCGCGTGCAGGGTCAGGGTCGTCTTGCCGGAGGACTCCGGTCCGTACACCTCCACCACTCGGCCGCGGGGCAGGCCACCGACGCCGAGGGCGACGTCGAGCGCGGTCGACCCGGTGGGGATGACCTCGATGGGCTCGTTCGGCCGCTCGCCCAGGCGCATCACCGCGCCCTTGCCGAATTGCCGTTCAATCTGTGCGAGCGCGGCGTCCAACGCCTTCTCGCGGTCGGTTCCTGCCATGGGTTCCACCCGATTTGCTTGAGTCGATCGCTTCACGTCAAAGACGCTAACGCCTGCCACTGACAATGCGCCTCGACGCCCGCCCACCCTGTGGATAACTCGGACACTTCTGCCTGAAATCCCCGCCGAAAGCCCTGCCGGAGACTCCATAAGAATGGATGTTCGATTTTAGTGTCAAGCGCACCACGCGGCTGCGCGGCGACCGGATGACCGTCCTCCGCCGCGTCGCGGGGCGTGCCCCCGCTGTCCGTCCCCGCGTGCCCCGACAGCGACTGGACCACGCCTCGGCGCACAGGCCGGCCCCCGCGCGCGATTAGGGGGCGGGCTCCTCACCGGACTCCGTATCCGGCCGCGTACGCACAGTTCGCGCGCGCTTCAGGAGGCTGCCCGGCCGCCGCCCCCGGTGCCCGTGGACCCGTGGGTCGTCCGTGACGTCGTACCGCTTCACGTAGGCGCCCAGGAACGCCTGGAGCGTCGCGACGGCCGGGATGGCGATCAGTGCGCCGACGGCACCGAGGAGGGCGGTGCCCGCGATGACCGAGCCGAAGGCGACCGCGGGGTGGATGTCCACGGTCTTGGAGGTCAGCTTGGGTTGCAGCATGTAGTTCTCGAACTGCTGGTAGACCACGACGAAGAGCAGCACCCAGAGCGCGTACCAGGGGTTGACCGTGAAGGCGATCAGCATCGGCAGCGCGCCCGCCAGATAGGTGCCGATGGTGGGAAGGAACTGGGACACCAGGCCGACCCAGACGGCGAGCACGGGCGCGTAGGGGATACCCAGGGCCTGCAGCAGGATGTAGTGCGCGACGCCGGAGACGAGCGCCATCAGACCGCGCGAGTACAGATACCCGCCCGTCTTGTCCACGGCGATCTCCCAGGCGCGCAGCACCTCGGCCTGGCGGGCCGGCGGCAGTACCGAGCAGAGTGCGCGTCGCAGCCGCGGCCCGTCGGCGGCGAAGTAGAACGAGAACAGCGCGACCGTCAGCAGCTGGAAGAGGCCGCCCAGGACCTGCGCGGACACGTCGAGGACGCCCGTGGCGCTGTTCTGCACGTACTTCCGCAGCCAGTCGGAGTGGACCAGGCCTTCCTGGATGTCCACCCGTCTGAGCTCGGTGTGGAAGGTCGTGTTGATCCAGTTGATGACCGAGTCGAGATACGCCGGGAGGCCCTCGACCATCTTGATGATCTGACCGGCGAGCATCGAGCCCAGCAGCGTGATGAAGCCCGCCGTCACGATCATCACGCCCAGGAAGACCAGGAAGGCGGCCAGTCCTCTGCGCATGCCGTGCGCGGCCATCCAGCTCACCGCGGGCTCGATGGCGAGCGCCAGGAAGAACGCGATGAGGATGTTGATCAGCAGGCCGGTGAGCTGGTGGAACGCCCAACTGCCCAGCTGGAAGGCGGCGACCAGGGCCAGGGCGAGCACCATGGCGCGCGGCAGCCAGCGGGGCATGCGTCCGCCCCCCTCGGCGGCGTCCCCGGCCGGTGGGCCTGCGGGCGGCGTCGTACCGAGCGGCGACTGATGCGGGGCGACCTGCGAGGTCTCGTCTGTCGGGGCCACGGAGCAAGTCTCGCCCACGCCACCGACAATCGGCCCCCATCGTCCGATCTCGTGACCCTTCGGCCGCTTCGGCCGCGACCGCGCCGCGGACTCCGGCTTCGGCCTTCGCGGTCCCCGTCGCCCCACCTCGGACCCGCCAGCTGCTTTCGCGGCCCCCGTCGCCCCACCTCGGGATCGCTCCTGTTGCTTTCGCGGTCCCCGTCGCCCCACCTCGGACGGGGCCCGGCTGCCTCGCGTCAGCGGTTCTCGTGCGGGACGTTCATCGTCGCGCACACAGCGCGCCACACGTCCTTGGCCTCCCAGCCCGCGTCCAGCGCCTGGTGCACCGTGCGCCCGCCGAGCTCCGTCATCACGTGATCACGCGCGAAGGTGTCGGCGTACCCCGCTCCGAAGTGATCCGCCATTCGCTGCCAGAAGACCGTCAACCGCATGACTCCAGTATCCCGCCCCTGAGGGTGGGCCCCCGCCGGTACCCCTTGCCGGAAACGCTTTCCGTCCTACGGTCTGACCCATGGACGAATCAGGAGCATCCCCACTCCCCCCGTCGCCCCCGGCGCCGACCCCGCTCGCGCGCGCCGAGCACTTCGTCTGGCTCACCGCGCGCGTGCTGGAGCAGCGCCGGTTCGAGTACCACTTCCTCGACGGCGGCGACGACCGGGGCGCCGACGCGGTGGAGACGGCACTGGCCGCGTACCGCAACGAGGACGGGGGGTACGGTCACGCGCTCGAGCCCGATCTGCGCGGTCCCGTGAGCCAGCCCCTGCACACGGCTCACGCGCTGCGCGTCCTGGACTCCGTCGGGCGGTGCGGCGGACAGCGGGTGGAGCGTGTCTGCCGCTATCTCACCTCCGTGGCGACACCGGACGGTGCCCTGCCGGCGATCCATCCCAGCCAGCGCGGCTATCCGGCCGCTCCGTTCGTGCCGGTCGTCGACGATCCGCCGAGCGACCTTCTCGCCACCGGCCCCGTGGTGGGTCTGCTGCACCGCAACGAGGTGTGGCACGCCTGGCTGTTCCGGGCCACCGACTTCTGCTGGCAGGCGGTGGAGTCCCTGGAGAAGTCCCATCCGTACGAGGTCGAGGCCGCGGTCGCCTTCCTGGACGCGGTGCCCGACCGTTCGCGCGCGGAGGCCGCCGCCGACCGGCTGGGCCGCCTCGTGCGCGAGCACCGGCTCGCGGTTCTGGACCCGGCGCGTCCCGCTGCGTACCCGGTGGCGCCCGGTTACGCACCGGGCGAGCATCACTTCCCGTACGACTACGCGCGTACTCCGGACTCGCTCGCGCGCGCGTGGTTCACGGACGACGAGATGGCCCGCTCACTGGACCGGCTGACGGGCGAGCAGCAGGAGGACGGCGGCTGGCCGGTGCGCTGGCGTCAGTGGGCACCGGGCACGGCCCTGGAGTGCCGCCCCATGGTGACCATCGAGGCACTGCGCACCCTGCGGGCGTACGGGCGGGCCGTCGGCTGAGCCCGGCCTGGGCACCCCGGACCGCGGCGGTCGGCCCGGGGCGGGATCGTACGCGTGCGTGCGTGCGTGCGTGCGTGCGTGCGGGCTGCGGGCCGCGGCGTCAGCCCGTCAGCGCCCGCACTCCCGCCGTCACGACCACGGCCGCCAGGACGACGAGGAGGAAGGGCGCCCGCAGGATCAGGGCCACTGCGGCCGCGGCGAGTCCGGCGGCCTTGGCATCCAGCACCAGCGCGCGCCCGTCGGCGAAGGTCTGCTGGGCCGTGAGGGCGGAGAGGAGGGCGACCGGCAGGAGCGCCGCGAGGCGCTGGACGAGGGGGCGTTCCAGCAGGCCCGCGGGGACCAGCAGCCCGAGGAGCTTGACGAGGTAGCAGCCGACGGCGGTCGCGCCGATCGCGATCCAGATGTTCAACGTTCTTCCTTCTGTGCCTTCTCTGGTGCTTCCTGCGGTGCTGCCCGGTGTGCTTCCTCTGGTGCTGCCGGGTGTGCTTCCTCCGGCGCGTCCTGGAGTGCTGCCCGTTCTGTTTCCTGCTGTGCGTCGCCGGCGGTGGTCGTCGAGCGACGTCCGGTCGCCCAGAGGACGGCGGGGGCGGCCAGGGCGGCCACCAGGACCGGCACTCCGGCGGGCAGGACGGGCAGGAGACCGAGCCCCAGGACGACGGCGAGGCCCGCCACCGTGCGCTCGGTTGCGGACTTGAGCATCGGTGCGAGAAGCGCCAGGAAGACGGCGGGCCCGGCGGCGTCCAGTCCCCACGCGTCGGTGTCACCTATGGCTTCGGCACCGGCCGCGCCGAGCAGTGTGGTGAGGTTCCACAGCACGTAGAGGGTGAGTCCGGTGACCGTGAACCCGATGCGGACACCGCGCCGCGTGGGCTGGGCGAGGGCCACAGCCGTGGTCTCGTCGATGACCCACTGCGCGGCGAACGGCCGCACCGCGCGCGGGAGGGCCAGCAGTTGCGAGAGACGCAGTCCGTAGAAGGCGTTCCGCACGCCCAGGAAGAACGCTCCGGCAGCCGCCGTCAGCGGGTTGCCCCCGGCGGCGAGCGCGCCGACGAGGGCGAACTGCGAGGCACCGGTGAACACCAGGAGGCTGAGCGCGCAGGTCTGCAGCAGCGTCAACCCGCTGCCCGCCGAGGTCACCCCGAAGGCGAAACCGGACAGTCCGACGGCGACCCCGACTCCGAGTGCGTCGCGCACGACGGCGGAGTCGGCTTTCCCGACCCGCTCAGCGTCCTGTCCGCCCGCTCTTTCCCGGCCTGCTCCACCGGCCTGGCGGCCCTCCCGGTCTGCTTCACCGGCCCGCCGGTTCTGCCCGCCCTGGCGGTCCCGGGCGTCCCGGCCGTCCCGGGCGTCCCGGCCGTCCCGGGCGTCCCGGCCGTCCCGGGCGTCCCGGGCGTCCCGGCGGTCCCGGCCGCCGAGGTCGTCCGGTCCGTTCTGGTCGCGTATGTCTGCGGTCGCCGACTGTTCTCCCACGCCCCCGACGATAGGAGCGGGTCTCCCCGTCGGTCTTGTACGTTCTTGCGCTCGCGCTGGTACGCGCCGGGAGGCACACCCACGATCCGGGTGAAGTGGCGGTTCAGGTGCGGCTGGTCCGTGAAGCCGACGGCGACGGCCGCCTCCACGGGGGCGGTGCCGGCGTCCAGGAGGTGCCGTGCCCGTCGGACGCGGGCGTCGGTCAGCCAGGTGTGGGGCGGCATCCCGTAGGTGTCCCGGAACGCCCGCAGCAGCGCGAAGGGGCTGGCGCCGAGATCGGCGGCGAGCCGCTCCAGGGACGGCGGATCGGCCATCCGCTCCTCCAGCACGGCACGCGCGCGTGCGGCGATGCGGGCACCCGCGGTGCGTACGACCCGGTGCGGCATCGGCCCGCCGTTCAGCCGCAGGAGCCGGGTCACCGCCACCCGCAGCAGGGTGTCCGCGGCGAGTGCGTTGCCCTCGTCGGCCGCCCGGAGCACTTGGTGGACCAGGCCGGCGGCGTACGGATCGTCCAGCACCGGACTCGTGAAGCCGGGGGTTCCGCGGATGGCCGTGGTCTCGGCGGCGATCTCCGCCACCAGTCCGGGCGACGGGTACACGGCCCCGTACCGCCAGCCCTCGGGAACGCCGGCGCGGCCCGTGTGCGGAGTGTCCGGATTGACCAGGGCCAGGGAGCCGGGGCCCGCGTACCGGTCGGCGCCGCCGTGGTGGAAGACCTCGACGCCGTCCGCGATGGCGGCGATCACGAAGTTCTCGTGGGTGTGCCGCACGAAGATCTTCTCGACGTAGCGGGCCCGCAGCAGGTCGACACCGGGCAGTTCCGCGTACTGCCAGTGCCGTGCCCGCTCCCCGGAACCCGCCATGCCCTCCATTCTGCGCCACACGCCGAGGGCCGCTCCGGGCGGTGCGAAGCGGGCGGACGGCCACGGGCCGAGGCCCGGCGGGCCGACGCCGAGGACCGGGCCCGATGACGGGTCGGACCGGCCCGGGAGCGGGTTGTCGGCGCCCCCCCGTCGCCCGGCATCTGCCCACGCCGCACCCACACCCCGTTTTCGCAGGTCAGGCGCATTGTCAGTGGTCGGGTGCAGGATGGACGCATGGCGAGCTCTGCACACCGAGCCCTCGAGGGCTTCTCCCCCGCGACCCGTGGCTGGTTCACGGGAGCCTTCTCCGCGCCCACCGCCGCCCAGGCCGGGGCGTGGAAGGCGACCCGTGAGGGCTCGGACGTGCTCGTGGTCGCCCCGACCGGCTCCGGCAAGACCCTGGCCGCCTTCCTCGCCGCGCTCGACCAGCTGGCCTCGACCCCGCCACCGGCCGACCCTAGGAAGCGCTGCCGGGTGCTGTACGTGTCACCGCTCAAGGCCCTCGCCGTCGACGTGGAGCGCAATCTGCGCAGCCCCCTGACCGGCATCCGGCAGGAGGCGGTCCGGCTCGGCATGCCCGAGCCGGAGGTGAAGGTGGGCATCCGCTCCGGAGACACCCCTCCCGCCGAGCGCCGGGCCCTGTCCACCCGCCCGCCCGACATCCTGATCACGACGCCGGAGTCGCTGTTCCTGATGCTGACGTCGGCCACGCGCGACGCGCTGACCGGCATCGAGACGGTGATCCTGGACGAGGTGCACGCCGTCGCGGGCACCAAGCGCGGTGCGCATCTGGCGCTGTCCCTGGAGCGTCTCGACGAGCTGCTGCCCAGGCCCGCACGCCGGATCGGCCTGTCGGCGACCGTGCGCCCGGTCGACGAGGTCGCGCGCTATCTGTCACCGCGCCGCAAGGTGGAGATCGTCCAGCCGCCGTCCGGCAAGGAGTTCGACCTCTCCGTCGTCGTCCCGGTGGAGGACCTCGCCGAGCTGGGCGGCTCCCCGGTCGCCGACGGCAAGGAGGGCGCCGAGAAGCCGTCCATCTGGCCGCACGTCGAGGAGCGGATCACCGACCTCATCCTGTCCCACCGCTCGACGATCGTGTTCGCCAACTCCCGTCGCCTGGCGGAGAGGTTGTGCAACCGGCTCAACGAGATCGCCTACGAGCGGGCGACCGGCGAGCCCCTGGACGAGCACCACTCCCCGGCCGAGCTGATGGGCGGATCGGGCGCGGCCCAGGGTGCCCCCACCGTCATCGCCCGCGCCCACCACGGATCGGTCTCCAAGGAGCAGCGCGCGCTCGTCGAGGAGGATCTCAAGGCGGGGCGCCTGCCCGCGGTCGTCGCGACGTCCAGTCTCGAGCTGGGTATCGACATGGGTGCGGTGGACCTGGTCATCCAGGTGGAGTCGCCCCCTTCCGTGGCCTCCGGCCTCCAGCGCGTGGGCCGGGCCGGTCACCAGGTGGGCGCGGTCTCCACGGGCGTCGTCTTCCCGAAGTACCGGGGCGACCTCGTCCAGGCCGCGGTGGTCACCGAGCGGATGCGCACCGGCTCGATCGAGTCCCTCCGGGTCCCCGCCAACCCGCTGGACGTGCTGGCCCAGCAGATCGTCGCCATGACCGCCCTCGACACCTGGCAGTTCGACGACCTCCTCGCCACGGTCCGCCGCGCCGCGCCCTTCGCGGCGCTTCCGGAGTCGGCGTTCACGGCCGTGCTCGACATGCTCGCGGGCCGCTATCCGTCGGACGCCTTCGCGGAGCTGCGTCCGCGCGTGGTGTGGGACCGGGTCGCCGGCACGATCACCGGCCGGCCCGGCGCCCAGCGCCTCGCCGTCACCTCCGGGGGCACGATTCCGGACCGCGGTCTCTTCGGCGTGTTCCTGGCCGGCGCCGACCCCAAGAAGGGCGGCGGCCGGGTCGGTGAGCTCGACGAGGAGATGGTCTACGAGTCCCGGGTCGGTGACGTCTTCACGCTCGGCACCAGCTCCTGGCGCATCGAGGACATCACCCGCGACCGCGTCCTGGTCTCGCCCGCGCCCGGTGTCCCCGGCCGGCTGCCGTTCTGGAAGGGCGACCAGCTGGGACGCCCCCTCGAACTGGGCCGCGCGCTCGGCGCGTTCCTCCGCGAGGTCGGTTCCCTCTCCAAGGAGGACGCCCGTCTGCGGCTCCTCGCCGCCGGACTCGACGACTGGGCCACGGACAACGTCCTGTCGTACCTGGCCGAGCAGCGTGAGGCCTGCGGGCACATCCCGGACGACCGCACCATCGTCGTGGAGCGCTTCCGTGACGAACTGGGCGACTGGCGGGTCGTCGTGCACTCCCCGTTCGGCGCCCAGGTGCACGCCCCCTGGGCGCTCGCGCTCGGCGCCAGGCTGTCCGAGCGGTACGGCATGGACGCCCAGGTCATGCACGCCGACGACGGCATCGTGCTGCGGCTGCCCGACGCCGACTTGATGGGCCTGGACCTCCTCGACCAGGAGCCCGTCAAGCTCGGCAGGGAGTACGACGCCGAGCGGGCCCCCATCGGCGCCGCGGACGTCACCTTCGACAAGGGCGAGGTCGACCAGGTCGTCACCGACCAGGTCGGTGGCTCGGCGCTGTTCGCGTCGCGGTTCCGCGAGTGCGCCGCCCGCGCGCTGCTGTTGCCGCGCCGCAGTCCCGGCAAGCGCACCCCGTTGTGGCAGCAGCGTCAGCGAGCGGCCCAGCTGCTCCAGGTGGCAAGCGAGTTCGGCTCCTTCCCCATCGTCCTGGAGGCGGTCCGCGAATGCCTCCAGGACGTCTTCGACGTGCCGGGTCTCACGGAACTGATGGGCGACATCGAGTCCCGCAAGGTGCGCCTGGTCGAGGTCACCACTCCGGAGCCGTCGCCGTTCGCCCGCTCGCTGCTGTTCGGTTACGTCGCCCAGTTCCTGTACGAGGGCGACTCGCCCCTCGCCGAGCGCCGCGCCGCCGCCCTGTCCCTGGACTCTCGGCTGCTGGCCGAGCTGCTCGGCCAGGCGGAGCTGCGCGAGCTGCTCGACGCCGACGTGCTGACCGAGCTGGAGCAGGAGCTCCAGTGGCTCACCGAGGACCGCCGCATCAAGGACGTGGAAGGCGTCGCGGACCTGCTGCGCGTGCTCGGCCCGCTCACGGACGCCGAGCTGGCCGAGCGCGGTGCCGAACCGCAGTGGGCCCGGGAGCTGGCCGGGGCCCGTCGCGCCATCGGAGTCCGGGTCGCGGGGACCGACCACTGGGCGGCGATCGAGGACGCCGGCCGCCTGCGCGACGCGCTGGGCACGGCACTGCCCGTCGGTGTCCCGGAGGCCTTCACCGAGCCGGTGAAGGACCCGCTGGGTGATCTCCTCGCCCGGTTCGCCCGGACCCACGGCCCGTTCACGTCGGCCGCCGCCGCGGCCCGCTTCGGGCTCGGCACGGCCGTCACCGAGGGGGCGTTGCAGCGGCTCGCGGCCAACGGACGGGTGGTGCAGGGGGAGTTCCATCCCGCGGGCATCGGTCAGGAGTGGTGCGACGCGGCCGTCCTGCGCCGGCTGCGCCGCCGGTCCCTGGCCGCCCTGCGCCACGAGCTGGAGCCGGTGCCGCCCGCCGCGCTCGCCCAGTTCCTGCCCCAGTGGCAGCACGTCGACAGCGGACACGGCCTTCGCGGCGTCGACGGACTGGTCCGTGCCGTCGAGCAGTTGCAGGGCGCGTCGGTGCCGGCGTCCGCCCTGGAGAAGCTGGTCCTGCCCTCCCGCGTCGCGAACTACACACCCGCGATGCTCGACGAGCTGACCGCCGCCGGGGAAGTCGTCTGGGCCGGCGCCGGCGCACTGCCCGGAAAGGACGGCTGGGTCTCGCTCTACCTGGCGGACGCGGCCCCGCTCCTTCTGCCCTCACCGCACCCGCTGGAGCTGACCGCCCTCCACGAGTCCGTCCTGGGCACCCTCTCCGGAGGCTACGGACTGTTCTTCCGCCAGATCGCCGACCAGGTCCGCGCCACCACCCATCCCGACGTCACCGATCCCCGACTGGCCGACGCCGTCTGGGACCTGGCCTGGTCCGGCCGCCTGACGAACGACACCCTCGCGCCGATGCGTTCCGTCCTGGGCTCGGGGCGCACCGCCGGTTCCACGGCCCACCGTGCGAAGCGCTCGGTCCCGCGCGGCCGGTACGGCTCCCTGACCGGCGCGGCGCGCCCGCAGTCCCGTACCGGCCCCCCGACCGTCGCCGGCCGCTGGTCGCTGCTGCCCGACCGCGAGGCCGATCCGACGGTGCGCGCCCACGCCCTGGCCCGCACTCTGCTCGACCGCCACGGCGTGGTGACCCGGGGCGCCGTCGCCGCGGAGGGCGTCGAGGGCGGCTTCTCCGCGGTCTACCGCATCCTCTCCGCCTTCGAGGAGACCGGGCAGGCCCGTCGCGGCTACGTGGTGGAAGGCCTCGGTGCCGCGCAGTTCGCGATGGACGGTGCGGTGGACCGGCTGCGCGCGGCCGCGAACGCGCGTGACCGGGGCGAAGCGCTGCCTGCCCAGGGCTTCTCGTCCGGCTTCCCGGCCGCGGATCCCGGTTACCAGCCCGATTTCGCCAAGGGATCCCGGGGCGGTTCCGACTTCCGGTCGGACTTCCTCGCCGAGTCCCGAGGCGGCCCCGCCTCCCCCGCGACGGACGGCGGCGCCCCCGGGTTCGGTCCTGGCCTCGTCCCCGACTTCCCCGGCGACTTCGCCGGACCCTCCGACCCGCCCGACCACTTCGGTGAGCCCTCCAAGGCCCCCGCCTCTCCCGACGGCCCGGCAGGCTCCGGCTTCCCCGGTGATTCCGGCGCCCCCGGTGACTTCGCCTTCCCCGGCGACCTCGCCCCACCGAACGGGGCCGACCCGTTCGCCACCGGCGCCCGTTCGGCGGGACCCGGCTTCCCCGGCCGTCCCACCGGAAGCCGCGGCCCCGCGATCGGCTCCTATGCGAACGGCGGCGGGCCCGGCGGCCGGAACCGGTCGAACGGAACCTCCCGGGCCGTGGTCCTGGCGGCCGCCGACCCCGCGAACGCGTACGGCGCGGCGCTGTCCTGGCCCGAGCCCCCGACGGGCGCCGGACACAAGCCGGGCCGCAAGGCCGGCTCCCTGGTCGTCCTGGTCGACGGCGAGCTGACCCTCTACATGGAGCGAGGCGGCAAGACCCTGCTGGCCTGGCCGTCCGCGCCCGAGACCGAGGCCACGGACGATCCGCGCCTCCGGGCGGCCGCGGAGGCCCTGTCCACGGCCGCCCGGGCGGGTTCCCTCGGCACGGTCACCGTCGAGCGGATCAACGGCGCCTCCGCGCTCACGTCCCCCTTCGGCACCCTCCTGGAGGGAGCGGGTTTCATCGCCAACCCGCGCGGCCTGCGCCTCCGTGCATGAGTGAGCCGGCGCCACCGGCGCTGTCCCCCGACCCGTGCCACCCTTGAACCCATGCCTGAAGGAGACACCGTCTGGCAGGCGGCGAAACGACTGCACATCGCCCTGGCGGGCAAGGTGCTGACCCACGCCGACCTGCGCGTGCCCAAGTTCGCCACGGCCGATCTCACCGGCCGCGCCGTCCTGGACGTCACGCCGCGCGGAAAGCACCTCCTCACCCGGATCGAAGGCGGCCTGACGCTCCACTCGCACCTGCGTATGGACGGCTCCTGGAAGGTCTTCGAGAACGGGCGGCGCTGGTCCGGCGGCCCCGCCCACCAGATCCGCGCCGTCCTCGGCAACGCGGACCGCACGGCCGTCGGCTACCGGCTCCCCGTACTGGAGCTGTTGCGCACCGCCGACGAGGACCGTGCCGTCGGCCACCTCGGTCCGGACCTGCTGGGCCCCGACTGGGACCCCGACACGGCCCTGGCCAACCTGTTGCGCGAGCCCGGCCGGGCCCTCGGCGAGGCCCTGCTCGACCAGCGCAATCTCGCCGGAATCGGCAACGTCTTCAAGAGCGAGCTGTGCTTCCTCCTCGGCGTCACCCCCTGGCTGCCCGTCGGCGAGCTTCCCGCCGAGCGCACCGCCTACCTTCCGGCGCTCGCCCAGAAACTCCTCGAGGTCAACAGGGAACGCCCGGACCGCCAGACCACGGGCCTGCGCGAGCAGCGGCTGTTCGTGTACGGGCGGGCGTCCCGTCCCTGCCTGCGGTGCGGGACCCGAATCCGCCTGGCCAACCAGGGCGACGGCTCCCGCGAGCGGCCCACCTACTGGTGCCCGTCCTGCCAGACGGGCCCCACACCGCCGCGCACGACCCCCCGGGCCGCGGGACCCTCGACCCGCACCGCACCCCGCTGAACCTCCGGTAGGTCAAAACCCTTCGTGAACAGCCACGCCCGGCGCGCCCCCGCACCACCCCGTCCGGCGCGCACCCACCCCACACGACTCCACCCCGCACACATAATTGACGCCCCGTCAGAAATGCTCGTACCGTCCTTGCATGCCCCTCACGGCGTACGACCTCACCGGCCGCACGGCCTTCGTCACCGGCGCCGCGAGCGGTATCGGCCGTGCCTGTGCCGTCCTGCTCGCCCGGGCGGGAGCCGGGGTGCACTGCGCGGACCGCGACGACCGGGGCCTGCACGAGACGGCGGCCCTGATCGAGGACGAGGGCAGCACCTCCCGCGTCCACCGGCTCGACGTGACCGACCGGACCGGCCTGCGGAAGGCCGTCGACTCCTGCGAACGGCTCGACGTCATGGCGGCGGTCGCGGGGATCATGCACAGCAGTCCGGTCCTGGAGACGCGGGAAGAGGACCTGGACCGGGTGTGGAGCGTCAACTTCAAGGGCGTGCTGTACGCCTGCCAGGAGGCCGCTCGCCACATGATCGCGCGGCAGGTACGGGGCAGCATCGTCACGATGGCTTCCGGCGCCGTCGACACCGGAGGGCCCGGCCTGCTCTGCTACGGCGTGGCGAAGGCGGCCGTCGTCCAGCTCACCAGGACGCTGGCGACGGAGATCGGCCCGCACGGGATCCGCGTGAACGCCGTCGCGCCCGGCTGGGTCCGCACGCCCATGACCGACCGGCACGGGGCGACGCAGGCACACACCGAGGCGTTCATGGCCCGGATGTCACCCCTGGGCCGGGTCGGTGAGCCCGAGGACGTCGCCCACGCCGTCCTCCACCTGGCCTCCGACGCCTCCCCCTTCACCACGGGACAGATCCTCCGCCCGAACGGCGGCGTGGCCATGCCCTGGTGAGTCAGGGACAGTCGACGGGGGTACGGGACAGCCACGCCCCGCAGCCCACCACCCACCCCCTCTTGGGTGAGAGTGCGGCGAATCGCGGCGCCCAGCCACCCGGCGGCCACGTCACGGCACCCCAACGCCCCGCCCCGCGAAGTCGCAGCCCCCTTCACCGCCCCCCGATGTCGCAACACTCCCCGGCACTCCGCGCCCCCGCGCCCCGCACCCTCGTGCCCTACATCCCCCGCCCTCCCCCGGACCCTCGTCGCCCCGTCCCGGCCGTCCCGGGACTCCGTGTCGCCCTCTGGTCCGCGACCACCGCCCGTGCAGCCCGCGCCTTCGGCGCGCAGTGCACGGGCAGCAGGCCCAGCCCCCACCCTCCGGCCGCGACGGCTCCCTCCCACACACCTGCGTCAGGAGCCAGCGCGAGCCGGAGGATCCCCCACCACCAAAGCCCCCCGAGCGTCAGCGTCGCCCCCCAGCGCGCTATCCGCCCTGCCATGGCGGCCACCTCCGGCCCGACGCTAGACCGCCGCTCTCGCCGGCCGGGAGGGCGCACCACCGGCACAGAGGCGCACCGCACGCACACACGCGCCTCTTGCTGCCAGGACCCGGGCGCGCCCCAGCATCGGACGCGGGACGTTCTCCTCCACGCGCCCATGACGCGCCCTGCCCACGGGCGCGCCCGGCTTCCCGCACACGCGGGGTCCGCCGTGGCCCGGTACCCGGCGGGTTCCGGGCCACGGCGAGCCCCGACGGTCCGGATCGCCCGCGCTTCACTCCGGCCTCAGCCGTTCTCCGCCTGGAACATCCAGTGGTGCTTCTCCAGATCCGCGGTGATCCCGATGAGGAGGTCCTGGCTGACGGGGTCCGGGTTCTCGGTTGACTTGACCCGTTCCCGCATCCGCGTGATCACGGCGCCCAGCGCTTCCACGAGTGTCCCCACGGCGTCCGCGTCCTTGACCCAGCCGTCGGTGACGGTCCCGATCCCGCTGCCGGCGGCGACCGTCGCCGCGCGGCCGTCGGGTGAGACGCCCAGCGCCGAGGCCCGCTCGGCCACCGTGTCGGAGTGCAGCCGCGCACTGGCCACTACGTCGTCCAGCTGGAGATGGACGGACCGGAACCGCGGCCCGACCACGTTCCAGTGGACCTGCTTGACCACCAGGGACAGGTCCACCAGGTCGACCAGCGCGCCCTGCAGTGCCTCGGACACGATCTTCAGGTCCGCGTCGGACAACGGGCTCTTCACGACGTACATCCGAATCCTCCGATTCAAGATCATTCAGTACGGCCCCGAGCCACCGCCTCTCCACCATGACCGCCCCGGGGCACACCGGCAAACGGGGTTCCGCCGCGCCCGCGGCAAAGCGAGAGCCCCGGCCGGTCCCCTCCGGGTCTCCCCGGAGAAGCCCCGGCCGGGGCTCTCGCTGACGTGGTGCAGTGCAGACCGCGAGGGTCTGTGAACGCTAGGCCGCGACGACGTCGACGGCCTCGGCAGGTGCCTTGATCGTGACCCGCTCCGGTGGCACACCGGTCACGGATACGGAATTGAGCATCGGGCGACGCACCGGTGCGGGCACCGGTTCGGTGGCAGCAGCCGACTGTGCCAGCTCGGCGAGGGCGAGCTCGTCGCTCACTTCCCGCATGAGCTCGGACATCCGTACGTCAAGCGCGTCGCAGATCGCGGAGAGCAGCTCGGAGGATGCCTCCTTCTGCCCCCGCTCCACCTCGGAGAGATAGCCGAGTGAGACTCGGGCGGACGAGGAGACTTCGCGCAGAGTACGGCCCTGGCGCTGGCGCTGCCGACGCAGCACGTCACCCAGCAGGCGACGGAGCAGAATCATCGGTGGCTCCCTCCTCGGACCGCGTAGCCGCATCCTTCACGCCCCACCGTACCGCCTTGCGCCGCGGCCGTGCGGGGAGCGATGTCGTGTTCACTCAGGGCTGCAAACATCAAGTCCCCCCGTTCTGTTCCGTATCCTGTGCCCGCTCGTTTCCGGTGTGTTCGTCCGCGAGCTCCGCGAGGAGCAGCGCGAGTACGCTCCGTACACTCTCCATACGAATTTCCGTACGGTCGCCGTTCAACCGCAGGGACGCCACTTTCCCGCCAAATTCGACATCCGCTCTTTCCGTCATGGGTCCGTCGACGGCGACGAAAACGGTACCGACCGGCTGTCCGTCCTGGCTGTCGGGGCCGGCGACGCCGGTGGTCGCGATCCCCCAGTCCGCGCCGAGTGCCTTGCGGACGCCGGCCGCCATCTGGGCCGCGACCTGCGGATCCACCGCGCCGCGCTCGGCCAGGAGAGTGGCGTCGACCCCGAGCAGTTCATGCTTGAGCGGGGTGGCGTACGCGGTCACGGAGCCTCGGAAGGCCTTGGACGCCCCGGGGGTCCCGGTGATCTCAGCGGCCACCAGGCCACCAGTGAGAGACTCGGCGACGGCGAGCGTCTCGCCCCTCACCGTGAGTAGTCGCAGCACTTCAGCGGCCTCGGACCTCACCGTTCGGCCTCCCCGGCGGTCGCCCGGCGTGCGGCGATTCCCTGCCTGCGCAGCACAATGGCCTGTCTTACGTAGTCGAGTCCCGTCACGACGGTCAGGGCGACCGCCACGGCCATCACCCAGAACCTCAGGCTCGCCAGCGGCCCCGTCAGTGCCAGCACGTACATCCCGACCGCGGTGCCCTGCGCCAGTGTCTTCATCTTGCCGCCGCGGCTGGCCGGAATGACCCCGTAGCGGATCACCAGGAAACGCAACAGGGTGATCCCGAGCTCGCGCCCGAGGATCACCCCCGTCACCCACCACGGCAGATCGCCGAGCGAGGACAGACAGATCAGCGCCGCGCCCATGATCGCCTTGTCGGCGATGGGGTCGGCGATCTTCCCGAAGTCGGTGACCAGGTTGTAGGTGCGGGCCAGGTGTCCGTCGAAGATGTCGGTGATCATGGCGACGGCGAAGGCGGCCCAGGCCCACGCGCGCCACACGGGGTCGTACCCGCCGTCGGCGAGCAGCAGCATCACGAAGCCCGGCACGAGCACGAGCCGGAGCATGGTGAGGAGATTCGCGACGTTCCAGAGGCTGGCCTGGTCGACGGCCGCAGCGCCCAGCTTTCGCACCGGCTTGGTTCCGTCCGGAGCGCCGGGCGTGCCCGGGGCGCTGGGGGAACTGTCCGCCGCGGATGCCGGGACTCCGGTCATCTGCCCGCCTCCTCGGTCCCCACGGACGAGCCCGGGAGCGGCTCGGCCACCAGGTCGACACCTTCCGTACCGACCACCTTCGCCTCGACCATACGACCGACGGTCAGGCCCGCGCTGCTCGTGAGCAGCACCTGGCCGTCCGTCTCCGGAGCCTGGTGGGCGGCGCGGCCGACCGCGCCCTCCTCGTCGTCGATGGACTCGACCAGAACCTCGAGGCTCTCGCCGACGCGCTCCTCGGCGCGCTGCGCGACCAGTTCCTCGGCGAGGCGCGCCACGCGCGCGAGACGCTCGGCGACGACGTCCTCGTCGAGCTTGTTCTCGTAGGTCGCCGCTTCGGTTCCGTCCTCGTCGGAGTACCCGAAGACGCCGATGGCGTCGAGCCGCGCGCCGGTGAGGAAACGCTCCAGCTCGACCAGGTCGGCCTCGGACTCCCCGGGGAAGCCCACGATGAAGTTCGACCGCACGCCGGCCTGCGGGGCCTTGGCGCGGATGGTGTCGAGCAGCTCCAGGAAGCGGTCGGTGTCGCCGAAGCGCCGCATCGAGCGCAGCACGTCGGGGGCGGAGTGCTGGAAGGACAGGTCGAAGTAGGGCGCGATGTTCGGCGTCGAGGTGAGGACGTCGATGAGCCCGGGGCGCATCTCGGCGGGCTGGAGGTAGCTGACCCGCACGCGCTCGATGCCGTCGATCTCCGCGAGCTCGGGCAGCAGCGACTCCAGCAGACGGATGTCCCCGAGGTCCTTGCCGTACGAGGTGTTGTTCTCGGAGACCAGCATGACCTCCTTGACGCCCTGCTCGGCGAGCCAGCGGGTCTCGTTCAGCACGTCGCTGGGCCGCCGCGAGATGAAGGAGCCGCGGAAGGACGGGATGGCGCAGAACGAGCAGCGCCGGTCACAGCCGGAGGCGAGCTTCACGGAGGCGACCGGGGAACCGTCCAGGCGGCGGCGCAGCGGGGCACGCGGGCCGGACACGGGGGCCACGCCCGCCGGCAGGTCCGTGGGCGCGCCGTGGCCGGGCAGGGCGACCTCGTCGCCGGCGGACTGCCGCGCGGCCGGGCTGATCGGCAGCAGCTTGCGGCGGTCGCGCGGGGTGTGCGAGGCGTGGATGCCGCCGTTCAGGATGGTCTGGAGGCGGTCGGAGATGTCTGCGTAGTCGTCGAAGCCGAGTACGCCGTCGGCCTCGGGCAGCGCCTCGGCGAGCTCCTTGCCGTACCGCTCGGCCATGCAGCCCACGGCCACGACGGCCTGGGTTCTGCCGTGCCCCTTGAGATCGTTGGCCTCCAGGAGGGCGTCCACGGAGTCCTTCTTGGCGGCCTCGACGAAACCACAGGTGTTGACGACGGCGACGTCCGCTTGCTCGGCGTCCTCCACGAGGTGCCAGCCGTCCGCCTCCAAACGGCCTGCGAGCTCCTCCGAGTCCACCTCGTTGCGGGCGCAGCCAAGAGTGACGAGTGCGACGGTACGGCGTTCAGGCATGGACTCAAGACTACTTCGTCCCGCCGAGGCCTCATGTCGACGGGGTTGGCCGATCATGGCCAACCCCGTGCGCGCGCTGCCCCTCGGTCCGGTTATCCGACCTCGGGGTCGCCCTTCGTGTAGGTCAGGCGCTCGACCTGGCCCGGCTGGAAGTCGTTCTCGATCTTCTTGCCGTTCACGTACAGCTGGATGGCGCCGGCGTCACCCAGGATGAGGTTGATCTTCGTGCTGTCCTGGAAGGTCTTCGACTGGCCCTTCTTGAGCAGTCCGTCGAAGAGCATCCGGCCGTTGTGGTCCTTGGCGGAGATCCAGCTGCGGCCGTCGGTGGCGCTGACCTGGACGGTCACCTTGTCCTGGGGCGCCGCCGCGATCGCGCTGTCGGTCGGGTCCGGCTTGGGGTCGGTGGGCTTGCTGCGGGTGGGTTTGGCCGCGGTCTTGCCGGCGGTGGGCGTGGACCCCTCGGCGACCTGGGCCGCCGTGCTGTCCCCGTCGTCACCGCCCTTGACCATGGTGAACCCGACGAAGCCGATCACCGCGACGATCGCGGCGACCATGGCGGCGGTCCAGTTCGGCCCGCGTCGCTCCGGGCGGATCCGTTCCGCCTCGAAGAGGGGGGCCGCGGGGGTCGGGGCGGGACGCCCGCCGTGGCCGGCGTCGTACTGCGCGAGGAGGGGGGCCGGATCGAGGTGGACGGCGCGCGCCAGTGTCCGGATGTGACCGCGGGCGTAGACGTCACCGCCGCAGGGCGTGAAGTCGTCCTGTTCGATGGCGTGCACGATGGCGATGCGGACCCGGGTGGCGGTGCTGACGTCGTCGACGGTCAGCCCGGCGTCGATGCGCGCCTGCCGCAGGGCGTGACCGATCGAGGGGCGTTCCGCCTCGCGATCGTCTTCGAACGGACGCTCGTCTTCGGGGGAGTTGCCGTCAGGGGAGTTGCCGATGGACACGGGGGCGCCTTTCGAGCGTGTAGCCACCTGTGCTGGAGGTTCAGTCTAGGGGGGGTACGAAAGGGTGGGGCAACCGGGCGGTGGGACTTTGTACGCCATCAGAATGGCCGGTCATCCTGATGCTGGGACGTGTACCTGTCCCCTCGCTCAACTTGACGTACGCCGAAGGGAAACGGTTGCTCACGGAACCCTTACGGGTAAGTCACGTTCGAATACCCGCCGGGCGCGGATCCACCCCTGGGACGGCCCGTGCGCCCCGTTTCCCTACCCCTCGGTCTCCCCGCGGATCACGGCCAGCACTCCGTCCAGCTCGTCCGCCTTCACGAGCACGTCACGCGCCTTGGAGCCCTCGCTCGGGCCGACGATGTTCCGCGACTCCATGAGGTCCATCAGCCGGCCCGCCTTGGCGAAGCCGACGCGCAGCTTGCGCTGGAGCATCGAGGTGGACCCGAACTGGGTGGAGACGACCAGCTCGGCCGCCTGGCACAGCAGGTCGAGGTCGTCGCCGATGTCCTCGTCGATCTCCTTCTTCTGCTTGGTGCCCACGGTGACGTCGTCCCGGAAGACCGGGGCCATCTGGTCCTTGCAGTGCTGCACGATGGCCGCGACCTCGTCCTCGGTGACGAAGGCGCCCTGCATACGGGTCGGCTTGTTCGCCCCCATCGGCAGGAAGAGTCCGTCGCCCTTGCCGATCAGCTTCTCGGCGCCCGGCTGGTCGAGGATGACCCGGCTGTCGGCGAGCGAGGAGGTGGCGAAGGCGAGCCGGGACGGCACGTTCGCCTTGATCAGACCCGTGACGACGTCCACGGACGGCCGCTGCGTGGCGAGCACCAGGTGGATGCCGGCCGCGCGCGCGAGCTGCGTGATGCGCACGATCGCGTCCTCGACGTCGCGCGGGGCGACCATCATCAGGTCCGCGAGCTCGTCGACGATCACCAGCAGATACGGGTACGGGCTCAGCTCGCGCTCGCTGCCCTCCGGCAGCTTCACCTTGCCGTTCCTGATCGCCTCGTTGAAGTCGTCGATGTGCCGGTACCCGAACGCCGCGAGGTCGTCGTAGCGCAGGTCCATCTCCCGTACGACCCACTGGAGCGCCTCGGCGGCCCGCTTCGGGTTCGTGATGATCGGCGTGATCAGGTGCGGGATGCCCTCGTACGCGGTCAGCTCGACGCGCTTGGGGTCGACGAGCACCATGCGCACGTCCTCCGGGGTCGCGCGCACCATGACCGAGGTGATCAGGCAGTTGATGCAGGACGACTTGCCGGAGCCGGTCGCGCCGGCCACCAGGACGTGCGGCATCTTCGCCAGGTTGGCCATCACGTAGCCGCCCTCGACGTCCTTGCCGAGCGCGACCAGCATCGGGTGGTCGTCCTCGGCCGCGTCCGCGAGGCGCAGCACGTCACCGAGGTTGACCATCTCGCGGTCGGTGTTCGGGATCTCGATGCCGACCGCCGACTTGCCGGGGATCGGGCTGATGATCCGCACGTCCGGGCTGGCGACGGCGTACGCGATGTTCTTGGTGAGCGCCGTGATCCGCTCGACCTTCACGGCGGGGCCGAGCTCGACCTCGTAGCGGGTGACCGTCGGGCCGCGCGTGAAGCCGGTGACGGCGGCGTCGACCTTGAACTCCATGAAGACGTTCGACAGCGAGGCGACCACGGCGTCGTTGGCGGCGCTGCGCGTCTTGCCCGGGCCGCCGCGCTCCAGCAGGTCCAGGGACGGCAGCGCGTAGGTGATGTCCCCGGAGAGCTGGAGCTGCTCCGCGCGGGAGGGCAGTTCACGCGGCGGCTCGGGCGCGGCCTTGGTCAGGTCGGGCACGACGGCGTCGGCCCTGAACGGGTCCTGCTTCGCCGGCTTGGCACTCGCGCCGGGCCGGGCGGCCGGAGCGGTCTTGGCACGCGCGGCCGGGACCGGCGTCGTCTCCTCGTAACCGTCCCGCTCCGGGCTCACGCCCTGCGTGAGGTCGGCCACCAGCGGCGAGGGCGGCATTCCGTGCATGACGGCACCGTCCAGCGCGGCAGCGGCGGCCGCGGCGACGTCGACCGCGTCCATGGGGCGGTCCATGTCGGGCTGCTGCACGGCGGAGCGCCGGGGGCGGCTCCGGCGCTTGGTGAGCGCCTCCTGCTCGACACCGTCCGGGTCGTACGCCTCAGGGGCGCGCGGGCGCCGGGAGCGCGCGGGCAGCGCCTCGCGCCACTGCTCCTCGTAGCGCTCGTCGTCCTCGCCGAAGACGTCCACGTCCTCGGGGGGCGCGAGGATGCCGAGCTTCATGCCGAGCAGGCGCAGCCGCTGCGGAATCGCGTTGACCGGGGTCGCCGTGACGACCAGCAGACCGAAGACGGTCAGCAGCACCAGCAGCGGTACGGCGAGGACGTCGCCCATCGTGAACGTCAGCGGAGTCGCCGCGCCCCAGCCGATCAGTCCGCCGGAGTCCCTTATCGCCTGCATGCCGTCGCTGCGCGCGGGCGCCCCGCACGCGATGTGCACCTGGCCGAGCACGCCGATCACGAGGGCGGACAGCCCGATGACGATGCGGCCGTTGGCCTCGGGCTTCTCCGGGTGCCGGATGAGGCGCGCGGCGACGATGCCGATCAGTATCGGGACGAGCAGGTCGAGCCGGCCGAAGGCGCCGGTCACCAGCATCTCGACGAGCTCGCCGACGGGCCCCTGGAGGTTCGACCACGTACCGGCCGCGGTGATCAGCATGAGGCCGATCAGCAGCAGCGCGACGCCGTCCTTGCGGTGCGCCGGGTCGAGTCCCTTGGCACCCGCCCCTATGCCGCGGAACAGCGCTCCGACGGCGTGCGCGACGCCGAGCCACACGGCGCGTACGAGCCGGTACACGCCCCCGGTCGGACTGGGCGCCGGCCGGGGAGGGGCTTTCCTGACGGCGGCCTTCTTGGCCGGCGCCCGTCTCGGGACGGCTTTTTTGGCGGGGGCCTTCTTCGCCGGAGCCCGCGTCGGAACGACCGCCTTCTTCGCGGGCGGCTTCTTGGCTGCGGGCTGACGTGAGGCCATGGGTGTGAGGTTACCGGTGGAGACGACAGCGGACACGTGTGCCTACTGCTTCACCCGTTCGTGTCGCCCCTGCCGGGGACCGGAACTGACGCCGGTTCACCGGTTCCGCGCCTCGCGCCACACCGAGCCGCGCCGGGGAACGGTTCGTTCCCCGGCAGGCAACCGGCGGGTGCCGCGCGTCAGTTCTGCGAGGAAACCGAAGGAGCGCCGCTCCCGGTACCGGGCTCCAGGGCGTCCAGGGCCCTGCGCAGGCCCGTGAGTTTGCGTTCGAGATGAGCCGCGGTCGCCACCGCGACGGCGTCGGCGGAGTCGTCGTCGAGCTGCTTGGACAGTGCCTCGGCCTGCTCCTCGACGGCCGCGAGCCGCGCGGACAGCTCGGCGAGCAGTCCGGCCGGCTCCTTGGCGTCACCGAGCGCCGCCTTGCCGCCGCCCTCCAGCTGGAGCCGCAGCAGGGCGGCCTGCTCACGGAGTTGGCAGTTCTTCATGTAGAGCTCGACGAAGACGGAGACCTTCGCACGCAGCACCCATGGGTCGAACGGCTTGGAGATGTAGTCCACCGCGCCGGCCGCGTACCCGCGGAACGTGTGGTGCGGGCCGTGGTTGATCGCGGTCAGGAAGATGATCGGGATGTCCCGCGTCCGCTCCCGCCGCTTGATGTGGGCGGCGGTCTCGAAACCGTCCATCCCCGGCATCTGCACGTCCAGCAGGATGACCGCGAAATCGTCGGTCAGCAGCGCTTTGAGCGCTTCCTCCCCTGACGATGCCCGCACCAGTGTCTGATCGAGCGCAGAGAGGATGGCCTCCAGCGCCAGCAGATTCTCCGGCCGGTCATCGACCAGGAGGATCTTGGCCTTCTGCACCATGGCCCGCCCTCCTCGCCCCGGCAGTGCGCCGGGCGCCGCCCCAGGGGACGACTCCCTTGCGCCGCCCGTCCTTGTGCCGGTCATCGTAGCCGCACCCCGCTCGTCGCCACACCCTGTCACCGTGATGTCACTGTGCACGTAGCAGAAACGCGGTAGGAGACCAGAAGGTTCCCCGCATCCCGGGTTCTACACGACTTCGAGCACCGTCAGTCACGCACGTCGGGCGCGTTCCACCATGGGCCCGGGTCGGCACAGGGGCGCGGGGGCGGTCCCGGCGGGTGATCCGGATCACCCGGCCCGGCCCCCCTGCCGCTGACACGGTGTAGCGGTGTGCCCGCCTCACTCCCCCCGCATCCACTGCTCCATGACCGAGAGCAGGTGATCCGGGTCGACCGGCTTCGTCACGTAGTCGGAGGCACCCGACTCGAGGGCCTTCTCCCGGTCGCCCTTCATCGCCTTCGCGGTGAGCGCGATGATCGGCAGGCCCGCGAACTGCGGCATCCGGCGAATCGCCGTGGTCGTCGCGTACCCGTCCATCTCCGGCATCATGATGTCCATCAGGACGACCGTCACGTCGTCGTGCTGCTCCAGCACCTCGATGCCCTCGCGGCCGTTCTCCGCGTACAGCACGGACAGGCCGTGCTGCTCCAGGACGCTGGTGAGCGCGAAGACGTTGCGGATGTCGTCGTCGACGATGAGCACCTTCTCGCTGTCGAAGCGGATGCCGGACCTCGGCCGCGGTGTCTCCTGCTGCTGCCCGTCACCCTGCCACCGCTCCGGCGTCGCCCCGGCCGCCGACGGCCCGCCGAGCCCCGGCCGCTGCTCGGCGGCGGGCACCGCCCGGCGCCGCCGCCTGAAGAGCGCGGCGGGACCGTTCTGGGTGTCCTGGTAAGACCTCACCTCGGCCGGCGTCTCGACGCCGGACCCGGCCTGCTCCGCCTCCGACGCGAGCAGTTCCCCCGCTCCGAGCTCCGGCGCCAGCTGCCCGTAGCCCTGCGGCGGCAGTTCACTCGGGTACAGCGGCAGATACAGCGTGAACGTGGAGCCGCGCCCCGGTTCGCTCTGCGCGTGGATCTCCCCGCCGAGCAGCCGCGCGATCTCCCGCGAGATGGACAGCCCGAGCCCCGTACCGCCGTACTTGCGGCTGGTCGTGCCGTCCGCCTGCTTGAACGCCTCGAAGATCACCCGCATCTTGCTCGCCGCGATCCCGATACCGGTGTCGGTCACCGAGAAGGCGATCAGATCACCGTCCGCGTCCCGCAGCGAACCGGACTCCAGAAGCTGCTCCCGGATGGCCACCGGCACGTCCGCGCCCGCCGGCCGGATGACCAGTTCCACCGCTCCCGAGTCGGTGAACTTCACCGCGTTGGACAGCAGGTTGCGCAGCACCTGAAGGAGGCGCTGCTCGTCGGTGTGCAGCGTGGCGGGCAGCTCCGGCGAGACCCGCACGGAGAAGTCGAGCCCCTTCTCCGCCGTCAGCGGGCGGAAGGTCGCCTCCACGTAGTCGACGAGCTGCACCAGGGCGATGCGGGTCGGCGAGACGTCCATCTTGCCCGCCTCGACCTTCGACAGATCGAGGATGTCGTTGATCAGCTGGAGCAGGTCGGAACCCGCGCCGTGGATCGTCTCGGCGAACTCGACCTGCTTCGGAGTGAGATTGGAGTCGGCGTTGTCCGCGAGCAACTTCGCCAGGATCAGCAGGGAGTTGAGCGGCGTACGCAGCTCGTGCGACATGTTGGCGAGGAACTCGCTCTTGTAGCGCATCGACACCGCGAGCTGCTCGGCGCGCTCCTCGAGGACCTGCCGCGCCTCCTCGATCTCGGTGTTCTTGACCTCGATGTCACGGTTCTGCTGGGCCAGCAGCTCGGCCTTCTCCTCCAGTTCGGCGTTGGACTCCTGGAGGGCCTTCTGCCGGTTCTCCAACTCGGCCGACCGCTCACGGAGTTGCTCGGTCAGCTCCTGCGACTGCTTCAGCAGCACCTCCGTCTTCGTGTTGACGGAGATGGTGTTGACGCTCGTCGCGATCATCTCGGCGATCTGGTTCAGGAAGTCCTTCTGGATGTGCGTGAACGGCGTGAACGACGCCAGCTCGATCACCCCGAGGACGGTGCCCTCGAAGAGCACCGGAAGCACGATCACCTGCGCCGGCGGCGCCTCACCGAGCCCGGAGGAGATCTTCAGGTAGCCGCTCGGCGCGTTCTCCACCAGGATCGTGCGCTTCTCCTGCGCCGCCGTCCCGATCAGCGCCTCACCGGGCCGGAACGACGTCGGCATGGAGCCCATCGAGTAGCCGTACGAGCCGAGCATCCGCAGCTCGTACGCCTCCTCGTCCTGGGCGCCCGCGTCCTTGCCGTCCGGCAGCGGCATGGAGAGGAAGAACGCACCGTGCTGCGCGGAGACGACCGGCGTCAGCTCGCTCATGATCAGCGAGGCCACGTCCTCCAGATCGCGCCGCCCCTGCATCAGGGCCGAGATGCGCGCCAGATTGCCCTTGAGCCAGTCCTGCTCCTTGTTGGCGATGGTGGTGTCGCGCAGGTTGGCGATCATCTTGTTGATGTAGTCCTGAAGCTCCTGGATCTCGCCCGAGGCGTCCACGTCGATCTTCAGGTTCAGGTCGCCGCGGGTCACCGCGGTCGCCACGCGCGCGATGGCGCGCACCTGCCGGGTCAGGTTCCCCGCCATCTCGTTCACCGACTCGGTGAGGTCGCGCCAGGTGCCGTCGACGTCGCGGACCCGCGCCTGGCCGCCCAGCTGGCCCTCGGTGCCCACCTCACGGGCGACGCGGGTGACCTCCTCCGCGAAGGACGACAGCTGGTCGACCATCGTGTTGATGGTGGTCTTGAGCTCCAGGATCTCGCCGCGCGCGTCGATGTCGATCTTCTTCGTCAGGTCGCCCTTCGCGATGGCCGTCGTGACCATCGCGATATTGCGCACCTGACCGGTCAGGTTGGACGCCATCCCGTTCACGGACTCGGTGAGGTCCTTCCACGTGCCGGACACCCCCGGCACGCGCGCCTGCCCGCCGAGGATGCCGTCCGTGCCCACCTCACGCGCCACCCGGGTCACCTGGTCGGCGAACGAACTCAGCGTCTTCACCATGGTGTTGACGGTGTCGGCGAGCTGCGCGACCTCCCCGCTCGCCTCGACCGTCACCTTCTTGGTGAGGTCGCCGTTGGCCACCGCCGTCGCGACCTGCGAGATGTTCCGCACCTGATTGGTCAGGTTGTTGGCCATCACGTTGACGTTGTCGCTGAGGTCCTTCCAGATGCCCGTGACACCCGGCACCCGCGCCTGCCCGCCCAGGTTGCCCTCGGTGCCCACTTCACGGGCCACCCGGGTCACCTGCTCGGCGAAGTTGGAGAGCTGGTCGACCATCGTGTTGACCGTGGTGACCAGTTCGAGGATCTCGCCCTTCGCGTCGACGGTGATCTTCTTCGACAGGTCGCCCTTGGCGACGGCGGTCGTGACCTCGGCGATGTTGCGCACCTGGATGGTCAGGTTGTTCGCCATGAAGTTCACGGACTGCGTGAGGTCCTTCCAGGTGCCGGAGACACCCTGCACCTCGGCCTGCCCGCCGAGGATGCCCTCCGTACCCACCTCACGGGCCACCCGCGTGACCTGCTCGGCGAAGTTCGAGAGCTGGTCCACCATCGTGTTGAGGGTGTTCTTCAGCTCCAGGATCTCGCCGCGCGCGTCCACGTCGATCTTCTGCGACAGGTCACCGCGGGCCACAGCTGTCGCGACCTGCGCGATGTTGCGGACCTGCGCGGTGAGGTTGCCGGCCATGCCGTTCACCGAGTCCGTCAGGTCGCGCCACACACCGGCCACGCCGGGCACCTGTGCCTGACCTCCCAGCCGGCCCTCCGTGCCCACGTCACGGGCGACCCGCGTCACCTGGTCCGCGAACGCGGAGAGCTGGTCGACCATCGTGTTGATGGTGTTCTTCAGCTCCAGGATCTCGCCGCGCGCGTCCACGTCGATCTTCTGAGACAGGTCACCCCGCGCCACCGCCGTCGTCACCTGGGCGATCTGCCTCACCTGCGAGGTCAGGTTGCCCGCCATGAAGTTGACGGAGTCGGTGAGCTCCTTCCACGTACCGGACACGCCGTCCACGCGGGCCTGACCGCCGAGGCGGCCCTCCGTACCTACGTCCCGGGCCATCCGCGTCACCTGGTCCGCGAAGCTCGACAGCTGGTCCACCATCGTGTTCACGGTGTTCTTCAGCTGGAGCATCTCGCCGGACACGTCGACGGTGACCTTCTGCGACAGGTCGCCGTTCGCCACCGCCGTCGTCACCTGCGCGATGTTGCGCACCTGACCGGTGAGGTTGCGGAACGCCGTGTTGACCGAGTCCGTGAGGTCCTTCCACGTACCCGCCGCGCCCGGCACCTGCGCCTGGCCGCCCAGCTCGCCCTCGACGCCGATCTCCCGCGCCACGCGCGTGACCTCGGCACCGAAGGACGACAGCTGGTCGACCATTGTGTTGACGGTGTTCTTCAGCTCCAGCATCTCGCCGGCCACGTCGACGGTGACCTTCTGCGACAGGTCACCGTTGGCCACCGCCGTCGTCACCGCGGCGATGTCCCGCACCTGCGTGGTCAGATTCCGGAAGACCGTGTTCACCGAGTCGGTGAGGTCCTTCCAGGTGCCCGCCGCACCCGGCACGTTCGCCTGGCCGCCGAGCCGGCCCTCGCCGCCGACCTCGTTCGCCACCCGCGTGACCTCGTCGGCGAACGTGCGCAGCGTCTCGGTCATCTGGTTGATCGTCTCGGCGAGCTGCGCGACCTCGCCGCGCGCCGACACCGTCACCTTCTGCGACAGATCACCGCTGGCGACCGCCGTCGTCACCTGCGCGATCCCGCGCACCTGGGCCGTTAGGTTCCCGGCCATCAGGTTCACCGAGTCGGTGAGGTCCTTCCACACTCCCGCCACACCCGGTACCTGGGCCTGGCCGCCGAGTTCACCCTCCGTGCCCACCTCCCGGGCGACCCGCGTCACCTCGGACGAGAAGGACGACAGCTGGTCCACCATCGTGTTGACGGTGTTCTTCAGCTCCAGCATCTCGCCGGCCACATGAACCGTGACCTTCCGGGACAGATCACCCTTGGCGACCGCCGTCGTCACCAGAGCGATGTCCCGCACCTGAGCCGTCAGCCGGTACGCCATCGTGTTGACCGAGTCCGTGAGGTCCTTCCACGAACCGGACATCCCGCGCACCCGCGCCTGCCCGCCCAGCTTGCCCTCCGTGCCCACCTCACTGGCCACTCGCGTGACCTCGTCGGTGAACGTCGACAACTGGTCGACCAGGTTGTTGACCGTGCGCCCGACCTTGAGGAACTCGCCGCGCAGCGGATGGCCGTTGCCGTCCGGAGCCTGCGCCCGCAGCTCCATACGCGGCGACAGATCGCCCTCGGCCACCGCGGACAGCACCCGGCCGACCTCGGAGACGGGCCGTACGAGATCGTCGACCAGCGCGTTGGACGCCTCGATCGCGGCCGCCCAGGAGCCCTCGCAGGCACCCGTCTCCAGCCGCTCGGTGAGCTTGCCCTCACGTCCGACCATGCGCCGCACCCGCGACAGCTCGCCGGTGAGCTGGAGGTTCCGGTCGGCCACCTCGTTGAAGACCGCCGCGATCTCCGACATCACACCGTCGCCGGAGACCGTCAGCCGCTTGCGGAAGTTGCCGTCCCGCATCGAGACCAGGGCGGCCAGCAGCCGGTTCAGCGCGGCCGTGTCCACCGCTGTCGTACCACCGCGCGGTGCACGCCCGCCGCTCGGGGACTGTCCGTCCTTCGCGCGCGTCCTCGTGCCCCGCGTCGCTGCGCCAGACTCCACTGTGTCCCTCCCGCAGGGGTCGACCATTACTGCTCTGCGTGCTCAGGTACTTCCGCTCGGCGTACCGAACGTACCTCTGCCCGGCACACTCGGAAGGTCCTCTGCCTGCCCGGACCTTCCCAAGGAGCATCCCCAGTGTTTCACCCCGGCCGAACCAGGCCATAACAGTTCGGCAGCTCGCACATCGTCCGCACACCCTCCGGACGGAAACACCGGCGACCGGCATCCGCGCGGACCGCGAAGGTAAGTAACCTTGCATGCGGCTGTCCAGCCACGCCGGTTCCGTCCGGACTGGGCGGTGGCACGAGCACGAGCGGGCAGGCATCGGAGGGGCGCCGCACCATGACCACCGGACTGCGTCCCGGGGAAGCACCCCGGGATCCCCGGCCGACGGGGGACCAGCCCCTGCCCCGGCAGGAGCGGGTAGACCACGGAGCCCTGCACGCCGACAACCGGACGAGGAGTTCTGTGATCACCGCGCGCGCGGCCGCCACCTTCGAGCCCCTGGGGCGATCGGTCGCGACCGCCCGCGGGTTCGTACGTGACACCCTCCAGGGCTGGGGCTTCGCCGACATCGTCGACGACGCCGTGGTCCTCACCAGTGAACTGGTCACCAACGCCGTGGTGCACGCCGGCACGTCCGCCGACGTCCTGTGTCTGCGCAGTGACGACGGCGTACGCGTCGAGGTGGCCGACCGCTACCCGGAACGCGAGATCCCGCTCCAGGGGACCTCCGCGGGCATGGGCAGCCCCGACCGGGAGGGCGGCCGCGGCCTCCAGCTCTGCGGGGCCCTGGCCGACCGCTGGGGCGTCGAGTACACGCCCACCCGGAAGCGGGTCTGGTTCCAGCTCGACCTGCCCGAGCGCGCGGTGGGCACCCGCACCGCCGGTCCCGCCCTCCCCGCCGCGCTGCTCCCCCTCGCCGACGGCCGGGTACGCGTCGCCGTCGTCCAGATCGACCGCACCGGCGCCATCACCGCCTGGAACGAGGACGCCGAGGAACTCTTCGGATACACGGCGGAGCAGGTCACCGGCAAACCGCTCACGGACCTCGCCGCCTGGCCGCACACCCCCGGCACCAGCACCGGCATCGTCGAGGCCCTCCAGCTCTCGCGCTGGGAGGGCAGCTACGGCCTCCGCGGCGCCGACGGCCGCGTGATCGCCGTGTACGCGTCCCACCTGCGCGTCCGCGACACGGGCGGCGAACCCTCGACGGTCTGCCTCCTGGTGCGCAATCACGAACGCGCCGTCCTGCAGACCCCCCTGCGCGGCGCCTCCGCCGACTCCGGCACCATGAGCGAGGGCCAGAGCACCGACCCGTTCGAGGTCTTCATCGGCTCTCCGGCCCCGGACGACCTGGACGGCCTCCTCCAGCGCACGGTGGAGCGCGCCCGCGACATGCTCGACGCCGACTCCGCCTTCCTGCTCCTCGCCACCGACGACGAGACGGAACTGGAGGTACGCGCCTCGACAGGCCTGCCCTCCGCCCGTCAGCGCTTCGCCCGCGTCCCCGTCGAGGCGGGCCCCGGCCGCTACGGCTCGGCCCGCATGCCGGCCGTCCACGACGACCTCGCGGCCGTCCCCGGTGCCGTCCCCCTGCTGAACGGCACCGGAATGCGCTCCGTCGTCACCGTCCCCCTGAAGGTCGAGGGCCGCCTCACCGGCTCCCTCGGTGTCGCCGCCGAGGCGCCCGGCAGGTACTCGAACGAGGAGGCGCTGCGCCTGCAGTTCGCCGCCGACCGCATCGCGCTGGCCGTCGAGTCCGCCCGCCTCGGCGAGCTGGAACGCCTGCGCCGCGGCTCCCTGTCCTTCCTCGTCGAGGCCTCCGACCTCCTCGCCGGCACCCTGGACCGCGACCAGACGCTGGCCCTGATGGCCCAGATGACGGTCCCCACGCTGGCCACCTGGTGCGCTGTCTACACGATCGCCGACCAGTCCTCGGACCCGTATCTCTCGTACGTCCTGCATGAGGACGAGGAGCGCATCGACGGCCTCAAGGCCCTGCTGTCCAAGATCTCGCCGCCCGATCCGGTCCCCACCCCCGGCGCCCGCGTCTGGTCGGCCCCCGCCGAGGCGGCCCACCAGACGGCGCTGCGCACCTCAATGCGCAGTCTCGGCCTGGGCGAGTCCCCGTCGTCGGGCTCCGGCATCGGCACGAACCTCGCCACCGCCGCGGCGGTCGGCGGCGAGACCGTCGTCCTCCCGCTGGTGGCCCGCAACCGCGTCATCGGCATGCTCACGCTCGGCAAGCCGTCGGACGAGCACTTCCGCCAGGAGATCCTGGAGCTGGCGGAGGACCTGAGCCGCCGGGCCGCGCTCGCCCTGGACAACGCCCGCCTGTACTCGGAGCGCACGGCCATCAGCCAGTCCCTCCAGCGCAGCCTGCTGCCGCCCGAACTCCCCGTGATCGACGGCGTGGAGGTCGAGGTCATCTACCGCGCGGCCGGCGAGGGCAACGAGGTGGGCGGCGACTTCTACGACGTCTTCCCGATCCGCGACGGTGCCTACGGCTTCGCCATCGGCGACGTCTGCGGTACGGGCCCGGAGGCTGCTGCGGTCACGGGCCTGGCGCGGCACGCGCTGCGGCTCCTCGCCCGCGAGGGCTTCGGCGGCCCGGCCGTCCTGGAGCGCCTGAACTCCGCGATTCTCGACGAGGGCGCCCGCAGCCGCTTCCTGACGCTCCTGTACGGGGAGTTGTGGCCGCAGGAGGACGGCTCGGCCATCCTCAAGGTGGTCTGCGCGGGGCATCCGCTGCCGCTCCGCCTGCGCCAGGACGGCACGGTCGAACCGGCCGCGGAACCGCAGCCCCTGCTCGGCGTCATGGAGGACCTGGAGCTGTACGAGGAGACGGTGACGCTGGATCCCGGCGATGTGCTCCTCTGCGTGACGGACGGGGTGACCGAGCGTCGTGAGGGCACCCGCATGCTCGGCGACGACGGTCTGGCCGATGTCCTCACCACCTGCACGGGGCTGACGGCCGGTGCGGTGGCGGCGCGCATCATGCGTGCCGTGGAGCGTTTCGCCTCGGACGCCCCGTCTGACGACATGGCGATTCTCGCGATGCGCGTCCCGGGCCTTCAGAGGGACTGACCGACGGACTGTCCCGCCGGCTGTCCGAAAAAGCCGGAAGTCCGATTCGTCGGAGACCCCGAATCGAATACGAAGAAAGGCCCCCGCCCGGATGGGCGGAGGCCTTTTCGTGTGGAGCCCCCAAACGGAATCGAACCGTTGACCTTCTCCTTACCATGGAGACGCTCTGCCGACTGAGCTATGGGGGCCGGTCGCCTTTTCGAGGTTTCCCCCGCGGCAACGGAATAGATCATACCCCGAACAGAACCGTGGACCCAACCAGTCCGCCGTGATCAGAAGGCGGGTTGCAGCAGTCCCCCGAGCGCATTGCACGCGGAGACCAGCCGCTGCATGTCGCGCTTGGTCAGTGAGGCGTCCACGGGCAGGGCGAGCGTCTCGTCCGAGGCGCGCTCGGTCTCCGGGAGACAGACGTCGCGGCGGAACCCGGGCATGCGGTGCACCGGTGTCTTCACGGGCACCCGGCAGTCGATGCCTTTGGCCCGCACCGCCCGCGCGAAGGCGTCCCGGTCGGGCCGCCCGTTGCCGGGCACGCGTACCACGTACTGCTGGTAGGTGTGCCCGTCCGCGCCGTCCGGTGTCCGTACTCCGCTGAGCCGCGCGTCGAGGTAGGCGGCCCGCGCCCTGCGCTGCGCCATCTCGTCGTACGGTGCGTCGGATTCGCCGTGCTCCAGCACCAGGAGGCCGTGCTGCTGTCCGATCCCGTGCAGGCGGGTGATGGCGGCCGGCCGCCCGAAGCGGTGTACGACGACCACGGCAGCGGTCCGCGGGGTCACCACGTCCTCGACCGCGAGGGCGTCCAGGCAGTACGTCGCCGGGTCTATGTCGGCGAACACCGGTATCGCCCCGGCCAGGGTCACGGCCTCGGCGACCTCGACGTTCCCGAAGGCCGGCACGATGACCTCGTCGCCGGCTCCGACACCCGCGGCCCTGAGCATTGCAGCAGTACCCATGCCTCGGATGGTGGTCGCGCAACGTGAACTGCAAGTGACGCACAACAAAAAAGAGCTGGTCCCCGAACCGAAGTTCGGGGACCAGCTCTGTCAAAATTTGTTCGGCGGCGTCCTACTCTCCCACAGGGTCCCCCCTGCAGTACCATCGGCGCTGTAAGGCTTAGCTTCCGGGTTCGGAATGTAACCGGGCGT